>JBGAKY010000030.1:0-68754 GCA_044224175.1 Rubrivivax sp. | reverse complement strand
GGTGATCTCCACCGCCGCCGTGCCTTCGTCCTTCATGCGGCCCAGGCGCAGGCAGCCCTGCAGGCCCAGCGTGATGTCGGTCAGCATGTCGGCCAGCTTCTTCTGCACCAGCTGATTCGCCGCCAGGGGTCGTCCGAACTGCTTGCGGTCCAGGGTGTACTGGCGCGCGCGCTGGTAGCAGTCTTCGGCGGCGCCCAGCGCGCCCCAGGCGATGCCGAAGCGGGCGCTGTTGAGGCAGGTAAAGGGGCCCTTCAAGCCACGCACTTCGGGGAACGCGTTCTCCTCGGGGCAGAACACGCCGTCCATCACGATCTCGCCGGTGGTGCTGGCGCGCAGGCCGACCTTGCCGTGGATGGCGGGGGCGCTGAGTCCCTTGGCGCCCTTGTCGAGCACGAAGCCGCGGATGGCGCCTTCGTCGTCTTTGGCCCAGACGACGAAGACGTCGGCGAAGGGGCTGTTGGAGATCCACATCTTGCTGCCGCTCAAGCTGTAGCCGCCGGGCACCTTGCGCGCGCGCGTCACCATGCTGGCGGGGTCGCTGCCGTGGTTGGGCTCCGTCAAGCCGAAGCAGCCGATCCATTCGCCGGTGGCGAGCTTGGGCAGGTACTTCTGCTTGGTCGCTTCGTTGCCGAACTCGAAGATGGGCACCATGACGAGCGAGCTCTGCACGCTCATCATGCTGCGGTAGCCGGAGTCGACGCGTTCGACTTCGCGCGCAATCAAGCCGTAGCTGACGTAGTTGAGGCCGGGGCCGCCGTAGGCCTCCGGAATCGTGGGGCCGAGCAGGCCGATNNNCTCGCCCATCTCGCGAAAGATCGTCGTGTCCGGCTTCTCGTGGCGGAAGGCTTCCAGCACGCGCGGCGCCAGCTTCTCCTGGCAGTAGGCCGCGGCGGCCTCGCGCACCGCGCGTTCGTCTTCGGTGAGCTGCTGGTCCAGCAGCAGCGGGTCGTCCCGGTGGAAGGTGTTCTTGCTGGCCATCTTGCGTTCCTATTCCTTGCCCACCAGGTGGCGGCCGACGATGAGTTGCTGGACCTGCGAGGTGCCTTCATACAGGCGCAGCAGGCGCACGTCGCGGTAGAAGCGTTCCACCGGGTATTCGTTGATGTAGCCGGCGCCGCCGTGCACCTGCACGCCGCGGTCGGCGACGCGGCCGACCATCTCGGTGCAGAACAGTTTGCAGCAGGACGCACGCATGCTCACTTCGGGGTCATGGGTGGCGGGTGTCGGCTTGGCGTCGTAGCGCGCCGCGCAGTCCTGCACCATGCTCCAGCCGGCGTAGAGCTCGGCCTGGCTGTCGGCCAGCATGGCCTGCACGAGCTGGAAGTCGCCGATGCGCTGCCCGAACTGCCGGCGTTCGCGTGCGTAACGCGCCGCCTCGTCCAGGATGCGCTGCGCCATGCCGCAGGACACCGCGCTGATGTGCAGCCGCCCGCGGTCGAGCACCTTCATTGCCGTCTTGAATCCCTGCCCCGGCACGCCGCCGATCACGGCAGACGCCGGCACGCGCACGCCGTCCAGGTTCACGTCGCAGGTCTTGGTGCCGCGCTGGCCCATCTTGCGGTCGGGCCGGCCCAGCGTGAGCCCGGGCGCGTCGGCCGGCACGATGAAGGCGCTGATGCCGCCCGCCCCAGGCCCGCCGGTGCGCGCCATCAGCGTGAAGGCGCCGGCGCGCGGCGCGTTGGTGATGTAGCGCTTGCCGCCGCTGATGACGTAGTGCCCGCCTTCGAGCACCGCGCGCGTCTTCAGTGCCGCCGAGTCGCTGCCGGCGTCGGGCTCGGTGAGCGCGAACGACATGATCAGCTCGCCGCTGGCCACGCGCGGCAGCAGTTCCCGCTTCTGCGCTTCGGTGCCGTCCATCAGCACGCCCTGCGAGCCGATGCCCACGTTGGTGCCGAACACCGAACGGAACGCCAGCGAGGTCTGCCCCAGTTCGTAGGCGGCGCGGCATTCCTGCAGCATCGACAAGCCGATGCCGCCGTAGGCCTCGGGAATCGACAGGCCGAACAGGCCCATCTGCTTCATGTCCTCGACGATGTCGGCAGGCACCTCATCGTGTTCTTCGACCGCGTTCTCGGCCGGCTGCAGCCTTTCGCGCACGAAGCGCTGCACGGCGGCCAGGAGCAGCTCGAAGGATTCGTGGTCGATGGCCATGGTCAGCGGTGCTTGAAGTCGGGCGGGCGCTTCGCCAGGAAGGCGCGCATGCCTTCGTGCGCGTCTTCGGTGGCGAAGCGGGCGTGCATTTCGCGGCGTTCGAAGAGCATGCCTTCGGCGAGCGGGCTCTCGAAGGCGCGGTTCACGCTTTCCTTGATGGCCCGCAGCGCCGGCAGCGAATAGCCGGCGATGGCCTGCGCCAGCGCCAGCGTGCTGTCCATCAGGTGGTCGTCGGGCACCACGCGCGAGACCAGGCCGTAGCGGTCGGCCTCTTCGGCGCTGAGCATGCGTGCCGACAGGCACATGTCCATCGCCTTCGCCTTGCCGATGGCGCGCGGCAGCCGCTGCGTGCCGCCGGCGCCCGGCAGCATGGCCAGCTTGACTTCGGGCAGCGCGAAGCGTGCGCTCTCGGCGGCGACGATGATGTCGCAGGCCAGCGCCAGTTCGCAGCCACCGCCCATGGCATAGCCCGCCACCGCGGCGACCACCGGCTTGCGCACCGTGCGGATGGTTTCCCAGTTCCGGCTGATGAAGTCGCTGCCGTGCACGTCGGCATAGGTCCAGTCGACCATGGCCGCGATGTCGGCGCCGGCGGCAAACGCCTTGGGGCCACCGGTGAGCACGATGCAACCGACGGCCGCGTCGGCCTCCAGCGCCCGCAGCGCAGTGCCCAGCTGGTCCATCAAGGCATCGTTCAGCGCGTTCAACTGCCGCGGCCGGTGCAGCGTGACGACGCCCACGCGACCGGTCTTTTCGACGATGACCACCTGCTCCTGCATCGCGTTCACTCCAGGATGATCTTCCGGTCCTTGATGAGCGCCGCCAGCACGCGGCCTTCTTCGGCCAGCAGCTTGCGGAAGGCCGTCTGGTCCAGCGGTGCCGGTTCCGCCCCGAGATCGCCCATGCGCTGCCGGATGGCCGGCTTGGCGAGCACGAGGGCCAGTTCCTTGTGGATGCGCGCCACGACCTCGGCCGGAATGCCGTTGGGCGCCCAGACGCCGAACCAGATGTCCATCTCGGCGCCCTTCACGCCCTGTTCGGCGAGCGTCGGCACTTCCGGGAAGAAGGGCGAACGTTTCGCGCCCGCCACGCCCAGCAGCCTGACCTTGCCCGAACGGATGTGCGGGAACGCGATGCCGGGGTCGAACACGTAGTCGGCCTGACCGGCCATCACGTCCTGCAGCGCCGGCGCGGCGCCGCGGTAGGGAATGTGGGTGGCGAAGATGCCGGCCTGCTGCTTGAAGAGTTCGGCCGCCAGGTGCGGCGGCGTGCCGGTGCCGGCCGAGGCGTACGACAACTTGCCCGGCTGCGACTTGGCCAGCGCCACCAGTTCCTTCACGCTGTTCACCGGCAGGCCGGGCTTGGCCACCACGTACATCGAGGTGAGGCCGATGCCGGCCACCGGCGTGAGGTCCTTCGCCGGGTGGAACGCGGCCTTGAAGAGCGAAGGGTTGGCCGTTTCCACCGAGGTGGGCGCCACCAGCAGCGTATAGCCGTCGGGCGCGGCCTTGATGACCTCGCCGGCGGCGAGGTTGCCGCTGGCGCCGGGCTTGTTGTCGACGATGGCGGTCTGGCCCAGTGCCTCGGTCAAGGCCTGGGCGACGATGCGCGCCAGCACGTCGGTGGTGCCGCCGGGCGCGAAGCCGACGACGACGCGGATCGGCTTGGCCGGCCAGGCCTGCGCCGCGGCCCAGGGGGCGGTGGCCGCGAACGAGCAGGCAACAGCAGTCTTCAGCAGGGCGCGGCGCGCCTGCCGGTGGGGGTGGTGCATGGGGTCTCCTGGGGGGTGTGAACCGGCGCGTTTTCGGGGCGTGTCGCGCCTTCAGAGCTGGCCGTCGCGCAGCATCTCGCGCAGCCTGAACTTCTGGATCTTGCCGCTGGGCGTGGCGGGCATCGCCTCGCGAATGACCAGCTTCTCGGGGATGTACTGCAGCGCCACCTTCTGTTCCTTCAGGTAGCTCACCATGCCGGCGTGGTCCAGCGTCTGGCCCGGCTTGGGCACGACGATGGCGCAGGCGCGTTCGCCCAGCCGTTCGTCGGGGTAGGCGACGATGGCCACCTGCTGCACCGCCGGGTGCTTGTAGAGCAGCACCTCGATCTCGAACACGGGGATGTTCTCGCCGCCGCGGATGATCACGTCCTTGCTGCGGCCGCTGATGCGCACGTAGCCGGCGGCGTCGATGCGTGCCAGGTCGCCGGTGTCGAACCAGCCTTCGGCGCTGGTGCCGTTCCACTGCGGCCGCTTGAGGTAGCCGCCGAAGTTGGAGCAGGCGCGCACCAGCAGGCGGCCGCTTTCGCCGGCCGGCAGGGGCTTGCCGTCGAAGTCGACGACCTGGATCTCCACGCCGGGCAGCGGGCGGCCGTCGGTCGTGAAGGCGCGCTCGTCGGCGTCGGTCAGCTGGATCAGCGTGACGGCGCCGTTCTCGGTCATGCCCCAGGCGGAGACGATCTTGGTGCCCAGCACCTTGCGCGCCTGTTCCACCAGCGGGCCGGGGATGGGCGCGCCGGCACAGAGGAAGGTCTTGAGCGTGGGCACCGGCGTGCCGCCTTCGGCCACCGCCTTCGTCAGGTCGGTGAGGAAGGGGGTCGAGGCCATCGTGAAGCTGCAGCCTTCGGCGTTGACCAGGCGCACCGCTTCCTTCGGGTCCCACTGGTCCTGCAGCACGGCGCGCGCGCGCAGCATCACCGGCATCATCAGGCCGTACATGAAGCCGGTCTGGTGCGCCATCGGGCTGGCCATCAGCACCACGTCGCGTTCACCCAGCGCCAGCCGTTCGGCGTAGGGGCGGATGTTGGCGAGCAGCGTGTTGGCCGAGTGCATCACGCCCTTGGGCTCGCCGGTGGTGCCGCTGGTGTAGATGAGCTGGGTCACGTCGTCCGGGCCGGGGCGGTGGCGGGTCAGCGTCTCGGCGGCGCCGGGTTCGGTCTCCCAGGCCGGGCCGGCGAGCAGGGCGTCGAACGAGTCGGCCCCGCCGCCGTCGACCACCACGATGTGCTGCAGCGCCGGCAGCGAAGGCTTGAGCGCACGCGCCATGGCTTCGTGGTCGAAGCCGCGGAACAGCGTCGGCACCACCAGCACCTTGGCTTCGCCGTGCTGCAGCATGAACGAGAGCTCGCGCTCGCGGAAGATGTGCATCAGCGGGTTGACCACCGCGCCGATGCGCGAACAGGCCAGGTACAGCACGCTGAACTGCCACCAGTTGGGCAGCTGCATTGCGACGACGTCGTTGCGGCCCACGCCCAGCTTGGTGAGGCCGATGGCCACGCGATCGGCCATGAGCGCCAGTTCGCGCCAGGTGAAGCGCCGCGTCTCGCCGCCGGCGCGCACCGCCGTCAGCGCCAGCTGGTCGGGGCAGCGTTCGAGGCAGGTGTCGAGCTCGTCGTTGATGGTGCGGTCCTGCCACCAGCCACGGGCGATGCTCTCGGCGCGGCGCGGGGCCAGCAGGACGGGGTCGAATTCCATGCGTGTCTCCTGGTCGTCGTCGTTGTTCAGGCCGGCACGGCGGCCCGGCCCGCGCGGGTGCGGGCGATGATGGTCTTCATGATCTGCGCCGTGCCGTCGCCGATCTGGAAGCCCAGCAGGTCGCGCAGCCGCTGCTCCATCGGCCCGCGGTCGTAACCGCCGTGGCCGTGCATCAGCAGGCACTGGTGCACGGTGTCGTAGGCCAGCTTGGGCGCCCACCACTTGCACATGGCGGCCTCGGCGCTGTGGGGCAGGCCCTTGTCCTTCAGCCACAGCGCCTGCAGGCACAGCAGGCGCGCCGCTTCCACCTGCGTGTCGTGGTCGGCCAGCGTGTGCGAAACGCCCTGGAACGCCGCCAGCGGCTTGCCGAAGGCCTGGCGTTCGGCCACGTAGCCCCAGGTCTCTTCCAGCGCCGCGCGCGCCACCGCCAGCACCTGCAGGCCGATGAGCGCGCGGCTGAAGTCGAAGCCCTGCATCACCTGCACGAAGCCGCGGTTCTCGTCGCCCAGGCGGTGGTCGACCGGCACGCGCACGTTCTCGAAGAAGAGCGAACCGCGGCCGATGGCGCGCTGGCCGTGGCAGTCGAAGCGGCTGCGCGTGAGGCCGGGCAGGTCTGCGGGCACCAGCATTGCGGTGACGCCGTGCGCGCCCGAGTCCGGCGTGCCGGTGCGTCCGAAGACGACGATGGCGTCGGCCTGGTCGGCGGCCGAGATGCTGGTCTTCTCGCCGTTGATCACGTAGTGCGCACCCTGCCGTTCCACGCGCAGGCGCAGGTTGGCGGCGTCCGAGCCGCCACGCGGTTCCGTCAGCGCGATGGCCAGCAGCGCCTGGCCCTGCGTGAGCCGCTTCAACCACGGACCGGCCACCTCGGGCAGCCCGTGCTCGGCCAGGATCTGGCCGTTCAGGCTGGCCAGCAGGTTGATGTAGCTGATGCTGAGGTCGGCGCGCGCGATCTCTTCATGGATCACGCCCGCGGCCAGCCGGCCCAGGCCCTGTCCGCCGACGCTTTCGGGCAGTTCGGGCGCGATGAAGCCCATCTCGCCCATCTCCTTCATCAGCGCGCGGTCCAGCACGCGGGTGCGGTCGCGTTCGATGAAGCCGGGGGCCACGCGTTCGGTGGCGTAGCGGCGCGCGGTCTCGGCCAGCGCCAGCAGGTCGTCGTCGAGGTAGGGATTGGGGTTCATCGCTGCGCTCACCGTTACTTCGCGTACTTCCTGAAGTCGGGCTTGCGCTTGTCCTTCAGCGCCGCCACGCCTTCGCGCGACTCGTCGGTGTCGTAGTAGAGCTTCAGCGCGTACATGCCCATGCCGGCGATGCCCGCCTGGTGCGCCGTGTCCATGTTGAAGCTGCGCTTGGCGATGGCGATGGCCGTGGGGCTGCGTTCGCAGATGGTCTCGGCCCATTCCTGCACGGTGGCGTCCAGCTGCTCGGGCGGCACGCAGACGTTGGCCAGGCCCATCGCCACCGCTTCCTGACCGGAGTAGCGCTTGTTGAGGTACCAGATCTCGCGCGCCTTCTTCTCGCCCACCACGCGGGCCAGGAAGGCGGTGCCGTAGCCGGGGTCGACCGAGCCCATCTTCGGGCCCACCTGGCCGAAGACGGCCTTCTCGGAGCAGATGGTCAGGTCGCAGATGGTGCACAGCACGTTGCCGCCGCCGATGGCGAAGCCCTGCACGCGCGCGATCACCGGCTTGGGCACGTTGCGGATGGCGTCGTGCAGCTCTTCCATCGGCAGGCCGATGGTGCCGCGGCCGTCGTAGTTGCCGTCGTGCGCGCTCTGGTCGCCGCCGGTGCAGAAGGCGCGGTCACCGGCGCCGGCCAGCACGATGCAGCCGATGCTGCGGTCGTAGCCGGCCTTGTTCAGCGCCTTGATCAGCTCGTCGCAGGTGGTGCCGCGGAAGGCGTTCATCTTCTCGGGCCGGTTGATCGTGATCCACGCGACGCCGTTCTTCACTTCGTAGAGGATGTCCTGGAAGTCCATTGCCTTTGCTCCTTCAGCCGTTCATGGTCAGGCCGCCCGAGACGCTGAGCACCTGGCCCGTCACGTAGGCGGCGTCTTCGCTCGCGAAGAACAGCACCGCGCCCGGCAGGTCGCCGGGCTGGCCGATGCGGCCCAGCGGAATGGAGCGCGTGAACGCCTCCATCAGCTTTTCCGGGTTGCCGGCGCCCTGCTTGTATTCGTCGAACAGCGCGGTGTCGGTGGGGCCCGGGCACACCACGTTGACCGTGATGCCGTGGCGTGCGTGTTCGCGCGCGATGGTCTTGGAGAAGGCCACCAGCCCGCCCTTGCAGGCCGCGTACACCGCTTCGCCGCTGCTGCCCACGCGCGCGGCGTCGGAAGCGATGTTGACGATGCGGCCCTTCTTGCGCGACGCCATGCCCGGCAGCATGGCATGGTGCATGTGCAGGGCGCCGGTCAGGTTGATGGCGATGAGCTTGTCCCATTGCGCCGGTTCGGTCTTCGTGAAGGGCTTGAAGACGTCCCAGCCGGCGTTGTTGACCAGCACGTCCACCGGGCCCAGGGCCTGTTCGCAGGCCACGACGGCGGCGTCGACGCTGGCGCGGTTGGTGATGTCGCAGCGGAAGGCTTCGGCCCGGCCGCCTTCGGCACGGATGGCGGCGGCCACCGCCTCGGCCGCTTCGAGATTGAGGTCGAACACCGCGACCTTGGCACCTTCGGCGCCGAAGCGGCGGCAGGTGGCACCGCCGATGCCGCCGCCACCGCCGGTGACGACGACGACCTGGTTCTGGAAACGCTGCATCATGGACTCGCTTTCGGTTCGTTATACGTCAATATGTTGACGTATATTAGACGCACCACCCTGCATGCGCAAGCGCCGCATGCGTCAACATGTTTCATGGTTTTCCCTATGCCCACATCGTCGCCGACGAAGTTCGAGATGGCCAACCGGCTGTTCTTCAGGCTCTACCAAAGCGCCAACATGTTGCATAAGACGGGCAGCCGGGCGGTCGAAGCCGAGGGGCTGACCACGCAGCAGTGGGCGGTGCTGGGGGCCTTGTCACGCGACACCGCGCAAGGCGGCATGAGCATCGGCGACCTGGCGCGCTACCTGATGGTGAGCCGGCAGAACCTGTCGGGCCTGATCGGCCGCATGGAACGCGACGGCCATGTGGAGATCGCGCCCGACGGCCGCGACCGCCGTTCACGGGTGGTCACGATGACGGCGTCGGGCCGCCACGTCTGGCAGGACCTGGCGCAGCCGAAGATCCGCGCCTACTACGAGCAGGCGCTGGAAGGCTTTTCGGTCAATGACATGACCCACACGCTCCACTACCTGCTGAAGATCGTGGAGAACATGCAGAAGCTCGACGAAGGCTTCGCCGAGCGGGAAGAGTAGCCGCCGGCGACGGGCTCAGGGCTTCGTCGCCACCGGCAACGGCATGCCGCGCCGGGCCATCACCTCGCGCACGCGGTCGGGGTAGTCGCTGATGATGCCGTCCACACCCCAGCCGATGAAGCGGTCCATCACCGCGGGGTCGTTCACGGTCCAGGGCACGACCTTCAGGCCGAGCGACCGCGCCTGACCCACCAGGTCTTCGGTCAGCGCGCCCTGGTTGGGCGACCAGGCAGCGCAGCCGGCGGCTTTCGCCATCTTCGGCGCGCTGCCATGGTCTTCGAACCTCAGGCCGGCGGTCCAGCCGCCGTCGCGTGTGTTGTCGTTGCCCGGCGCCTGCACCGTCAGGCAGACCGTCGGGATCGAAGGCTCCAGCTTCTGCACCAGTTTGAGCGTGCGCCAGTCGAAGCTCTGGATCGTGACGCGCGCGCCCATGCCCGATTCGCGGATCACACGCAGCAGCGCCTGCACCATCGATTCCGGGCCCACCGTGTCATCGGGCTGGGCAGGGTTGATCTTGGTCTCGATGTTGAAGCGCACCTGCGAGGCGCCACGTGCCTTGACCAGATCGAACAGCTGGGCCAGCGTGGGCACGCGGGTGCCCTCCACAGGTTGCTGGGACTCGAAGGTCTTCGCGTAGGGCGTGCCGGCCCGCAGGCGCCCCACGTCGTAGGCCTGCAACTGGGCGAGCGTGAGCGAACGGATCAGCGGGCCGCGCGGACCTTCCAGCCAGCGGCCCTGGGCGTCGCGCGTGATCAGCGGGTTGAGGTAGGGGTCGTGCGACAGAACGACCGCGCCGTCGGCGGTGACGCCGATGTCCGTCTCCAGCGTGTCCACGCCGAGCGACAGCGCGTGCGCGAAAGCGGGCAGCGTGTTCTCGGGCCGCCAGCCGCGGCTGCCGCGGTGGCCCTGCAGGTCGAACGCGAAGGCGTTGGCCCCGCAGGCGAGCGAAAGCAGCAGGAGAACGAGGCGGCGCGGCATGCGGTCATTGTGCGCCGCGCCGAGAGGCCGCCCGGCGGCAGGGACACCGACTCCGGCCCGGTCACTCCACCGTCACGCTCTTGGCCAGGTTCCGGGGCTTGTCGACGTCGGTCCCGCGTGCCACCGCCGTGTGGTACGCCAGCAGCTGCAGCGGCACCACGTGCAGGATGGGGCTCAGCGCGCCATAGTGTTCCGGCAGCCGGATCACGTGCACGCCGGGGCTGTTCTCGATGTGGGTGTCGCCGTCGGCGAACACGTAGAGCTGGCCGCCGCGCGCACGCACTTCCTGCAGGTTGCTCTTCAGCTTTTCCAGCAGGTCGTCGGCGGGGGCGATGGTGACCACCGGCATTTCGGCGTCGACCAGGGCCAGCGGGCCGTGCTTCAGCTCGCCCGCCGGGTAGGCCTCGGCATGGATGTAGCTGATTTCCTTCAGCTTCAGCGCGCCTTCCAGGGCGATGGGGTAGTGGCGGCCGCGGCCCAGGAACAGGGCGTGCTGTCGCGGCACGAAGGATTCGGCCCAGCCGATGATCTGCGGCTCCAGCGCCAGCACCGACTGCACCGCCGCCGGCAGGTGGCGCAGGTTGCGCATGGCGGCTTCCTCGCCCTTGGGCGGCAGCTTGCCGCGCGACTTGGCCAGCACCAGCGTCAGCAGGAACAGCGCCACCAGCTGGGTGGTGAAGGCCTTGGTGGATGCGACGCCGATCTCCACCCCGGCGCGGGTGATGAAGGCAAGCTTGCACTCGCGCACCATCGCGCTGGTGGACACGTTGCAGATGGTGAGCGTGCGGTCCATGCCCAGGCCGCGCGCGTGCTTCAGCGCCGCCATCGTGTCGGCGGTCTCGCCGCTCTGGCTGATGGTGACGACCAGCGTCTTCGGGTCGGGTACGCTTTCGCGGTAGCGGTATTCGCTGGCGATCTCCACCGTGGTGGGCATGCCGGCGATGGCCTCCAGCCAGTAGCGCGCCGTGCTGCCCGCGTAGTAGCTGGTGCCGCAGGCCAGGATGAGCACGCGGTCGACGCCGGCGAAGACTTCGGCCGCCTTCTCCCCGAAGAGCGAAGGGTCCAGGCCGCCCACGCCTTCCAGCGTGTCGGCGATGGCGCGCGGCTGCTCGAAGATCTCCTTCTGCATGTAGTGGCGGTAGGGACCCAGCTCGGCGGCGCCGCTGTGCGCGTGCACCGTGCGCACGGGACGCTCCACGCTCTTGTATCGACCCTGGCCGTCGGCGGTGCTGATCCACACCTTCCCCAGCTGAAGGTCGACCACGTCACCCTCTTCCAGATAGACGATCTGGTCGGTCACGCCGGCCAGTGCCATGGCGTCGCTGGCCAGGAAGTTCTCGCCCTTGCCGATGCCCAGCACGAGCGGCGAGCCTTCGCGCGCGCCCACCACGCGGTGCGGCTCGTCGCGGCAGAACACGGCGATGGCGTAGGCGCCCTTCAGGCGCGGCAGTGCGCGCTGCACGGCTTCGAGCAGGTCGCCTTCGTAGTAGCGATGCACCAGGTGCGCGATGACCTCGGTATCGGTCTGACTGACGAAGTCGTAGCCCTTGGCCTGCAGTTCGGCGCGCAGGTCGTCGTGGTTCTCGATGATGCCGTTGTGCACCAGCGCGATGCGGCCCGATTCGGCCGTCTGCGCCCCCGGCCCGCCGGAGAAGTGCGGATGTGCGTTGTTCACCGCCGGTGCGCCGTGGGTGGCCCAGCGTGTGTGCGCGATGCCGGTGCCGGCCGCGATGCGCTCGGCCGCCACGTTGCTTTCCAGTTCGGCCACGCGCGAGGTCGTGCGCGCCCGCTTCAGCGCCCCGCCCTGGTGGACCGCGACACCGCAGCTGTCGTAGCCGCGGTATTCCAGCCGCTTCAGGCCCTGCAGCAGGATCGGGACGATGTTGTTCGTGCTGACGGCGCCGACGATGCCACACATGATGAGCAGTCCTGGTGCTGGAGAAGTGGGCAGGATGGTAGGCGGGCAGGCGTGAAATGTTGAATCTCAATTCATGACTTGACGGCATAATTCGCCGATTGAGAAATATTGCCGACGCAATATTGCGCTTTTGCACAGTCTATGAACTTTGATTCCACAGATCTACGCTTGCTGGCCTTGCTGCAGGAAGACGCCTCGCTTTCCAACCTGGAACTCGCCGAGCGTGCGCACACGTCGCCAGCCACCGCGCTGCGGCGGGTGCGGCGCCTGGTCGATAGCGGCGTCATCGAACGCCGCATCGCCGTGCTTTCGCCCGACCGGCTGGGTGAAGGGTTGACCGCGCTGGTGGAAATCACGCTCGACCGCCAGGGCGCCGAGCACCTGGAAGCCTTCGAAGCGCGCGCGGTGGCCGACAGCGCGGTGCAGCAGTGCTACTGCGTCTCGCCCGGCCCGGACTTCCTGCTCGTGGTGCGCAGCGCCGACATGGCCGGCTACCACGCGCTGGTGCAGCGCCTGTTCACGCAGGACGCCAACGTGCGCAACGTGAAGGCCTTCTTCAGCGTCAAGCGGGTCAAGTTCGACCCCCGGCTGCCGCTGCCGGCACCGGTCAGGCCTGCTTCAGCACCGCCAGCCCCTTGAGGTACTCGCCTTCCGGGAACACCATCGTCGTCGGGTGGTCGGGGGCGCCTTCCAGCCGCTGCAGGATGGCGCCGTCGACTTCGGCGTCCATCGCCGCGCCGGCCACGATCTTGTGGAACAGCTCGGCGCCGATGCCGCCCGAACAGCTGAAGGTGAGCAGCAGTCCGCCCGGCTGCAGCAGCTTGAAGGCGAGCCGGTTGATGTCCTTGTAGGCGCGCGCGGCACGGTCGGCGTGGGCCGCGGTGGGCGCGAACTTGGGCGGGTCCAGCACGATGGCGTCGAATCGGCGGCCCTCCTTCAGCGCCGCGCGCAGATACGCGTTCACGTCGGCATCCACGACCTCGCTCTTCGCGGCATCGAAGCCGTTCGCCTCCACGTGCGCCTGCACGCGCGCCAGCGCGGTGGCCGAGGAATCCACGCTCGTCACCGCCTCCGCCCCGCCGGACAGCGCGGCCACCGTGAAGCCGCCGGTGTAGCAGTAGCAGTTCAGTACCTGGTGCAGGCCGAAGGCGCGCACCCAGCGCGCGAAGTTCGCGCGGTTGTCGCGCTGGTCCAGGTAGTACCCGGTCTTGTGGCCCGAGGCCACGTCCAGCGTCAGGCGCCAGTCGTGTTCGCGGATCGCCACTTCGGTGGCGCCTTCGCCGCGCAGCCAGCCGGCGCGCGGCTCCAGGCCTTCCAGGCCGCGCACGCTGGAGTCCGAACGTTCGTAGAGCGCTCGCGCGCCGGTCAGCTTCATCAGCAGGTCGGCGATGGTGTCGCGCCAGCGTTCGCTGCCGGCGGAAAGGAACTGCGCCGACAGCAGGTCGCCGTACCGGTCGACGATCAGGCCGGGCAGGCCGTCGGCCTCGGCATGGATCAGGCGCACGCCGTCACTGGGCACCGCCAGCCGCCGGCGCAGCGCCAGCGCACGCACGATGCGGCGTTCGAAGAACGCGGCGTCCACGCGCTCGGCCTCGTCGAAGGTCCAGGCGCGCACGCGGATGGTGGAGCTGGGGCTGAAGGCGCCCCAGGCCAGGAAGCGGCCGTCGAAGGCTTCGACGCGCACCGTCTCGCCGGGGTCGGCCTTGCCCTTGTCGATGCTGCCGTGGAACACCCAGGGGTGGCGGCGCAGCAGCGAACGCTCCTTCTCGGGGCGCATGCGGACAGTCTTCATCGGGCCGATTGTCTCAGCGCGCCGCCACCACCAACAGGTAGCGGCAGCCGCTGTCACCCAGGCTGCGGAAGCTGAGCGCGCGGTCCACCGACAGGTCCAGGCTGTCGCCGGGGTCCATCTCGAAGACTTCGTCGCCCCAGCTGACCTGCAGCCGGCCGTCCACCACCCACAACCGCTCGCGGTAGACGCGGCCCTGCCAGCGCGGGTAGCTCACCACGGTGCGGCGTGGCAATTCCACTTCCACCAACTCGACGCCGGTCTCGGCGTCGGAAGGTGCCACCTGGCGCCGCCGGTAGCCGAGCTCGGGGTCACGCCACGCGGGCTGCGCGTCGCGCCGGCGCAGCCGCTGCGGCGGCGGCTCGGCCACCACCAGCAGTTCGCTCAGCGTGGTGCCCAGGCCGGCCGCCAGACGGCCCAGCAGCGCCGCGGTGGCGCTGCTCTGCGCACGCTCGACGCGCGAGATCATGGCCTTGCTCACCCCCGAGGCTTCGGCCAGCGCGCCCAGGCTCAGCCCACGCGCCTGGCGCAGCGCCTGCAGGCGCGCGCCGATGGCGGCATCCAGATCGGTGGTGCTCATGGCTTGTTGAATATAGTGAACTCTGGTTGAATATACACAACTCAACGCAACGCGAAAGGGAGGCCGCGTGAACATCCGCATCGCCACGCCCGAGGACGCCGCCGCCGTCCACGCCATCTACGCCCCGCTGGTGCAGACGACGCCGATCTCGTTCGAGACCGAGCCGCCCGGCGTGGACGAGATGCGCCGCCGCATCGAAGCCACGCTGCCGCTGTTCCCCTGGCTGGTGGGCCTGGACGATGCCGGACAGGTGAACGGTTATGTCTACGCCGGCCGCTACGCGCAGCGCGCGGCCTACCAGTGGTCGGCCGAGACCACGGTCTACGTCCGCGCCGACGCGCGCGGCCAGGGCGTGGGCAAGCGCCTGTACGCCGACCTGCTGCGCCGCCTGCGCGAGATGGGCTACTGCCAGGCCTTCGCCGGCATCACGCAGCCCAACGCCGCCAGCGTGGCGCTGCACGAAGGACTGGGCTTCACGAAGGTGGGCGTGTTCCACGACGCCGGCTTCAAGTTCGGCCGCTGGCACGGCGTGGGCTACTGGGAGCTTTCGCTGCAGAAGCCGGCGAATCCGGCGCCGCCGCGCGCCTTCGCGCATGGCTCAGCCTGAAGGCTTGCGCTTCGCGCGCGGGTGCGCGGCGTCGTAGGCCTGGGCCAGGTGCTGGAAGTCCAGCTTCGTGTAGACCTGGGTGGTGGAGATGCTGGCATGGCCCAGCAGTTCCTGCACCGCGCGCAGGTCGCCGCTGCTCTGCAGCAGGTGGCTGGCGTAGCTGTGGCGCAGCATGTGCGGGTGCACCGAGGTCGGCAAGCCGGCTTCCTGCCCCAGCCGGCGCAGGCGAGAGCGCACCTGGCTGGCGGTGATGCGCGTGCCACGCCGGCTGACGAAGAGCGCGGCTTCGCCGGGCCGCGCCACTTGCCCGCGCAGGTCGATCCAGGCGCGCAGCGCCTGCAGCGAAGGCGCGCCCACCGGCACGCTGCGCCGCTTGGAACCCTTGCCCAGCACATGCGCGGTCGCGTCGGCCAGGTCCACCCAGCCGGCCGCGGTGGCGGTGGCCGCCAGGTCCAGCCCCACCAGTTCGCCCACGCGCAGGCCGCTGCCGTACAGCAGTTCGACCATCGCATGGTCGCGCGCGGCCAGCAGCGGGCTGCCGAGTTCGCTTTCGTGTTCGGCCAGCGCCACCGCCTGTTCGACCGACAGCGCCTTGGGCAGCGGCTTGGGCGCCTTCGGCGGCCGCAGGCCTTCCACCGGGTTCGCCTTCACGCGCCCTTCGCGGCCCCAGTAGCGGTACAGGCCGCGCCAGGCCGCCAGCGCGATGGCGATGCTGCGTGGCCCCAGCCCCTGGCCGCGCAACTGGGCGGTCCAGCCGCGCAGGTGGTGCGGCTGCGCGGCCGGCAGTTCGACGCCGGTCGCCTGCGCGGCCTGCTGCAAGCGCAGCAGCGCTTCGCGGTACATGGCCAGCGTGCGGGTCGCGAGCCGCCGTTCGACGGCCAGGTGGTCCAGGAAGCGCTGCAGTTCCGCGCCCAGGGCCTGCGGCGCGGCCATGGGGGCCTTCAGCCTTCGCGCACCAGGCGCGACAGTGCGGCGCTGGCCAGTTCGCCGATGCGCAGAAGGAATTCGGTGCCCATGTCGGCCGAATAGCGCGTCGGGTCGGGCGAGCCCAGCACCAGCAGGCCCAGGCTGGCCTCGCCATTGACCAGCGGCACCAGCGCCACCGACTTCACGGTGTGCGCGTCGGCCAGCCACTTCACCGCCTCGAAGCCGGCGTTGACGCCGCAGTAGGGCAGCGACAGGCTGGCGGCGAAGCTCTTCACGTCGTCGCCTACCGGCGCCGCGAACGGGTGGCCGGCAAACGCCGGCGAGATGTTCCACAGGCGAATGGCCGCCTGCGGGATGAGGAACTCGCGCTCGAGTTCGGCCACCAGCGTGCCCGGCAGCGCGGCCGGGTCGGCGGTGAGCATGAGCGCGCGCGTCCAGCGGTGCAGGCGGTCCGAGATGGACAGGTTCTCCTGGCCGTGGCGGATCATCTCGACGATCTTCATCTCCAGGCCCTTGATGCGCTCGCGCAGCATCTGCATCTGGCGTTCCTGGAGCGAGACGGCGCGCGGGCCGTGCGGGCTGGCGATCTGCACGCTGGCCAGCAGTTCGGCGTGGCGCTCGAAGAAGCCGGGCGTGTTGGCCAGGTACTCGGCGATGTCGGCTTCGGTGATGCCTTGCAGCGGGCCGGGGTGGGTCACAGTTCGATCTCTCCTTCGAAGACGGTGGCCGCGGGGCCGGTCATCAGCACGCTGGCTTCGTCGTGCGGCCATTCGATCAGCAGGTTGCCGCCGCGCGTGTGCACTTCGACCCGGCGCGAAAGCCAGCCCAGCCGGATGCCGGCCACGACCGCGGCGCAGGCGCCGGTGCCGCAGGCCAGCGTCTCGCCGGCACCACGCTCCCAGACGCGCAGGTTCACCTCTTCGGGCGACAGCACCTGCAGGAAGCCGGCGTTCACCTTGCGCGCGAAGCGGGGGTGGTTCTCGATTCGCGGGCCGACGTCGGTGACAGGCGCGGTGCGCACGTCTTCCACCCGCTGCACGGCGTGCGGGTTGCCCATGGAAAGCACCGCGACTTCCACGCCCACGTCGGCCAGCGGCCAGAGGTCGAAGCCGTTCAGGCGCCGCGGCAGCAGGTCGCCGGCGTCGAAGGGCACGCGCTCGAGATCGAACACCGGCCGGTTCATGTCCACCGTGACGCGGCCGTCTTCCTGCAGCCGCAGTTCCAGCAGGTTGTTCACGGTCTCGACGCGCACCGCGCTCTTGGTCGATAGGCCCTTCTCGTGCACGTAGCGCACGAAGCAGCGCGCGCCGTTGCCGCAATGCTCGACCTCGTCGCCGCTGCTGTTGTAGATGCGGTAGCGGAAGTCGACGCCGGGCGTGTCGGTCTTCTCGACGACCAGGATCTGGTCGGCGCCGACGCCGAAGCGGCGATCCGCCAGGCGGCGCGCCTGGTCGACGCTCAGGGAGACAGGTTCGCGGGTGCCGTCGAGCACGACGAAGTCGTTGCCCGCGCCCTGCATCTTGGTGAAGCGCAATCGCATGGTCTGAATTATCGGCGCTTGGCGTAGAACGAGGGTTGGCCCTCGGGCCGGGTCTTGAAACGCTTGTGCACCCACAGGTATTGCGCCGGATTGCGGCGGATCTCGGTCTCGATCCACGCGTTCATGCGCGCGGCGTCGGCTTCGGCGTCCTCGGTCGGCCAGTCGGTCCAGGCGGGCAGGAAGCGCACGCGCCAGCCGCGGCCGCCGGGCAGCGCTTCGGCCAGCACCGGCTGCACCACCATGCCCAGCGAACGCGCCAGCCGCGAAGGCGCCAGCAGTGTGGCCGCCGGCACGCCGAAGAAGGGCACGAAGGCGGCGTCGCGGGCACCGAAGTCCATGTCGGGCAGGTTGAAGAAGGCGGCCTTCTTCTTCTTCACGGCGCGCACCAGGGGCAGCGCGCTTTCCTGGCGCGCGAAGACCTCGCCGCCGCCGAAGCGCAGCCGGCCGCGGCGCATGGCGGCGTCCAGCACCGGGTTGCTCTGCGCCTGATAGATGGAGGCCACCCACTGCTTCTGGAACAGCTGCGTCGCGACGCCGGCCACGTCCAGCGCCATGAAGTGCGGCACCAGCCACATCACGGGCCTGTCGCTGCGCTCGGCCAGCGTGACGTCGCCTTCCACCTGGATCAGCCGCCTCAGCCGCGCCGGGCTGGCGTACCAGAGCACGCCGCGCTCCAGCAGGCTGCGGCCCAGCCAGCCGAAGTGCTCGCGCACCAGCGCCTTGCGCTGCGCTTCGGAAAGTTCGGGCAGGCAGAGCTCCACGTTTCGCAGCGCCACTTCGCGCCGGCTGCGGCCGAAGCGGTGCAGCAGCGCGCCCAGCCCGCCGCCCACGGCCGACAAGACCGGCAGCGGCAGCTGGGCCAGCAGCCAGATCACGGCCAGCAACAGGCGTGCCGCGAGGTTCATGCCGAAGAAGCCTGCTGGCGCGGCGACTTGTAGCGGTGGTAGGCCCAGAGGTACTGCGTGGGCTTCAAGCGGATCACCGACTCCATCGACTGGTTGATGGCCAGCGCCGAGGCCTCTTCGCCGCCGCCTTCGGGCAGCGGCACCGGCAGCGGCATCGCATGCACCACGTAGCCGCCGCCCTTGGGCAGTCGCTCGGTCCACAGCACGGCCACCGCGGCACCGGTCTGCTGCACCAGGCGGGCCGCCAGCGTCATGGTGTAGGCGCGCTGGCCGAAGAAGGGCACCCACACGCCCATGCCGTCGGGCGGCACCTGGTCGGGCAGCAGGCCCACCGTCTCGCCGCGCTTCAGGGCGCGCATCATCAGGCGCACGCCGGAGAAGTCGGCTGGCGCGGTGGCCAGCGCGTCGCGCGCACGCGCCGTCTCCTCCAGCTCGCGCAGCCAGGCCTGGCGCGCCGGACGGTAGAGCACGGTGATGGGCTGCGTGCGGCCGAAGCGTTCGGCATAGGCCTGCGCGCTGACTTCGAAGCTGCCCATGTGCGGCGTCAGCAGCACCAGGCCCTTGCCGCGCGCGAGCATCTCTTCCAGCAGTTCGGCGCCATCCCAGCGCAACGGGTCGGCGATAGGCTCCTGGCGCGGGCGCAGCCACAGGCGCGGCAGTTCCATCACCAGCTTGCCGGCGTCGGCGACGGCAGCGCGCCGCTCGGCCGGCGTGAGGCCGGCCAGGGCCGCGTTCTCGCGCAGCCGCAGGCGGTACTGGGGCGACAGCCCGTACGCCAGCCAGCCCAGCAGGGCCCCCAGCGCGTGCAAAAGCCGCAGCGAGCGCCTGGACAGCCAGCGAAGCAGGGTCGACATGGTTCGTATAATTCCCGCGTCGCCGAGTTAAAGGACAACTTGCGGGGCGACGCGAACGGCCAAGCTTACCCAAGGGGACGCGGGCCGCCGCCGGACCGAAGGCCCACTGTGGCGCCGGTTCAACAAATCCGCTAAAGCGTTCGCCGCGGCTCCGGAAACCCAGACCCAGCGACGACGCAGGTCAAAGGCAATCAACTGGAGCACACACCAAGTGGCGAACGACTTCCTCTTCACCAGCGAATCGGTCTCCGAAGGCCACCCCGACAAGGTCGCCGACCAGATTTCCGACGCCATCCTCGACGCGATCTTCAAGCAGGACCCGAAGAGCCGCGTCGCCGCCGAGACGCTGACCAACACCGGCCTCGTGGTCCTGGCCGGCGAGATCACGACCAACGCGCACGTCGACTACATCCAGGTCGCGCGCGACACCATCAAGCGCATCGGCTACGACAACACCGAGTACGGCATCGACTACAAGGGCTGCGCGGTCCTGGTCGCCTACGACAAGCAGAGCAACGACATCGCCCAGGGCGTGGACCACGCGTCCGACGACTTCCTGAACACCGGCGCCGGCGACCAGGGCCTGATGTTCGGCTACGCCTGCGACGAGACCCCCGAGCTGATGCCGGCGCCCATCTACTACGCGCACCGCCTGGTCGAGCGCCAGGCCCAGCTGCGCAAGGACGGCCGCCTGCCCTTCCTGCGCCCGGACGCGAAGAGCCAGGTCACGATGCGCTACGTCGACGGCAAGCCGCACAGCATCGACACCGTGGTGCTGTCCACCCAGCACAGCCCCGACCAGAGCGAGACGCCCACCAAGCTGAAGGCCAGCTTCTACGAAGCGGTGATCGAGGAGATCATCAAGCCGGTGCTGCCCAAGGAGTGGATCAAGAACACCCGCTACCTGGTCAACCCGACCGGCCGCTTCGTCATCGGCGGCCCGCAGGGTGACTGCGGCCTCACGGGCCGCAAGATCATCGTCGACACCTACGGCGGTGCCTGCCCGCACGGCGGCGGCGCGTTCAGCGGCAAGGACCCCAGCAAGGTCGACCGCTCGGCCGCCTACGCCGCGCGCTACGTGGCCAAGAACGTGGTCGCCGCCGGCCTGGCGCGCCAGTGCCAGGTGCAGGTGGCCTACGCCATCGGCGTCGCCAAGCCGATGAACGTGACCGTCTACACCGAAGGCACCGGCCGCCTGTCCGACGAGAAGATCGCCGAGCTGGTGAACGAGCACTTCGACCTGCGGCCGAAGGGCATCGTGCAGATGCTGGACCTGCTGCGCCCCATCTACGAGAAGACCGCGGCCTACGGGCACTTCGGGCGCGAGGAGCCGGAGTTCTCGTGGGAGCGCACGGACAAGGTCCAGGCGCTGCGCGCTGCCGCCGGGCTGTAATCCCCGGGCGCCCGCCGGGGCGCTGCGAAGACCAGGACATCGGCGCGATACTCGCGCCGATGTCGTTTCTGCCCTTCGCCGTCCAGCGCATCGACCACGTGGTGCTGCGCGTCGCCGACCTGGAGCGTTCGATCGCGTTCTACGGCCGCGTGCTCGGCTGCCATGTCGAACGCCGGCGCGAAGACCTCGGACTGGTGCACCTGCGCGCGGGGGCCTCGCAGATCGACCTGGTCGCCGTCGACGGCCCGCTCGGCCGCCCGGGCGGCGCTGCCGCCGGCCCGGAGGGCCACAACGTCGACCACTTCGCGTTGCGCGTCGACCCTTTCGACGACGCCGCGATCGGCGCCTGGCTGGTGGCCGCCGGGCTGCCGGCGCCGGCCGCCGCCGAGCCGCGTTTCGGCGCCGAAGGCGAAGGACCTTCGGTCTACCTGCGCGACCCCGACGGCAACACGGTCGAGCTGAAGGGCCCGGCCGCACCGCGTTGATCCGCGCCCGCCTTTGCCGCTTCTGCGGCCAGCCCCTGAGCGCGCTGGAAAGCCTGCGCGGCGACCACTGCGGCCGCCTGGACTGCCACCGCGCCGCGGTCGACGCCGCCGGTGCCGCCGAACGTGCGGCCGACCTGGCGCGGCGGCGCCGCGCCGCGCTGCGCGCCGGTGCGCCGCCGGCCGCCGCAAGGGCCGCCGTGATCTGGCTGCAGCCGCACGAAACCCGCATGGCCGCCCTGCCCGCGGCCGTGCGCGCGGCGCACCTGCGCCACCTGCAGGCGCTGGTGCAGTCGCCGCCGGCCGATGACGACGACCTGCCCGCCGCCGACCCCGCGCCGGACATGCCCGTCACCGCGCGCGTGTGCGGCTTCTGTGCCGGCCGCTGCTGCCAGCTGGGTGGCCACCGCCACGCCTTCCTGCGCCGCCAGCAGCTGCTGCGCTGGGTCGCTGCCCGCCCCGGCACCACGCTGGCCGAAGCGGCGGCAGACTACGCGCAGCGCCTGCCGCGCCGCCACGTCGCCGGAAGCTGCGTCTACCACGGCCCCCAGGGTTGCGTGCTGCCGCGCGAGATGCGCGCCGACATCTGCAACACCTACCTGTGCGAACCGCTGAAGGCCGCGCAGCAGCGCGCGCGCGAGGCGCCAGCCGACGGCAGCGTGCTGGCGATGGCATGCGCGGCCGGCGTGCTGCGCGCGGCCTGGGTGGACGACCACGGCGCCTGGCGGCTGCCCAGGCGTCCCCGAAGGACCGGCGCCGAATGAACCTGACGCTCGAGCAGCTGCGCCGCCACGCCGTCGCGCGCAGCCTGTTCACGCCCACCACGCTGCCGCGTGCGCTGGCGCGGCTGGCCTTCGTCCAGGCCGATCCCATCCGCGCGCCGGCGCGGGCGCAGGACCTGACGCTGCGCCACCGCGTGCGCGACTACCGCGCCGGCGACCTGGAACGGCGCTACGCGAAGCTGGGCGTCGAAGAGGACTTCTTCGTCAACTACGGCTTCGTCGTGCCCGACCTGCACGCGCTGATGCACCCGCGCGCCGGCCACCGTCGCTGGTCGAAACAACGCTGGGCGAAGGCGCACGCGGTGCTGGACTTCGTGCGCGAACGCGGCGTCGTGCACCCGCGCGAGGTGGACGAACAGTTCGCGCACGGCAAGGTGCGCAACTGGTTCGGCGGCTCCAGCAACGCCAGCACCCAGCTGCTCGACGGCATGCACTACCGCGGCCTGCTGCGGGTGGCGCGGCGCGAAGGCGGCGTGCGGCTGTACGCGGCGCGCGAACCGATGCCGCCGGCGGCCGACGGCGCGGCCGCGCTCGACCGCATGGTGGACGTGATCGTCGCCAAGTACGCGCCGCTGCCCGAGCGTTCGCTCGCCGAGCTGGCGGCCCGGCTGCAGTGGGCCGCGCCGCAATGGAAGCCGGATCGCAAGGCCGCCATCGCGCGCGCCAAGGCTCGCCTGCCCAGCGCCGAGGTCGAAGGTCTGCGCTGGTACTGGCCCGCCGGCGAGAACCCCGCCGCGAAGCGCTGGTCGGCCGACGAAGCCGTGCGCCTGCTCGCGCCCTTCGACCCCGTGGTCTGGGACCGCCGCCGCTTCGAAGCCTTCTGGGGCTGGGCCTACCGCTTCGAGGCCTACACGCCGGCACCGAAGCGCGTGCGCGGCTACTACGCGCTGCCGCTGCTGTGGGGCGAACAGGTCGTCGGCTGGGGAAACCTGGGCGTCGAGGACGGCCGGCTGGTGCCCGACCTCGGCTACGTCGCCGGCCGCGCGCCACGCAGCGCCGCCTACCGCGCTGCGCTCGACGACGAACTCGACCGGGTCGCCACCTTCCTCGGCCTGGGCTAGGTGCGGCCCCCGAGCAACGCGCGCGCCGACGAAGGCAATGCACGGCGCTCCAGGTAGGCGTCGCGCCAGGCCGCCGGCAGTGTCGACGCGGCCCGCTGCACCCAGGCCTGGGCGCGCAGCGCGACCGCCTGGGCCAGATCGGGCCGCGTGGGCGCCAGTGCCGCGCACAGCGTTGCGGCGGTGCGCGGGAACAGTTCTCGCGGTGCGACGCCGGCCTCGATGCGCTGCCAGACCGCCTGCGCGACGACCGCCGCCTCGGCGGCGCGGCCCATGCGTAGCAGGGCCGCCGTGCGCGCCGTCTCCAGCGCCGCCCACTGGCCATGGGCACCCTGGTCACGCACCGTCGCGGCGGCGATCTGCAGCACCGGCAGCAGCCGGTCCGGCGCGCACGCGCCCTGCATCCAGCACAGGAAGCGTGCGCGCACCAGCGTGTCGGGCAGCGCCGCCAGGCGCTCGAGCATGGCGTCGCCGTCGCCCTGCTCGCCCAGGTGCATCAGCATGACGTCCAGCATCAGCCGTTCCAGCAGCGTGAGGTCGTCGCGGGCCCGCAGCGTCTGCAGGCCCTTGCGCGCCAGGTCGGGCCGTCCCAGCTCGCCGTGCAGCCAGTGGCAGCGCGCCGCGACGGCGACGTTGTAGCGGAATGAATGTCCGCCCAGCAGGTTCCAGGCCCGTTCGGCCAGGTCCAGGGCGGCCCCCAGTTCGCCCGCCTGGGCCATGACGGTGAGGCGATTGACCAGCGCCACGGCCAGGCTGTTCGCCGGCACGGTGGCGCGCCGCGTCTCGTCGTCGATGCGTGCGTACCAGGCCAGGGCCCGCGCCAGATCGCCTTCGTCCAGCGCACCCAGCGCCAGCGTGTCGCCGATGTTGTAGGCGCTGACCAGCTCGCCTTGATCCAGCGACAGCCGGTAGGCCTGCTCCAGCCGCGCGTTGCCTTCGGCAAGGCCGCCGCGCGCGTGATGGATGATCCCCAGCGCATGCAGCAGCTTGACGCGTGTCTCCCGCAGTTCGATGCGCGCGGTCGCCGGATCGACCGCCTCGAAACGCGCCAGCGCGCGCTCCGCGCAGTGCGTGGCTTCGGCCAGTTCGCGCCGTTCCCAGTGGATGACGGTCAGGTCCCAGAGCGCTTCGACCTCGACGTCGACCAGTCCGGCGCGCTCGGCGCGCTCCAGGGTCGGCCGCAGCAAGGCCAGCGCATCGTCGACGCGCCGCTGCTCGACCAGCACGGCGACCTGCACGAGGCCGGTCATCGCGCGCTGCCCCTCGCTCGAGGCCAGCGCTTCCAGCGCCGCCTGGCAGCGCAGCAGGTTGTCGCCCAGCTGCTCGTGCACCGACCAGCACTGGGCGGCGTCGAACCAGGAATCGAATGCCGCCGGCCGGTCTTCCGCGTCGAGCAGGATGCGCGCCGCCTGCTCGTGCAGTCCGGCGGCGATGTCGGCGCGCCACAGCGCCTGGGCGCGGCGCGCGGCACTGCGCAGGTGCGGCACCGCGGGCAGCGGCTGGCCGGCGTCGATCCAGTGCGTGGCGATGCGCGCCGGCTCGCCACCCTGCCGTTCCAGGTGCGCGGCCACGGCGGCGTGCAGCGCTCGCCCCACCGCGGCCGGCACCAGGGCCTGGGCCGCCTCGGCGATGAGATCGTGCGCGAAGCCCTGCTCGCGCAGCACCTCTGCCGCCTCCAGTTCGGCCCAGGCGTCGGCCTGGTCCAGCGGGGCCAGGCCCAGCACGTCGGCGGCGAGCGCCGCGCTGAGGTCGGGGCCGGCCACGGCGGCACAGCGCACCAGCTTGATCGACAGCGGCGACAGCCGCGCCAGGCGTTGCAGGATCACGCGCTGCACGCCGTCGAGGCGCGGCCAGTGCCGCAGGTCGGCCCCGGCCGAACCGCGCTGCTGCAGCGCCGCCTTCAGGCTCTCGAGCATGAACATCGGGTTGCCGCCCGTGCGACGATGCAGCGAGGCGGCGTCCACCCCGGGCAGCGCGAGCGAGGCGACCAGTGCCTGCGCGGCCGCCAGGTCCAGCGGCGCCAGGTCGACCTGCAAGGTGCCGGCGGCACCCAGCAGCGCGTCGGCCCAGGCCCGCGCCGCCGCCGGCAGTTCGTGCGGTCGCATCGCCAGCACCCAGGCGCAGGAACGGCCGGCGCTGGCCGCGGCCAGCAGTTCCACGCTGGCCTCGTCGGCGAACTGAAGGTCGTCGATCGCCAGCAGCCGCAGACCGCATGCCGCCGCCTCGGCGATGAGGGCCGAGGTGGCACCGACAAGGCGCACCGGGTCGCGTGGCCCGGGGGCCGGCGTGCCGCATTCGGGAAGCACGACGGCCAGCTCGCCGCGCACCGCGTCGCCCGTCACGCCGTCGCGGCCGCGCAGCGCCCGCAGCAGCCGCGCCAGCAATGCGCAGGGCACGGCCGCATCGCCCGGCCGGGCGCACACCGTGAGCGTCGCCTTCGCCCCCAGCGTCTCACAGACATCGGCCAGCAGTCTCGACTTGCCCTGCCCGGCTTCGCCGGCGAGCAGGAGGATCGACCGAGTGCCGGCGGCGGCCAGCAGCGTTTCGCGCTCGCGTTCGCGGCCCACCAGGCGTGGCGGGCACAGCACGGCCACGGGCACCACGGCGGCGGTGCGCGGCGTCGCGACCGCCGCCGACTCGATGGTCTGCAGCAGCGCCAGCGTCTGCGCGTCGGGGCGCGCGCCGACTTCGTCCTTCAGCATCCGCTCGCAGCGGTCGAAGGCCAGCAGTGCGGCGGCACGGTCGCCGGCCAGGTAGTGCAGGCGCATCAGGCGCCGGTGCGCGGCTTCCGACAGTGGCGCCAGCGCCAGCAGTTCCTGCGCATGGGCCAGCGCGTCGGGCCAGTCGCGCGCGGTCTCGGCGGCTTCGGCCAGTTCCTCCAGCATGGTGCGCAGGCGGCCGCGGCGGCGTTCGCGCTGCTGGTCCAGCCAGGCGGCGAAGGCGCCCCCGAAGGAGAGCACGAGGTCGCCCAGCACACCGTCGCCTTCGGCCAGGTCGTGGCCCAGGCCTTCCGCCAGGGCCAGCGTCTCCTGGCCCTGCACGAGGTCGGCGCCGGCCAGCCGGCGCAGCTTGAACAGGCGCTGGCGCAGCGAGTTGCGCGCCGACGCGGCGTCGGCCTCGGGCCACAGCAGCTCGATCAGGTGCGAGCGCGGTGTCGGCCCTTCCAGCGCCAGCCAGGCCAGCAACGCGCCGTCGCGCTCGGGCAGCGGCAGCGTCTGCCCGCCACGCGCCAGCCGCGGCGTGCCGGCCAGCAGCAGGGACAGGCGCGCGGCTTCGCTCATGGGCGCCAGCATAGCCACACGCGGCGCGCGCCCCTTTTTCAGTCCACCAGCCAGTAGAAGGCGCGGTTGAGGCCGGTGAAGTGGACGAACTGCCCGCTGCCCGGGAAACGCGGGTCGAACACGGTGCTGGCGCCGAAGACCAGGTAGCCACCGTCGCGCGAGAAGCCGGGCGCGCCGCCGACCGAGCCGATGCTCGTCTGGTTGGTGACGCTGCGCGTCTCGCCCGTCACGCGGTTGTGCAGGAACACGTTGCCGATGCCGGTGGTGGTGGTGGCCACGCCCAGGTTGGTGGCGGCGCTGGTGAACGCGACCCAGGTGCCGTCGTAGGTGAGCGAGGGGCGTTCGCCCTGGCCGATGGGCGCGTCGGCGTTGGGCTGGGCACCGCCGGTGGCCACGCTGGCCCGTTGCACGGCGCCGGTGCGGGTGTCGACGACGAACACGTCCTGCAGGCCGTTGGTGTCGCCCGGCACCACGTTGCTGGCGGTGGTGGCGTAGGCGACCCAGCGGCCGTCGCCGGAGATCGCCGGCGCGACCACGCGGCTGGTGCTTTCGGTGCCCTGGTTGCGTTCTCCGCCGGTGGAGGTGAGGCTCACGCGCTGGAGGGTGCCGGCGGCGATGTCGGCGACGAAGATGTCCCACAGGCCGTTGGTGTCGCCCGCCACCAGGTCGGAAGCGAAGGACCAGAAGGCGATGCGGTTGCCGTCCTCGGAGATCGCCGGCACGGCGCCGCCGGTGGCCTGGCCCGCGAGGTTGCGGCTGACGACGCCGGTGGTGCCGGCGCCGAGGTCGCGCAGCGCCACGACGGTGGTGCTGTCGGTGCCGGCCACGTTGGTGGTGAGGTTGCTCTTCTGCGTCTCGAAGACGACCACGCGGCCGTCGCCGGAGACGGCGGGCTTGGCGCTCGGCGCGGTGAACTCGACGCCGCCGTTGCCCACGCTCACCCGGGCCATGGTGCTGGTGAGCAGCGAATAGGCATAGATGTCGGTCACGCCGTTGGTGTCGCTGCCGGCCAGGTTGCTGGCGGTGGACTCGAACACGATGGTCAGGCCGTCGGCCGAGATCGCGGGGTTGTCGCTCGCGCCGTTGCCTTCGGCGCCGGCGGCCGACTTGCTGATCAGCAGCAGCTCGCCGGTGAAACGGTCGCGCACGAACACCTGGCGGCGCGCGCCGCTGGCGCCGGCGATCGCGGCGTCGGAGACGAAGGCGACGAAGCGGCCTTCGCCGTAGGCGGTGCCGGTGGCGCCGACCGCGCCGTTGGCACCGCCGATCACGGGCGAGTAGGTCTCGAAGAAGGTGGCGAGCCGGCTGTCGTCGCTGCTGCGCGTGACGCGGTCGAAGGTGGTCTCGCAGCCCACTCGCAGCGCGTCGGTGGCGATCGGCGTGGTGCCGCTGGCACCCAGGAAGGCGCTGCAGCTGAGGTTGCTGCCCACCGGGCTGACGCTCACCGAATAGGCGCTGCCGTCGACCAGCGGGGTGGCGAACGTGAACGCGATGGAGTCGTACGCGAAGCTGTTGCCGATGGCCACCGCCAGGTCGTCGCCGCCGTTGTTCTTCAGCGTCGCCTGCGCGCCCTTGGGCCCGTAGTAGCGGCCGCTGAGCGGGTGGGTGGCGGCCGGCGACCCGCAGTCGGCGGTGACGGTGACGCTCGCCGACAGCGTGCCGCTGCGGTTGGACGACAGCGTGCAGGTGCGCGGGCCGCTGAGCTGGTTGACCGTGTAGCTGCTGCCCGAGGCGAGCGCGGTGCCGAAGGCCGCTGCCACGCCGGAGGCGGTGACGCTGACGGTCTGCCCGCCCAGGCCGAAGGTGAAGCTCTCGCCGCCGCCCACGGGCGTGGTGACGCTGACCGAGACCGTGTAGCTGGCGGGCGAAGGCGACGGCGACGGCGAAGGAGAGGGCGACGGCGTGGGGCTGCCCGCAGCGCCATCGGCGCCGCCGCCGCAGGCGGCAAGGGCCAGCGTGGCGGCCAGGGCGCCCAGGCGCAGCAGCACGGCAGGGCTGGGAATCGGTCGGCTCATGGTGTCTCCGGCGGATGTCGGCCGCCCGGGGAGGGCGGCGCATGACGACGCAGACGGTTGTAGGCAACGGGCCGTTAGCGAGCCGTTATCAGGTGCCGCGCCACCTCGGCGAAGCCTTCGCCGCGTTCGCCTTTCGTGATGTATTGCGGCCAGTGCCGCAGCTGGCCGGCGAATCGCATCAGGTTGGCCACCCCCACCGACAGCGGAAAGGCCTGGAACATCAGCTGGTCGTTGGTGCTGTCGCCCACGTAGACCCAGCGCCCGATCTCGGCAGCCAGGTCGCGGCCGTACAGGCGGCGCAGCATCCAGTGCGCGGCGCTGAGCTTGGTGTGCTCGCCGATCCAGCCGTTGACGTGGATCGAGCTCACGGTGGCCACCAGGCCTTCTTCGCGCATCAGCGCCACCACACGCGCGATGGCCGCTTCGTCCAGGTGCGCGAACTCGGAATGATCGACGGCGATGTCGGTGTCGCGGCCGGCGCTGTCCTGCGCCAGCGTGGCGCCGGGCACTTCGGCCAGCACACGCCGCGCCGCGGCCTGCAGGCGTTGTTGGTTGCGCTGGCGGGTGGCTCCGTCCTGCGCGTACTCCACCTGCAACGACCCCGCTTCGGGCACGAGCGCGACGCCGCCGTTCTCGGCCACCACCGCGGCCACCGGGCACAGGCGCGCGAAAGGCTCGCTCCAGCCGCGCGGGCGCCCGGTGATGGCGATGACGGGAATGCCTTCGGCCCGCAGCGCGCGCAGCGCGGCCAGCGCGGCCGGCTCGACGCTGCCTTCGCGCGTGAGCGTGTCGTCGATGTCGGTCATGACACCGGCCACACCCGCCGCCGGCAGTGCCGCCAGCGGCAGCGGGCGGCCGGCTTGACGCGGCTCAATCGGGGGCGCTGCGGCCGATTCCATCATCGGGGCATCGGTTCTTCAGGAAGCGCAGGCATCGCCATGACCAAGAATTCTGCCGCAAGCCCCACGGCACCCCGCACGCCCGCGCGCCGCGCCGCGGCGCGCCCGCGCCGCGTGGCCGCCGGCGACACGCCGCCGGTGCTGACGCCGCGCGCGCTGGAGCAGCACATGGTGGCGCGCGCCACCGAACGCACCCGTACCACCACCGCGATGGCGCTGTCCGACGTGCTGGAGCGCCACGCGCGCGGCGACGAAGGTGCGCCCGGCGACTGGATGCGCCAGTTGCAGGCGCTGATCGACGGCGCCGCGCCCGACGAGGTGAAGGCGCTGCGCCGCCTGCTCTTCAAGCCCGCCGCGGCGCCGGCCGAGGGCACCGACCCCGACCTGGAGCTGGCGCCCGGCTGGCGCGAGGGCGGCTACCCGTACAAGAACCTGATGTCGCGCCGCCACTACGAGCAGCAGAAGTACCGCCTGCAGGTGGAACTGCTCAAGCTGCAGGCCTGGGTGAAGGACACCGGCCAGCGCGTGGTGATCCTCTTCGAAGGGCGCGACGCCGCCGGCAAGGGCGGCACCATCAAGCGCTTCATGGAGCACCTGAATCCGCGCGGTGCGCGCGTGGTGGCGCTGGAAAAGCCCAGCGACGTGGAACGCGGCCAGTGGTACTTCCAGCGCTACGTGTCGCACCTGCCGACGGCCGGCGAGATCGTCATGTTCGACCGCAGCTGGTACAACCGCGCCGGCGTCGAGCGCGTGATGGGCTTCTGCAGCGAGCGCGAGTACGACGAGTTCATGCGCGAGACGCCCGAGTTCGAGCGCCACCTGGTCAGGAGCGGCGTGCATCTGGTGAAGTTCTGGTTCTCGGTCAGCCGCGCCGAGCAGAGGCGCCGCTTCAAGGAGCGGCAGGCGCACCCGCTCAAGCAGTGGAAGCTGAGCCCCATCGACATGGCCAGCCTGGACAAGTGGGACGACTACACGCGCGCCAAGGAAGCCATGTTCCTGCACACCGACACGTCCGATTCGCCCTGGACCGTGATCAAGAGCGATTGCAGGAAGCGCGCGCGGCTGAATGCCATGCGCTACATCCTGCACCGGCTGCCCTACACCAAGAAGGACGCGCAGGCGATCGGCCGCGTCGACCCGCTGGTGCTGGGCCGCGCCGCGCTGGTGGGCGGCCAGCTGGAGGAGTTCGTGCCGCCGGTCACCGGCGCCTGAAGGATTTCACGGCCTGCCGTTCGCAAGGGCGACGGCGGGCGTCTAGAATCCGCCTTCGCCTCGAGGAGCGTTGCAACGCGGGCGGGTCCTGTCCCAGGTCCCATGCCCCGCCAGGCTCGAGGCGCTGCCGGCCCACCCAGCGCCGGCGGTCCGTTTCAAACGGCGCTCGCCAACTTCTTTTTCACGAAAGGGAAGGCGAGATGAACGCCGTTCTGAAACCGCTCCATTCCGACCAGTACGCCATTGCCGACCTGTCGCTCGCCGACTGGGGCCGCAAGGAAATCAACATCGCCGAAAGCGAGATGCCGGCGCTGATGGCGATCCGCAAGGAATACGCCGCCACCCAGCCGCTGAAGGGCGCGCGCGTCACCGGCAGCCTGCACATGACCATCCAGACCGCGGTGCTGGTGGAGACGCTGCAGGCCCTGGGCGCCGAGGTGCGCTGGGCCAGCTGCAACATCTTCAGCACCCAGGACCACGCCGCCGCCGCGCTGGTGGCCAAGGGCACGCCGGTGTTCGCCTACAAGGGCGAGACGCTGAAGGACTACTGGGACTACACCCACCGCATCTTCGAGTTCGGCGCCAAGGGCAGCGAAGGCGAAGGCCCGAACATGATCCTGGACGACGGCGGCGACGCCACGCTGCTGATGCACCTGGGCAAGCGCGCCGAGAAGGACGCCTCGGTCATCGCCAATCCCGGCAGCGAGGAAGAGCGCGAGCTGTTCGCCGCCATCAAGGCCAAGCTGGCGCAGGACGCCACCTGGTACAGCCGCAAGAGCGCCAAGATCATCGGCGTGACCGAAGAGACGACGACCGGCGTGCACCGCCTGAAGGAGATGTCGGCCAAGGGCACGCTGATGTTCCGCGCCATCAACGTGAACGACAGCGTCACCAAGAGCAAGTTCGACAACCTCTACGGCTGCCGCGAGAGCCTGGTCGACGGCATCAAGCGCGCCACCGACGTGATGATCGCCGGCAAGATCGCCGTCGTCGCCGGCTATGGCGACGTGGGCAAGGGCAGCGCGCAGGCGCTGCGCGCGCTGTCGGCGCAGGTGTGGGTCACTGAGATCGACCCCATCAATGCGCTGCAGGCCTGCATGGAAGGTTACCGCGTGGTGACCATGGACTGGGCCGCCGACAAGGCCGACATCTTCGTCACCACCACCGGCAACCGCGACGTGATCACGCACGACCACATGAAGGCGATGAAGAACAACGCCATCGTGTGCAACATCGGCCACTTCGACAACGAGATCCAGGTCGCGGCGCTCGAGCAGTACCAGTGGGAAGAGATCAAGCCGCAGGTCGACCACGTGATCTTCCCCGATGGCAAGCGCATCATCCTGCTCGCCAAGGGCCGGCTGGTGAACCTGGGCTGCGGCACCGGCCACCCCAGCTACGTGATGAGCAGCTCGTTCGCCAACCAGACGATCGCGCAGATCGAGCTGTACGCGCACAAGGACTCGTACGACATCGGCAAGGTCTACGTGCTGCCCAAGCACCTGGACGAGAAGGTCGCCCGCCTGCAGCTGGTCACGCTCAACGCCCAGCTCACCGAGCTGACCGAAGAGCAGGCGGCCTACATCGGCGTACCCAGGCAGGGTCCGTACAAGCCCGACACGTACCGGTACTGAGGCCGCGATGAGCCCCGTCGACAAGACGGTGCCCGTCAGCTTCGAGTTCTTCCCGCCCAACACCCCGGTCGGCAGCGAGAAGCTGAAGACCGTGGTGTCGGAACTCGCGGCCGCGAGGCCCGAGTTCTTCAGCGTCACCTACGGCGCCGGCGGGTCGACTCGCGAGAAGACGCTGGCCACCGTGAAGCAGATCGCCGAGGCCGGACACGAGGCGGCACCGCACCTTTCGTGCGTGGGCAGCACCGAAGCCGGCATCGGCGAGATCCTGGACACCTACCGCGACATGGGCTGCAGGCGCCTGGTGGCGCTGCGCGGCGACCTGCCCAGCGGCATGGCGGTGGCGGGCGAGTTCCGCTACGCCAGCGAACTGATCGAGTTCGTGCGCCGCAGGCACGGCAGCCATTGGCACGTGGAGGTCGCGGCCTACCCGGAATACCACCCGCAGCAGCGCTACGCGCGGCGCGACCTGGCGTATTTCGCGGCCAAGGTGGGTGCCGGCGCCGACAGCGCGATCACGCAGTTCTTCTTCAACCCGGACGCCTACTTCCACTTCGTCGACGAAGTGCGGAGCCTGGGCGTCTCGGTGCCCATCGTGCCGGGCATCATGCCGTTCCACAACTTCGCGAACATCGCCCGCATCTCGGGGCGCGACGGCATCGACATCCCGCGCTGGGTGGCGCTGAAGATGGAAGGCTTCATGGACGACACGGCCTCGATCCGCGCCTTCGGCCTGGACGTGGTCACGCGGCTTTGCGAAAGGCTGATCGAAGGCGGCGCGCCCGCGCTGCACTTCTACACGCTCAACCAGAGCGCGCTGGTGTTGGAAATCTGCCGAAGGCTGAAGCTGGCCGTCTGATGCAGATCAAGCCGCGCGCCCTTCGGCGCGCGGCCATCGGCAGCCTTGCTGCAACGCAACATTGTTCATGTGACTCTTGCTTGAAATCGATGCAGGCCCTTCGGCCCTTATCGCAACAAGCAAACAGGAGTTCTCATGAAGATGCGCTCGATCGTGCTCGCCGCCTCCGCCTTCGCCGCCCTGCTGGCGGCCCCGGTGGTTCAGGCTGCCGACGACTCGGGTTCGTGGCTGGTTCGCGGCCGCGCCGTTCACCTGGGTTCTGCCAATAAGGACTCGACCGGCCTGGGCCTGTCGATCAACGACAAGTGGCTGCCCGAACTGGACATCAGCTACTTCGTGGCGCCGAATTTCGCGGTCGAACTGATCCTGACCTACCCGCAGAAGCAGACGGTGCATTCGTCGGTGCTGGACAAGGACCTGGGCACGTTCAAGCACCTGCCGCCGACGCTGACCGCGCAGTACCACTTCACGTCGATCCCCGGCTTCCGCCCCTACGTCGGCGCCGGCATCAACTACACCAACATCTCCGACGTGAAGATCCTCGACGGCGCCGTCGGCCTGAAGCACAACAGCTATGGCCTGGCGGCGCAGATCGGCGCCGACATCCCGGTGGGCGGCGGCTGGGTGGTCAACCTGGACGCGAAGAAGGTCCAGATCGCCACCCACGTCTACCTCAACGGTGTCGACCAGGGCAAGTTCAAGGTCGACCCGACGCTGCTGTCGATCGGCTTCGGCAAGCGGTTCTGACCCGCTGAGGCCGCCCGCGCCGCGGCGCCGCCGGCGGTGTTGCCGGCGCCCACCGGCGCGAGCAGGAATCCGAGGTCGCTCCGGTTGCCCGTGAGGGCCACCGGGGTGACGGCCGCCCCCAGCACCGGGTAGGCGCCGCAGGCCTCGCCGCGCGAGCAGATCTGCCCGTCGTTGTCGTAGTCGGTGCCGGCCACGACGACCACGTTGCGCGCCGTCACGCCCGCCAGGCTCCAGATGTAGCGGCCGCCCGAAGGCTGCACCGTCACCTGGCCGACGATCTCGCTCGTGTCGGCGTCGAACACCAGCACGTAGACCGGCCCCAGGTTGCCGGCCGCGGCCGGCGTGGAGCGTTTCTCGATCGTGAGCTGCACGCCGAGCGTGCGCGCCGTGGTCTGCACCGTGATCGAAGGCGTGACGACGCCGTCCGAGAGCTTGCTGCGGTCGACCGTGACGCGGTAGCTGCCCAGGCCGGTGGCGCCATCGACCGAGAGCGCGGCCACGGAGACCGCGGCGTTCGGGCTGCTGACCGAGGTGACCTTCTCGCTCGTGGCGGCGGTGGTGCGCAGCGTGAAGTCCAGTGTCGTGGCCGAGCTGCCGAAGTCCAGCGCCGCGGGTTGCGCTTCCACCACGCCGGCCGAAGGCGGCGCGGTGCCGTCGCGCAGCTTGATCGCCGCCTGCACCGCCTTGGCCGCGTTGACGATGCCGTAGCCGTAGAGCGGGTCGCGCCCGGCGGCACCGGCCTCGTCGGTGAGGTCGCCGCTGGCCAGCAGGGTGTCCACCTGCGCCGGCGTGATGCCGGGGTGCACCCAGCGCATCAGCGCCAGCACGCCCGCGACGTGCGGTGTCGCCATCGACGTGCCCTGCAGCACGCCGAAGGTGGGCACGCGCTGGCCGGCGGCGTTGAAGGTGGCGAGCGTGCTGTACACGCCGTCGGGCTGGCCGGTGCCGGTGGTGGAAAAGCGCATGTCCCCGCCCGGCGCCGCCACCGCCACCTGGGAGCCGGTGCTGGAATACGGCGCGATGCCGCGCTGCGGGTCGGTGGCCGACACCGCGATCACGCCCGTGCAGTTGGCCGGGTAGCCCACCGGCGCCGAGACGCCGGCGGGGCGGTTCGCCTCGTTGCCGGCGGCGGCGACGATGAGCGAGCCCTTGGCACGCACGCTGGCGAAGAAGCTCACGCTGTCGGCGTCGCAGGCCGCGCCGGCGGCGCCCAGGCTGAGGTTGATCACGTCGGCACGACGCGTCGGCAGCCGGCCCGAATCGTTGGCCAGGCCGGCGGCGTACTGCACCGCCTGCGTGATGTCGTAGAAGCTGCCGCTGCCGCCTTCGCCCAGCGCGCGCAAGGGCATCAGCTGCGCCATCGGCGCCACGCCGGCGGCGCCGGCACCGTCGAAGGTGGCGGCGGCGATGGTGCCGGCCACGTGGCTGCCGTGGAACGAAGGCTGCGAGGCCGAGGACCGCAGGTCGTCGGGGTCGGGGTCGATTCCGTTGCCGTCGCCCGAGGAGGCCGGGTCCTTCACGAAGTCGAAGCCGTCGGCGATCTGCGGGTTCAGGTCAGGGTGGTCGGCGACGATGCCGGTGTCGACCACGGCCACCAGCGGCCGTGTGGCGTGGTTGCCGTCGGCCACCAGCAGCGTCATCGCCGAAGGCAGCGAGATCTGCTCGTAGTGCCAGCGCTGCAGCGGGTAGCGCGGGTCGTTGGGCGGGAAGCTGCCGATCAGCGCGCTGGTCTTGAGCACGCGGTTGAACATCACGTGGTCGAAGGCGCCGCTGGCGCGCAGGCGCTTGGCGTAATCGACGGTGGCGATCTGGCGCTGCGCTTGCAGCGGCAGCTGCTGCAGCAGATTGGGCCGGGACAGGGACAGCGCGCGCGAACGTGGGCCGCCGTCGGGCACCTGCACCAGCGCCAGCCGGCCGGGGGCGATGGCGCCGCGCTGCAAGGTAAGGCCCTGCGACAGGGCCTGCACGCTGGCGCGGCCCGCCTTGTCGCTGCCTTCTCGCAGGCCCACGACCAGCTCGCCGGCGATCAGCGGCGCTTCGGCCGTCGTAGCGATCGTGCAGCTGGAATTGACACCCGGCGCCGTGACGCGCAGGTTGTACAAGGACGCGCCTTTGTAGGCCTGGACCGCGATCGTGTACTCACCGGCGGTCGAGATGCGAACACATTCAGAGGACGTACGGGATACCGATTGCCCGACAAGGGTCTGCGTACCGCCGATCAGTTGGAAGATGTACAGATCGACGTCGTTGACGCTTGGATCCGCCGTGAACTCAAGCTCCACCGTCTGTCCAGCCGCCACCGTGACCTTGAACGCGTCGATCTCGTCGCCGGCCGCGAAGCTGGCGCCGTCGGGACCCGTGCCCGGCTGGTTCACCGTGCCCAGCACCTGGCTGGACGCGCCGATGGCCTGCGCGAACGGAAAGTCGTCGTTGGACGTGCGCGGCGTCTGGCTGGGGTCGTTGGTGTCGCTGTCGAGCACCAGGTTCTCGGCCACCGTCAGCGTGCCGCCGATGGTGAAGCTGGTGGGGCTGGGGCTGGGGCTGGGGCTGGGGCTCGGGCTGGGACTGGGGCTCGGGCTCGGCGTCGGGCTCGGGCCGGGGGCGGCGTCGCCGCCGCCGCCACCGCAGGCGACCAGGGCCATGACGGCGCCGAGCGCGGCAAGCCGGCGGATGGTGTCGATACGTTTCATGCTGGGCTGTCCTCCATGGTCCGGCACTGTGCCGGCCCCCGCCGGCGCGCGCATCGGACGGAAGAGCCATCCGGCCAGGCTCCGTGGAGCCATCGCGCTGCGCAGCGCGCCATCGTAGGCAGCGACCGTGCCGCGGACATCCCGCGAATCGAAACGGGAACGGTGCTTACGTGGCAGCCGTCACAGGCCGGGCCGCTGCCAGTGCAGGCCCTCTTCGGTGAGCATCACGTCCAGCGGCACGTCGTGCGGTTCGGCTTCCAGCCAGGGCACGAAGCCGTGCGCATAGCCCACACCCACCGTCAGCGGCCGCGGCTGCAGAGTGGCCAGGGTGCGGTCGTAGAAGCCGCCGCCATAGCCGAGGCGAAGGCCACGCGGGCCGAAGCCCACGCAGGGCACCAGCAGCAGCTGCGGCTCGAAGGCTTCGGTGTCCTTGGGCTTGGGGATGCCGAAACCGTCTTCCTCCATCGGGCAGCCGGGGTACCAGACGTGGAATCGGAGCTGTTTCGTCTCGCGGTTCATCACCGGCAGGCCGATGCGGCGCCGGTCGTCCGCCTCGGTCCAGCGGTAGAGCGCGGGCAGGGCGTCGAACTCGCCCTTGATGGGCCAGTAGGCGCCTATGGTGTGCTCGGTGCGCGCCAGCAGCCAGACGCGCAGCACTTCCTGCAGGTGCACCGAACGCAGGTGGCGGTCGATCAGCGACTGCCGTTCGGCCTGCAGCTGCCGTCTCAGGCTCTTCTTGTCGCGCGAAGGCTCCAGGGACATCGAGTACGGCGTCGTCATGGCCCGGATTGTGACGCCATAGACTTCGGTACATGGCAGCCGATGGCCTGGTCGAACATTGCACCGAACTGCTGTCCCCGCTGGGCACGGTGCGCGTGCGCCGCATGTTCGGCGGCCACGGGCTCTACGTCGACGAGGTGTTCATCGCCATCATCGCCTTCGACCGCCTGTACCTGAAGACCAACGAGCTGACGCGCCCCCGTTTCGAATCCGAGGGCTGCCAGCCCTTCGTCTACGACGCCCAGCGCGGCGCGGTGGCACTTGGCTACTGGTCGGCGCCGGCCGAGGCGATGGAGTCGCCCGCGCTGATGCTGCCCTGGGCCCGGCTGGCGATGCAGGCGGCGCTGGCCGCGCGCGCGGCCAAGGCCCCCGCTGTCAGGCGGCCCGCAACGCAGGCGGCCAAACCCGCCAGCGCGCCGCGCCGCCGGCGCTGAGGCGCTGTGCCGGCGCCTCCACCAGTTCCACCCGCGCCTGCGGCCAGCCTTCGGCCACCCACTCGGTGCCGGCGGGCAGCAGGTGGCGCTGGCCGGCCTGCAGCCAGACGTCGGCACCCTCGTCCGGTCCGGCGCCGCTGCGCGTGAGCCAGACCCGGCCTTCGGCCACGTGCAGCCAGCGTGCGTGTCCGGCCGGTTCGAAGCGCGTCGCCTCGCCCTGCCCCAGCAGCCACAGCCATGGGGCACCGTTCTGATGCGCAATCGTCATGCTCTGGGTGTTCATGAGGGGCCTCGGAAGGTTCGTCGATGAAGGGAATTCTGGGCGTGCAAGCGCTTCCGGTCCAATCAGGAAGCTGAGCTTGATTGATAATCAGCGGTCATGAATCGAGTTCGCCAGCGCCCGCTCGGCGTAGGCCCTTTGCGGGCCTTCGAAGCGGTGGCGCGCCGCCTGAGCTTCCGCGCCGCGGCGGAAGAGCTGCACCTCACGCAACCGGCCATCAGCCGCCAGATCCGGGCGCTGGAAGACGAACTGGGCACCGCCCTCTTCCTGCGCGGCACGCGGCACGTGGAACTCACCGGGTCCGGCGCGGCGCTGCTGCGCACGGTGGCGCCGCTGCTCGACCGCATGGACGCCACGGTGCGCCAGATCCGCCACACCCAGGCGCGGCGCCAGGTGAGCGTGACCACCTTCGCTTCCTTCGCTTCGCTGTGGCTGCTGCCGCGGCTGCAGAGCTTCCAGAAGGAGCACCCGGACATCGACATCCGCATCTCGGCCACCGACACGCTGGCCGACCCGGACGACCCCGAACTCGACCTCGCCCTGCGCTACTGCCACCCCGAACAGGCACCCCCCGGTTCGACGCCGCTCTTCGGCGAGGTGATGACGCCGGTGACCAGCCCTTCGGTGAAGGGCCTCTCGAAGCCGGCCGACCTGACGGCGCACACGCTGCTGGAGGAAGACGACCACCGCCCGAGCGCCGAATACCTGAGCTGGCGCCACTGGCTGGGCCAGAAGGCACCGCCGGGGCTGGAGCCGCGCGGCTGGATCTACCTGAACTACACCTACCAGCAGATCCAGGCCGCGCTCGCGGGCCAGGGCGTGGCGCTGGCGCGCGCGGCGCTGGTGTGGGAGTCGCTGGCCCGCGGCGAACTAGTGGAGCCTTTCGGTGCCGCCGGCCGTGTCAGCTCACCCTTCACGTACTGGCTGGTGCGCTGGCCGGCGCGTCGCGAGCGTCCCGAGCTGGCCGCCTTCGAAGCGTGGCTGCTCGAACAGGCGGCCGAGACGCGGCGCGCCGTCGATGACCAGTCCCCTGAAATGGCCGCGGGCGTGCGCTAAATTCGTCATGTCCGCCAACGATGCAAGACGTACAGTCGCGCCCATGAACAAACCCGGGCTCGCCGCCGTCGCCACGGTGGTCTTCGCCGCCGCGGCGCTGCTCGCACCCTGCCTTCCCGCCCGCGCCCAGCCGGGCGACAGCACCGTCGTCGACGCGCGCGAAGCGCTGCGCAAGAAGGACCGCGTGCGCCTTTCGGCGCTGAAGCAGCAGGCCGCCGGCCACCCGCTGGCGATGTGGGTCGAATACTGGGAACTCAACAACCGCCTGAACGAGGCCACGGTCGACGAGGTCGAGGCCTTCTACACGCGCTGGGCCGGCACCTACGTGGAAGACCGGCTGCGCAACGACTGGCTGCTGGAACTGGGCAAGCGCCGCGACTGGGCCAACCTGGCGCGCGACTACCCGCGCTTCCGCATGAACGACGACCGCGAGGTCAGCTGCTATGCCCTGCTGACCCAGCTGTTCGCGGGCCACGACGTGCGCGCCGCCGCACGCAGCGCCTGGCTGGCGCAGCGCGACCTGGACGATGGCTGCAACCTGCTGGCCACCACCCTCTTCGAAGCCCGGCAGTTCGGCACCGAAGACGCCTGGCTGGCCGCGCGCAGCGCGATCGAGTTCAACCGCCCGCGTGTGCTGCGCGCCGCGCTGGCGCTGGCCCAGCCCGGCAGCGACAAGCTGGCCACCGACGTGCTGGACAACCCCGCGCGCGTGGTCGCGGCCAGGCCCGCGAACCCCGAGATCGCCCTGCTCGCGCTCATGCGAATGGCCTGGAACGACCCCGAGGCGGCCGCCGGCCAGCTGGAGCAGTGGCAGAAGCGCCTGAGCCCGCAGCAGGCCGCGCTGGCCTGGGCGGTGACGGGCAGGTTCGCGGCGCTGAAGCTGCAGCCGCAGGCCATCGACTACTACCGCCAGGCCTGGAAGCGCGTGAAGGCCGGCGAAGGCACCGGCTGGAACGACGAGACCCTGGCCTGGAGCGTGCGCGCCGCCCTGCGCGCCGCGCCCGCCGAACGCGACCGCTGGGCGCTGGTGCAGCGCTCCGTCGAAGCGATGAGCGCGGCCGAGCAGCGCGACCCCGCCTGGGTCTACTGGAAGGCGCGCGCGCTGAACGCGCAGGCCCGCAGCGGCCCCGCAGGTGACGACGAGCGCGGCGCCGCACGCGCGCTGCTGGAATCCATCGCCGGCCAGATGAACTTCTACGGCAAGCTGGCCACCGAAGAGCTGGGCGGCCGTGTGCAGATGCCGCCGGCACCGCAGCCGCTCACGGCCGAGGAACGCCAGGCCGCGGGCGGCGTGCCGGGCTTCGCGCGGGCGCTGCAGCTCATCGCGCTGGGACTGCGCAACGAAGGCGTGCGCGAATGGAACTTCACGCTGCGCGGCCTGGGCGACCGCGAACTGCTGGCCGCCGCGCAACTGGCCTGCGAACGCGAGGTCTGGGACCGCTGCATCAACACCAGCGACCGCACCAAGGCCGAAGTCGACATGGCGCAGCGCTTCCCCACGCCCTTTCGCGACGAGGTCACCGCCAAGGCGCGGGAAGCGGGGCTGGACCCGGCCTACGTGTACGGGCTCATCCGCCAGGAATCTCGTTTCGTCGCCGACGCCCGTTCCGGCGCCGGCGCCAGCGGCCTGATGCAGCTGATGCCCACCACCGCCAAGTGGACGGCCAGGAAGCTGGGCGTGGACTACAGGCCCGAGGCCATCACCGACCGCGAGACCAACCTTCGCCTGGGCGCCGGCTACCTGAAGCTGGTGCTCGACGACTTCGGCGGCTCGCAGGCGATGGCGGCGGCGGCCTACAACGCCGGTCCGAACCGGCCGCGCCGCTGGCGCGAAGGCGGCGTGGTGGAAGCCGCCGCCTGGGCCGAGTCGATCCCGTTCAACGAGACGCGCGACTACGTGAAGAAGGTGCTGTCCAACGCGGTCTACTACGCCGCGCTGCTCAGCGGCCAGGCGCCGGCATCGCTGAAGTCCCGGCTGGGCACCGCCATCGGCCCCGGCAGTGGCAGCGCCAACACCGAACTGCCCTGAAGTGGCGATGTCCCGCATCGTCGTGCTGGGTGGCACCGGCTTCGTCGGCCGGTCGGTCTGCGAAAAACTGGCGGAACGTGCCGGCGGCGGCGGCGCGCTCGTGGTGCCGACGCGGCGCTTCTCGCACGGGCAGGCGATCCGGCACCTTCCGGCGCTGGAGCTGGTGCAGGCCGACGTGCACGACGAAGGCGCGTTGGCGAAGCTCTTCGGGGGCGCCGACGCGGTGGTCAACCTGGTCGCCATCCTGCACGGCAGCGCGGCCGAGTTCCAGCGCGTGCACGTGGAACTGCCGCGGCGCGTGGCGCGTGCCTGCCAGGCCGCCGGTGTGCAGCGGCTGGTGCACGTCAGCGCACTCGGGGTGGGCCCGGGCGCCCCTTCGAACTACCTGCGCAGCAAGACCGAAGGCGAAGCCGTGCTGCAGGGCGCCGGCCTGGCGCTCACGATCCTGCGGCCTTCGGTCATCTTCGGCGCCGAAGACCGCTTCCTGAACCTCTTCGCGCAGCTGCAGGTGCTGGCGCCGCTGCTGCCGCTGGCCGGCCGCGACGCGCGCTTCCAGCCGGTGTGGGTGGAAGACGTGGCGCGTGCCGTCGCCGCCTGCCTGGACCGGCCGGAGAGCATCGGCCAGGTCTACGAAGCTGCCGGACCGAAGGTCTGCACGCTGGGCGAACTGGTCCGGCTGGCGGGCCGCTGGTCCGGCCACGAGCGGCCGCAGATCGGCCTGCCGGACTTCGCCGCCCGATTGCAGGCGCTGACGATGGAGTGGCTGCCCGGCGGGCCGCTGATGTCGCGCGACAACCTGGATTCGATGCGCGTGCCCAACGTGGCCAGCGGCACCCTGCCGGGCCTGCAGGCGCTGGGCATCGAGCCGGTGCCGCTGGAGGCGGTGGCCCCGGACTACCTGGGCGGCATCGCCGGCTGCGCGCGCCTGGACGCCCTGCGCGCGCGGCGGCCCTGAAGCTCGTGCGCGCATCGCTGCGATGCGCGCTTTGCATCGGCGGCGCGCAGTGGCACCGCTAGCATCGGCGCTCCTTCAGGAGAGGCTTCGATGGCGCTGCAACTGGTGATCGGGAACAAGAACTACTCTTCGTGGTCGATGCGGCCCTGGGTGCTGATGAAGCAGCTGGGCATTCCCTTCGAAGAGACCCTGGTGCGCTTCTGCGAGGGCCAGGACACGCCCTTCCACCGCGCGGTGGCGAAGTTCAGCCCGGCCGGCCTGGTGCCGGTGCTGGTGGACGACGGCTTCGCGGTCTGGGACACGCTGGCCATCGCCGAGTACCTGCACGAGAGGTTCCCCGCCGCCGGGGTGTGGCCCGTCGAGGCGAAGGCGCGCGCCCGCGCACGCACGCTGGCCGCCGAGATGCACGGTGGCTTCGGCGCGCTGCGCACCCACTGCACGATGAACATCGAAGCCCGGCTGCCCGAGGCGGGTGCGCGCATCTGGGCCGAACAGGAAGGCGTGCGCCGCAACGTGGCGCGCATCGAAGAGGCCTGGAGCCAGGCGCTGGCGGCCAGCGGCGGGCCCTTCCTGTTCGGCGCCTTCTCGGCCGCCGACGCCTTCTTCGCGCCGGTGTGCATGCGCTTCGCGGGCTATGCGCTGCCGGTCTCGGCCACCAGCCGCGCCTACGTGGACCGCGTCAGCGCCGCCCCCGGCGTGGCGGCCTGGATCGCCGACGCGCTGGCCGAGCAGGACTTCCTGCCATTCGAAGAGCCCTACCGAACGCACCGATGACGATCCCGGGCGCCCAGTTCTACGTCGTCGGCGGCGCCGTGCGCGACGCGCTGCTGGGCCTGCCGTCGACCGACCGCGACTGGGTCGCCGTCGGCACCACGCCTGAAGCGCTGGTCGCCGCCGGCTTCAAACCGGTGGGCAAGGACTTCCCGGTCTTCCTGCACCCCGACACCGGCGAGGAGGTCGCGCTGGCGCGCACCGAACGCAAGTCGGCGCCCGGCTACAAGGGCTTCGTCTTCCATGCCGACCCCACGGTGACGCTGGAAGAGGACCTTCTTCGGCGCGACCTCACGATCAACGCCATCGCACGCGCCGAGGACGGCACCCTGATCGACCCCTTCGGCGGCCGGCGCGACCTGGCCGCACGCGTGCTGCGCCATGTCTCGCCCGCCTTCGCCGAAGACCCGGTGCGGCTGCTGCGGCTGGCGCGCTTCGCGGCACGTTTCGCCGACTTCGCCATCGCGCCGGAGACCCTGGCCCTGTGCCGCGACCTGGTCGAAGCCGGCGAGGTGGACGCGCTGGTGGCCGAACGCGTGTGGCAGGAGCTGTCGCGCGGGCTGATGGAACGCCACCCGCGCCGCATGTTCGAGGTGCTGCGCGCCAGCGGCGCCCTCGCCCGCCTGCTGCCCGAACTGGACCGCCTGTGGGGCGTGCCGCAGCCGCCCGAGCATCACCCGGAGGTGGACACCGGCGACCACCAGCTGCTGGTGCTGGACCGGTGCGCCGCGCTGGAAGCGCCGCTGGCCGTGCGCTGGGCCTGCCTGATGCACGACCTGGGCAAGGGCACGACGCCACGCGACGAATGGCCGCGCCACATCGCCCACGAGGCGCGCAGCGTGAAGCTGGCCGCGCAGGTGGCGGCGCGCCTGCGGGTGCCCAACGACTGCCGCGAGCTGGCCGAGGTGGTGGCGCGCGAGCACGGGAACGTGCACCGCAGCGGCGAATACGGCGCCGCCGCGCTGGTGCGGCTCTTCGACCGCTGCGACGCCTTTCGCCGCCCGCAGCGCTTCGAAGAGGCCTTGCTGGCCTGCGAGTGCGACGCGCGCGGCCGCACCGGGTTCGAGTCGCGGCCCTACCCGCAGCGCGAACGACTTCTGGCCGCCTTCGCCGCGGCACGTGCGGTGGACGGCGCCGCCATCACGGCGGCCGCCATCGACAAGGGTCTCGAAGGCCCGGCCATCGGCGCCGCCTTGCGCGACGCGCGCGTTCGGGCGGTGGCCGCTACAGCAGGTGACCCAGCAGCATCATCAGCAGGCTGAGCACCAGCGAACTGGCCAGCGGGATGTACCACTCGCGGCCGCCGGCGCGAAAGCTGAAGTCGCCCGGCAGGCTGCCCAGGCCGAACTTCTTCAGCCAGCCCTGCAGGCCGTTGAACAGCAGGCAGGCGATGAGAAAGACCAGCAGCCAGCGCATCTAGAGGGTGTGCGTGCGGTCGCCGGCGGTGAAGCCCAGCGGGTCGAGCGAGATCCCGCGGGCGAAGCCGATCACCTTGAAGAGTTCGCCCATCTCGTGCTCGGCCAGCAGCTTCTGGGCGCCCGCCAGCGTGCGCGGGTCGGCGTCCTTCAGCAGTTCGAGCAGGCCGCAGTTCATCAGGAAGCGCGCCTGGCTGGTGTAGCCGATGACGCCGGCACCTGCTTCCTGCCCGGCGAGCGCGATGCCCGTGAAGTCGACATGGGCGGTGATGTCCTTCTCGCCCACCGCCACCAGCGGGTCGGTGTCGGCCTGGTGCCCGCGGTGGCACATCAGCGTGCCGCCGCTGCGCTGCGGGTGGTAGTACTCGGTTTCGGGAAAGCCGTAGTCGATGAAGAACATCGCGCCCCGGGTGAGCCTTTCGGCGAGCGTGCGGATGAAGGCTTCGGCCTGGGGGTGCAGTTCGGTCACCGTGCCGGGCACGAAGGCTTCGTCCACCGGCGGCCGCAGGTCGGTCGGCCGGTCGGCCCAGACGAAGCGGCCGGACTCGCAGGCCACGCCACGTTCGGCCCAGGCGCGGCCGTCGAAGTGCAGCAGCTTCACCGGCATCGCGTCCAGCACCTCGTTGCCGACCACCACGCCGCGCATCGCGTCGGGCAGGCGGTCGTGCCAGTGCACGCGCGGCGCGAAGGCGGCCAGGCGCTCGCGCTGGCGCGCCGCCAGCGTGCCGGAGACGTCGACCACGTGGTAACGAACGGCGGCGCCCAGCGCGCCCAGCAGCTGCGCCGCCAGCGTGCCGTTGCCGGCGCCGAATTCCCACACGTCGCGCTCGCCCGCGGCGCCCAGGGCCTGCGCGACCTGGCGCGCCAGCGCGGCGCCGAACAGCGGCGACAATTCGGGGGCGGTGACGAAGTCGCTGCCGCCTTCGGGCATGCGGCCGATCGGGTTGCCGCCGCGGGAGTAGTAGCCCAGGCCCGGTTCGTAGAGCGCGGCGGCCATGAATCGGTCGAAAGGCCACCAGCCGCCGGCTTCGGCCAAGCGCTGCTCGATCAGCGTCGATAAACTGTCCGGTTGCTTCGCGGCCACGGCCGCATCCTACCAACCCATGTCTTCACGTCCCGTCGTCCTCGTCAGCGGTGCCGCGCGCCGGCTCGGGCGCGCCATTGCGCTGGAGCTGGCCGCCCACGGCTGGGACGTGGCCGTGCACCACCGCCAATCGGCCGCCGAGGCCGAGCACACGCTGGCCGACCTGCGCGCCGCAGGCGCGCGCGCCGAAGCCTTCGGCGCCGATCTCGCCGAAGAAGCGCAATGCCAGGCCCTGCTGCCGGCGGTGCGGTCCGCCTTCGGCCGCGTGGACGCGGTGGTGAACAACGCCAGCACCTTCGAACACGACGTCGTGGCCGACTTCAGCTACGCGGCGATGGACCGCCACTGGCGCGCCAACACCGCGCCCGCCGTGGTGCTGGCGCGTGCGCTGCACGCGGCCGGCGGCGGCGCGGTGGTGAACCTGCTGGACCAGAAGCTCTGGAACCCGAACCCCGACCACCTGTCGTACACGCTGTCGAAGGCGGCGCTGGAAGCCGCCACCACGATGCTGGCGATGGCACTGGCGCCGACCGTGCGCGTCACCGGCGTCGCCCCCGGCGTGACGCTGCCTTCGGGCGGCATGAGCGAAACCGAGTTCGCCGCCGCCCACCGCCTGACGCCGCTGGGCCGCAGTTCCACCGCCGAAGACATCGCGCACGCGGTGCGCTTCCTGATCGAGTCGCCGGCCATCACCGGCACCACCCTGCTCGTCGACGGCGGCCAGCACCTGCAGGCGCAGGCACGCGACGTGATGTTCCTGACCCGCCAAGGTTCCTGATGCGCAGCCTGCTCGACCATCCCCAGCTGCTGGACTGCCGCCGCCTGTTCCTGCGCAACCACGAGGTGCGCATCGACATCGGCGTGCACGACTTCGAGAAGCAGGGCCCGCAGCGCGTGCTGATCAACGTGGACCTCTATGTGCCGCTGGCGCAGAGCACGCCACGCGCCGACCGGCTGGACGAGGTGGTGGACTACGACTTCATCCGCCGCAGCGTGGCCGAACGGGTGGCGCGCGGCCACATCCAGCTGCAGGAGACGCTGGCCGACGACCTGCTGGCCGCCCTGCTGGCGCACCCGCAGGTGCGCGCGGCGCGCGTCTCGACCGAGAAGCCCGACGTCTACCCCGACTGCGAAGGCGTCGGCATCGAGGTCTTCGGCCTCAAGGAAGCGATGGCATGAACGACATGACCGAGGCCGCCGCGGCCAGGAAGGCCGCCTTCGAGGCCAACAAGCTGAGCAAGCGGCTGCACCGCCAGGTGGGCCAGGCGATCGGCGACTTCAACATGATCGAGGCCGGCGACAAGGTCATGGTCTGCCTGTCCGGCGGCAAGGACAGCTACGCGCTGCTGGACATCCTGCTGTCGCTGCGCGAACGCGCGCCGATCCGGTTCGACATCGTCGCCGTCAACCTGGACCAGAAGCAGCCCGGCTTCCCGGAACACGCGCTGCCCGACTACCTGCGCTCGCGCGGCGTGCCCTTTCACATCGAGCAGCAGGACACCTACTCGGTGGTGAAGAGGCTGGTGCCCGAAGGCAAGACGATGTGCAGCCTGTGCTCGCGCCTGCGGCGCGGCATCCTGTACCGGGTGGCGGGCGAACTGGGCGCCACCAAGATCGCCCTTGGCCACCACCGCGACGACATGGTGGTGACGCTGCTGATGAACATGTTCTTCGGCAGCCGCATCAAGGGCATGCCGCCCAAGCTGGTGTCCGACGACGGCCGGAACGTGGTGATCCGCCCGCTGGCCTACGTGGCCGAGACCGATCTCGAGCGCTGGGCCGTGCACCGGCAGTTCCCCATCATCCCCTGCACGCTGTGCGGCAGCCAGGACAACCTGCAGCGCGTGCAGGTGAAGAAGATGATCCGCGAGTGGGAACGCCAGTACCCGGGCCGCACCGACAACATGTTCACCGCGATGGGCAACATCACGCTCTCGCACATGATGGACCGGAACCTGTTCCCCTTCACCACGCTCCAACCCGGTGGCGTGGCCGACCCCGGCGGCGACAAGGCGTTCGACGAAGAGCCCTGCGAGCCGCCGGCGGTGCCGTTGCGGCTGACCCCGATCGATCGCGAACCCTCCGAAGGCTGACACCATGAAGCGCCTGCTCGCCCTGCTCACCGCCACCTTGCTGGCCGCCTTCTTCACCGCGGGTTGCAGCGGCCTGCGCAGCGTGGCCAGCGACGTCACCAGCTTCGGCGAATGGCCGGCCGACCGCAAACCCGCCACCTACGCCTTCGACCGCCTGCCTTCGCAGCAGGCGCAGGCGGCAGAGACCGAGAAGCTGGAAAACGCGGCCCGCCCGGCGCTGGAAAAGGCGGGCTTCACCGCCGCCGCCGAAGGCAAGAAGGCCGACGTGCTGGTGCAGGTGGGCGCGCGCCTGTCGCGCAGCGACGCCTACTACCCCTGGGGCGACCCGTTCTGGTGGAACGGCGGCTTCGGCTATTCGCGCGGTGGCCCCTGGCGCGGGCCCTACTGGGGCCTTTCGGCGACCTTCCCGATCACGCCGCGCTACGACCGCGAAGTGGCGGTGCTGATCCGCGACAGCGCCAGCAACAAGCCGCTGTTCGAGGCCCACGCCAGCAACGACGGCAGTTCGGGCCTGGACAAGGAAACGCTGGGCGCCATGTTCGAAGCCGCGCTCACCGACTTCCCGCGCCTGGGCGTGAACCCGCGGCGCGTGGTGGTCACGGTGCAACGCTGAGCGCAGCGACGGGCCGCTGTGGCGAACCGCCGGCCAGCGCGCGCAGGTCTTCTTCCCAGCCCTTGAGCCGGTCGCGCGCCGCGGCGCGCTGCTCGGGCGTGGCGGCGGTGTGGATGCGCGCCGCGAAGGCGCAGTTGTATTCGGCCAGCTTCACCTGGTAGGCACGGTAGTCGGGGTCGGCCGAGCGTTCGGCGCGTTCCACCAGCGCGCGCAGGCCGGCCACCACCTGGTCGCGGTCGCCCTTCAGCGACGCCAGGCGGCGCAGGGTCTGCACCGTTTCGCGCTGGCGGCGCAGGCGTTCGCCCAGCCAGGCCTGGGGGTCGAAGGGCGAGGCCGCCACGCCTTCGGCGACCACGCGGCGCTGTGCGTCGCTGGCGCGGCCGTAGAGCTGCTCCACCCGCTCCAGCGTGCGCTCGACGGCGGCCTTGCGCCGATCCTCGGCGTCGGCCTGCAGGTAGTCGCGCTTCATCTCGTCGTTGCCCTTGGCGAAGCGGCGCTCGATGTGGCGGAACTGCGCCTCGCCCAGGCCGGGCAGCAGGTCGGCACCCATCTGCACCGCCTTGTCCAGCGCCGGCTCCAGGCGGTCGCGCGCCAGCTGCTGCCAGCGGCAAGCCTGGGCCGGGGTGGCCGGCTGCAGCACGTCGGCCTGCGCCGCCGCCAGCAGGGCCGCGTAGTCGGGCAGCTGGGTGGTGCGGTGCCATTCGAAGAAGCGGTCGATCTGGTCCTTCGCGCGCGGCGTCTGCTCGTTGCTGAAGTCCACGTAGCCGTCGAGCCACCACCAGGCAAGTTGTGGCGCATTGCCGTAAGCGAAGCGCAGCGTGCTGCAGCCCCCCAGCAAGGCAAGCAGCGCCGCGATAATCCCGGCTTTGATCAGAGACGCGCGCATGGCACTCAACGTCGTCATCATGGCCGCGGGCAAGGGCACCCGCATGAAGTCGGCCCTGCCCAAGGTGCTGCACCGACTGGCGGGCCGGCCGCTATTGCAGCATGTTCTGGACACCGCCGCCGCGCTGGGGTCCGCGCGCACCGTGGTGGTCACCGGCCACGGTGCGGCCGCAGTGGAACAAGGCTTCCAGGACAGCGGCGCCGTCTATGCGCGCCAGGAGCCGCAGCTGGGCACCGGCCACGCGGTGCTGCAGGCGCTGCCGGCGCTGGAGCCGGCCCACCCCACCACGCTCATCCTCAACGGCGACGTGCCGCTGGTGCGCGCGGCCACCGCCGCCGCACTGGCCGCGGCCTGTGGCGGCGAACGGCTGGCGCTGCTGACGGTGGAACTGCACGACCCCACCGGCTACGGCCGCATCGTGCGCCACGCCGACGGCGGCGTGCGGCGCAGCGCGCACTGCGCGAGGTCTACACCGGCATCATGGCCGCCCCCACCGCCGCGCTGGCGCGCTGGGTGAAGGCGCTGCGCAACGAGAACGTGCAGCGCGAGTACTACCTGACCGACATCGTCGCGATGGCGGTCGCCGAAGGCGTGCCGGTGCAGGCCGTGTCCGCCGACGACGAGACCGAAGTACTGGGCGTCAACAGTCCGGCCCAGCTGGCCCAGCTGGAACGCCGCGTCCAGCGCCGCCAGGCCGAGGCGCTGATGGACGCCGGCGTTCGCCTGGCCGACCCCGCGCGTTTCGACCTGCGCGGCACGCTCGAATGCGGGCAGGACGTGGAGATCGACGTCGGCTGCGTCTTCGAAGGCCGCGTCGTGCTGGGCGACAACGTCCGCATCGGCGCCCACTGCGTGATCCGCAACATGGCCATCGAGGCCGGCGCCGTGATCAATCCCTTCACGCTGATGGACGACTCGCGCGTCGGCCCCGGCGCCATCGTCGGCCCCTTCTCGCGCCTGCGCCCGGGCGCTGACCTGGGCGAGGACGTGCACGTGGGCAACTTCGTCGAGATCAAGAACTCCAGCCTCGCCAGGGGCGCCAAGGCCAACCACCTGGCCTACCTGGGCGACGCCACGGTGGGCGAACGCGTGAACTACGGCGCCGGCAGCATCACCGCCAACTACGACGGCGCCAACAAGCACCGTACCGTGATCGGCGCCGACGTGCACGTGGGCTCCAACTGCGTGCTGGTGGCGCCCATCAGCGTTGGCGAAGGCGGCACCATCGGCGCCGGCAGCACGGTCAACAAGGACACGCCGGCCGGCCAGCTGACGGTGGCGCGTGCGAAGCAGATGTCCATCGCCGGCTGGCAGCGACCGCGCAAGAAACCCGCCCCGCCGCGCGGTTGATTTTTCGCTTTATTGGGATTTCAACGAATCCCCTGGTAGTGTCTGCGCGCCATCAAGGCACGCAGCGACCGAGGGGACATGGACGGCGCGACGACGACGACCGAACTGCGCAGCCTCGTGCTCGACCAGAGCCCGGACGCGCTGTCGCTGTGTGAAGCCGACGACACCATCCGCTACTGGAACCCGGCGGCCGAGGCCTTGTTCGGTTTCAGCGCCGCGGAGGCCCTGGGGCGACGCTGGTGCGAACTGGTGGTGCCCGAGGACGGGCACGCGGCCGCACTGCAGGGCCGGGCGCAGCAGCCCGCCGGGGCACCCGTCGCCTCCCGTGCCGCGCTGCGGCGGCACCGCGACGGCCACATGCTCTACGTCGACGAGCTGAGCCGCTCCTTCGGCGGCGGCGGCGCGCCGCTGCGCTTCCTGATCAGCTCGCGCGATGTCACGGCGCTCACGATCGAGCGCGACACCGCCTTGCTGGAAGAGCGCTACCGCGACCTGCTGGAATCGCTGCCCGACGCGGTCGTGGTCATCAACGAGATCGGCCGTGTCGTGCTCGTCAACGAGCAGGCGCAGACGCTCTTCGGCAGCACGCGGGCGCGGCTCATCGGCTCATCGGTGGACGCGCTGCTGCCCGAGCGCTTCGCCGCCCCCCACGCCGGCCACCGCATGCGCTACCAGCGGCAGCCGCAGGTGCGCCGCATGGGCGTGGGGCTGGCGCTGTTCGCGCTGCGCGAAGGCGGCGAGGAGTTCCCGGTCGAGATCAGCCTGAGCCCGCTGCGCGTGGGCAGCCGCCACTTCGTGGTGAGCGCGATCCGCGACATCACGCTGCAGAAGGCGGCCGAACGCGAGCTGCAGGAGAAGAACGAGGCGCTGCACGCCGCCCACCAGGCGAAGGACCGTTTCCTGGCCACGATGAGCCACGAGCTGCGCACGCCGCTGAACGCGATCCTCGGCTTCACCGGGATCCTGCTGATGCGGCTGCCCGGCGCGCTGAACGCCGAGCAGCAGCGCCAGCTGTCGATCGTGAAATCCAGCGGCGAGCACCTGCTGGCGCTGATCAACGACCTGCTGGACCTGGCGAAGATCCAGTCCGGCACCTTCACGCTGCTGCCGGAGGAGACCGAGATCGGCGCGTTGCTGCGCGAGGTGCGCGAAACCCTGCAGCCGCTGGCCGAACGCAAGGGCCTGGCGCTGACGATGCAGCGGCCGTTGCAGCCGGTGGTGCGACGGGTGGACCGGCGGGCGCTGCGGCAGGTGCTGGTGAACCTGACCCACAACGCGATCAAGTTCACCGAATCCGGCGAGGTCGGCCTCAGCCTGGAGGCCGACGACGAACAGCTGTCGATCTCGGTGTCGGACACCGGCATCGGCATCGCGGCGGAAGACCTGCCGCGCCTGTTCACCTCGTTCACCCAGGTCGGCGACCCGCGTCGGCGGCCCGAAGGCGCCGGCCTCGGCCTGCACCTTTGCGCCCGTCTGGCGGCGCTGATGGGCGGCCGCGTCGAGGTGCAGAGCACGCCGGGCGTGGGCAGCCGCTTCACGCTCAGGCTGGGCCGGCCCTGATGGCCCGCGTGCTGGTGGTCGAGGACAACGAGGTCAACCTCGAGCTGATGCGCTACCTGCTCAGCGCATACGGGCACGAAGTGCTGGCGGCGCGCGACGGCGAGGAAGGCCTGCGGATGCTGCGCCAGATGCGGCCCGAGATCGTGGTCTGCGACATGGAGATGCCGCGCCTGGACGGCCCCGGCCTGGCTCGCGCCGCCCGCGCCGACCCGTCGATCGGCACCATCCCGCTGCTGGCGGTGACCTCCAACGCGATGGTCGGCGATCGCGCGCGCTTCCTGGACGCCGGCTTCGACGACTACCACGCGAAGCCGATCGACCCGGCGCGCTTCGTGCCCTGGCTCGAAGCGCACCTGGGTGGCCCCCCGCCGCGGGCGCCGGCCGCCCACCCGACGCTGGAAGCGCCGGCCGCGTCGGCCGGGGGCGGCGCGCTGATCCTGGTGGTGGACGACGTGCCTGCCAACCTCACGCTCAAGCGCAGCGCGCTCGAGCCCCTGGGCTACCGCGTGCGCACCGCCGACAGCGCGAGCGAGGCCCTGGCGCTCGCGCAGGAGGAGACACCCGACCTCATCATCTCCGACGTCGGCATGCCCGAAGGCGACGGCTTCGAGTTCATCGCGCGCGTGAAGCAGACCCCCGGCCTGGAAGACGTGCCCTTCGTCTTCGTCAGCAGCACGCACTGGGACGCGTTGTCGCGCACCAAGGCCATCGCGCTGGGCGCGCTGCGCTACCTGAGCCGGCCGCTGGCGCCGGAGCGGCTGGCCGAGGAGGTGGCGAGCGTGCTGCGCGGCGACAGGACGGGCGGCTAGCGCCGTTCGCGCGCCCGCGCCGCCAGCCAGGTGTCCAGCGCGGCGGCGGTCATCGGCGGCGCCACCAGGTCGCCCTGCACCTCATCGCAGCCCTGGCTGCGCACCCATTCGTGCTGGGCCTCGGTCTCCACGCCTTCGGCCACCGTCTTCAGGCCCAGGCTCTGCGCCATCTGCACGATGGCGCGCGCGATGGCGGCCGAGCCTCGATCGCCCGGCAGGTCCTTCACGAACGAGCGGTCGATCTTCAGGCGGTCGATCGGCAGGTCCTTCAGGTGGCCGAGCGAGGTGTAGCCGGTGCCGAAGTCGTCCACCGCGATCAGCACGCCCATGGCCTTCAGCCGCGCCAGCGAGCCCTGCACCTTCGGCAGGTCGTCCATCAGCATGCGTTCGGTGAGTTCCAGCTCCAGCATCGAGCCCACCGCGCCGCATTCGGCCAGCGCGCGTTCGACGCCTTCGACGAAGCCGGTGGCCACGAACTGCATGGTCGACAGGTTCACCGCCACCGGCGCCATGGCCAGCCCGGCGTCGCGCCAGCGGCGCGCGGCGCGCAGCGCCTCGCGCAGCACCCAGTGGCCGATGGGCAGCATCAGCCGGCGCGACTCGGCCACCGGGATGAACTCGTCGGGCAGCACCAGGCCGCGTTCCGGGTGCTGCCAGCGGATGAGCGCCTCGCAACCCACCAGCCGGCCGTCGGCGAGCGCGATCTGCGGCTGGAAGTGCAGCACGAACTCCTGCGCGCGGATCGCGTGCGCGAGCCGGCTCTCCATGTCGAGCGCGGCCTTCGCGGCGGCGGCCATGGCCGGTTCGAAGAAGGTGCAGCCGGCACGGCCGCGCGACTTGGCGTGGTACATCGCGGTGTCGGCGTGCTTGATCAGCGCCTCGGCGCTGCCGCCGTCGGCCGGGAACATGGCAACGCCGATCGACGGCGTGACCGAGATCGAGGCGCCTTCCACCTCGATCGCCGCGCCGATGGCGGCCAGCAGCTTGTGCGCCACCTCCACCACGCCGGCGGTGGGCGTGTCGCCGCCCAGCAGCACGATGAATTCGTCGCCGCCGAAGCGCGCCACCAGGTCGCCGCCGCGCAGCGAACCGGTGATGCGCGCCGCCACCGTGCGCAGCAACGTGTCGCCGGCCAGGTGGCCGAGGGAGTCGTTGACGCGCTTGAAGTGGTCCAGGTCGATGAACAGCAGCGCCAGCCGGCCGCCGCTGACATGCGCCTGTTCGACCAGCGCCTCGGCCTGCTCGATGAACGAGGTGCGGTTGGGCAGCCCGGTGAGCGCGTCGTGGTGTGCCAGGTAGTGGATGCGCGATCGCGCCTCGATGCGGTCGCGCAGGTCGCGCACGATGGTCATGCGCTGGCGCTCGCCCTGGTACTGCATGGTGCGCACGATGAATTCCACCGGCAGGCGGGTGCCGTCCTTGTGCACGACCGAGGACTCGTAGGTGGTCTCGGCGCCGCTGGTCATGACGGCGACCACGCGTTCGCGTTCCTCGGGCGCCACGAAATCCAGGTTCGAGCGGCCGATCACCTCGTCCATCGAATAGCCCAGCAGCGCCAGCAGCGGCGGGTTGGCGTCGGTGATGCGGCCGTCCTTGTGAAAGACGATGCCTTCGGCGCTGGCGTGCATGAACTTGGCCAGCCGTTCCTCGCTCTCGCGCAGCGCCAGTTCGGCGCGGCGGTGGCGCGTGATGTCGGAGATGAGCACGAAACAGCCCACGGCCTGGCCGTCGGCGCCCAGGTGCGGCAGCAGGTTGACGTCGATCCAGCGCGTGCCGCCTTCGCCGTCGGGCAGCTGGCGCTCGTAGCTTGCGGCGCGAGCGTGGTGAAGCATCGCGTCGACCGCGGGCTGGATCTGGCGCGCCGCCTCTTCGCCGATGATCTGCGCGAAGGTGCGGCCGATGATGTTCTGCTCGTCCAGGCCGAACATCGTGGCGTAGCCCAGGTTGGCGTAGCGGCAGGTGAAGCCCGCGCGTTCGTAGTACGCGATGGCGGCCGGCACGTTGTTCGCCAGCAGGCGGAACTGCTCCAGTTCGGCCCGCAGGGCGACCAGTTCCTCGGCCGGGTCGTGCAGTTTCACCGGGCGCCTCCGCGCTGGCGTTCGGCCACCGCGGCCGCCAGACACAGATCCTCCCACGCACGTGCCTTGTCGGGAAGGTTGCGTAACAAATAGGCCGGGTGATAGGTCACGACCAGCGGCACGCCCTGGTATTCGTGCACACGGCCGCGCAGGCGGCCGATCGATTCGGTGCTGCGCAGCAGCGCCTGCACCGCGAAGCGCCCCATCGCCAGCACGATGCGCGGGCGCACCAGCGCGATCTGGCGCACCAGGAACGGCTCGCACCTGGCCAGTTCGTCGGGGGCCGGGTTGCGGTTGCGTGGCGGCCGGCACTTCAGCGTGTTGGCGATGTACACCCGTTCGGCCGGCGGGCCTTCGGCCGCGCGTGAAAGGCCCAGGGAACGCAGCATCGCGTCCAGCAGCTGTCCGGCGGCGCCGACGAAGGGCTCGCCCTTCAGGTCTTCCTGCTCGCCCGGGGCTTCGCCGACGATCATCCACTCGGCTCGCTCGTGGCCGACGCCGAAGACGGTCTGGGTGCGGGTCTCGCACAGGCCGCAGGCGCGGCAACCGGCGACCGCTTCGCGCAGTTCGGACCAGCCCCCGGTGGACAGGGACGAGCCGCCGGCGACCGCAGGCGCGGCCGGCACCGGTGGCAGCGCGACGGGCGTTGCGGTGGCAGGTTCCGGTGAGGCTTCGGCCGGCGGCGCCGCGGTTTCGCGCGCCGGGGCCGGCTGCCACACGCGCAGCCCCATGCCGGCCAGCAGGGCGGCCTGGCGTTCAGTCCAGGGCACCGCGGTCCCCTGGCTGCAGGCGTTTGCTCATCACCACGGCGTCCTCGCGCGTGCCGCGCGCGGCCGGATAGTAGCCCCGCCGGGTGCCGACGGCGGCGAAGCCGCGGCGCCGGTAGAGCGCCATCGCACGCTCGTTGCTGGCGCGCACTTCCAGCCACAGGGTTTCGAAGGCATGTGCGCGGCAATGGGCTTCGAGCGTGTCCAGCATCTCTGCCGCGAGGCCGCGGCCCTGCCACTCGGGCGCCACCGTGATGTTGAGCAGGTGCATCTCGCCCACGCCCGGCATGGCGACGAAGTAGCCCGCCACCCGGGCTCGCTCGTCGAGCCGCACCTCGGCCAGATAGCCGGCGGCAAGCGAGTCGATGAAGTTGCCGCGCGACCAAGGAAACGCGTAGGCGCGCACCTCCACCGCCATCACCGCGTCGACTTCGCGCGCAAGCATCGGTCGCCGCGACAGCGGCGGCAGCGGTACCGCGCTCACGACCGCGCGGCACGCGCGGCGGCGCGTTCCTCGGTGGTGAGTGCGACCTTGTCGCGCAGGTACAGCGGCAGCGCCGCCGCGGCGTCGACCGCCTGGCCGGCGGCGAAGGCCTGCGCGGCCAGGCGCAGCAAGGCGCCGGGGCGGTCGATTTCCTGCGGCAGGCGAAGCGTGGTCGGCGGCAGCGGCAGGCGTTCGCCGAAGGCCGCCAGCGCCGAGCCGGCCACCGCCGGCGGCGCGGCCGCCCACGCCGCCGCCAGCGCCGGCAGCGTGTAGAGCGCAGGCGCTTCCAGCACCTGCCAGAGCCCGTTGCGCCAGCGGTAGCGGCCGGCATAGACCTCGTCCATGCGCGCGTCCATCGCAATGCCGATCTCGAAGCCTTCAGCGGCGGAGAGGGCCTCGCGCGCGCCTTCGGCGACGACGAGCAGGCTGTCCAGCGGCAGCAGCGGCCGCCCGCTGCCCAGCCCCAGGCCCTGCGCCACCGAACAGCTGGTGCGCAGGCCCGTGAACGCGCCGGGCCCGCGGCCGAAGCCGATGGCGTCGAGCTCGGTGAAGTGCAGTCCCGCTTCGTCCAGCAGCGAGCGCACCGCCGGCAGCAAGGCGGCCGAGGCGTTGGCGCCGCCCGCACCGCAGCGCGTGAAGACCTGGCCGCGAGCGAGCAGGCCGATCGCGAAGACCTCGGTCGAGGTGTCGAAGGCGAGCAGCGACGCGCTCATGCCACCCGCTCCGCCGGCCGCCGCACCGAAGGCGGCCGCAGGCCGATCAGCAGCCCGGCCGTCACGCAGGCCAGCCCGCCCAGTGCCGCCGCGCCGAGCGTCTCGCCCAGCAGCGGCACCGCCGACAGCGCGGCCAGCGAAGGGACCATCGCCGTGATCATGGTCGTGCGCACCGGCCCGAAAGTGGTGACCACCTGCGTGAAGGCGAGGCCGGCCACCAGCATCGCCAGGCCGCCCTGGTAGACGGCCTGGAACGCGATCTCGCCCCAGGCCGCCGTGGGCAGCCCGCTGGGCACCACGCCGGCCGCCAGCCCCAGCAGGTACAGCGGCACGTAGCTGAAGAGCGCGCCGACGGCGATGCTGAGCGTGGCGTCGATCGCGCCCACCCGCCAGCGGCGACACAGCACGCTGTACAGGCCCCAGCTCATGCCCGCGCACAGGAACAGCAGGTCGCCCTTCCAGGTGTCGCCGCCCTCGAAGGCCAGGCGCAGGCTGTGGCCGCCCAGCAGCAGGTCGCCGGCGATGATGAGCGACAGCCCCACCAGCCGCGCGCGCGGCAGGTGCTCGCCCAGCATCAGCACGGCGAAGACCGCCGTCCACAGCGGCAGCGAGCCAGGCATCAGCACCGCGGCATGCGCCACCGGGGCGAAGAAGAAGCCGCTGTAGGCGAAGCCGCAATAGCCCACGCCGGCCACTGCGGCCAGCGTGATGCCGCGCCGCCAGGCCCGGTCGCCGCCCAGCCCTTCGCGCAGGGCCGCGCGCCGCCGCCAGGCAAACGGCAGCGCCACCAGGCCGGAGAACAGGAAACGCAGGAACGCGATGTCGAAGGCCGACAGCGCGTGGCGCGCGCTCACGCGCGCGATGAGGATGAACGAGGTCCAGATCACCAGCACCGCCAGCGCGCATGCGGCGCCGAGCCAGCGCTCGCGCCGCGACAGGGGCTGGCCGAGCATCGGCCTAGTTTAGCCGTGCCATCATGGACGCATGCTTCGTGTTCCCATCGCCGGCGCACTGTTCGCGCTGGCCTTCGCGCCCGCCCACGCCGCCGGCCTGCCACCCGAAGTGGAACAGGCCCTGCAACGCGCCCAGGTGCCCGAAGACGCGCTGAGCGTGGTGCTGCAGGACCTGGAGAACGGCCGCATCCGGCTGGCCGCGCAAGCCACGAGGCCGGTGAATCCGGCCTCGCTGACCAAGCTGCTCACCACCTTCGCGGCGCTGCAGAAGCTGGGACCGGCCTGGACCTGGTCGACGCCCGTGTGGCTGCAGGGCAAGGTGCGCGACGGCGTGCTCGAAGGCTCGCTGCACCTCAAGGGCAGCGGCGACCCGACGCTGGTGGTGGAACGGCTGTGGATGCTGCTGCGCCGCGTGCAGCAGCAGGGGGTGCGCGAGATCCAGGGCGACATCGTGCTGGACAACAGCGCCTTCGTGGTGCCTGAAGGCAGTCCCGCCGACTTCGACGGCGACCCCTTGCGCCCCTACAACACGCGCCCCAGCGCCCTGCTCTTCAACTTCAAGTCGGTGACCTACACCTTCACGCCCGACCCGGCGGCGGGGGTGGCGCGCGTGGGCGCGGAGCCGGCACTGGCCGGCACGCCGGTCGACCGCACGGTGCCGCTGGCCGCCGGCCCCTGCGACGACTGGCGCGGCGGCCTCAGGGCCAGCTTCGGCGAACGCGTGCAGTTCGCCGGCAGCTACCCCGCGGCCTGCGGCGAGCTGGCCTGGCCGGCGGCCGACGCGCAGCCGGCCACCTACAACGCGCGCCTGATCGAAGCGCTGTGGAAGGAGATGGGCGGCCGCCTGGGCGGCAGCGTGCGCGAAGGCGCGGCACCCGCCGACGCGAAGCCCGCCTTCGAATGGCGTTCGCCACCGCTGGCCGAGGTGGTGCGCGACATCAACAAGTACAGCAACAACCCGATGGCGCAGCAGCTGTTCTACACGCTGGACCTGCAGCGCCACCCGGGCCAGCCGGCCACGCAGGCCGGCGCGCGCGAGACGCTGCGCCGCTGGCTCGCCGAACGGCTGGGGGCGCTGCCGACCGACTGGGCGATCGACAACGGCTCCGGCCTTTCACGCGAGACGCGGCTGTCGGCGCGCGCGCTGGCGCGACTGCTGGTGCAGGCCTGGGAGAGTCCGCTCATGCCTGAGCTGGTGGCGTCGCTGCCGCTGGCCGGCGTGGACGGCACGCTGCGGCGCGCGCAGATGCCGCCCGGCCGCGCGCACCTGAAGGGCGGCACGCTGCGCGACGTGGCGGCGGTGGCCGGCTATGTGGACGCCAACAGCGGCCGGCGCTGGGTGCTGGTGGCGGTGATCAACCACCCCAACGCGAACGCGGCGCGGCCTGCGCTGGAAGCACTCGTGCACTGGGCCACGCGCGACGCGCCGGCGCGCTGAAGGCTTTCGGCCGACAATCGGATCCATGCAACTGCACGACGCGCTCGGCTACGTGGCCGCCACGCTGACCACCGCTTCCTTCCTGCCCCAGGCCTGGCTGACGCTGCGCACGAAAGACGTGAGCGGCATCTCGCTGGGCATGTACAGCGCCTTCACGCTGGGCGTGGCGCTCTGGCTGGCCTACGGCATCGCGATCGGCGAATGGCCCATCATCATCGCCAACGCGCTGACGGTGACGCTGGCCGCCACCATCCTGGCGGTCAAGGTCACCGTCGACCGCCGGCTGCGCCGGGGCGTCAGAACCTGAGCCAGACGCCGGCCGCGTAGGTGACCGGCCTGAAGTCGATGGTCGTCTGCAGCACCGTGCTGTTGACGGCCACGACGTCGGACTTCACGTCCAGCCGCGCGACGCTGGCGAACAGGCCCCACTGGCGCGAGATGGCGTAGTTCACGCCGGCCTGCAGCGCCCAGCCCCAGGAGTCGCTCATGCTGACGGTGGTGTCGGGCAGCGTGGTGCGGATGCCGGTGAACTTCGTGTAGTTGATCCCGGCGCCCAGGTAGGGCCGCCAGGTGCTGGTGGTGTCGCCGAAGTAGTAGTTCACCAGCAGCGTCGGCGAGACGTTGCGCGCCGACAGCACTTCACCCAGGTAGGCCACGCTGCCGGTGGCGTTGGCCTTGATGCGCGGCGGCACGCCCAGCACGAGTTCGGCGCCGATGTTCGGCGTGAAGGTGCGCTCGTAGACGAAGATCACCGTGTTGGCGTCGGTCGTCTCGGCGCTCGCGCCCGGCGGGATGCCGGGGCCGTGGATGCCGTCGGTTCTGGAATGGGTGTCGTAGCGGATGCCGCCGGCCTTGAAGACGTTGTCTTGCGCGCAGGCGGCACCGGCGCCCAGCGCCAGCAGGACCGTCGCGGTGCGGAGCAGGATGTTCATGGTCTGTCCTTCACGCCTTCAGATCCAGCCGAACGCCTTCAGCTGCTGCAGGGCCGACTGGGCCAGGGCCTTGTGGCCACCGGTCGTCGGGTGGTTGCCGTCGGCGAACAGCCAGGTGTTCACGTCGGCGCCGGCCGCGAGCCCGTAGATGCCGGTCACCGGCGTCGAGTTGCAGAACAGCGAGGTGCCGTCGGTCACGCCGCCCTGGGTGTTGCCTTCGATGGTGGCCTTGTCGCAGGCCGGCGTGGTGACGTTGACGAAGCCGTACTTCGATGGGTTCCCGATGGCGTCGTTCCAGAACCCTGCCAGGTCGATGAACTGCACCGGCTGGCCCTTCAGGCCTTCGCGCAGCCAGAGGTTGAAGTTCTCCGAAAGGCCGCTCAGCACCACCTTCACCGCCGCCGGGGCGGCCGAACCTTCGGGCGCGCGCGCGAGGTCGACCGCGTTCGCCACCGCGACGTAGCGCCCGCCCTTGGCGAGGATCTCGCTGCGCACGTAGCCGGCCAGTTCGAGCGCCGCCTTCTTGACTTCGCCCATCGCCGCCAGTTCGGCGTTGAGCACCAGCACGCTGGCCTGGTCGGCGGTGATGCGGCCGAGTGCGGCGTCGGTCTGGATCTGCGTGGCCGCCGCCACGAAGGTGTCGATCTGCACGAAGACGTCGTTCAGCCCGCCTTCGACGAGGATCAGGTCGTCCGACTTGAAGCTGCCGAAGCGCGCCAGGTGGTTGGCGATCTGCGTCTTCAGCGGCACCGTCAGCAGCCCCTGGTCGTGGCGGATGCCGATCGGGTTGGTGACCATCGCCCCGCCCTGGCCGTAGGCGGTGCAGGTGCTGCCCGCGCCCTGCGCGGCGGCCGGGCACTTCACCGAGGTGCCGGGCCCGGTCAGCAATTCGGCAGGCGTCATCACCACGCCCAGCGTGGTGGCGATGTTCTCCACCCAGACCGCGGCACCCGGGCCGTTGGTGGTGAAGCGCCCGCCCCAGTAGAGCTGGGGACTGGTGTCGGGGATGGCGGTCGCGCCGGTGTAGGTGCCGACGTCGCTGACGCTGGTGCCGAAGGACACGACCGCCGTGAAGTGGCCCGGGGTGGTGGGCGCGCCGCTCGGCCCTTCGCTGCCCGGCACGTAGGGGTCGCCACCGCCGCAGGCGATGAGCAGCGCCGCGGCCAGCGCCGGGGCCGCCCAGGATCGGAATGTCTTCATGCTGTCCCCTCGCTCGGCGCGGGATGGCCGTCAGCGAAGCCGGTGGGGACCGATGGAGACGCCGGGGTGACTAGGGGCCCGGTCGGGTTGCGCCGGCTTCGGGGCCGCCGCGCCAGGGCATCATGAACCTGTGGCGACGGCGCGGCTTGAGAATTCTCAGAACGGGTTGCGGCGCGCGCGGTCGATCGCGGCCGCCGCCAGGCGCGACTGGCCGGGGAAGCCCAGGCGCAGTTCGTCGGCCCACAGCCACGATCCCGCGGCAGCGCCGTCCACCAGGGTGTTCACCGTGCAGTCGGGCAGCACGGCCGTGATCTGGCAGGCTGCTTCGGTGACGTTGGCCAGGCCGAACGACCCCGGCGAACGCACCATCGCCTGGATCTGCAGGTCGCCCTGGACCAGGCCGATGAAGCGGCCGTCGATGAGGATGTTCACGCCCAGCTGTTCGTTGAAGGCCTGGGTCAGCCGCGTGAGCAGCGCCGCGCGGTCGGTGTCGGTGAAGTCGTTGCGCTGCTTCACCGCATAGGGCGTGACGCCCATGTCGGGCACGGTGGAGACGATGACCTTGGATCCCAGTTCCACCAGCCGGTTGACCTGCAGCGCCAGCGCCTTGCCGCGCTGTGCCAGCTCGGCGGTGATGTCGGCTTCCTCGCGGCCGGGGAACTGCTGGTAGAGCTCGATCACGTCGTTGGCCCCCAGCAGCACCGTCGCCAGGTCGTCGCTGCGGAAGCCGCCGTTGGCCGTCTGCTGGTCGATCTGCGCCTGCAGGTCGGCCACCTTCGCGCCGGCCACGGCCAGCATCTTGGCCTGCGGCGCGTCCACCCGGTTCGGGTTGCATTCGGCGAACACGAAGCCATAGATCTGGGCCAGCGACTGCACCCAGTTGGGCAGGATGGCGCAGTCGATGACGGTGCCGGTGGTGTCGGTGGCGGAGATGCCGTTGACGCTGTACTTCCGGCCCGTGCTGTTCAGCGCGCTGCTCTCGTCGCCGAAGGCCAGCAGGCGCCCGGGCTGGAAGGACTCGAACTGCGAAGTACCCCCGCCGCAGGCCACCATCAGGGCCAGCAGCGCCACGCCGGCCAGGGCCGCGCGCAGGCGTCGAAGGGGGGAGAAGGTCATCGTCGCTCCGGGGAAATCTGGGGGTGGCGGCGCTACGCGGCGGCGGCGGCACGCATCAGGCGGTCGCGCACGCCGTCCCATTCGGGGCCGGGCGGCGGCGCTTCGACCCAGATGGCCGAGGCGCCGGCGGCGTCGAAACCGCGCAGCACGGCGAACAACTCGTGCGCCACCGCTGCCGCGTGGGCCGGCATCGCATGGAAGGCGACGCCGGGCACGGCCGCGAAGGGCAGGCGGGAATATACCGCGAGCCCCTGGGGCCGCCTGTCGGCGGCCAGTGCGCGCTGCAAGGCCCCGGTGTCCAGCAGGCGCAGCGGCGCCCGTGGCGCGTAGTGCGCCTCCAGCGTGCCCGAAGCGCGCGGCGAATCGGCGTCGCGCCCGCCCAGCGCGCGGCCCAGCACCGCTTCCAGCTGCCGGCGGTCCAGCGCACCCGGCCGCAGCAGTGCGGGCGGGTCGCGCGTGCAGTCGACGATGGCCGACTCGATGCCCACCTCGCACGCGCCGCCGTCCAGCACGGCGAGGCCGGGGCCGAACTCGTCGACCACGTGCTGCGCGGTGGTGGGGCTGATGCGGCCGAAGCGGTTGGCGCTGGGCCCGGCCACGCCGTGCACGCCGCGGCGCGCGCAATCACGCAGCATCGCCAGCGCCACCGGATGCGCGGGCACGCGCAGGCCGATGCTGTCCTGCCCGCCGGCGGCGGCGGCGCCGCGGTCCGCCCGGCGCGGCACGATCAGCGTCAGCGGGCCGGGCCACCAGTGCGCCGCCAGCACCTGGGCGGCAGGACTCATCGTGGCGGCGAACTGGTCCGCCGCCGCCGTGGACGCAAGGTGCACGATCAGCGGGTGGTCGGCAGGGCGGCCCTTGGCGGCGAAGATGCCGGCCACCGCCGCGTCGTCGTCGGCGCGGGCGCCGAGGCCGTAGACGGTCTCGGTGGGGAAAGCGACCAGTTCCCCCGCGGCCAGCAAGTCCGCCGCGCGGGCGATGGCCGCCGGGTCCTGGCCGTCGAGCAGGGGCATGGGCGCGGTCCGCAGCGCGCTCAGAACGCCGGCAGGCCCAGCAGCGCGGCGGCCCGCAGCGCCACCGCGCGCGCCTGTGCCGCGCTCTCGGCGGTGACGGTGAGGTGGCCCATCTTGCGGCCGGGCCGCGCCTCGGCCTTGCCGTACAGGTGCAGGTGCGCGCCGGGCAGCGCCAGCACGGCGGGCCAGTCGGGTTCGACGGCCGCGCGATCGGCGCCTTCGCGGAACCACAGGTCGCCGAGCAGGTTCAGCATGACCGCCGGCGAATGCTGGCGCGGCGCGACGAGCGGCCAGCCGGCCAGCGTGCGCACCTGCAGTTCGAACTGCGAGACGTCGCAGGCGTCGATGCTGTAGTGGCCCGAGTTGTGCGGCCGGGGCGCCATCTCGTTGGCCACCAGGCGGCCGTCGGCGAGCAGGAAGAACTCGACGCACAGCACGCCCACGTAGTCCATCGACTCCGCCAGGCGGGCGGCGCAGCGCACCGCCTCGGCGGCGGTGGCGGCATCGACTTCGGGCGCCGGCACCTGCGTCACGGCGAGGATGCCGTCGCGGTGCAGGTTCTGCTGCACCGGCAGGTGCACGGCCTGCCCGTCGGCGCCGCGGGCGACGATGACGCTCAGCTCGTGCGCCAGCGGCAGGCGCTTTTCCAGCACGCAGGGCGCGCCCTGCAGGCGTTGCCAGGCGGGCAGCAGGTCGGCCGTGGTCTCGACGGCGACCTGGCCCTTGCCGTCGTAGCCCAGGCGCGCGGTCTTCAGGATGCCGGGCAGCAGCGGGGCCATGCCGGACGATGCCAGGTCCTGCGCGTTGCGCACCAGGGCATGCGGCGCGCACGGCACGCCGGAACGTTCGAAGTGGGCCTTCTCGGCGGCGCGGTCCTGGCAGATCTCCACCGCGGCTGCGGCCGGGGCCACCGGCCTTGACGCCGCCAGGCGGCGCAGCGCTGCCGCGGGGACGTTCTCGAACTCGGTCGTCACGGCGGCGCAATCCGCGGCCATCGCCGACAGTCCGGCCTCGTCCAGGTAGGGCGCCTGCCAGTGCCGTTCCGCCAGCGTGCCGGCGGGACTGGCGCCGTCGGGGTCGAGCACGCCGACCTTGAAGCCGAGCGCCTGCGCCGCATGGGAGAACATGCGGCCGAGCTGGCCGCCGCCCAGCACGCCGAGCAGCGCGCCGGCCGGCAGGGGAGGTCGCGCACTCACAGCTTCAGCTCTTGCGTCATCGCGCGTGCCGCGTCGGTCTGCCGGGCGCGGAAGGCCTTGAGCTTCTCGCGCAGCGCCGGGTCTTCGTTCGCCAGCATGGCGACCGCGAACAGGGCCGCATTCGCCGCGCCCGCCGCGCCGATGGCGAAGGTGGCGACCGGGATGCCCTTGGGCATCTGCACGATGGAGTGCAGCGAGTCGACGCCATTCAGATGCCTGGAAGGGACCGGCACCCCGAGCACCGGCACGGTGGTCTTCGCCGCCAGCATGCCGGGAAGGTGCGCCGCCCCGCCCGCCCCGGCAATGATCGCCTTGAGGCCGCGCGCTTCGGCCTGCTCGGCGAAAGCAAACATGTCGTCCGGCATGCGGTGGGCAGAAACGACGCGCGCTTCGAAGGGAATGCCGAATTCCTGCAGGAGTTCAGCGGCGATGCGGAGAGTTTCCCAGTCGCTGGAGCTGCCAAGGAGGATTGCCAGCTGATGCAGATTGACTTTACTCAAGCGAAACCCTCAAGAACAAGGAGAATCCCAAATAGTGCGGACACTGCGACGGGACTGCAAATTGCCCAGAGTCATTCTAGCCTGCTGCAATGCGAAGTGATTTTGAAAGCTCAAACATCTCGCGCACAAGTAATTCACTAGCGACATTGAGGTGTTTGGCTACTTCACTGCTAAGACCATTGTGCCCGCTCAACTTTGCCGCACTAAGCGCAGAGCTAAGTGCTAGCACCTGCTCATCGACATCCAATTCGATAAAACCTCCAGACAAGAAGTCCGCCACCAATTCATTGGCAGCAGCAGCCTCGCCAAGACCAGCAGCGCACAAGGCCAAGTCGGCCACCACAGATCCAATTGTCCGACTTGACCTACCATCAAAGTTCCGAATGAGAAGTAACGAATTTCGAGCACTCAAATACTCACCTCTCGAAATGCGCGCGCGGGCTAGATTGATTTGAATCTGATTCGTGAATACACCAGTGCCTGATGCGGCGTCAAATGCCTCTGCCGATCTCAGTTCCAACTCATAACGCTGCAGTAACTCTTGATTGGCACGTGAAGCGTCAAGGGCGCTATCCAACAAGACGCGAGAAAGCCCAAACATTGAGCGGTTGTAAATGAGGGCGCCGATTGCAACTCGATCTGCGGACCGCACCGCCAAGTTCCGAGCTTGCTCGTACCAATATTGCGCACCTTTGTGATCCCCCGAATACATTGTGGCATCAGCAAAGATCATCGACATTCGAAGTTGAACATCATCAGAGTCCGCACCCGGTGCTCCTTGACACTCCAGAAGCGATCTTCCCATTGATTCGTAGTCAGCCCTAAAGAACTCAATATGCGCTAGCCACGAAAGCGCCAATGGATACAATCGCTCAAGTTTTGCGGCCCGAGCAATCGTACTCGCGCGGCGAATTCGATCCCATGCTTCGTCGCTAAGGTGGTTGAAATACTCCCTCAAGCCCTCAGCCAGCATAATCCAAACAATTGCGCGCACATCGCTACCACCTCCCCAGACCGATCGCATTTCTTGAATTACAATGTCCGATGCTTCGAATTCACCTGCGCGAGCGAGGTAGCAGGCTTTCTCGCCAAGGAGTTCCGCCCTGCGCGCTGCAGCCAGATCGGATTTCAATAGCCGGTCTATTCGTTCTAATAGCGACATCAAACCACCTCCCCACCCAACTGCCGCAACGCCTCAAGATACTTCTCTGCGCTTCTCTCCGCCACCTCTCGCGGGAGCCGCGGGGCCGGCGGGCGCTTGTCCCAAGGCCGGCCATCCACCGTCGCCGACTCCAACCAATCCCGGATCGCCTGCTTGTCGTAGCTGGCCGGGTTCTCGCCTTCGCGCCAGGTGGCCAGGTCCCAGAAGCGTGACGAGTCCGGGGTCAGCACCTCGTCCATCAGCGTCAGGCGGCCCTGCTTGTCCAGGCCGAACTCGAACTTGGTGTCGGCGATGATGATGCCGCGGGTCAGGGCGTAGGCCGCGGCAGCCTCGTACAGCCGGATGGCCACGCTGCGCACCTGTTCGGCCAGCGGGGCGCCGATCAGGCTCACCACCTGCTCGTAGGCGATGTTCTCGTCGTGGTCGCCCGCGGCCGCCTTCGTGGCCGGGGTGAAGATGGGTTGCGGCAGCCGGCTGGCCAGCTTCAGCCCCGGCGGCAGCTTCACGCCGCAAACGGCACCGGTCTGCTGGTATTCCTTCCAGCCCGAACCCGCCAGGTAGCCGCGCACCACGGCTTCGATGGGCAGGGGCTCCAGGCGCCGCACCAGCATCGACCGGCCGCGCACCTGTTCCACCTCGTCGGGCGCGACCACGCTTTCCGGCGCCTCGCCGGTCAGGTGGTTGGGCACGATGTCCTTCAGCTTTTCGAACCAGAACAGCGCCATCTTCGTGAGCAGCTCGCCCTTCCCGGGGATGGGGTCCTCCAGCACCACGTCGAAGGCCGAGAGGCGGTCGCTCGCCACCATCAGGATGCGGTCTTCACCGACGGCGTAGTTGTCGCGCACCTTGCCGCGCGCCAGCAGCGGGAGCGAGTGCAGCAGCGGGGTCGTCACGATCACCCGACCTGGCAGACCTTGAGCATGTTGGTGCCGCCCGGGTGGCCCATCGGCTCGCCGCAGGTGATCGCGTAGGTGTCGCCGGGCTTGAGCACGCCGCTGTGCACCAGCAGCGTCTCGGCGGCCACCAGTGCCTCGTCACGGTCGGACAGGCGCGGCATCAGCATCGGGCGCACGTTGCGGTACAGCGTCATCTTGCGTTGCGACTGCACCTGCGTCGTGAGGCCGTAGATCGGCGTGCGGATGTGGTGGCGGCTCATCCACAGTGCCGTCGAGCCCGACTCGGTCAGCGCCAGGATCGCCTTGCAGCCCAGGTGATGCGCGGTGAACAGCGCGCCCATCGCGATGCTCTGGTCGATGCGGCCGAAGGTCTTGTCGATGAACGAGGCGTCGAGCTCGACATCATCGGCACGCTCGGCTTCCTCGGCGATGGCAGCCATCTGCTCGACGGTCTCCACAGGGTACTTGCCGGCGGCGGTCTCGGCGCTGAGCATCACGGCATCGGTGCCGTCCAGCACCGCATTGGCCACGTCGCTGACCTCGGCGCGCGTGGGCACCGGGTTCTGGATCATGCTCTCCATCATCTGCGTGGCGGTGATGACGACCTTGTCCATCTCGCGCGCCAGCCGGATCATGCGCTTCTGCAGCGCCGGCACCGCCGCGTTGCCCACCTCCACCGCCAGGTCGCCGCGCGCGACCATGATGCCGTCGCTGGCGCGCAGGATGTTCTCGAGCTGCGGGATCGCCTCGCTGCGCTCGATCTTGGCGATCATCGCCGGCTTGTGGCGGTGGCTCTCGCCGGCCACGTTGGCGAGCTGGCGCGCCATCTCCATGTCGGTGGCGCTCTTGGGGAAGCTCACCGCCATGTACTCGCACTGGAACGACACCGCGGTCTTGATGTCCTCCATGTCCTTGGCGGTGAGGGCCGGCGCGGTGAGCCCGCCGCCCTGCTTGTTGATGCCCTTGTTGTTCGACAGCTCGCCGCCGATCTTCACGACCGTGTGCACCTGCTCGCCGCGCACCGCCTCCACGGTCAGCACGATCAGGCCGTCGTTGAGCAGCAGCGTGTCGCCGGGGCGCACGTCGCGCGGCAGTTCCTTGTAGTCGAGGCCGACCGCGCCCACGTCGCCCGGCGACGTGCGCTGGGCGTCGAGCACGAAGCGCTTGCCCGCCTCGAGCATCACGCGGCCGCCCTCGAACTTGCCGACGCGGATCTTGGGCCCCTGCAAGTCGGCCATCAGCGCCACCGGCTTGCCCACGCGCGCGGCGATGTCGCGCACGAGGTTGGCCCGGGCTATGTGGTCCTGGGCGGTGCCGTGGCTGAAGTTGAGCCGGACCACGTCGACACCGGCGCGCAGCAGGCGTTCGAGCACGGCGGGGTCGCTCGACGCCGGGCCGAGGGTGGCGACGATCTTCGTGGCACGGGTCATGCGCGGGTCTTTCGGGCTGCGGGGTGCGGCCGGGGGCGGCATTATCGGGTGCCGGTCGATGGGCCCTCTCGATGCAAACGCTTGTCGCTGAAGAAGGCGCAGGCTGCTTTCCGGGCGCCGGCCTTCGCCGACACTCGCGGCCCATGCCGCCCCACCCGATGCGCAGCAAGCTGTTCGTGCCCGGCGAGCGCGACGACCTCTACCGCAAGGCGCTGGCCACCGCGGCCGACCAGGTGGCGCTGGACCTGGAGGACGCCGTGCCCGCGGCGCGCAAGCCCCGCGCCCGCGAGTGCGTGCGCGCCTTCCTGCAGGGCGCGGTGGCGCGCGAGCAGGCGGCGCGGCTGATCGTGCGCGTCAACGCTGTCGGCAGCGCGGACTTTCGCGACGACCTGGCGGTGTTCACCGGTGGCGCGCCGGTGGCGGTCGCGCTGCCCAAGGTCGAGTCCGCCGCCGACGTGCAGGCCGCGCTCGCAGCCCTCGACCACGTGCGCGGAGACGACGTGACGCGGCTGCTCTGCACCATCGAGACCCCGCGCGGCCTGCGCCAGGCACACGAGATCGCCGGTGCCAGCCCGCGCGTGGCGGGCCTGCAGCTCGGCCTCGTCGACCTGTTCGCCCAGGCCGGCATCGACCGCGGCGAC
>JBGAKY010000029.1:0-70622 GCA_044224175.1 Rubrivivax sp. | reverse complement strand
GGCGTGGTCACCAAGGGCGAACGCGCCCGCCTGACCCACATGCAGAACAAGGCCAGCCGCGACATCCACCACCAGAAGCACGACCGCCAGACGGCGGCCAGTGCCGCGGCCGCGAAGTGAAGCGGCTCAGTCGCCTTCGCGCAGCGCGAGGGCGGCTTCGTCCAGCGCATTGCGCGGCGCCCCGGTGATCTGCGCCGCCAGCGCCACCGCCTGCTTGAGCGGCAGCTCGGCCAGCAGCAGCGCCAGCGTCCGGCGCGCGGCGGCCGGCAACGCCTCTTCCGCCGCCGGCGGCAGCGCGTGAAGCACGAGCACGAACTCGCCACGGCGGCGGTTGGCGTCGGCGGCCAGCCAGGCGGGCATCTCGGCCGCGGGCATCGTGGCCACGGTCTCGAACTGCTTGGTCAGCTCGCGCGCCAGCGTCACCTTGCGTGCCGGGGCAGTGGCCGCCAGCGCGGCGGCCAGGCCTTCGATGCGGTGCGGTGCCTCGAACAGCACCTGCGTCGTGCCGGCGGCCAGCGCGGCGGCCAGCGCCGTTTCGCGTTCGGCGCCCTTGGACGGCAGGAAGCCGGCGAAGCTGAAGCCGGCACCGACGGTGTCGCCCGCCACGCACAGCGCGGCCAGCGCGCTGCTCGGCCCCGGCAGCGGCACCACGCGGCGGCCGGCGGCCACCGCCTCGGCCACCAGACGCGCGCCAGGGTCGCTGACGGCCGGCGTGCCGGCGTCGCTGACCAGCGCCACGCTCTCGCCGGCGGCCAGCCGGGCCAGCACGGCCTGCGACGCTTCGCGTTCGTTGTGGGCGTGCAGTGCCAGCAGCGGCTTGTGCAGGCCCAGGTGCTGCAGCAGCTGCGCGGCGACGCGCGTGTCCTCGGCCGCCACCGCGTCCACCCGGCCCAGCACGTGGATCGCTCGCAAGGTCAGGTCGGCCAGGTTGCCGATCGGGGTGGCGACCACGTAGAGTGCGCCGGCCGTGAACTGCTGGCGCGCGGCGGCGGCATCGGCGGCCTGCCGCAAGAGGGTCGCCAGGGAGGCATCGATGGTCACGCAAGGCTCCGGTGGCGGCCGCAAGGCGCTGGGCGACGCGGCCGAGGCAGCAGCCTTGGCGGCGCTGCGCGCACGCGGGCTGCAGCTGGTTCAGCGCAATTATCGGGTCGCCCGCGGCCCCGGCGCACCGGGCGGCGAGGTCGACCTCATCATGCGCGAAGCCGACGGCACGCTGGTCTTCGTGGAGGTGCGCTCGCGCGCCGCCACGGCGCACGGCGGCGCGGCGGCCAGCGTGGGCGCGGCCAAGCGGCGGCGCCTGGTGTTCGCGGCGCAGCACTTCCTGTTGCGCTACGCGACTTTGCCACCTTGCCGTTTCGACGTGGTGGCGATCGACGGCGACCGTTTCGAATGGTTGCGAGCCGCCTTCGACGCGGCCTGACCATGGAACCGGTCATGAAGAATGCGTGTCATATGATGCATGCTCATGCTTGAACAGCGCATTCAGCAGCAGTTCTTCGACAGCGCAGACCTCAAATACCAGACCGCTGAGACCCTCTCGCGGCCGCTGTCCGACGCCGCCGCCGCCATGCACGGCGCCATACTCGCCGGCGGCAAGGTCATGCTGTTCGGCAGTGGACAGGCGGCTTCGCTGGCCGCGCACGGCGCGGGCCTGCTGGTCGGACGTTTCGAACGCGAGCGGCCGCCGCTGGCGGCGCTGGCCGCCGACGGGCTGGACCCGCTGCGCGCCCTGGGCCAGCCCGGCGACGTGCTGCTGGTGCTGGACGGCGGCGACGCCGACACCGCGGCCGCCGCGCTGGACGCGGCGCATGAAAAGGACATGACGGCGGTCGTGATGGCCGCCACCAGCGCCACCACCCTGCGCGACCGGCTCGGCGAAGCCGACGTGCTGGTCGCCGTGCCGCACGAGCGCATGGCACGGGTGATGGAACTTCAACTGCTCGCGCTGCACATCCTGTGCGACGCGATCGACCTGCAACTGATGGGGGAACAAGTCCCATGAACCGAATCCTTATCAACCCCCTGGCCCGCCCGCTCGCCGCGCTCGCCGTGGCCGCCAGTGCCCTGGCCTCGCTCGGCGGCTGCGCGCCGCTGATCGTGGGCGGCGCCATGGTGGGCGGCGGCATGATGGCGATCGACCGCCGCACTTCGGGCGCCCAGGTCGAAGACCAGGCCATCGAGCTGAAGGCTGCCTCGCGCGTGCGCGAACTGGCGACCCTGGGCCACGTGAACGTGACCAGCTACAACCGCATGGTGCTCATCACCGGCGAGGTGCCCACCGAAGAGGACAAGGCCAGGGTCGAGGACGCCCTCACGCGGCTGGAGAACGTGCGCTCGGTGGTCAACGAGCTGGGCGTGGGCGCCAACAGCTCGTTCGGTTCGCGCTCCAACGATTCGCTGCTGACGACCAAGGTGAAGGCCACGCTGGTGGACGCCAAGGACCTGCAGGCCAACGCCTTCAAAGTGCTGACCGAACGCGGCGAGGTCTTCCTCATGGGCCGCGTCACCGAACGCGAAGCCAATCGCTCGGCCGACGTCGCCGCCAGCGTGCCGGGCGTGAAGAAGGTGGTGCGGGTCTACGAGGTGATCAGCGAGGACGAGCTCGCCGGCATCGCCAAGGCCGGCGGCGGCAAGTAGCGCCGGCGCTACTTCTTGAGGCGGCGGATCAGGCTGGACGTGTCCCAGCGCCGTCCGCCCTGCGCCTGCACCTCGGCATAGAACTGGTCCACCAGCGCCGTCACCGGCAGCTGGGCGCCGTTGCGGCGCGCCTCTTCCAGCACCAGGCCCAGGTCCTTGCGCATCCAGTCGACGGCGAATCCGAAGTCGAACTTGTCGTCGACCATGGTCCTGCCGCGGTTGTCCATCTGCCAGCTCTGGGCGGCGCCCTTGCCGATGACGTCAAGCACCAGCGGCATGTCCAGCCCGGCGCGCTGGCCGAAGGCGATGGCCTCGGCCAGCCCCTGCACCAGGCCGGCGATGGCGACCTGGTTGACCATCTTGGCCAGCTGGCCGGCGCCGCTGTCGCCGATGCGCGTGACGGCCTTCGAGAAGGCCATCGCCACCGGCTTCATGGCGTCGAACGGGGCGGCGTCGCCGCCGCACATGACGGTGAGCGCACCGTTCACGGCCCCGGCCTGACCGCCGGAGACCGGTGCGTCGACGAAGTGCAGGCCGCGCCCCTGCGCTGTCGCGTGCAGCTCGCGCGCCACCGCGGCCGAAGCGGTGGTGTGGTCGACGAAGACCGCGCCCTTGCCCATGCCGGCGAAGGCGCCGTCGGCACCCAGCACCACGGCGCGCAGGTCGTCGTCGTTGCCGACGCAGGCGAACACGAATTCGGCACCGGCCGATGCCTGCGCCGGTGTCGGCGCATGGCGCCCGCCGTATTCGCGCGCCCAGGCCTCGGCCTTGGCGGCGGTGCGGTTGAAGACGGTGACCTGGTGCCCGGCGCGCGCCAGGTGGCCGGCCATCGGGTGGCCCATCACGCCCAGGCCCAGGAAGGCCACGCGGCGCGGGGGAATGCTCTCGTAGGTACGGGTGCTCATCGCCGCGATGGTGCCATCAAGTCGCACCGCCCGAAGGGCCGGCGCTCCTCCAGCGGCGCCCCCCTGGGGGCGCACGCCGAAGGCGCTTCGGGGGGAATCAAAGAACGCGCATGTGTTCCGTGCCGGCGGCGAGATCCGGGTTGCGAGCGCGCACGCTGTTGAGCTTGATCTGCAGCCGCAGGTCGTTCAGCGAATCGGCGTTGCGCAGCGCGTCTTCATAGGTGACCGCGTTGGCCTCGTAGAGGTCGAACAGGCTCTGGTCGAAGGTCTGCATGCCCTGTTCGCGGCTGCGCTTCATCACTTCCTTGATCTCGCCGACCTCGCCCTTGAAGATCATGTCGCTGATGAGCGGCGTGTTGAGCAGGATCTCCACCGCCGCGATGCGGCCGCGTCCTTCCTGGCGCGGCAGCAGGCGCTGGCTGATCAGCCCCTTCAGGTTCAGCGACAGGTCCATCAGCAGCTGGGCGCGCCGCTCTTCCGGGAAGAAGTTGATGATGCGGTCGAGCGCCTGGTTGGCGCTGTTGGCGTGCAGCGTGGCCATGCACAGGTGGCCGGTCTCGGCGAAGGCGACCGCGTGCTCCATGGTCTCGCGGTCGCGGATCTCGCCCATCAGGATGACGTCGGGCGCCTGCCGCAGCGTGTTCTTCAGCGCCTGCTCCCAGCCGTCGGTGTCGATGCCCACTTCGCGCTGGGTGACGATGCAGTTCTTGTGCGGGTGCACGAACTCCACCGGGTCCTCGATCGTGATGATGTGGCCGTGGGTGTTCTCGTTGCGGAAGTCCACCATCGCCGCCAGCGACGTGCTCTTGCCGCTGCCCGTGGCGCCGACGAAGATGACCAGGCCGCGCTTGGTGAGCGCCACGTCCTTCAGCACCTTGGGCAGGTCCAGCGTGTCGATGGTGGGCAGGGTCTGCGGGATCGTCCGCATCACCAGCCCCACGTGCCCCTGCTGCAGGAAGGCATTGCAGCGGAAGCGGCCGATGCCCTGCGGCGAGATCGCGAAGTTGCATTCCTTCGTGCGCTCGAAGTCGGCCGCCTGCTTGTCGTTCATGACCGCGCGCGCCAGCTGCATGGTGTGCTGGCCGGTCAGCGGCTGCGGCGAGACCTTGGTGATCTTGCCGTCGACCTTGATGGCGGGCGGGAAATCGGCGGTGAGAAACAGGTCGGAACCGTTGCGCGCCACCATCAGGCGCAGCAGGTCGTTGACGAATTTCGATGCCTGGTCGCGTTCCATCGTCGGATTCCCCCGTCACACACCCGTTCAGCCTTCGGACAGCAGCGCCGACAGCCTGGAACTCACCTGGCGCAGCCGCAGCGACAGGCGCCGCGCCAGCGAACCCAGCAGCACCAGGGCCAAGTTTGCATCCTCCGCCATCAGGCGGGCCAGTGCATCCGTCTCGAGGACGGCGATCAGCGAAGGCGTGCGCGTGCTGCAGCGCGAAAGGCGCGGCCCGTGGTCGAGCAGGGCCATCTCGCCCAGCACGTCGCCCGGGCGCGCTTCGGCCAGGCGCGCGGTGGCGGCGCCGCCGTTGCCGGCGCGCTCCACCACCACCCGGCCTTCGAGCACGATGATCATGAAGTCGCCGCCCTCGTCCTGTTCGATCATGCACTGCCCGGCGGGCACGCGCACGAAACGCAGGTAGCCCGAAAGCCGCTGCACCGAATCTTCGTCGAAGGCGCCGGCCAGGCGGCCGCCGGCCCACAGCGCCGCCAGCCGCGAAGCGCCTTCGGTGGCCGGCGCCGAGCGCGCGCCGATGACGGCGGCACGTGCCGACCAGGGCACCGGCGCCGCCGGCGTGACCTCGGGGGGAGATTCCACCGCCGCTTCAGCCCGGGAAGTTCTCGGGCATCTTGGCCTTGGAGCGCGCTTCCAGCGGAGAGATCACGTTGCGGCGCACCAGGTCGGCCAGGTTCTGGTCCAGCGTCTGCATGCCCAGGCTCTGGCCGGTCTGGATCGAGCTGTACATCTGGGCGATCTTGTTCTCGCGGATCAGGTTCTTGATCGCCGAGGTGGCCACCATGATCTCGTGCGCGGCCACGCGGCCGGAGCCGTCCTTCAGCTTGCACAGCGTCTGCGAGATCACGGCCACCAGCGATTCCGACAGCATGGTGCGCACCATCTCCTTCTCGGCCGCCGGGAAGACGTCGACGATGCGGTCGATGGTCTTGGCCGCGCTGCTGGTGTGCAGGGTGCCGAACACCAGGTGGCCGGTCTCGGCCGCGGTGAGCGCCAGCCGGATGGTCTCCAGGTCGCGCATTTCGCCCACCAGGATGGCGTCGGGGTCCTCGCGCAGCGCCGAGCGCAGCGCGTTGCTGAAGGAAAGCGTGTGCGGGCCGACCTCGCGCTGGTTGACCAGGCACTTCTTCGACTCGTGCACGAACTCGATCGGGTCCTCCACCGTGAGCACGTGGCCGTACTCGTTCTCGTTCAGGTGGTTGATCATCGCCGCCAGCGTGGTGGACTTGCCCGAGCCCGTGGGCCCGGTCACCAGCACCAGGCCCCGCGGCTTGAGCGAGAGCTCGGCGAAGACCTTGGGCGCGCCCAGCTGCTCGAGCGTGAGGATCTTGCTCGGGATGGTGCGGAACACCGCGCCGGCGCCGCGGTTCTGGTTGAACGCGTTGACGCGGAAGCGCGCCAGGCCCTGGATCTCGAAGCTGAAGTCGCACTCCAGCGTGTCCTCGTAGTGCTTGCGCTGGGCATCGTTCATGATGTCGTACACCATGGAATGCACCATCTTGTGGTCCAGCGGTTCCACGTTGATGCGCCGCACGTCGCCGTGCACGCGGATCATCGGTGGCAGGCCGGCCGACAAATGCAGGTCCGAAGCCTTGTTCTTGACCGAAAAGGCGAGCAGCTGAGTGATGTCCATGAGAATGGCGGCGCGAGAGGGCGCACCGGCGCGAAGGTCCGGGGGATTATGGGCAGCATCGGAAGCAACCTGCAAGAAGTGAAGCGGCGCATCGAAGCCGCCGCCGCCGCCGCCGGCCGGCCCGCGCAAAGCGTCACGCTGCTGGCGGTGAGCAAGACCTTCCCGGCCGCGGCGGTGCGCGAAGCCTTCGCCGCCGGCCAGCGCGCCTTCGGCGAGAACTATGTGCAGGAGGCGCTGGCCAAGATGGAGGCGCTGTCCGACCTGCGCAGCCAGACCGAGTGGCATCTGATCGGCCCGCTGCAGAGCAACAAGACGCGTCCGGTCGCCGAGGCCTTCGACTGGGTGCACTCGGTCGACCGCCTCAAGATCGCCCAGCGGCTGGCCGAGCAGCGCCCGGCCTGGCTGCCGCCGCTGCAGCTGACGCTGCAGGTGAACATCAGCGGCGAAGGCAGCAAGAGCGGTGTCCTGCCCTCCGAAGTGCCGGCGCTGGCGCAGGCGGTGGCCGCGCTGCCGGCCGAGCGCGTGCGCCTGCGCGGGCTGATGGCCATCCCCGAGCCGGCGGGCGACTTCGCCGCCCAGCGCTCCCCGCACCGCGCGCTGCGCGAGCTGCTGGTGGCGCTGGCCGGCCGCGGCCTGGCGCTGGACACGCTGTCGATGGGCATGAGCGTCGACCTCGAAGCGGCGGTCGCCGAGGGCGCGACCCTGGTGCGCGTGGGCAGCGCCATCTTCGGCCGCCGTGCCGCCCTGGCGGGCTGAAGGGCGGGCAGCCTTCGAAGCCGGTAATACGCCACGATGCCAGCCGTTACCACCGGTGACGCTTGGTCAACAACCCCCCAGAATGACGTCAGTTCTCCCGTGAATCGGGTCCCTCTGAGGACTTGACGCGAAAGGAAGGACGCGCACGAACCGGCCCGCCGAGGCCTGTCGTGACGAAAGAGCGCAGGAGGTCGGCCCTCGTCAAGAAGGGTCTGCGTCGTCTTTTGTTGCGAGGGAATCGTTCGTGTCCGTCATCACCGCCTACACCGTTCTGATCGAGCGCCGAGCGCTCTCGCGCTGGCTGCTGGCGCTGGCCGCGCTGCTGCTGGCCGCGGGCCTGGGTGCCCCGCTGGCGCATGCCGGCCTGGAATCGCGGCCGGCGCACCACAAGATCGCGCGCGACCTGGCCGAGGAGATCGCCTCGCCACGCGCCGCCGGCAAGCGCTGGTCGCGCGACGTGCGCGGCCAGCGCCAGGTGCAGCTGATCGTGATCGGCGCCGGTCCCGACCCCGAGCTGACCGCGCTGCGACAGGAAGTGCTGCGCCTGGGCGGCTCCGTGCTCGCGCGCCATGCACTGGTGAACGGCCTGATGATCCGTCTGCCCGCGAGGGCGGTGGCGGCGATCGCCGCGCGCAGCGACGTCGCCAGCCTGAGCCCCAACCGCGACGTGCACCGCAGCGCCAGCCAGCTGGAAGCGGTCAGCGGACTGCTCACCGCCAACGTGCGCACCTACGGCGGCGGCAGCTACAGCGGCCTGGACGGCAGCGGCGTCGGCATCGCGATCCTGGACTCGGGCGTGATGAAGGCGCACCGCAGCTTCCAGAACGCGCTCGGCCTCAGCCGCGTGGCGCGCAACGTCAACACGCGCAACGCCAACCTGACCGACTGGCTGAACGTCAACGACGACTCCATCTCGCTGGCACCCGGCTCGCTGGCGCTGTCCGCGTATGAGTCGGCGATCGGCGCCGACTTCGCCGTCACCCAGGACGCCTACGGCCACGGCACGCACGTGGCCTCGGTGGCGGCCGGGCGCGCCTTCTACCAGACGCCGGACACCACCGGCGTCGCCCCCGGCGCCACGCTCTACGACGTGCGCGTGCTCGGCGACGACGGCCAGGGCACGCTGACCGACGTGCTGGAAGGCATGCAGTGGGTGATCTTCCATGCCAGGGAATACAACATCCGCGTCCTCAACCTGAGCCTGGCCGCCGCCTCCACCGAGAGCTGGCAGACCGACCCGCTGTGCATCGCGGCGCGCGCCGCCACGGCCGCAGGCATCACGGTGGTGGTGTCGGCCGGCAACTTCGGCGTCAACGCCAACGGCAAGGAGACCTTCGGCACCATCGGCTCGCCCGGCATCGACCCCTCGGTCATCACCGTCGGCTCCAGCAACTTCAAGGCGAGCAACGGCCGCAACGACGACGTCGTCAACAACTTCAGCTCGCGCGGCCCGACCCGCGGCGCGATGACCGTCAACGGCGTCAGGCTGGTCGACAACCTGCTCAAGCCCGACCTCGTGGCGCCGGGCAACCTGGTCGTGGGCGCCGCCGCCACCGCGGCCAACCCGCTGTGGCCGGCCTGGAACGCGATCGCCACCGCCAACCCCAGCCTGGTCAGCCTGTCGGGCCTGCTGTCGCCGATGTACGGCCAGACGCTGATGGTGCTCAACGGCACCTCGATCTCCGCCCCCGCGGTGAGCGGCGCCGTGGCGCTGATGCTGCAGGCCAACCCCGGTCTGACGCCGCCGCTGGTGAAGGCACTGCTGCAGTACAGCGCGCAGCCCATCACCGGCGCCAGCCTGCTGCAGCAGGGCGCGGGCATGCTCAACGTCGACGGCGCGGTCTCGCTGGCGAAGATCCTGCGCACCGATGTCGCCACTGCCGTCAACGCCGGCACCATCAGCGCCGGCGCCTCGCTGCTGGCGAGCGGCAAGGCGATGCCCTCGACCCGCAAGTCGGTGCTGAGCGGCCAGGACGCGACCTGGTCGCGCCTCGCCTTCGTGGGCGGCAACCGCATCGTCAGCGGCGACGCGCTGCTGACCAGGTTCCAGCCGATCTACGACCCGCGCCTCACCTGGGCCGGAGGCACCGCCAAGCGCATGCTGCCGGTGTACTGGTCCGGCTTCGGCATCGCCGCGAACACCTTCGTGAAGACCTACTACCTCTGGGACGTCAGCGACGAGTCGCTGCTCACCTCGGGCGTGCTCAACGTCGGCACCCTCGCCGGCACCAGTTCGCAGATCGGCAAGACCGGGGTCTTCAGCCCCACGCTCACGCTGTCCGGCTGGGCCGCGTCCGGCAGCGGCACCACGCTCCAGAGCGGCGTGGCCATCGCCTCCGGCGTCGTGATGAGCGAAGGCGTGGTGATGAGCGAAGGCGTCGTCATGAGCGAGGGCGTGGTGATGAGCGAAGGCATCGTCATGAGCGAAGGCGTGGTGATGAGCGAAGGGGTCGTGATGAGCGAAACCGGCGGCACCCTGTTGCCATTCGACACCAGCGGTGCCCTGTGGGGCGAGCCCTGAGCCGCCGATAACCCCGACACCCACGCGCCCGCCGCCGCCGGAGACCGCCGATGGACACCACCGCCCACGAATCCCTGCCGGCCACCGCCGCCCCCTGGTGGCGGCGGCTGCATGCGGCGCTGATGCCCGACTACAACCGCAAGGCCGCCGTCTACTGGTGGAGCGCGGTCGTGCTGGGCACGGTGACGGTGGCCGTCTCGCTGGTGCAGGTGGCCGGCCTGGGCGGCACGGTCTGGCTGCAGGTGCTGGTGGGCGCGGCGATCGCCATGCTGGCCGGCTTCTTCCCGGTGCGGATCCCGAACTCGAAGAACTCGTTCGCCGCCGGCGAGGTGTTCATCTTCCTGCTGCTGCTGCTGCACGGCCCCGCGGCGGCGGCGCTGGCGGCCGCCGGCGAGGCCGCGGTGGGTTCGTGGCGAACGTCCAAGCGCTGGACCAGCCGCATCGCCAGCCCGGCGATGGCGGCGCTGGCGATGTACGGCACCGGCTCGGTGCTGGCGCTGGCGCTGGACGTCTTCGGCCAGGGCGCCGCGGCGCTGGTGCTGGCGACGATGGTGTTCGCGCTCGGCTACTTCGTCGCCAACACCGTGCTCGTGACCACCGCCGTGCGCCTGAAGCGCAACGAGCGGCTGCTGTGGTCGGACTTCTTCGGCGTCTTCGGCTGGGTGGGCATCGCCTTCGCCAGCAGCGCCGCCATCGCCTCGCTGCTGTTCCTGGTGTTCCGCCAGTCCGGCTTCGGCGTGCTGATGGCCATGGTGCCGCTGCTGGCCATGATGCTGGCCACGCTGCACTACTTCTTCCGCCAGCAGGAAGCGGCCGAGGCGGTGCGTGTCGCCAGCCTGGAAGCCGCCGAACGCGAAGCCGAGCTCGCCTCGCGCCACATGCGCGAGCTGGAGGAAAGCGAACGCCGGTTCCACAGCGCCTTCACGCACGCTTCCATCGGCATGGCGCTGATGACGGTGGACGGCGTCATCCTGCAGGCCAACGCCGCGCTGCGCGAACTGCTGGGCGCCAGCGGCGAGTCGCTCGCCGACACCGAGTTCCGCGCCCGCGTGGCGGCACAGGACCACGGCACCTTCGCGCGCGCGATGCACGAGGTGCGCCAGCCCGGCTTCGACGGCTTCGCGGTCGAACTGCGCTGCCGCCACACCAGCGGCGACCCGGTGTGGGTGTCGGTGCACTGCAGCTACTTCAGCGAGCCCGGCGCCGAGACGCCCTGCCTCATCCTGCAGGTGCAGGACATCACCGCGCGCCGCAACGCCGAAGCCGGGCTGCAGCACATCGCCTTCCACGACAGCCTCACCGGCCTGCCCAACCGGCGCCGCTTCCACGAGATGCTGGGCCAGGCCGTCGACCTGGCGCGTGCCGACGAGCACGAGGCCTTCGCGGTCATGTTCCTGGACTTCGACCGCTTCAAGCTCATCAACGACAGCCTGGGCCACAACGCCGGCGACGAGTTCCTGGTCCAGGTCTCGCAGCGCATCGCCGAGAACCTTCGCCCGGGCGACGTCGTCGCGCGGCTGGGGGGCGACGAGTTCGCCGTGCTCGTGCGCCGGCTCGAGAACGAGCGTGTCGTCGCCCACCTGGCCGAACGCCTGATGGACGCGTTGAAGCGCCCCTTCCACGTGGCCGGCACCGAGCTGTCGACCAGCGCCAGCATCGGCATCACCTTCAGCGCCTTCGGCTACGAGCGCGCCGAGGACGTGCTGCGCGACGCCGACACCGCCATGTACAAGGCGAAGGCGGCCGGCAAGGCGCGCTACGCCCTCTTCGACACCAGCCTGCACATCGAGGTGGCGAACCGCCTGCGCCTGGAAGGCGACCTGCGGCGCGCGGTCGACAGCGGGCAGCTTTCGGTGGCCTACCAGCCGCTGTTCGAACTGGCCAGCGGCCGCCTCGTCGGTTTCGAGGCGCTCGCGCGCTGGGACCACCCGCGCGACGGCGCCATAGGCCCCAACGCCTTCATCCCCATCGCCGAGGAAACCGGCCTCATGCCGCGCCTCACCGACTTCGTGCTCAACTGCGCCTGCCGCCAGCTCGCCGCCTGGCACCAGTCGCACCCCGAGCTGGGCACGCTGTCGATGAACGTGAACCTTTCCGGCCACGACCTCGCGCACAGCGCGCTGGTGGCGCGCGTCACGCGTGCGCTGGTGGAATCCGACCTGCGCCCGCAGCAGCTGACGCTGGAGTTGACCGAGAACATCCTGATGTCGCGCCTGGAAGGCTCGATGCCGCAACTCGACGAACTGCGCCGCCTGGGCGTGGGCCTGGCGGTGGACGACTTCGGCACCGGCTATTCGTCGCTGTCGCACCTGTCCACGCTGCCGATCGACAGCCTGAAGATCGACCGCAGCTTCGTCGCCCGGCTGGCCGCTGGCAGCAACGAAGCGGCGGTGGTGCGCGCCATCGTGCTGCTGGGCCATTCGCTGGGCAAGGAGATCGTCGCCGAGGGCATCGAGACCGACGCCCAGCGCGCCCAGCTGGCCGAGATGGGCTGCACCATCGGCCAGGGCTACCACTTCGGGCGCCCGCTGCCGGCCGACCAGGCCAGCGCGCTGCTGGACCGCGTGCGTTCGCTGGGCGACCGCCGGCGCAGCGCGCAGCAGCGCGATTCGGTGGCCGTCACGCTGCACTGAAACAGGGGCGCGCTGGCGCGGCGTTCAAGGCCCGGCCGTTCAAGGCATGGGTGCCAGCGGCCGATAACAAGGCCGACCCCCATGGCCATCTCACTCCTGCTCCAGCCTCTGGTCGGCCTGGTGGCCGTTCAGTTCCTGCTCTACGCGGCGGGTTGGGCGCTGGCGGCCTGGCTGCTGCCGAACCGCCAGCGCACGTCGACGCTGCACTGGGCCGGTTTCATGCTGCTGTTAGGGCTGGGGTTCTGGCTCGCGAGCCAGCGCTCCGAGACGCGCCATTGGCCGGCCTACGCGGGCGGCAACATCGTGATCCTCGCCAGCTTCCTGCTGCTGTGGCGGGGCCTGGCATCCTTCTTCGGCCAGCCGGCGCGCACGCGCGAGCAGCTCGTCTGGCTGGTGCTGGTGGTCGCCCTGATCGCGCCGCTGGGGTCCGACCCGGCACACGCTTCGCTGCGCACCGCGCTCACCAGCGGCCTCGGGGCGCTGCTTCTGGTGCGCCTGCTGGCCGCCTCGCAAGGCCCCATGAAAGCCGAGTTCACCGCCAAGGTGGCGATCGCGATCCTCGGACCGGCCTGCCTGATCGCGCTGCTGCTGGGTGCGCGCGCCGTGCAGCAGATGGCAGACTGGAGCCAGCCGCTGGAAATGCACGCCAGGAGCGCGGGCAACATCGCCCTGCTGTATGCCTACGCGGTGGGCGGTGCGCTCTTCAACTTGAGCTTCGTTGCCCTGGTGGTGCTGCGCACGGTGAACGTGCTGCGCCGGCTCTCGCACCACGACGGCCTCACCGGCGTCCTGAACCGGCGTGCCTTCGAAGAGGCGCTGCGCAGCGAGTGGCTGCGCACACGCCGCAGCGGCCACTGCTTCTCGGTGGTGCTGCTGGACCTGGACCACTTCAAGCAGGTGAACGATCGCCTGGGCCACCAGGCCGGTGACCTGGCGCTGGCGCATGCCGCGCAGCAGTTGAAGGCGGTGGCGCGCGGCAGCGACCTGGTGGCACGCTACGGCGGCGAGGAGTTCGCCCTCGTGCTGCCCGGCATCGACGCCGATGGCGCCGCAGCCGCAGCCCAGCGCCTGCTGCAGCGGCTGCGCAGCACGCCGCTCAGCCTGGGCGAAGCGGAACTCGTGGTGACCGCCAGCGCCGGCGTCGCCCAGTGCAGCAGCACCGACGGCGACGACCAGGCGGCGCTGCGCCGCGCCGACGCCGCGCTCTACCAGGCCAAGGCCGAAGGGCGCGACCGCGTGGTGCTGGCCTGACGCGGGCCGGCCGCTACAGCGGCACCTGCGCCGTGTTCTTCACCTCTTCCATCACCGCGTAGGTGCGCGTCTCGCGCACGCCGGGCAGGGTCCAGATCACGCTGCCGATGAATTCGCGGTAGGCCGCCATGTCGGCCACGCGTGTCTTCAGCAGGTAGTCGAAGCCGCCGGCCACCAGGTGCGCCTCCAGGATCTCGGGCCGCACCTGCACCGCGGCCTTGAAGGTGTCCATCACGTCGTGCACGGTGCGGTCGAGCAGCACTTCCACGAACACCAGCAGGCCGGCGCCCAGCTTCACCGGGTTCAGGCGCGCTTCGTAGCCCAGGATGTAGCCGTCGCGCGTGAGCCGCTTCACCCGCTCCAGCACCGCGGTGGGCGACAGGTGCACGCTCTCGGCCAGCTTCAGGTTGCTGATGCGGCCGTCGGCCTGCAGCACGCGCAGGATGCGGCGGTCGATCTTGTCGATGTCGCGCGGCTCGCCGGCGCGCGGGGCGGGGCTGCTGTCGTCCATGGCGAAGGATTCTCCGCCAGAGGCCGGGTTTTTCGAATCTCTCTCCGTGGCGTGCGGTCCACACTGCGCGTCTTCCCGCCTTCGAGGACGCCGCCATGCCCACCCCGCCGCCGCGCGAACGCCTGCCCTTCCCCTACCGCCCCGAAGGCGCCGTCGTCGCCACCGCGCTGCAGGCGCTGGCCGGGCGGCTGGACTGGCCGGCCGTGGTGGCCACCGCCCGGCCCTGGGTGGAAGCGGTGCGCGCGCAGCCGGCACCGTTCTGGGCGATGGAGTCGCTGCTGCGCGAATACCCCATCTCCAGCGCCGAAGGGCTGGCGCTGATGCGGCTGGCCGAAGCGCTGCTGCGCGTGCCCGACGCCGAGACCGCCATCGCGCTGACCGCCGACCAGCTGGGCAAGGCCGACTTCGACGCCGCCAGCGAAGGGTCGCCGCACAAGATGCTGGCCAGCCTGTCGGCGAGCGCGATCGCGCTGTCGAAGAAGTTCCTGCCCGACCAGCAGCAGCCGCCGGGCCTGCTGCAGCGCCTGGGTGCGCGCACGGTGGTGGCGGCCACGGTGCGCGCGATCCAGCTGCTGGGGCGCCAGTTCGTGCTCGGCCGCACCATCGCCGAGGCGATGGACGAAGCCGCCGGCCAGCGCCGCGCCCAGCCCGGCCTGCGTTTCAGCTACGACATGCTGGGCGAAGGCGCGCGCACCGAGCGCGACGCCGAACGCTATCTGGCCGCCTACCGCCATGCGATCGAAGCGCTGGGCGGCGGCCGCGTCGCCGCAACGCCGATGGAAGCCGACGGCATCTCGATCAAGCTGTCGGCCCTGTTCTCGCGCTACGAGGACGCGCAGCGCGAACGGGTCTTCGCCACCCTGCTGCCGCGCGTGTGGAGCCTGATGGAACAGGCCGCGGCGGCGAACCTGAACCTCACGATCGACGCCGAGGAAAGCGACCGGCTGGAGCTGAGCCTGGACCTCTTCGAGGCGCTGGCCGAACGCGTGGCCGCGCGCTTCCCGCAATGGGCCGGCTTCGGCCTCGCGATCCAGGCCTACCAGACGCGCGCGCTGGAGACGGTCGACGAGGTGGCGGCCATCGCGCGCCGCCACGGCCTGCGCTTCATGGTGCGGCTGGTCAAGGGCGCCTACTGGGACGGCGAGGTCAAGCGCGCGCAGGAAGCCGGCCTGCCCGGCTACCCGGTGTTCACGCACAAGCACCACACCGACATCGCCTACCTCGCCTGCGCCGCCGCGCTGGTGGGCCACCACGAGGTGATCTACCCGCAGTTCGCCAGCCACAACGCGGGCACCATCGCCGCCATCGTGCAGATGGCGAAGGCGCGCGGTGCCGCCTTCGAGCTGCAGCGCCTGCACGGCATGGGCGAAGGCATGTACCGCGAAGTGATGAAGGACCCCGCGGTGCCGGTGCGCATCTACGCCCCGGTGGGCGAGCACCGCGACCTGCTGGCCTACCTGGTGCGGCGGCTGCTGGAGAACGGCGCCAACTCGTCGTTCGTGCACCAGCTGGCGGACGAAGGCGTCAGGCCCGAGGAACTGCTGGCTTCACCGCTGCGCCCGGCGCAGGTGCCGGGGCAGCCGATGCCCGAAGCGTTGTACGGGCCGCAACGGCGCAACTCGCGCGGCGTGGACCTGGCCTGCGCGGCGATGCGCGCGCCGCTGTTCGAGCAGCTGGCGAAGGTCGCGGTCGAACCCGTCACACCGGCCAGCACGGCCGCCGTCGATGCCGCGATGCAGCGCCTGACCGCTGCCTTCGCCCCCTGGAGCGCGCGCCCGGTGGCCGAACGCGCCGCCCTGCTGCGCCGCGCCGCCGACGCGCTGGAAGACCGGCTGCCCGAGTTCAGCGCCCTGCTGGTGAAGGAAGCCGGCAAGACCTGGGGCGACTGCGTGGCCGAAGTGCGCGAGGCGGTCGACTTCTGTCGCTACTACGCATTGCAGGCCGAACAACGCCTGGCCGACCAGCCGCTGCCCGGCCCCACCGGCGAAAGCAACCTGCTGCGCCTGTCGGGCCGCGGTGTCTTCGTCTGCATCAGTCCCTGGAACTTCCCGCTCGCCATCTTCGCCGGCCAGGTGGTCGCGGCGCTGGTGGCCGGCAACACGGTGGCCGCCAAGCCGGCCGAGCAGACCCCGGTGGTGGCGCGCCGCTTCGTCGCCCTGCTGCACGAGACGGGGGTGCCCGCGGACGCCGTGGCCTGGCTGCACGGCGCCGGCGAGACGGTGGGCGCCGCGCTGGTGGCGCATCCGCAGACCGCCGGTGTCTGCTTCACCGGCAGCACGCAGGTGGCCCGCCTCATCAACCGCGCGCTGGCGGCAAAGGACGGCCCCATCGTGCCGCTGATCGCCGAAACCGGCGGCCTGAACGCGATGGTGGTCGACAGCACCGCGCTGCCCGAGCAGGTGGTCGACGCCGTCGTGCAGAGCGCCTTTCGCAGCGCCGGCCAGCGCTGCAGCGCGCTGCGCCTGCTGTGCCTGCACGAGGCCACCGCCGACGGCGTGATCGAGATGCTCAAGGGCGCGATGGCCGAGCTGCGCCTGGGCGACCCGGCCGAGCTGGCCACCGACGTCGGCCCCGTCATCGACGACGAGGCGCATGCGAACCTGCGCCGCCACGTCGAACGGCTGCGCCGCGAGGCCAAGCCGATCGCCGAGACCGCGTCGTCATCCACCTTCCCGCGCCTGCTGGCCCCGACCGCGTTCGAGATCGGCGCCATCGAAGACCTGAAGGAAGAGATCTTCGGCCCCGTGCTGCACGTGGTGCGCTGGAACGGCACGGTCGAAGACCTGGTGCGGCGCATCAACGCGCTCGGCTACGGCCTCACGCTGGGCGTGCAGACGCGCATCGACAGCCGCGCCCAGCGCGTGGCCGACCTGGCGCGGGTGGGCAACGTCTACGTCAACCGCAACATGATCGGCGCGGTGGTGGGCGTGCAGCCCTTCGGCGGCGAAGGGCTCAGCGGCACCGGCCCGAAGGCCGGCGGTCCGCACTACCTGGTCCGCTTCTGCGCCGAGCAGACGGTCACCATCAACACGGCCGCCGCCGGCGGCAACGCGGCGCTGCTGGCAGGCCTGGAGTGAAGACCTAGTTGAGGTACATGCCCAGGTAGCGCCGCCCGTGGCTCACCACCTCGGGGTCGGGGCAGACCTCGAACCATTCGATCAGCTGCTGGCGCGCCCGCTCGCGGTCGGGCCTGCCTTCGGCCTTGTCGCGCAGCACCACTTCCAGCAGCTGGTCGAACGCGGCCTTGAAGTCGCCCGCGTGCACCAGCAGCGCGGCCAGCGCGAAGCGGGCCTCGAAGTCCTTCGGGTTGGCGGCGATGCGCTCCATCAGTGCCAGCGGATCGCCCGCGGGCTTGTCGCGCGCCAGCTTCAGGCGCGCCAGCAGCTTCGCGTGGCGGTCGTCGCGCGCCTCGGCGGGCAGCGAGTCCAGCAGCGCCTGCGCCTGGTCGAGCGCGCCTTCCTCGATGAGCGCGGACGCCTCGTCCAGCGGGCCCCATTCGGGCTCGGCCTCGCCTTCGCCCGGGGCGGCTTCGCCCACGCCCAGGTGGTGGTCCAGGAACTCGCGCACCTGGCCTTCGGGCAGCGCGCCCATGAACTGGTCCACCGGCCGGCCGCCCACGAACAGCGTGACGAGCGGGATGCTGCGCAGCCGTAGCGCCTGCGCCACCTGCGGGTTCTCGTCGGTGTTGATCTTGGCCAGGATGAAGCGGCCGCCGTAGTCCTTGGCCAGCTTCTCCAGCACCGGCGTGAGCGAACGGCAGGGGCCGCACCAGGGGGCCCAGCAGTCCAGCAGCACCGGCACCTGGAGCGACTTCTCCAGCACTTCGGCGCTGAAGTCGGCGTCGGTGACCTCGATGACGTTCGGGTGGTCTTGGTTCATGCGGCGGCCCCTCAGTCCAGCTTCAAGCCCAGACGCGTGATCACCGGTCCCCAGCGCTTCACGTCGGCTTCGATGGCGCGCCGGAAGTCGGCCGCGCTGCCGCCCACGATGGTGAGCCCCTGCGTGTCCAGCGCCTGGCGCACGGCCGCATCCTGCAGCACGGCGTTGACGTCGGCATTGACCCTGGACACCACCGCTTCCGGCAGGCTGGCGGGGCCGAAGAGGCCGTTCCAGGCCAGCGACTCGACGTTCCTGTAGCCGCTTTCGGCCAGCGTCGGCAGTTCGTGCAGGTTGGCGGGGCGCTGCGCGGCGCTGGTGGCCAGCAGGCGCACCTTGCCGCTCTTCACGTGCGGCAGCAGCGCCGGCGCCACCATGAAGGTGGCGTCCACCTCGCCCTGGGCCACCGCCATCGCGGCCGGCGGCGAGCCGTTGAAGGGCACGTGGGTGGCCGTGAAGCCGGCCTCGGCCAGGAACAGTTCCATCGTCAGGTGGGCCGAGCTGCCGTTGCCCAGCGAGCTGTAGTTCACCTTGCCGCCCTGCGCCTTGCCCCAGGCCACGAACTCGGCGACGGTCTTCGCCGGCACCTTGTCGGCGTTCACCGCCAGCACGTTGGCCTGGCTGGTGGTCATGACGATGGGCGCCAGGTCCTTTGCCGGGTCGTAGGGCATCCGGCGGTACAGGAAGGGCGCGAAGGCCACCGGGCCGTTGAAGCCGATCGCCAGCGTGTGGCCGTCGGTGGCCTTGGCCGCCACGTCCAGCCCCAGCATGCCGCCGGCGCCGGGCTTGTTGTCGATGACCACGGGCTGGCCCCAGCGCGCGGCCAGCTTGTCGCCGAGGGCGCGCGCGATGAGGTCCAGCGAACTGCCCGGGCCGGTGGGCACGACGATATGGACCGGGCGCGTCGGCCAGCCCTGCGCTTGCGCCGTGAAGGCGGCGGCCGCCAGGGCAGCGGCCATGAGGAAGGAGCGTCTTTGCATGGGCCGCATGGTAGCGGCCCGCGCCGCTACTGCCGCTTGCCGGTGAAAGTGCCCTGCAGCGATCCGTTGGCCGACTGCCAGGTGCCGATGACCTCGCCCGTCTGCGCGTTCACGAAACCGAAGAAGCGCGCCGTCGCGGCGCCGCTCTGGCTGGCGGCGCCCATGCTGATGGCGCCGCTGGCGTTGACGCTGCCGCTCAGCTGCACGTTGCCGGCGCTGGGCGACTGGCCGAAGCCGGTGATCTGGCCGTTGGGCCCAACGACGATCGCGAAGTTGCCCTGCTCGCCGCCCGTGAACTGGCCGCTGAAGGCGCCCGAGAAGCCGGCCGGCAGCGCCGCACCGGTGGCCGGCGCGACCGCGGCCGCGGGTGCGGCGGGCACCGCCGGTGCCGCCGTCGCCGGGCGCTGGTTCGTCGCCTGGATCGAATTCGCCGCGTTGTCGCGCGACGCCTGCACCGTGGGGCGGATCAGCGAAGGCTTGTCGCGGATCGTCGTCACGATCTTGTTGAAGTTGTCCAGCAGGCTGGCCGCGATGAGCTTGCCTTCGGGCGTCTTCGAATAGCCGCCGCCGGCGGCCCAGCCGATGCCGCCCCAGCCCCAGCCGCCGACCGCGAAGTCCATCTTGCTGGCCTTGCCCTCGGCGCTGGCCACCTGCACGCCGCTGCGCACGTCGGCCACCAGCAGCGTGGTTTCGGCTTCCTTGAACTTCACGCCGCCGGCGATGCCCGACAGCGGCGCCAGCTTGGTGCGGCCGAGCAGGCCGCCGATGGCGCCGCCGACGCCCCCCGTCTCGGCCGCGAACTGCACCGTGGGCGTCATCACGAAGTCGGCCGCCTGCAGCTGGCCGGCGCCCACGTTGCTGCCGTCCTGCAGCTGGCCGCCGGCGGCGAGCGCGCGCTCCTGCTGCAGGTTCTTCATCGCCACCCCGCGCTCGACGACCGCGAAGCAGCCCGATTCCTGGACGATCATGCGCAGCATCGTCGACGGCGAGCCCAGGCCGTAGCGCGACAGGCCGCTCATCGTGTGGCTCTGCGGTTCGGCCACCGCCAGGGTGCCCAGCTCCTTCGGGCACTTCTCGACGCTGGGCGCGTCGGCGGCCCAGGCGGGTGCGGCCAGGCCGAGGCTCAGCAGCAGGGCCAGTCGGGGGTGGGCGAGGCTTCTCATGGGCATCTTCCGCAGGGGCGTTTCGGGACCAGCCGGCAGTCTAGAGGCGACCGGTCGCGCCGCCTCGTGCCGCGACCCTTCAAGCGTGGGGCCCGTGTCCCGATTCACGGATAGAGCCCGCGCTCCTCCCGCGCCGTCAGGATCCGCTCGCACGCCACCGCGAAGGTGGCCGTGCGCAGCGTGATGCCGTGCTTGTCGGCGGTGTCCCAGATCTTCTTCAGCGCGCCGATCATGATCTTGTCCAGGCGCAGGTTGATCTCGTCCTCGGTCCAGAAGAAGCTGCTGAAGTCCTGCACCCATTCGAAGTAGCTGACGGTCACGCCGCCGGCGTTGCAGATGACGTCGGGCACCACCAGCACGCCGCGCTCGGCCAGGATGTCGTCGGCGCTCGGCACCGTGGGGCCGTTGGCGCCTTCGAGCACCAGCTTCGCCTTGATGCGGCGCGCGCGGTCGGCGGTGATCTGGCCTTCCAGCGCCGCCGGCACCAGGATGTCGCAGCGCGTGTCCCAGAACTCCTCGGTGCCCATCTTCTCGGCGCCCTTGAAGCCGCCCACGCCGCCGGTGGCCTTCACGTGCGGCATCAGGTCGGCCATGTCGAAGCCGTTGTCGTTGAAGATGGTGCCGGTGTGGTCCTGCGCGGCGACGATCTTCGCCCCCGCCTGCGCGAACAGCTCCGCCGCCGACGAACCCACGTTGCCGAAGCCCTGCACCGCGACGCGCGCGCCGTTCAGGTCCAGGTTCAGGCGCCGCGCCGCCTCGCGCCCGGTGACGAAGACGCCGCGGCCGGTGGCCTTCACGCGGCCCAGGCTGCCGCCCAGGTGGATGGGCTTGCCGGTCACCACGCCGGTGGCGGTGGCGCCCACGTTCATGCTGTACGTGTCCATCATCCACGCCATGATCTGCGGGTTGGTGTTCACGTCCGGCGCCGGGATGTCCTGGTGCGGGCCGATGATGATGCCGATCTCGCTGGTGTAGCGCCGCGTCATGCGCTCCAGCTCCTTGATCGACAGCTTCTTCGGGTCGACGCGGATGCCGCCCTTGGCGCCGCCGTAGGGCAGGTTGACGGCGGCGTTCTTGATGCTCATCCAGGCCGCCAGCGCCATCACCTCTTCCAGGTTCACGTCGGGGTGGTAGCGCACGCCGCCCTTGCCGGGGCCGCGGCTCAGGTTGTGCTGGACGCGGAAGCCCTCGAAGTGGGCCACGCGGCCGTCGTCCATCTCGATCGGCACGTCGACGATGAGGGCGCGCTTGGGGCGCTTCAGCGTCTCGGCCCAGCGCGCCAGGGGGCCCAGGTAGGGCACGACGCGGTCGACCTGCGACAGGTAGGTGCCCCAGGGGCTGTCGGCGGTGGGCTCGACGTAGGAGAGCTGCGACATCAGGTGTTTCCTTCTTGGAGGTTCGGTGACCGCACCGGTGCCCGCCTCGTGGGCCGGCACCGCGGCGGTGCGTGGTGGCGCACTGTAGGCGTGCCGGAGCCGCTTGTGTATGCCCCGTGATGCCAGCTTTGCATGACCCGCCCCGGCGCGGCACATGCCGGCCGCTGGCTACACTGGCCGCATGAATTCATCCACGGTGGCATTCATCGGCGGCGGCAACATGGCCAGCGCGCTGATCGGCGGGCTGCTGAAGTCGGGCCGCAGCGCCGCTTCGGTCGTCGTCGTCGAACCCTTCGAGGCCCAGCGCCAGAAGCTGGCCCAGGCCTTCGGCGTGCAGGCGCGCGCCGCGGCCGACAGCGCGCTGGCCGGCACCGGGCTGGTGGTGTGGGCGGTGAAGCCGCAGCTCTTCGCGGAAGCGGCGGCGCCCTGCGCGCCCTTCGTCGGCGGCGCGCTGCACCTCAGCGTGATGGCCGGCATACGCAGCGAAGCGATCGTGCGCGCCGGCGGCAGCGAACGCGTGGTGCGCGCCATGCCCAACACGCCGGCGCTCATCGGCCGCGGCATCGCCGGCCTGTACGCGCGGCCGGCCGTGAGCGCGGACGAGCGTGCCGCCGTGGAAGCGCTGCTCGCCCCCACCGGCCGCACGCTGTGGGTGCCGCGCGAGCAAGACCTGGACGCGGTGACCGCGGTCTCGGGCTCCGGCCCGGCCTACGTGTTCTTCGTGCTCGAAGCCATGATGGAAGCCGCCGTCCAGATGGGCCTCACGCCCGAGCAGGGGCGTGCGCTCGCGGTCGCCACCTTCGACGGCGCGGCGGCGCTGGCGGCGGACTCGCCGCTGTCCCCCGCCGAGCTGCGCGCGCAGGTCACCAGCAAGGGCGGCACCACGCACGCGGCGATCACGTCGCTGGAAGCCAGCGGCGTGAAGGAGGCGTTCGTGAAGGCGCTGCACGCGGCGCGCGACCGCGCCGAGGCACTGGGCCGCTGATCAGCGCGCCGCCAGCCGCCGGCGTGCGGCCAGCTGGCGCAGCAGCATCGGCAGCGCGACGGCGGCGCCGGCGACCGTGGGCACGAGCCCGGGGGCGATGAGCAGCAGCGCCGCCACCCCGCACAGCAGCTGCTCGCCGCGCGAGAGCTCGACGAGGAAGAAGCGCGACAGCGCCGCCGCCAGCAGCGTGATGCCGGCCACGCAGCCGAGCACGGTGACGCCGAAGTCGTAGAAGGTGAAGCCCTTGGCGACGATCAGCATCGAAGGCGAGAACACGAACACGAAGGGCACCAGCGCCTTCGCCAGCCCGAGCCGGAAGGCCGTGTTGCCGGTCTTGAAGGGGTCGCTGCCGGCCATGCCGGCGGCGGCGTAGGCCGCCATCGCCACCGGCGGCGTGATGTCGGCCAGCACGCCGTAGTAGAAGACGAAGAAGTGCGCCACCAGCGGCTGCACGCCCAGCAGCACCAGCGTCGGCGCGGCCACCGTCACCATGATGATGTAGTTGGCGGTGGTGGGGACGCCGCAGCCCAGCAGGATGCAGACCACGCCGGTCATCGCCAGCGCGGCCACCAGCGTGAGCGACTTCGGGTCCACCCAGCCCGCCGGCAGCAGCGTGCCGACGCCGCCGCCCAGCGCGCTGGCGGCGCCGGTGATGATGGTGCTGAGCTTGAAGCCCACGCCGGTGAGCGTGACGACGCCGATCACGATGCCCACGCTGCCGGCGGCCGCGCCGACCGCGAGCGCGTACTTGGCGCCGGTGCTGAACGACTGCACCAGGTCGGGCATGCCGATGCGCCCCTGCACCCGCAGCGCGCGCGTCAGGCCGAAGGTGGCCGCCACCAGCACCGCGAACAGCCCCAGCCGCAGCGCCTGGCTCTCGAAGTGGCCGAACACCAGCAGCGCCAGCAGCGCGTGCAGGCCCGCCAGCAGCGCCCAGTGGCGTGCCGTGTTGCCCTTCTCCAGCGTGGTCAGGCCGACGATGGCGCAGCTGCTGATGCCGCTGAAGGCCGCCAGGTAGGGCGTGCGCCCGCTCACCAGGAGCCCGATCAGCAGCGCCAGCGGAATGAGCGTCGGCCAGCGCGCCGCCAGCGAGCGGCGCAGCTTCGGCATCTCTTCCTCGGTGAGCCCGCGCAGCCCGTAGCGCCTGGCCTCGAAGTGGACCTGCATGAACACGCCGTAGAAGTGCATGAATGCGGGCACGATGGCGGCGACGATGATCGTCTGGTAGGGCACCGCCAGGAACTCGATCATCAGGAAGGCGGCCGCGCCCAGCACCGGCGGCGTGATCTGGCCGCCGGTGGACGAAGCCGCTTCGACCGCGGCCGCGAACTCGCGCCGGTAGCCGACGCGGATCATGGCGGGAATGGTGAGCGAGCCCACCGTCACCGCGTTGGCGACCGAGCTGCCCGAGAGCATGCCGAACATCGCCGAGCCGAACACGCTCACCTTCGCCGGCCCGCCGGCGTAGCGGCCGGCGACCGTGGAAGCCACGTCCAGGAACAGCTGGCCCAGGCCGATGCGCGTGGCCAGCACGCCGAAGAGCACGAAGTGGAAGACGTAGGTCGCCACCACGCCCACCGCCACGCCGTAGATGCCCTGGCTGGTCAGGTACTGGTGGTTGACCAGCTGCGACCAGCTGGCGCCGGCATGCTTCAGCAGGCCCGGGAACCAGGGCCCGGCGAGCGCGTAGACCATGAAGCCGATCGCGATCAGCGGCAGCGGCCAGCCCATGCTGCGCCGGGTGGCTTCGAGCAGGGCCACGATGAGCACGCTGCCCATCGCCACGTCCAGCGTCGACGGGTTGCCGACGCGGAACGCCAGGTCGTCGAAGATCCACGGGATGTAGAGCACCGCGGCGGCCACCGCCAGCGCGAGCGCCCAGTCCGCCAGCGGCACGCCGCCGGGGCGCCACCAGCGGTGCGCGGCGGCATGCTCCAGCAGCGCGGCGCGGTGCGGGAAGACGATGAAGATGAGCCCCAGCACGAAGGCCAGGTGCACGCCGCGGTGCGTGGTCTCCTGCAGCAGGCCGAAGCCCGCCGTGTAGTAGTGGAACAGCGAGAGCGCGATCAGCAGCCCGCCGGCCACCAGCGCCGCGGTCGCCCCGAGCGGGCGGAACCGCATCTCGGGGTCGAACTTGCGCTCGAGGTCTTCCAGCGCCCTGGCGTCGAGCGCGCCCGCGGCGTTCGCCACCGGCCTACTTCAGGAGCCCGGCTTCCTTGTAGAACTTCTCGGCGCCCGGATGGAACGGGATGCCGGCGCCCTTGACCGCGTTTTCCTTGGTGATGAACTTGCCCTTCGCGTGGCCGGCACCGAGCTGCTTCTGCCCTTCGGCCGAATAGAGCGCCTTGACGATCTCGTAGACGGTGTTGGTGTCGGCCTTGTCGCTGGTGACCCATTGCGCGCCCACCGCCAGCGTCTTCACCTGGCCCACGCCCTTGTAGGTGTCGGCGGCGATGGTGTCGTCGGAGAAGAAGCCGCTCGACTTCTTCAGCGCCTCGGCTTCCTTGCCTTCGATCGGCAGGATGTCGATGCCGCTGCCGGTGGAGGCCAGCTCGGAGATCGCGCCCGCGGGCGTGCCGCCGGTGAAGAAGAAGGCGTCGAGCGCGCCGTCCTTCATCTTGTCGCCGGCCTGGTTGGGCTTGATGTACTCGGGCTTGATGTCCGATTCCTTGATGCCGTAGGCGGCCAGGATGGCGCGCGCATTGACCAGCGTGCCCGAGCCCGGCTCGTCGAGCGCGACGCGCTTGCCCTTCAGGTCGGCCACGCTCTTGATGCCGGCGCCCTTGCGCACCACCACGTGCACGCTTTCCGGGTACAGGTTGGCGATCAGGCGCAGGCCCGGCACGTTGGGCTTGCCTTCGAAGATGCCGTTGCCCTTGTAGGCCCAGGTGGCGACGTCGGCCTGCGAGAAGCCCGACTCCATCGCGCCGCCGGCGATGCCGGTGACGTTGGCGAGCGAGCCGTTGCTGGCCTGCGCGGTGGCGACGATCTTGCCCGGCTGGCTGACCGCGTTGGCGATCATGCCGCCGACGGGATAGTAGGTGCCGGCGGTGCCGCCGGTGCCGATGCGGAAGAACTGCTGCGCCGACGCGGCCAGCGGCAGCGCGGCGGCAAGGACCAGGATGAACTGCTTGCGGGTGATCATGGCTTGTCTCTCCTTCGGGTGAGGTGGTGGATTGTGATTCAGCGCCAGGCCAGGTCGAGCGCGGTGCCGGCGAAGACCGAAAAGCCCAGCCAGTGGTTGAGCCTGAAGGCCTTGAAGCAGCCGTCGCGGCTGCGCGTGCGGATGAGCATGAAGTGCCACAGCGCCTGCGCCGCCGCCGCGGCGATGCCGAGCAGGAACAGCCGCCCCAGGCCGAGCGAACGGCCCAGCGCCGCCCAGCTGCCCAGGTAGACGCCGTAGAAGACCATCACCGCCGCGACGTCGAAGCGGCCGAGCGTGATGGCCGAGGTGCGCATGCCGATCCGCAGGTCGTCGTCGCGGTCGACCATCGCGTATTCGGTGTCGTAGGCCAGCACCCAGAACAGGTTGCTCGCCAGCAGCCACCAGCCCTGCGGCGGCACCGAGGCCAGGGTCCATTCGCGCCCGCCCTGGGCGGCCGCGAAGGCCATCGGGATGCCGAAGCTGAAGGCCACGCCCAGCACCGCCTGCGGCATCGAGACATAACGCTTCGCGTACGGGTAGGCCAGCGTGATGGCGGCGCCCGCGAAGCTCAGCAGGATGGTCGGCGGGTTGGTGGTGAGCACCAAGACGAACGCCATCGCGGCGAGCGCCACGCCCAGTTCGATGGCCTCGCGCGGCGCCATCGCGCCGCTCGTCACCGGGCGCTGCGCGGTGCGCTTCACGTGGCGGTCGAAGTCGCGGTCGGCGACGTCGTTGAAACAGCAGCCGGCGCTGCGCATCAGCACCGTGCCGACGGTGAAGACGGCCAGCAGGTGCCAGCCCGGCCAGCCGTCGGCGGCGATCCACAGCGCCGACAGCGTGGGCCACAGCAGCAGCAGCCAGCCCGCCGGGCGGTCCCAGCGGATCAGGTTCAGGTACAGCGGGGTGCGGGCAAGGGCGAGCATGGCGGAAGCCGGATTATGGGGAGGGCCCGCCGTGCCCCTGATCCAGAATGCCGTCCATCCGCGACTCCCCCCGCCGCCCGCCATGGCTGCCGACGAGACTTCGCTGACCCAGCTGCTGCATGCCTGGCAGGAAGGCGACGCCGCGGCCTTCGCTCGCCTGGTCGGCCAGGTGCACGGCGAGCTGCTGCGCATGGCCGGCTCGCGCCTGCGCACCGGCGATGGCGGCACCTTCTCGCGCGGCGACCTGCTCAACGCGGCGCTGCTGCGGGTGATGGAGTCGCCGCCGGACTGGCGCAACCGCGCCCACTTCTTCGCCACCGTCTCGCTCACCATGCGTTCGGTGCTGGTCGACCACGCGCGCGCCCGCCTGGCCGACAAGCGCGGCGGCGCCTACGAACGCGTGACCTGGACCCTTTCCGCGCTCGGCGAGGAGTCGATGGCGGCCGACCTGCTGACGCTGGACGCCCTGCTGCGCCGGCTCGAGTCCGAAGACCCGCGCGCGGCGCACATCCTGCAGCTCACCTACTTCGCCGGCCTGCAGCGCACCGACATCGCCGCCGTGCTGGACGTGTCGGTGCCCACGGTCGACCGCGACCTGCGCTTCGCGCGCGCCTGGCTCACGCAGCAACTGGGCCGCGACCTGGAAGCCTGAAGACGTGGACGGCGCGGCGCCCGAAAGCGAGTACCGGCGCCTGAAGCGCCTGTTCGAGGCCGTCTGCGACCTGGCCGACGAAGCGGCGCAGCGTGCCGGCCTGGAGGCGCTGGGCGCCGTCCCGGAAGACCGCGAACGCGTGCTTGCGATGCTGGCCACGCAGGCCGCCACCGGCATCGGCGCGCCGGTGGCCGGCATGCTGGCCAGCGTGTCCGCCGCCGCCGAACTGGCGCCGGGAGACCGTCTGGGCCCGTGGCGGCTGACCACGCCGCTGGGGTCCGGCGGCATGGGCCGCGTGTTCGAGGCCGAACGCGACGACGGCCTGTACCGCCAGAAGGTGGCGATCAAGCTGCTGCGCGGCCTGCCCGGCCCGGCCGGGCTGGAGCGGCTGGCGCGCGAGCGGCGCATCCTGGCGTCGCTGCAGCACCCGCACATCGCCCGCCTCGTCGATGGCGGCAGCACGCCGCGCGGCCACCCCTACCTGGTGATGGAGCACGTGAGCGGCCTGCCCATCGACGCCTGGTGCCGCGAGCGGCCGCGCACGCTCGCCGAGGTGCTGGCGCTGGCCGGCCAGGTGGGCCAGGCGCTGGCGGCGGCGCACCGCCAGCTGGTGCTGCACTGCGACGTGAAGCCGGGCAACGTGCTCGTCACCGACGACGGCCGCGCGATGCTGCTGGACTTCGGCATTGCCCAGCTCGAAGGCGAGGACACCGCCGCGCTCGGCGTCGCGCTGACCCCGCACTACGCCAGCCCCGAGCAGCGGGGCGGCCGCGGCCTCACGGTGGCGAGCGACATCTACGGCTTCGGCCGCCTGCTCGAAACGCTGCTGCCGCTGGCGCGCGACGCCGCTGCGCGGCGGGCCGAATGGCAGGCGATCGTCGACCGCGCCACCGCGGCCGACCCCGAGGCGCGCTACGCCACGGTGCCCGCGCTGCTGGAAGACCTGCGCCGCCTGCAGGCGCACGAAGCGCTGCAGGCGCTGCCCCTCACCCCCGCCTACCGGCTGCGCAAGGCGCTGCGCCGGCGCTGGCCCTGGGCGCTGGCGGGCGCCGCCGCGCTGGCCGGCACGGCCGCGTTCACCTTCGGCCTGGTGACCGAACGCGACCGGGCGCGTGCCGCCGAGCGCCGTGCCGTGGAAGAGGCGGCCACCACGCGCCAGGTGGGCGAGTTCATCGTCGGCCTGTTCCGCGACGCCGACCCGCGCCAGGCCGGCCGCCCCGACCTGCCGGCCTGGGAACTGCTGCGGCGCGGCCGCGAGCGCGCCGCCACCGACCTGGCCGGCCAGCCGGCGCAGCAGGCCGCGGTGGGCCGGGTGCTGGCCGAGGCGTTCGAGAACCTGGGCCGCAGCGACGAAGCCGAGCCGCTGTACGAGCAGGTGGCCGCGCTGCAGGGCTCGGGCGCGCTGCAGCAGCCGCTGGCGGCGGCCGAGACGCTGGCGCGCCTGGCCACGCTGCGCACCAACACCTTCCGCTATGCGCAGGCCGAAGGGCCGGCGCGGCGCTCGCTGGAAGAACGGCTGGCACGCCTGCCCGAGGATTCGCTCGAGGTGGCCGACGCGCGCAACACGCTGGTCATGGTGCTGTCGCGCCTGGGCCGCTTCGACGAAGGGCAGCAGATGCTGGAGCGCGCACTCGAGGTGCGCCGGCGCCGGCTCGACCCCGAAGGGCTGGAGGTGGCGACCTCGTTGCACAACCTGGGCTTCCTCCACCACGGCGCCGAGCGGTACGCCCAGGGCGAGGCGCTGTACCGCCAGGCGCTGGAACTGAAGCGCAGGCGCCTGCCGCCGGACCACCTGAGCGTGCTCAACACGCTGGAGAACCTGGCCCAGGTGCTGAGCCACCAGCAGCGCCTGGCCGAAGCCGAGCCGATGTGGCGCGAACTGCTGGACCAGCGCCGGCGCGTGCACGGGCCGCGCAGCTGGCAGGTCAGCAACACGCTCAACAACCTGGCCAGCCAGCTGCAGGACGCCGGCCGTCTGGAGGAAGCGGTGCAGCGCTACCGCGAGGCGCTGGAAGCCGACCCCAACGGCGAGACCGCGGTCTCGCGCGCGGTGACGCTGAACAACCTGGCCTCGGCCCTCGAAGACCAGGGCGACGCGCGGGCTGCCGAAGCGGCGTACCGGCATTCGCTCGCGATGCGCCTGGCGCAGAGCGGCGAAGACGACCTGGGCGTGGCGCGCGTGCGGCACAACCTGGGCCGCTTCCTGCTGCGCCAGGACCGGGTGGACGAGGCCGCGGCGCTGGCGCAGAAGGCGCTGGCCACGCGCCAGGCCCGCTTGCCCGCGGGCCAGTCCGACATCGCGATGTCGCGCCTGCTGCTGGCCGAGGTGCGCCTGCGCCGGTCCGACGTCGCAGGCGCTGCCGGCCTGGTGCAGGACGTGCTGGCGCACGAAGCCGACCTGCCCGCGCCGCGCCGTCCGCTGGCCGCGCGCATGGCGGCGCTGCTGGCGCAGGCGCAAGGTCGCCGTGACGAGGCGCTGGCGCACTGGCAGCGCGGCTGGCAGCTGGCGCAGCAGCACCTGCCGGCGACCCATTCGGTGCGGCTGCACCTGGCCTTGGACTGCGTGCTGGCGCTGGCCGAAGCCGGCCGCGCGGCGGCGGCGCGCGAGCTGCTGGACGGATTGCGGGACCCGCTCGCCGGCTTCGGCGACACCGCGCCGCTGGCACGCCAGGCCGCGGCGCTGCGGTCGCGACTTTCGGGGGGCGGCGTGTCAGGGCGCGGCTAGCGGCGCGCCATAGGCCGACCGGGGGTCGGAGCTATGGCGTTACGGCAGTGGCGGCGAGTTGCGGTCGCGCACGCAGGCCTGTGTGAGGGCGTACGGGCTTGCCACCGGCGTGCCGGAGTCCCGCATGGGCGCGTAGTCGCCGTCGACGGCGCGTGCCACGGTGCTCTCGCCGGCTCCGCGCGCCACGAAACTGCTGCTGCGCGTCAGCGATGCCGGCACGCAAGGCATGCTCATGACGCCGGTGCACGAATACTCCAGGCCGTCGATCTTCGACGGGTCGGTCATGTGCAGCAACACGGCGAAGATCATGCGCTGCACCTCGACGTAGATCACGCAGGCGGTTGCCGGCGGGTCTATCCAGATGTCGTCGGGGCGTTCCAGGAACGTCAGGGCGTACAGCGACGACCCGAAGAAGCCCTTGGCCGCGCGGTGGACGAGGCCGCCGCTGTCGTCGCGACCGCTGACGCGCCGGGTCCCGGTGGTCAGGCAGTTCCTGACGATGGTCTGCGGACGCCGGAACACCTTCAGGTTGCGGTCGTGCGACTTCGAGAAGTTGACGCTCATGCCATGCTCTCCAACGGTGGGCGGATGCCCCCTCGCAGTGCCAAGCGTGCTGGCGGGGCCGCGGCTATCACGGCGGGCGTCGCGGCGGGCCACAAGGCAGCCCACTCCCCCTCGAATGCGTGGGATCTGCCCGCGCCGCCGCAAGGTCCTTCCTACACTCCTACGCCCACCAGGAGACGAACGCGATGCGCCACAAGACCCCGCTGGCCCTCGGCCTGGCCGCCACCCTGCTGACGGCTCCCGCGCTGGCCGCCGACTTCTGGCGCCGCATCGACAACCCCGGCCCGGTCACGGGCCTGGACGGCAAGACGCACGCCGCCACCTGTTCGGCCTACCCCGGCACCGACCCCACCTTCACCTTCTGGGCGCGGCGCGGCAAGGTCGACAAGCTGGTGGTCTACTTCGAAGGCGGCGGCGCCTGCTGGGACGACCTGACCTGCACCTTCCCGGCCGACCCGCGGCGGCCCGACAGCGTGCCGCAGTTCTACAACCCGGCCATCCGCGCCGGCAGCGCGCCGCGCAACGTGCCGGGCCTGTTCGACGAGAGCAACGCCGCCAACCCGACGAAGGACTGGAGGTTCGTCTACATCCCCTACTGCACGGGCGACCTGCACCTGGGGTCGGCCACGCGCACCTACAACAACGCCGGCTGGCCCACGCTGCCGCCCACCTTCGACATCCAGCACCGCGGCTTCGACAACTTCATGGTCGTGCTGGACTGGATCTCGAAGAACGTGAAGACGCCGCAGCAGGTGCTCGTCACCGGCATCAGCGCCGGGGGCTACGGCGCGGCGGGCAACGCGCCCTGGGTGGCCAGGCTGTTCCCATCGGCCCAGTTCTCGGTGCTGGCCGACGCCAGCCAGGGCGTGGTCACGACCAACTGGTACGCCAGCACGCCGGGCTTCGGCTCCTGGAACGCGCAGCTGGCGCCCTGGGTCTTCGGCCCCGCGGGGTCGACGGCGGCCGACGACCTGGTGCGCGCCGGCGCGCGCGCCTACCCGAACGGCCGCTTCGCCCAGTACACCACCAACGGCGACGCCACCCAGATCGGCTTCTACCAGGTGATGACCACCTTCTACGGCCCCGGCGGCAGCTGCGCCGACCCCGCCGCCGACTGGAACCAGCGGATGCTGGCCACGCTGGGCAGCTACAGCGCCGAGTTGCCCAACTTCCGCAGCTACGTGGCGCCGGGCACTTCGCACACCATCCTGCGCAGCGCCGACTTCTACGCCACGCCCGCCTGGGGGCCCAGCGTCGCGGGCTGGCTGTCGAACCAGCTGGCCGGCGCGCCGGCCTGGGCCGACGCGGCCTGCCCCGACTGCCTGGCGCCGCTGCCCTGCCCCTGATCAGCCGTCCAGCTGCTTCTGGAACACCAGCCCTGCGTGCTCGCGCAGGGCGTGGAACCTGATCTTCGGCCAGTTGCTTTCGATGGCGCGCAGCTCGGGCGCGTACTCCACCAGCACCGTCGGCGCGTCGACCGCGTCGTAGGCGACGCGGTGCTGGTTGCCGTCGATGAAGCGCTGCAGCTCCTTCGGGTCGTCGGCGGTCACCCAGCGCGCCACCTGGAAGCGGCTGGGCTGGATGCGCGCCTTGACGCCGTACTCGTGCTCCAGCCGGTGCGCGACGACTTCGAACTGCAGCTGGCCCACCGCGCCCAGCAGCAGCACGCTGCCGGCCACGGGGCGGAAGACCTGGATCGCGCCTTCCTCGCCGAGCTGGGTGAGGCCGGCGCGCAGCTGCTTGGTCTTCAGCGGGTCGGCCACCTCGACGGCGCGGAACATCTCGGGCGCGAAGAAGGGCAGGCCGGTGAACTGCAGCGACTCGCCTTCGGTCAGCGTGTCGCCCAGCTGCAGCACGCCGTGGTTGGGGATGCCGATGATGTCGCCGGCGAAGGCCTCGTCGAGCAGCTCGCGCCGCTGGCTGAGGAAGCTGACCACGGTGTTCGGCCGCAGCTCCTTGCCCGAGCGCGCCACCTTCAGCCGCATGCCGCGTTCGAAGTGCCCGGCGGCCACGCGCACGAAGGCGATGCGGTCGCGGTGCGCGGGGTCCATGTTGGCCTGGATCTTGAACACGACGCCGGCGAACTTCTCCTCCACCGGCAGCACCTCGCGCTGGATGGCGTGGCGCGGGCCGGGCGGCGGCGCCAGGTCGACCAGCGCGTCCAGCACCTCGCGCACGCCGAAGTTGTTGATCGCCGAGCCGAAGAACATCGGCGTCTGGTGGCCGGCCAGGAACTGTTCCTCGTCGAAGGGCGGCGCCGCGTGCTGCACCAGTTCCACCTCGCCGTGCGCGTGTGCGTAGGCGTCGCCGAAGCGTTCGCCCAGCACCGGGTTGGCCAGGCCTTCGATGATCTCGTCGTCGTCGCGGTTGCGGTCCTCGCCGGGCGTGAACACGCGCATCTGCTGCTTGCGCAGGTCGAGCACGCCGCCGAAGAACTTGCCCATGCCCACCGGCCAGCTGAAGGGCACCACCGACATGCCCAGCTCGCGCTCGATCTCGTCGAACAGGTCCAGCGGGGCCTTCACCTCGCGGTCCATCTTGTTGACGAAGGTGATGATGGGCGTGTTGCGGGCCCGGCACACCTGCAGCAGGCGCCGCGTCTGCGGCTCCACGCCGTTGGCGGCGTCGATCACCATCAGCGCCGCGTCCACCGCCGTCAGCACGCGGTAGGTGTCCTCGCTGAAGTCCTGGTGGCCCGGGGTGTCCAGCAGGTTGATGACGCAGTCGCGGTACTCCATCTGCATCACCGAGCTCGCCACCGAGATGCCGCGCTGCTTCTCGATCTCCATCCAGTCCGAAGTGGCGTGGCGGCTGGCCTTGCGCGCCTTCACGCTGCCGGCGATCTGGATCGCGCCCGAAAACAGCAGCAGCTTCTCGGTCAGCGTGGTCTTGCCCGCGTCGGGGTGGCTGATGATCGCGAACGTGCGGCGGCGGCGCACTTCGGTCACGATGCGGGTCGGGGTTTCGGTGGACATGGCTGGCGGCAGGCGAATCGCGAATTATCATCGGTTCGACCTTGCACACCGCGGTACCACCCCTGTCCACCGACCTGGCCACGCGCCTGCGCAGCGCCACGCGGACGCTGCACGCGGAAGTGGAACGCACGGGCGTGATGGCCGACCTTCTGGCCGGCCGCCTGGAACGCGCCGGCTATGCCGCGCTGCTGCGCAACCTGCACGCGATCTACGCCGCGCTGGAGCCGGCGCTCGAAGGCTTCGAACTGCTGCCCGTGCCGGCGCTGGCGCGGGCGCCGCGGCTGGCGAAGGACCTGGAAGCGCTGCACGGCGCCGGCTGGCGCGAAGCGCTGCCGCTGGCGCCCGCCGCGGCGGCCTATGCGGTGCGCCTGCGGGCGCTGGGTGCGCGCCAGGCGCCCGAACTGGCGGCCCATGCCTACGTGCGCTACCTGGGCGACCTGCATGGCGGCCAGGTGCTGGCGCGGCTGGTGGCGCGCCGCTTCGGCCTGGCAGGCGGTGCCGGCACGAGCTTCTACGAATTCGGTGACGAAGCCCGCGTGCAGCTGCTGCGCGACGAGCTGCGCAATGCGCTGGCGGTGCTGCAGCCGGGCGAAGCGGCCGCCGAGGCCATCGTCGAAGAGGCCTGCTGGGCGTTCCGCCAGCATGCGCGGCTGTTCAGCGAGCTCGCCGCGAACTAGTTTCCCGCGCCGCGGATCTGCGCGTACAGCAGCGCCGCGCGTCTTGCCGAGGCTTCCAGCTCCTCCAGCAGCGGTGCCACCGTGGGGCCGGCGCTGCCGTCGGCGATGTCCATCGCCGCCAGGCTGGCGTTGGTGAGGATGGCGCCGATCACCGCGTCGGCGTTGCGCGCGCCCAGCGAAGCCAGCTGCAGCGAATCTTCCAGGTGGCGCCGCGCCTCGGCGGTGCGGCGGCTGTCGGAAAGGTCGGCCAGCGTGAGGATGCAACCCAGCAGCGCGCCGTCGCGCCCCGGCACCACCTCGGCGCGCACCGCCACCGGCACCGCCATGCCGTGGCCCTGGCGCAGGCTCCATTCGCCGCGCCACGGCTGCACCGAGAGCGTGGCCAGCGTGGCATGCACCTGCTCGGGCCGGTCGAAGCATTCGGCGGCGTCGTCGCCGCGCACCGGCGCCGGCGCGCCGCCACGCAGGGCCTGGAAGGCGGCGTTGGCGAACACCACGCGGCCGCCGGGGTCGGTGACGAGCACCGGCTCGCCGGAGGCGCCCACCGCGGCGCGGATCTGTGCCAGCTGGTGCTCGGCGATCAGCAGGCGCACCGCGTGCACCTGCACGATGATATCCACCAGCGCCGCGCCCACGGCGCGCGCCAGCGCCCGTTCGGCGGTGGTCCAGGCGACGGCGGTGCCGCGCACGATCTCGCTCCAGGCCTCGAAGCTGCGGCGCGGCGACAGCTGGGTCGGGTCGTCGCCGATCACCGCCTTCGCCGGGTTGCCGGCCCAGGTGACGGTGAGCAGCTGCTCCTTGCGGAACCACATCAGCCAGTCGCTGCGCGTGTGCGAAAGCTTCACCGCCAGCACGCCGGCGGCGGTGGGGGCCACCGTCGCCAGCGCCGGGTTCGCCTGCGCCACCGAATTGCAGGCGAAAGGCAGCTCCACCTGCTGGCCGTCCACCCAGTCCAGCAGCGCACGCAGTTCCGGCGTGGAAGGCACTTCGCCCGAGGTGAGGATCTCGCCTTCATGGAACAGCGCAGCGCCGGTGGCTTCCAGCGGCTGCAGCAGCGTGCGCGGGTTGCGGAACAGGGCCAGCCGCCAGTCGCCTTCGGTGCTGGTGGCTTCGATCAGGCGCTGTTCCAGCCGCCGCACCATCAGCGCCACCTGGGCGTGGGCGTAGTTCTCGATGGCGGCGATGCGCGTGCTGGCCACCTCGGCCAGCAGGTCGACCGCGCGCCGCATCGCGAAGCCGATGCGGCGCGGGCTGTAGTGGTGTGCCGCGATCAGGCCCCAGAGCTTGCCTTCGCGCACCAGCGAAGCCACCAGCGTGGCGGTGACACCCATGTTGCGCAGGTACTGCAGGTGCAGCGGCGACATGCTGCGCAGCGCGCACATCGACATGTCCAGCGGCTCGCCGCGCGGCGGCAGCAGCGCCGGCACCAGCGGCTGCGGTTCGTAGTCCACGTCCACCAGCAGGCGCACGCGGTTGCGCAGGTAGAGTTCGCGCGCGCGCTGCGGGATGTCGGTGGCCGGGTAGTGGTGGCCCAGCAGCGACTCGAGCCGCGGGTCGCGCGCCTCGGCGATGATCTTGCCGTGGCCGTCGGGGTCGAACTTGTAGACCATGACGCGGTCGTAGCCGGTCAGGTCGCGCACCACCTTCACCACCGCGTCGGCCAGGGTGCCGATGCCTGCCGCGCCGCTGAAGCGCTGCACGGCTTCGGCCAGGTGGCGGCGCAGTTCGTCGTTCTCCAGCGACAGCGCGGGCGGCAGGTCGGCCGCCGACGCGCCCAGCAGCTCCATTTCCAGCACCAGCCCGGCACCGGGCACGCGGTGCAGCGCGCCTTCCAGGTGGCGGCCGTCGGCGGTGCGGGCCTGCAGCGGTTCGGGTTCGGCCAGCGGACCGCCGGCCAGCGTGTCCACGCGCGCGGCCAGCTCGCCGCCCAGCAGCGACAGCGCCTGCCCCAGCAGCACGCGCGGCTCGCGCCCGAACACGCCGGCCACGTTGGCGCTGGCCTGCAGCACGACATGGTCGCCTTCGCGCAGCACCAGCAGCGCGCCGTGCGGCTGCACCGATCCGGCCAGGTGGATGAGCTCGCGCTCGCAATTGGTAAGGTCGGCCTGGCCGAAGGCGGGGCTGTCCACGGCAGCGCCTGCTCAGTTCAGCATCGACGGCAGCGCCAGACCCAGGCGCTGCATGCGCAGGAACAGGCTCTCGGGCGGGATGGCCAGCAGCCCGGCGGCCGCGTCCAGCCGGTGGCCCGCGCGTTCGAGCGCGCTCTCGATGAGCAGCCGCTCCACCCACTGCAGGCCGCTCACCAGCAGCTCGGGCAGCGCCGCTTCGCCCAGGCGCGCCACCAGCTGGTTCGGCGACTGCACCGTTTCCGGGGCGGGCGCGGCCTTCGGCAGGTGCAGCGTGAAGCCGATGTCTTCCTGCTCGCCTTCGGCGAGCAGCGAGGCGCTGACCTCGGCGCCGAGCGGCGGCTGGCCGGCCACGCGCAGCGTGACGGTGGCGCGGCCGATGATGCCGTGCGTGCGCACCTGCGCCAGCAGCGCGGCCCAGCGGCCGGCCACGTCGCCCAGCGCGTCGCCCACCAGCCAGCCGCGCAGCCGCGTCTCGTCGCCGGCGCGCGCCAGCGCCACGAAGGCGGGGTTGGCCATGCGGATGCGGCCGTTCGAATCGGTGATGACGGCGGCTTCGGGCATGTGCTCGAAGAAGTCGGTCATCGGCTCCACGTGGCGCGCGCGCACCAGCAGGCACTGGCGTTCGTCGGCACGGAAGGGGGTGGCCGAGACGGCCACGGTCCAGCCGGCTTCGCCGTTGCGTTCGGCCAGTCGCACGCGCACTTCGGAAGCGCGGCCGCTGGCGCGCGCGGTGACGAAGAGCTCCTCGACCGCCGCCCGCGAAGCCGGGTCCACGTGCTCGGCCGGGTGGCCGCCTTCGGCCGCGCCGGGGCCGAAGAAGGTGGCCGCGGTGGGGTTGGCCTCGATCACGGACAGGCTCTGCGCGTCGAGCACCAGCACGGCATCGCGCGCCACCTGGAACAGCAGCCGGTAGCGCGTCTCGGTCTGGCGGCGCTGCCAGTAGTCGCGTTCCATGTCCTGCTGGGCGTCCATCAGTCGCTGCTGGATCGCGGCCACCGAACGCAGGTCGCGTCCGACCGCCAGCACCGGGCCGTTCTGGCCCAGCCGCACCGCGGCCCAGGACACGGGGATCGAACTCCCGCTGGCCCCCGGGTGGTTCAGCTCCCGGCGCTTGGAGACGCCGCTGGTGCGTGCCTCGTGCAGCAGCAGTTCCACCTTGCGGCGCGTCTCGGGGGTGACCGTGTCGACCCAGGCCCGACCCACCCAGGGGTCGCCGGCGGCCCGCACCGGCACCTGGCCTTCGGCGACGCTTCGGATCACGCCGTCGTCGCCGATGACCAGTGCAATGTCACTGGCAACTTTCACGAATGTGGAAGCCAGCTCCGGTGCAAGCCCAGACAGCAGGCTCAGATCGGCCAAGTCCGGTGTCGGTTGGCTCATGTTCGCAAGGTAGCACACTCGGCCGGCCGGCAGTGAGGGGGTGGCACACTGGCCCCGTGCCGGAATTGCCCGACATCAACGTCTACACGGAGCGTGCGCAGGCCAAGCTGCAGGGCCAGGTGCTGCGCCGGCTGCGCATCGCCAACCCCTTCCTGCTGCGCACCGCGCTGCCACCCGTCGCCGAAGCCGAAGGCCGGCGGGTCGCCGGCGTCGAGCGGCTGGGCAAGCGCGTGGTGCTGGCGCTGGACGACGGCCGCTTCCTGGTCATCCACCTCATGATCGCCGGCCGCCTGCGCTGGCTGGCGCCGGGGGCGAAGCCGCCGGCGCGCATCACGCTGGCCAGCTTCGAGTTCGACGCCGGCACCCTGGTGCTCACCGAAGCCGGCACCACGCGGCGCGCTTCGCTGCACTACGTGGCCGACCGTGCCGCGCTGGCGGCGCTGGACGCTGGCGGCATCGATGTCATGGCCTGCGACCTGCCCGCCTTCGCGGCACGGCTGGCCGGCGAAAACCACACGCTCAAGCGCGCGCTCACCGACCCGCGGCTGTTCAGCGGCATCGGCAACGCGTATTCGGACGAGATCCTGCACCGTGCCCGGCTGTCGCCGCTGGCACTGACGAAGTCGCTGCCGGCCGAAGGCGTGCAGCGCCTGTTCGACGCCACGCGCGCCGTGCTGGCCGAATGGACCGAGCGCCTGCGCGCCGAAGCGGGCGACTGGCCCGAGAAGGTGACCGCCTTCCACCCGCAGATGGCGGTGCACGGCCGCTTCGGCCAGCCCTGCCCGGTGTGCGGCGCGCCGGTGCAGCGCATCGTCTACGCCGAGAACGAAGCCAACTACTGCGCGCGCTGCCAGACCGGCGGCCGGCTGCTGGCCGACCGGGCGCTTTCGCGCCTGCTGAAGGCCAGCTGGCCGAAACACATCGACGAACGCTGAAGACCCCGATGGACCTTCGACTGTCGCTCCACGAATGGGCTGGCCGCCACGGCCTGGACGGTGCCACGCTGCGCCGGCTGGAAGCCCTGGCCGGCCTGGGTGCCGAGCCGGCCGCGTTGGGCCGCGTGCTGCCGCGCGCGCTGGCGGTGCTGGCGGCCGCGATGGCCGGACTCGGCCTCGTGTTCTGGATCGCCTCGCAATGGGCCGACCTGGGCCGCATGGGCCGCTTCGCGGTGCTGCAGGGCGCGCTGCTGCTGGCCGCCCTGGGCGCCTGGCCGAACCGCGCCGCGCGCCCGGCGCTGGCCCTGCTGCTGCTGCTGGGCACCGGCGCGCTCTTCGCCTTCTTCGGCCAGACCTACCAGACCGGCGCCGACCCCTGGCAGCTGTTCGCGCTGTGGGCCGCGCTGACACTGCCGCTGGCGCTGGGCCTGCGCAGCGACCTGCTGTGGGCACCCTGGGCGCTGGTGGCGGTGAGCGCCGTCTCGCTGTGGGTGCATGCGCGCACCGGCCACCGCTGGCGCTTCGCGGCCGAAGACAGCGGCGTGCACTTCACGGGCTGGGCGCTGCTGATCGCGCTCACGCTGTGGCTGGGGCCGCTGCTGCGGCGCTTCACCGGGGCCGGCGCGTGGTCGCTGCGCACCGCCGCCACGCTCACGGTGGCGGCGGTCACGGTCACCGGTCTGGGCGGGCTGTTCGACACCCATGTCGGCCCGCAGTACGGGCTGGCGCTGCTGGCGCTGGCGGTGGCGGCAGCGCTTTTCGCCACCCGGCGGCTGTTCGACGTGTTCGTCGCCAGCGCGGTGGCACTGGGCCTGGACACGCTGCTGGTCGCCGGCCTGGCGCGGCTGCTGATGGAAGGGCACCGCGGCGGCGACCCCATCGGCCGCCTGTTCCTCATCGGCGTGGTGGCCGCGGGCCTGCTGGCCGCCAGCGTGAAGGGGGTGATGCACCTGGCGCGGCGCGACGGCGAAGGGGCGGCGCCATGAACCGCGAACAGCTCGAAGCGCTGCGCACGGCGGCGGTGGCGCAAGGCCTGCTGCCGCCAGAAGCCACGCTGCCGCAAGGCGAAGAGCGCCCCTGGCCGGTGGTGCTGCTCACGGCGCTGGGCGCCTGGCTGGCGGCGCTGCCGCTGCTGGGCGTGGTGGGCATGATCCTGGGCCCGGTGCTCGCGCGCGGCGGCGGCCTGTACATCGTGGGCGTGCTCGCGCTGGCCGGCGCGGTGGTGGTGCTGCGTTCGCGCGACCTGCCGCTGTTCGTGGAACAGCTGGCGGTGCCGGCGCTGCTGGTGGGTTGCGGCTCGCTCGGCGGCGCGTTGTTCCAGGACCTGCACACGGCCGGCGGCGCGGTCGTCATGGGCTTCCTGGTGCTGGGCCTGGCGGCCCTGCTGCGGCGCCCCTGGCTGGGCACGCTGCTGGGCGCGGCGGCGGCGCTGCTGTTCGTGCTGGTACACGCGGCCTACTGGCATGGCGGCAGCCTGGGCCACGGCGGGCCGCACTACTGGCTGGCCTGGCACCTGGTGCTGGCGGCCTGGCTGGCCGTGAACCTGTGGCGCCAGAGCCCGGCGCCGGCCCCCGCGCTGCAGGCCTTCCTGGAGCCCGTGGCCGCCGGCTGGCTGCTGGCGGTGCTGGGTGGCCTGGCCTGGTGGTCGGGCATGACCTTCCTGGTGGGCGCCAGCCTGGGCGGCGGCATCGTGGGCGACGTGGCGCGCGAAGTGGGCCGCCACCGGATGCTGGCCGCCGGCCTGGAGGTGCCCGCCGCGGTCTCGGCGCTGCTGGCGCTGGTGGCTGCCGGCAACCTGGCGCGCGCCTGGCCGGCGCTGCGCCATCCGGCCTGGGCCGGCGCCGCGCTGGTGGGGGTGGTGCTGGCGGGGTTCATGCCGTCACTGGGCGGCGTGCTGCTGGTGGCGGCGCTGTGCGCCACCCAGTCGCGCTGGCGCCTGGCGGCGACCGCGGCGCTGGCGGCGGCGTGGATCGTGGGCGCCTTCTACTATGCGCTGGCCTGGCCGCTGGCGGCCAAGGCGGCGCTGCTGGCGGGCGCCGGCGTGCTGCTGGGCGCCCTGGCGCTGTGGGCCGGCGCGCGCCCGCAGCCCCGTGCGGCGGTGGCACGGCCCCCTGCCAGCCGCTGGGCGCGGCCCGGTCTGGCCTTGAGCCTGCTGGCCACGCTGGTGGTGGCCAACGTGGGCGTCGGGCAGAAGGAGTCGCTGCTGGCGCGCGGCCGGCCCGTCTTCGTGGAACTGGCGCCGGTGGACCCGCGTTCGCTGATGCAGGGCGATTTCATGCGCCTGAACTTCCGCCTGCCCGACGGCGGGCCGGGCGACGTGGAAGCGCTGCGCGGCAGTGCGCGGCCGCAGGTGGTGGCGAAGCTGGACGAACGCGGTGTCGCCACCCTGCTGCGCCTGCACCGCGGCGAAGCGCTGGCGACCGACGAACTGCGCATCGAGCTGGCGCCCAAGGGCGGGCGCTGGGTGCTCGTCACCGACGCCTGGTTCTTCCGCGAAGGCGAAGCTAAACGCTGGGCGGGGGCGAAGTACGCCGAGTTCCGCGTCGAGCCCGGCGGCCGTGCCTTGCTGGTGGGCCTGCGCGGGCCGGCGCTGGAAGCGCTTTAGCGCCAAGCGTGAACGATCTCGCGCTGGCGACGGGGGCGGACCCTCGGCCGGACCCTTGAAGGCCGCCGAGCGTCTCGACGTCACGCAGCCCAGCGCCTAGATTGCGCCGACCAGGTCGCACGAACCGGAGGAGCAGCATGGCTGGACACGTTCAAGGCACGCGCCACGCGGCGCTGGCGCTCGCGGCGGCGTTGCTCGCCGCCTCCTGCGGCGGTGGTGGCGGCGCTGCGCCGGCGGCCGCGCCCGCCGCTTCGCCTTCCCCTTCGCCTGCCGGCGGCCCCACCAACACGGTCGAGTCGCAACGCCTGCCCTACTGGTCCCAGGCCAGCGAAGTGCGGCCCAACCTGGCGCATCTGCTGGCCAGTGCCGACGCCGGCGGCCCGGTGGTCGCACTGTCGGCCAGCGAAGCGGCGGCGCTTGCCCGCGCACCGGCGCAAGCGGCGGCGGCCCCGCGCCCGCAGGCCCAGGCCGCGGTGCAGAAGCGCACCGTCACCGGCCTGGTCAGCACGATCTGGCACACCACCGCCGGGTCCACCCAGGTGCCGGTGAACCTGACCAGCGCGCTCATCGAAGCCTGGGCGCCCGACGGCGCCGGCGGATTCACGCAGATCGCCGCCACCGCCAGGCGCGCCGACGGCACCTACGCGATCGAGAACGTGCCCGAAGGCCCGCACTGGGTGCGGCGCGCCAACATCTTCGTCTGGACCGACAGCGGCTTCGTCGACTGGAGCAGCGACATCTTCGGCCGCTTCGATTCCGCGCCGGCCAGCCTGCCGACGAAGCTGAACATCGACGGCGGCAACCTGGCGCCCTGGCAGGCCAGCGACACGCTGCACTGGGTGCTGCCGATGCAGGGCGAGTCGTACGCGCTGCCGCTGGCCACGGCCAGCGCCATCAGCAACCCGCCGCGCGCCACCGACACCGCGCTGGCCGCCTTCGGCATGAACCTGGGCGACCCCGACTACCTGTCCAACCTGCTGGACGCTTCGAAGGGCGACCAGGCCTACCTGAACCAGCTCGTCACGCAGCCGGCCACCGGCGTGCGCACGCTGGGCAAGACCATGGTGCTGCCGTCCATCACCACCGCCGACGGCTCCACCACCGCGGTGACTTCGGGCTTCCTGGACGTGAGCGCCAACGCCACGCTCAACCTGAAGTGGAAGCGCAGTTCCTACGCGGCGCAGGCGGCGGCCGTGAACCCTTCGGCCACGCCCAGCACCAGCGCGCTGGGCCTGAGCGCCTTCGCCCTGCCGCCCAGCCTGGGCACGCCCTTCGACGCCTACACGCTGGTGGAATTCAACACTCTGGGCAGCAACGACCTGGACTTCGGCCGCCTGCACTACGGCAGCCCCTTCCCGGCCGACTGGAACCGCGTCGTCGACGGCTTCTTCGGCTTCACCGTGCGCTACCTGGCGCCCGGCGCCACCGTGGCCGAACCGCTGGAGCGCGGCCTGTCCTCGAGCGAGCTGCTCGACCCGGCGACGCGCGACAACACCAGCCTGACCCTTTCGCCGCGCATGACGCCGGTGAAGTCGCCGCAGATCAACGGCCGTTCGCTGTTCGCCAACCAGCTGGCGGTGGGGACTTCGCCCACCATCAGCTGGACGCCGCCTGCCACCGGCACGCCGAACTACTACTTCGTGCGCGTGCTGGAGCTGCGCGCCAACGGCTCGCGCAGCGAATTCGTGCAGGCGGCGCGCTTCTACACCGGCGCGACGACGATGACGCCGCCGCCCGGCCTGCTGTTGCCAGGCAAGACCTACGTCATCACCATCGCCGCCATCGCCAGCGGCGCGCCGCTGACGCAGCCCTTCCGCAGCGCCTTGCCCTTCAGCTTCGCGACGATGATGTCGGGCATCGTCTCGCCGTAGACCGTAGCATGTCGGCCATGAGCGATTTTCCTGCCGACATCTACACCGAACCGTCGAACGTCGACGTCCACACGCTGGCCCACCTGGGCCCGCTGGCGCGTATGGCCGGGGTCTGGGAAGGCCAGCGCGGGCTGGACGTGAAGCCCAAGGCCGAAGGGCCGAAGAAGCAGGCCTACGTGGAACGCATCGAGCTGCAGCCGATCGACCCGCAGACCAACGGCCCGCAGCTGCTGTACGGCCTGCGCTACCACACGCACGTCACCAAGCCGGGGCAGGTGAAGACCTACCACGACCAGGTCGGCTACTGGCTCTGGGAGCCGGCCACCGGCTGCGTGATCCACACGCTGACCATCCCGCGCGGCCAGACCGCGATGGCCGCCGGCACCGCGGCGGCCGACGCGCGCGAGTTCGAGCTCGTCGCCACCCAGGGGCTGGAGACCTGGGGCATCTGCTCGGCGCCCTTTCTGCAATACGCCTTCCGCACGACCTCGTTCCGCATCAAGGTGACGTTCAACGACGACGGCAGCTGGGGCTACGAGGAAGACACCGTGCTGCAGATCCGCGGCCAGGCGGAGCCCTTCCACCACACCGACCGCAACCTGCTGGTGAAGGTGGCCGAGCCCACGCCGAACCCGCTGGCCCGCTGAACCGACCACCCCCGGCCGCCTGGCGGCCGCCCCCCGAGGGGGCTCCGAACCCGACCGGGAGACCCGGATCGGGTTCGGCCCGCTTGCCACCGCCGCTCCCCCTGGTCGCCTGCGCCGACCTGTCCCCGAGGGGATTGGTCCACGTCGCGGTGGCCGCTGGGTCGACCGCTCAGTGCGCCAGGTCGAAGCGGTCGAGGTTCATCACCTTGACCCAGGCGGCGACGAAGTCGTCGGCGAACTTGCGCTGCGCGTCGGCGCTGGCGTAGACCTCGGCCAGCGCGCGCAGCTGCGAGTTCGAGCCGAACACCAGGTCCACCCGCGTGCCCTTCCAGCGCAGCACGCCGGTCTTGCGGTCGCGGCCTTCGAAGTCGTCGCCGGCGCGCTTCCACTCGGTGGCCATGTCCAGCAGGTTCACGAAGAAGTCGTTCGTGAGCGTGCCGGGGCGCGCGGTGAACACGCCGTGCGCGCGGCCGCCGCTGTTGGCGCCCAGCACGCGCAGGCCGCCGACGAGCACCGTCATCTCGGGCGCGGTCAGCGTCAGCTGCTGCGCCTTGTCGACCAGCAGCGCTTCAGTGGGCACCGCGTTCGGCATCTTCGCGTAGTTGCGGAAGCCGTCGGCGAAAGGCTCCAGCACCGCGAACGATGCGGTATCGGTCTGGTCCTGCGTGGCGTCGACCCGGCCGGGGGCAAAGGGCACTTCGATGTCCAGGCCGGCCTGCTTCGCCGCCCTCTCGATGCCGACACCGCCGGCGAGCACGATCAGGTCGGCCAGCGAGACCTTGCCCGAAGCCTTGCGGATGCCTTCCAGCGTGCCCAGCACCTTCTTCAGCCGCACGGGGTCGTTCACCGGCCACTCGTTCTGCGGCGCCAGGCGCACGCGCGCGCCGTTCGCGCCGCCGCGCTTGTCGCCGCCGCGGAAGGTGGAGGCCAAGGCCCAGGCGGTGGACACCAGTTCGGCCGCCGTCAGGCCGGAGGCGGCGATCTTCGCCTTCAGGTCGGCGATGTCGGCCGCACTGGGTGTCGCCAGCGTGGCCACCGGCAGCGGGTCCTGCCACAGCAGTTCTTCCTTCGGCACTTCCGGGCCCAGGTAGCGCGCCTTCGGGCCCATGTCGCGGTGGGTCAGCTTGAACCAGGCGCGCGCGTAGGCGTCGGCGAAGGCCTGCGGGTCGGCGCGGAAGCGGCGCGAGATCTTCTCGTACGCGGGGTCGAAGCGCAGCGAGAGGTCGGTCGTCAGCATCGTCGGCAGGCGCTTCTTCGAAGGGTCGAAGGGGTCGGGGATGCTGGGCGCCGCGCCCTTGGCCACCCACTGGATGGCACCCGCCGGGCTGGTGGTCTTCTCCCATTCGTACTGGAACAGATGGTCGAAGAAGTCGGTGCTCCACTTCGCCGGTGTGCGTGTCCAGGTGACTTCCAGTCCGCTGGTGATGGCGTCGCCGCCCTTGCCGCTGCCGAAGCCGTTCTGCCAGCCGAAGCCCTGCGCTTCCAGCGGTGCGGCTTCGGGGTCGGCGCCCACATGCGTGGCCGGTCCGGCGCCGTGCGTCTTGCCGATGGTGTGGCCGCCGGCGATGAGCGCCACCGTCTCCTCGTCGTCCATCGCCATGCGGGCGAAGGTCTCGCGGATGTCCTTCGCCGCCGCCACCGGGTCGCCGCTGGCGTTCGGGCCTTCGGGGTTCACGTAGATCAGGCCCATCTGGACCGCGCCGAGCGGGTTCGCGAGTTCACGCTGGCCGCTGTAGCGCTGGTCGTCGGCCAGCCAGGTCTTCTCGGCGCCCCAGCTTACGTCGAGGTCGGGTTCCCAGACGTCTTCGCGCCCGCCGGCGAAGCCGAAGGTCCGAAAGCCGGTGGATTCCAGCGCCACGTTGCCGGCCAGGATCATCAGGTCGGCCCAGCTGATCTTCTGGCCGTACTTCTGCTTGAGGGGCCACAGCAGCCGGCGCGCCTTGTCCAGGTTGCCGTTGTCGGGCCAGCTGTTCAGCGGCGCGAAGCGCTGCTGGCCGCGGCCGGCGCCGCCACGGCCGTCACCGGTGCGGTAGGTGCCGGCGCTGTGCCAGGCCATGCGGATGAACAGGCCCGCGTAGCTGCCGTGGTCGGCCGGCCACCAGTCCTGCGAATCGGTCATCAGCGCCAGCAGGTCCTTCTTGAGCGCGTGGTAGTCCAGCTGGGCGAAAGCCTTCGCGTAGTCGAAGCCCGCGCCCAGCGGATCGGACTTGCTCGAATGCTGGGCCAGCAGGTCCAGGCGAAGCCGGTTGGGCCACCAGTCGGCATTGGTGGTGCCGCCGCCGGCGGCGGAATGGAACGGGCATTGGGCAACGGTAGACATGGAGGGCTCCGGTCGTTGGGACACGCTCCGGATACTGGCCGGCTCTCATAGCCAATGCCAATTGAAAACCCCTAGCCCATGGATAGTTTGGATGCCCCGGGCGCTCAGCCCGTGAGGGGCGACGTCAGTCGCGCAGCCGCTTCACGCCCTGCAGCGGGCAGGCGTAGATGGCGTTGCGCAGCGCCGCGATGGCCTCGTAGCGCGGGAAGGTGCGGCGCCAGGCCAGCACCACGCGGCGCGTGGGCACCGGCTCGGCGAACTTGACGTAGCGCACGTGCGGGTTCGCGTCCTTGGGCACCGAAAGCTGCGGCACCACCGTGATGCCCATGCCCGAGGCCACCATGTACTTGATGGTCTCCAGGCTGCTGCCTTCGAAGCTCTTGCGGATGCCTTCGGCGTCGGAGCTGAAGCGCGCGTATTCCGGGCACACCTCCAGCACGTGGTCGCGGAAGCAGTGGCCGGTGCCCAGCAGCAGCATGGTCTCGTGCTTGAGTTCTTCCGCGGCGACGGTCTTGCGCCTGGCCAGCGGGTGCGACTTCGGCACCGCGGCCTGGAAGGGCTCGTCGTAGAGCGGCGCCACCGCGAGACCGGTGTCGGGGAAGGGCTCGGCCATGATGGCGCAGTCGATCTCGCCGGTGCGCAGGTGCTCCAGCAGCTTGGCGGTGAAGTTCTCGGTGATCACCAGCGGCATCTGCGGCACGCGCTCGATGGCCAGCCGCACCAGGTCGGGCAGCAGGTAGGGCCCGATCGTGTAGATGATGCCCAGCCGCAACGGGCCGCTCACCGGGTCCTTGCCGCGCTTGGCGATCTCGCGGATGGCCTGCGCCTGCTCGATGACCTGCTGCGCCTGGCGCACGATCTGCTCGCCCAGCGGCGTCACGCTCACCTCGCTGGCGCCGCGCTCGAAGATCTTGACGTCGAGCTCGTCCTCCAGTTTCTTGATCGCCACCGACAGCGTGGGCTGGCTCACGAAGCAGGCCTCGGCGGCGCGCCCGAAATGGCGTTCGCGGGCGACGGCGACGATGTACTTCAGCTCGGTGAGGGTCATGTGGGCCCGATTGTGCCTACGCCTTCAGGTATTCGGCCTTGCCGCCCAGCCAGCGGTCCACGTGCGCCTGCGCCGCATGCGGGTGCTGCTGCAGCAGCGCCGGCGCCAGTTCTCGCGCGCGCTGCAGCAGCGCGCTGTCCGCGGACAGGTCGGCGAAGCGCAGCAGCGCGTCGCCGCTCTGGCGCGAACCCATGAACTCGCCCGGGCCGCGGATGTCCAGGTCGCGGCGCGCGATCTCGAAGCCGTCGGTGGTCTCGGCCATCGCCCGCAGGCGCGCCTTGCCGGTCTCCGACAGCGGCGCGGTGAAGAGCAGCACGCACACGCTGGCCACCGCGCCGCGGCCGACGCGGCCGCGCAGCTGGTGCAGCTGGGCGAGGCCGAAGCGCTCGGCATGCTCGATGACCATCAGGCTCGCGTTCGGGACGTCGACGCCGACCTCGATGACGGTGGTGGCCACCAGCACCTGCATCTGTCCCCCCGAGAAGAGCGACATCACCGCCGCCTTCTCGGCCGACGCCATGCGGCCGTGCAGCAGGCCGACCATCACGCCGGGCAATGACTCGCTCAGCTGCGCGTGGGTGGCGGTGGCGTTCTGCAGGTCGACGTGCTCGCTCTCCTCCACCAGCGGGCAGACCCAGTAGACCTGGCGCCCCTTGGCCACCTCGTCGCGGATGCGCGCGATCACGGCGTCGCGCTTGCCGTCGGCGAACACCTTGGTCACCACCGGCGTGCGGCCGGGCGGCAGCTCGTCGATGGTGCTGACGTCCAGGTCGGCGAAGTAGGTCATCGCCAGCGTGCGCGGGATGGGCGTCGCGCTCATCATCAAGAGGTGCGGCTCCAGCGTCTGCGCTTCGAGCTTGGCGCGCAGCGCCAGCCGCTGGGCGACGCCGAAGCGGTGCTGTTCGTCCACCACCGCGAGACCCAGCTTCGCGAACACCACGTCGTCCTGGATCACGGCATGGGTGCCGACGACCAGGTGCGCTTCGCCCGAAGCCACCTGCGCCAGCATCGCGGCGCGGCCCTTGCCCTTGCGGCTGCCGGTGAGCCAGGCCACCGTCAGGCCCAGCGGTGCCAGCCAGTCGACCAGCTTCCTGAAGTGCTGCTCGGCCAGGATCTCGGTCGGCGCCATCAGCGCGCATTGCCAGCCGGCGCCGATGGCCGCCGCGGCGGCGAGGGCCGCCACCACCGTCTTGCCGGAGCCGACATCGCCTTGCAGCAGGCGGTGCATGGGCCGTGCGCGGCCGAGGTCGGCGCCGATCTCGGCCACCACGCGTTCCTGCGCCGCCGTCAGCGTGAAGGGCAGGGCGGCGCGCAGGCGCGCGGGCAGCACCTCGTCGCGCAGCACCGGGGCGCGCAGGTGGGCGCGTTCGTCGCGCGCGCGCAGTTGCGAAAGCTGCTGCGCCAGCAGTTCATCGAATTTCAGCCGCTGCCAGGCCGGGTGGCTGCGGTCTTCCAGCGTCTCCAGCGGCGCACCGGGCGGCGGGTGGTGCAGGAACTGCAGCGCCTCGCGCAACGACGGCAGGCCTTCGGGCACGCTGCCCGGGGGCAGCAGCTCGTGCACCGGTGCGCGCGCCAGCGCGGTGGCCACCACCTTGCGCAGGTAGGCCTGCGGCAGCTGGGCCGAAGTGGGGTAGACGGGGGTCAGCGCGTCGGGCAGCGGCGTGCCTTCCTCCACCGCCTTCACCACCGGGTGCACCATCTCGCGGCCGAGGAAGCCGCCGCGCACCTCGCCGCGCGCGCGCACGCGGCGGCCCACGGCCAGCTGCTTCTGCTGCGAAGGGTAGAAGTTCAGGAAGCGCAGCACCAGTTCGCCGGCGTCGTCGGCCAGCCGCACCACCAGCTGGCGACGCGAACGCTGCTCGACGCGGCAGTCGATGACGTCGCCTTCCACCTGCGCGGTGTCGCCGTCGCGCAGCGTGGCCATCGGCACGATGCGGGTCTCGTCCTCGTAGCGCAGCGGCAGGTGCAGCGCGAGGTCGATGTCGCGCAGGAGCCCCAGGCGTTCCAGGGCACGCTGCGGCGCGGACTTCTCGCGGGCGGCCCGATCGGCTGGAGGCATGGGGTCATTGTCGCCGCCGCCATGGAACAATCCGCGTGCCGCCGTAGTCTTCAGGCCGGTACAGCCTGCAAGCCATGACCCGCACGTTCACGCTCTCCGACTTCGACTTCGACCTCCCCCCCGAGCTGATCGCCCAGCACCCTGCCGCCGAACGCAGCGCCTCGCGCCTGCTGGACGGTCGCGGCCCGCTGCCGGCGGACCGCGCCTTCCGCGACCTGCCCGCACTGCTGTCGCCCGGCGACCTGCTGGTCTTCAACGACACCCGCGTCATCAAGGCGCGCCTGCTGGGCGTGAAGCCCACCGGCGGCGCCGTCGAAGCGCTGGTCGAACGCGTGCTCCCGAACCACGAGGTGCTGGCCCACGTGCGCGCCAGCAAGAGCCCGCGCCCAGGCGGCCTGCTGCGCTTCGCCGACGCCTTCGACGCCGTCGTGCTGGGCCGTGCCGGGCCCGACCAGTCGCTGTTCCACCTGCGCTTCCCCGACGACCCGCTGGTGCTGCTGTGGCGCCACGGCCATGTGCCGCTGCCGCCGTACATCACGCACGAAGATGCGCCCGAAGACGAGGCACGCTACCAGACCGTGTTCGCCGCCAGGCCCGGCGCGGTGGCCGCGCCCACCGCTTCGCTGCACTTCGACGAAGCCGTGCTCGCGGCGCTGGACCGGCGCGGCGTGCGCCGCGCCGCGGTGACGCTGCACGTGGGCGCCGGCACCTTCCAGCCGGTGCGCACGGAGAACATTGCGGAACACCGCATGCACAGCGAGTGGTTCGAGGTCAGCGCCGAGACGGTGGCCGCCATCGAGGCCACGCGCGCCGCCGGCCACCGCGTGGTGGCGGCCGGCACCACCACGCTGCGGGCGCTGGAGTCCGCGGCACGCGGCGGCAAGCTCGCGCCCTTCAGCGGGGAGACCGACATCTTCATCACCCCCGGCTTCGAGTTCCGGGTCGTCGACACGCTGGTGACCAACTTCCACCTGCCGAAGAGCACGCTGCTGATGCTGGTCAGCGCCTTCGCCGGCCACGACCACGTGCACGCGCTCTACCGCCACGCGGTCGAGGCGCGCTACCGCTTCTTCAGCTACGGCGACGCGATGCTGCTCGATCGTTCATGCTGAGCTTCGACCTGCTGAAGACCGAAGGCCAGGCGCGCCGCGGCCGCCTGACGCTGAACCACGGCGTGGTGGAAACGCCCATCTTCATGCCGGTGGGCACCTACGGCACCGTGAAGGGCGTGCTGCCGCGCAGCCTGCAGGAGATGGGCGCGCAGATCATCCTGGGCAACACCTTCCACCTGTGGATGCGTCCGGGGCTCGACGTGCTGAAGCACTTCGGCGGCCTGCACCGCTTCGAGTCCTGGTCGAAACCCATCCTCACCGACAGCGGCGGCTTCCAGGTCTGGAGCCTGGGCGAGATGCGCAAGATCAGCGAGGAAGGCGTGCGCTTCGCCAGCCCCGTGAACGGCGACAAGCTCTTCCTCACGCCCGAGGTGAGCATGCAGATCCAGGCGGCGCTGAACTCCGACATCGTGATGCAGTTCGACGAGTGCACGCCCTATGAAACGAAGGGCCACGTCACCACCGAGGCCGAAGCGCGCGCGTCGATGGAACTGTCGGTGCGCTGGGCGCGCCGCAGCCGCGACGAGTTCGCCCGGCTGGAGAACCCGAACGCGCTCTTCGGCATCGTGCAGGGCGGCATGTTCGAGACCCTGCGCGAAGCCTCGCTCGACGCGATGGTCGCGCTCGACCTGCCCGGCTACGCGGTGGGCGGCGTCAGCGTGGGAGAGCCGAAGGAAGAGATGCTGCGCATCATGGCGCACACGCCGCACCGGTTGCCGGCCCACAAGCCGCGCTACCTGATGGGCGTGGGCACGCCCGAAGACCTGGTCGAGGGCGTGCACGGCGGCGTCGACATGTTCGACTGCGTGATGCCCACGCGCAACGCGCGCAACGGCCACCTGTTCACGCGCTTCGGCGACCTGAAGATCCGCAACGCGCGCCACCGCAGCGACGACCGGCCTCTGGACCCCACCTGCGCCTGCCACACCTGCGCGAACTTCAGCCGCGCCTACCTGCACCACCTGGAACGGTGCGGCGAGATGCTGGCGCCCATGCTGGCATCGATCCACAACCTGCACTACTACCTGAACCTGATGCGCGAGGTGCGCGAAGCCCTGGACGAAGGCCGATTCGAAGCCTTCCGCGCGCAGTTCAGGGCCGACCGCGCACGCGGCATCGACTAGATGGGCTGGCTGCGCCAGGTCGCGGGCTTCGTGCTCGCGATGATCATCCTGTTCGAGGAATGGGGTTGGGAGGCGCTGCAGGCGCTGGCCGAACGCATCGGCCGCTGGCCGCCGCTGCGCTGGCTGGAAGGGCGCATCAGCCGCCTGCCGCCCTGGGGCGCGCTGGTGGCCTACTTCGTGCCCGCGCTGGCGCTGCTGCCGGTGAAGCTGGGCGCTCTGTGGCTGGTGGGCAGCGGGCACGCGCTGGCGGGGCTGGTCGTCATCGTCGCCGCCAAGGTGGCCGGCACCGCCCTGCTGGCGCGCCTGTTTGCGCTGACCAAGCCCGCGCTCATGCGCCTGCCCTGGTTCGCGCGCGGCTACGAACGCTGGCGCGCATGGAAGCTGGCATTGCTGGCGCGCGTGCGCGCTTCGCGCGCCTGGCGGGCGGCGGCGGCGTGGAAGCGCCGCATGCGGGCGGCCTGGGAACGTTCAGGCGGCGGCTGAGACTTCCAGCGCCGACTCGCTGCGCGTCTGTGCCAGCGTCTTCGCCAGCCAGGGCAAGGCAGTCTTCAGCTGGGCGGCCAGCGTGTGCGGCGGGTTGGCCACGAACACGCTGCTGCCCAGCATGCCGAAGCCGCGCGCGTCGGCTTCGGCCACCGTCAGGCGGGCCAGCAGCCAGCCCTTCTTGGCGGCGGCGTCGGCGCTGGCCTTCAGGCGCTGCGGCAGCTGGCGCGACTCCACCAGCGCCAGCTGCGGCAGCCACACCACCACCACCGCGTCGGGGAACTTCGCCAGCGCCTCGCGCAGCGCGGCCAGCGTGCGCACGTAGTCGGTCTTCAGCTCGTAGGGCGGGTCGATCAGCACCACGCCGCGCCGCGTGGGCGGCGGCAGCTGCGACTTCAGCGCGTCGAAGCCGTCGGCGCCGTGCACCTCGCAGCCGGGCTGGCCGCCCAGGAACGAGGCCAGGATCTTGTGGTCGGTGGGGTGCAGCTCGTACAGGCGCAGCTGGTCCTGCGGCCGCAGCAGCATCTGCGCCAGCGCGGGCGAACCGGGGTACTGCTTCAGGGCGCCGCCTTCGCCGTTGAAGCGGCGCACCAGGTCCACGTAGTCGGCCACCACCGGCGGCACCCCGGTCGCTTCCCACAAGCGGCCGATGCCGCCGTCGTATTCGTGCTTCTTCTGCGCCTGCCGACCTTCGAGCGCGTAGCCGCCGGCCCCGGCATGGGTGTCGACGATGCGGTAGCCCTTCTCCTTGGCCGCCATGTGACGCAGAACGGCGACGAGCACGGTGTGCTTCAGCACGTCGGCATGGTTTCCGGCGTGAAAGCCGTGGCGGTAGGCGAGCATGGGACTATGGTGCCACGGCCGGGCCGGGACGCTCAGGCGGCGGCGGGCCTCCAGCGAGCGGCCGCGGCCGCCAGTCCTGCCATCGCGAGCCAGGCCGTGGCCGGTGCCGGCACCGAGCCACCCCCCGACGGGGCGCCGCCGACAGCCAGGTAGGCAAAGTGATCACCGTAATTGGCGATCTGGCCCGACGCAGCGCTCAGGACGTAGCCGCTGGGCAGAACGAACTCCGTGATCTGCGCCGTGGATCGTCCATCAAAGACCACCGTCTGATCGCAGGTGTCGGAGGGGGCAGCGCCACACGACAGCCCGCTGCCAGTCAACCCGACCGAGAACTGCGAAGTCAGGCTGAAGAGGTCTCCAACGGTGACCGTGATCAGGCGCTCGAACGTGCGGCCGAGCGAGGTGGTGTCCGCGTCCACCACGGTGCGGATCGCGGTGGCGGCGGTGTCGCTGACGACCGACGTGCCAGCAATCGACAGCGAAGCGGTGAGGTTCAGGCCCTTGAAGGCCCCGTTGGTGCTCAGGCTCGCATCCCAGTAGCCGCGAACCAGAAGGTCGATGGTGGTGCCGATCGCGCCGCTCAATGAGCTCACGGTCAGTTCGTCGCTGAAGCGTGCCCCGGCGTTGGCCGTGGTGACGAGCCCGGTGATGGACATGTTGCATACGCCGCCGACGGTGGGCCCGTTGTGGCGCAGGTAGGCCGCGTCGCCCTCCGTGGATCCGAAGATTCTGAGCTGGCCGTAGTCGGCCCTGGCGCTCGCGAAACCCAGTGCGCGGTTGTCCTGGGTGGCCACCGGTGTGCAGCCGTCCAGGCTCGAGATCGCTGAGAATCCCGCGGCCTCGGCCAGCTGGCCGGCGACACTCGTTGTCACCGTTTGTGAAGTGCTGCCGATGACGCTGGCGGTGGCGCTGACCGCCGCGGCCTGGGCGCCGGCGGCGGCGCAAGCCAGCGCCAGCGCGCTGGCAACCTTGCAATGGCGCAAACGACTCATGTTCTCCCCGAGCTGTGTTGACACTCGGAAAGTTAGAAGCCAGCGTTCGCCGTGTCCTACCTCGACCGGGGTAGACCTGAGTCGGCCGACACCCCCGTTTCGGTGGCACCATCACTTGCCGTTGTCGGGCACAGTCGACCCCGGGCAGGGCGACGGGGGTCAAGGGACAGGTGTCGAAACGGCAGGAGAAGCTACTGGGCCGGATTGCCCGGCAGGCGGCGGCCAGCGTCCACGACCCCGCGCAGTGGCGGGCCTGCGTCGAAAGCATCGGCGAATTGACGCAGTCCCCTGGGGTTTCGCTCTTTCAACCCGAGGCGGCGCCCGCCGACGGCACGCTGGGCGTGTGCGGCATCTTCATTGCCGGGGTCAGCGACTACTTCGGCCACTGGATCCGGCAAGACCCCTGGAACCAAGCGCTCAAGGGCACCGGGCGCTTTCGCCATGCGGGCGAGATCATCATCGGCGAAGACTTGGTGCCGGCCTCGGAGCTCCGCCGAACGGCCTACTGGCAGGACCATGCCCGCCTCCAGGACAGCGGGCACAAGCTGTTCCTGAAGGTGATGGGCGCCGGCGACCACGGGACCAAGCCGACCCACCTGACGCTCGGACGCAGCTTCCAGCAGGCGCCCTACGGTCCCGCCGAGGTGGCCCAGCTGCGCGCCCTGCTGCCCTCGCTGCGCAACGCCCTGAAGGCGCAGCGAACGCTGGCACACACGCGCAACCAGCCCCTGCCCGGTGCGGCCGAACTTGAGCTGCTGCCCCACCCCTGCGTGGTGCTGCAAGCGGACCGCACGATCGACCACGCCAACGGCGCTGCCCGGCGCGCCTTCGGTCGCTGGCTGCACACCGCAAGCTTGAAGCTCAGGTCGGTGGGCGACGCCGACGAAGCGCTGCTCGAACGCATGCTTCGCGGCGCCGAACTCGGGTTGGGTCTGCGCAGCATGGTCGGCCTCGAAGATTCGGCCGAGCGCGGCCTTGTGCGCGCCACCCTGCACGCCGTCCCCGTGCGCGATTCCGGCTGGGCCCTGTCCTGGCCCACGGCAGCGGCCCTGCTGCTGCTGCATTGCGACGACGACGATGGCGAGCGGCGGTGGATCGAAGGCCACCTGGCGCGCCGCTACCGGCTCACGCCCACCGAATGCCGGGTGCTGGTGCTGCTCGCGGCGGGCCACGAAGTGCCGTCCATCGCGTCCCGACTGGAAGTCGGCCTGGAAACCGTACGCACTCACCTGCGCTCGCTGCGCGAAAAGACCGGACGCCGCTCCCAGAGCCATCTGCTGCGCCTGGCCATGGGCCGTTGAGCCGGGCGCCAGCCACTATGCTCGGCGCATGTCTTCGCGCGCCACGCGCATCGCGCTCACCCTGATCGTCGCCCTGCTCGCCGCGCTGGCCGCGCGGGCGCTCTCCATGCCGCTGCCCTGGATGCTGGGCCCGCTGTTCGCCACCGCCGCGCTGGGCGTGGCCGGTGCGCCGCTGGCGGCTTCGAACCGGCTGCGCAACCTGGGGCAGTTCGTCATCGGCCTTGCGCTGGGGCTGTACTTCACGCCTTCGGTGCTGGGGGTCATCGGCCGGCTGGCGCCGGTCATCGCGCTTGGCGTGGCCTGGGCGCTGCTGCTGGGCTGGGCCTTCTACCGCTTCCTGCTGGCCACCAACGGCGGCCATCCGGCCAGTGCCTTCTTCGCCGCCGCGATCGGCGGCGCTTCCGAAATGGCCGTGCTGGCCGAACGCCACGGCGGCCAGGTCGACCGCGTGGCGGCGGCGCATTCGCTGCGCGTGCTGATGGTGGTGTCCATCATCCCCTTCGGCCTGCAGTGGAGCGGCCTGCACGGGCTGGACGCCACGCCGCCCGCGCTGGCCCAGGTGCACGCGGGCGGGCTGGCGCTGCTGGTGGCGGCCGGCGCGGCGGGCATGGCGGTGCTGCGCGCCGCCGGCTTCCCCAACCCCTTCGTGCTGGGCGCGCTGGGCACGACCATGCTCTTCACCGCCGCCGGCGTGCAGCTCTCGGGCCTGCCGCCCTGGGCCAGCCCGATGGCGCAGCTGCTCATCGGCGTGTCGCTCGGCACCCGCTTCACGCCCGATTTCGTGCACGCGGCGCCGCGCTGGCTGGGCGCGGTGGCGGTGGGCACGCTGGCGATGATCGCCGTCAGCGCCGCGGGAGCCTGGGCGCTGGCGCAGGTGGTGGACCAGCACCCGGCCACTCTGCTGCTGGCCACCGCGCCCGGCGGCATCGCCGAGATGGCCATCACCGCCAAGGTGCTGCAACTGGGCGTGCCGGTGGTGACGGCCTTCCAGGTGGTGCGCTACGTGGCGGTGCTCACGCTCACCGCGCCGCTGTACCGGCGGGCGCACGCGCGCGAAACAGCTCGCGCAGGCTGACTTCGCGCGGGCCGGGCTGCAGTTCGAAGGCCTCGCCGGCCTCGATGGTGTCGCCTTCGACCACGCCCAGGTAGCTGCCGCAGTAGCCCGACTGCCACATCAGCTTCGCGGCCTGCGCAAAGCCCATCACGGCGTTGAACTTGAAGCAGGGAAAGCGCGGTTCGCTCACCGCCAGCGTGCAGCGCGGGAAGACCAGGCGGTCGCCCACCCAGAGCCGGTCTTCGGTGACGCCTTCCAGCGTGAGGTTCTCGCCGAAGAGGCCGGGCGCCACCGGCTCGTCCCACAGCGACACCTTCGCCTGCGCGCGCACCGTCTGCCAGAACGCGAAATGCTCGCGCGGGTAGGCGTAGACGGCCTTGGTCAGGCCGCCGTGCACGGAGAGGTCGGCCTGCTCGTCGCCTTCCAGCCCCAGCGGCTTCACGGCCACCGGGCCGGCCACCGGCTGCTTGACGATGCCGGTGAGCACGCGCCGGCCTTCGATGACGATTTCGCGCGCGGTGGCGCGGTTGACACTGAGCACCTTCATGGGCGCAGAGACTAACCGCGCGCCCGGGCCCCCACCAGCGGCACCGCGCGCCGCAGCACGTCGGCGGCCAGCCACTGCGCGCTCCGGCGCGCGCGTCCGGCCACCGTTTCCAGCGCCATCTGCTGGTAGTCGTCGTTGAAGACCTCGAAGCTGTAGTCGCCGCGGTAGCCCAGGCGGTCGAGCGCGATCACCAGCCGCTGCAGCGCTTCGCTGTGCACGCCTTCGCCAGGGAAGACGCGGAAGTGGCGCGCCGTTTCCATGCGCTCGGCCGGCGTCGGCACGCGCAGCCACATGAAGTCCGAGAGCTGGACCAGGAAGATGCGGTCCGGGTCCAGCTCCTCCAGTGCTTCCAGCGGCGTTTCGGTGGCGAAGCTGTGGAAGCTGTCCAGCCCGATGCCCAGGTTGGGCGCGTCGGCGGCGCACACCGCGCGCCAGGCGCCGACGCTGTCGTTGATGTGGCGGCCCCACGAGAGCCCTTCGAACGCGACCTTGATGCCGAAGGGCAGCGCCATCATCGCCAGCTTGCGCAGGTCGCGCGCGACCAGTCCGATGTCGGCGCTGGCGTGCGGGCTGGTGCTGCTGCAGGCCAGCAGCACCGGGCTGCCGAGCGCGGCGCACATCTCGATCATCGAACGCGCGATGTCGACCTTGTATTCGTGCAGGTGCCCCGAAAGCCCTTCGAAGTCGCGCAGCACCTGGAATCCGGTGACGCGCAGGCCGCTGGCCTTCACCTCCGCCACCGCGGCGCGCCAGCCTTCGGGGTGGCCCACCAGGTCGCGCGCGGCCAGCATCACCTGCGTGAAGCCGGCCTCGCGCATGGCCTTCAGCTTCGCCGCCAGCGGGCCGGCGAGCGAGATCGTGTCCATGCCGAAGTCGCGGAACATCGCGATCACTCCTGGTGGACCAGCTCGAAACGCACGCCGCCCAGCGCTTCGGCGGTGAGCGCGCCGCGCGCGTCCGGGTGCAGCGAAGCCGAGTCGACGAAGGCCACGCCACGCGCCGCCAGCGCGCGCACCGCGGCAGGCACGTCCGGCGTGCCGAAGGCCAGGCGCTCGAAGCGTTCGGCCTGCTCGAACTCGTCGTCGATCGCGGGTTCGATGAGCTGCAGGAAGAAGGTGCCGCAGGGCGAGCGCAGCACGTGGCCGGCGGGCAGGATGCCGAAGCGCTGCTCGTCGGGCAGGCGGGTGAATCCGAACAGCGACTCGTACCACGCGGTCCAGTCGGCGCTGCGCTCGGCGCCGATGTACTGCACCACGCCGAACCAGCGCAGCCCGGCGGTGGCCGGCACCTCGCGGTCCACCGTGGGCAGCGGCACGAAGTCGACGTCGTAGATGCTGAATTCCTTGTAGCGGTCGACGAAGAAGATGCGGCTCGCGCCCACGCCGTGCACCGCCGGGATGTGCAATTCCATCGGTTGCACGTTCACCGGCAGGGGCCAGGCGCCGAGGTCGACCACGCGCTTCCAGGCCGCGCCGGCGTCGTGCACGCGCAGCGCCAGGGCCGCGATCTGCGGCGCGTCAGGCGTGTCCGGCGGCAGGCCGTGCGCGTTGACGACGATGTTCATGCCGCCCTGCCGGTACAGCGTCACCTCGCGCGAGCGGTGGCGCGCGATGGGGCGGAAGCCCACCTGCTCCAGCAGGTGGCCCAGCGCCTGCGGGCGCGGGGTGGTGAACTCGACGAACTCGATGCCGGCCAGGCCCAGGGGGTTGGGCGCCTCGACGACGGCTTCGCGGTGCAGGCTGGTGTTCATGCGGCGGTTTCCTTTTCCAGTGTCAGGCCGCGGCCGGCGCGGCGTGCGCGCCGCCCAGGAAGAGCCGTTCCAGGTGGGGGTCGGCCAGCAGCTCGTCGGCCGGCTTGTGCAGCACCAGGCGGCCCGATTCGAGGGCGATCGCCTCGTCGGCCATCTTGAGCGCGCTCTTGACGTTCTGTTCCACCATCAGCACCGTGGTGCCGCCATCGGCCAGCCGGCGCAGCAGGCGGAACACGTCCAGCACCACCAGCGGCGACAGGCCGATGGAAGGCTCGTCGATCAGGATCACCTTCGGCCGCAGCAGCAGCGCGCGCCCCACTTCCAGCTGCTTCTGCTCGCCGCCGGAAAGCGAAGACGCCGCGCTGTGCAGCCGTTCCTTCACGCGCGGGAACAGCTCCAGCACTTCGGGGATGCGCTGGTGCGTGGTCTTCATGCCCAGCGTGATGCCGCCCAGTTCCAGGTTCTCGTAGACCGAGAGCTGGCCGAACAGGTTGCGCCCCTGCGGCACGAAGGCCACGCCGTGCCGGACCAGCAGGTCCTTCGCGCTGGCGCCGGTGATGTCCTGGCCGTCCAGCCGGACGCGCCCCTGGCGCACCTTCAGCAGGCCGAACAGCGTCTTCAGCACCGTGCTCTTGCCGGCGCCGTTGGGGCCCAGCAGCAGCGTGATCTTCCCGCGCTTCGCCTTCAGGCTCAGGTTGTTCAGGATCATGAACTCGCCGTAGCCGGCGACCACGTCATCGAACTCGATGCAGGTGTCGTCCATCAGTTGCCCATGGCCAAAGCCACCCACGATTGATGAACCACGGACGCATCCGGCGACCGCCGCAGACCGGCTTTGCAGGGCTGCCAGCGGTGCCCCCTTGAGGGGGCGCGCGAAGCGCGCAGGGGATGGTTCACTTCAGTTCCCCAGATAGGCGTCCAGCACCTGCTTGTTGGCGCGGATCTCGGCCGGCGTGCCGACCGCCATCACCTGGCCTTCCACCATCACCAGGATGCGGTGGCACAGGTCCATCACGAAGTCCATGTTGTGCTCGATGACGACGAAGGACCCGCTGCGCGTGCGGTTCAGCTCCTTCAGCAGCGTGCTGATGCCGCCCACCAGGCTGGGGTTCACGCCGGCGCAGGGTTCGTCCAGCAGCACCAGGTCGGGCTCGGACATGAAGGCCATCGCGATGTCGACCAGCTTCTGCTGGCCGTAGCTCAGCTCGCCGGCCTTCTGGTGCGCCACATGGCCGATGCGGAACTGCGCGATCAGCGCGTCGGCCTTCGCGCCCAGCCCCGAGTCGCCGGGCGCGAACATGCGGCTCCACAGGCTGCCGTGGTGTTCCTGCGCGGCGACCAGCAGGTTGTCGCGCACCGTCATCTTGCCGAACACCTGCAGCGTCTGGAAGGTGCGGCCCACGCCGCGCTGGTTCAGCTGCATGGGCGACAGGCCGGTGATGTCCTGCCCCTTCAGTTCGATGCGGCCCGCGTCGGGCGTGATCTGGCCCAGCACGCTGTTGAACATGGTGGTCTTGCCCGAGCCGTTGGGCCCGATGACGCCGAAGATCTCGCCCGGCATCACCTCGAAGCTGACCCCGCCCACGGCCTGGATCGCGCCGTAGGACTTCTTCAGGTCCGTCACCTTCAGCAGCGGGGCGGCCATGGCTCAGCTCCCGATGCGCGCGGCCGCCGCGGCGCGGGCCGCCGAAGCCGCGCGCGCCTGGCGGCGGGCGCGGATGCGTTCCGGAATGCTGAGCAGCCCGTCGGGCAGCCACAGCATCAGCATCACGACCGCGCTGCCGAAGACGAACAGGTACCAGCCCTGGGCGAAGCGCAGCCATTCGGGCAGCAGCACGCCCACCGCCGAACCCAGCACGGGGCCGAAGAAGGTGCCCGCGCCGCCCACCACCACCATCAGGTACATCATGATCGACGCGCCCACGGTGAAGGGCGCCGGCTCGATGAATTCCACCAGCGAAGCGAACAGCGCCCCGGCGATGCCGGCGTAGACGGCGCCGATGGCGAAGGCCAGCAGCGTGTAGGCCTGCACGTCGACGCCCAGGCTCTCGGCGCGGATCGGGTTGTCGCGCAGCGCGGTGAAGGCCTTGCCCCAGGGCGACGACAGCAGCTTCCACAGCAGCCCCGCCATCAGCAGCGTGAGCCCGAGCACGAAGTAGTAGTAGGCCAGCGCGCCGGTCAACGGCAGGCCGAACAGCGTTGGCCGCGCGATGTTGTTGATGCCGAAGGTGCCGCCGGTGAGCCATTCCTCGTTGCGCATCACCAGCCAGACCAGGGTGTTGAATCCCAGCGTCGCGAAGGCCAGGTAGATGGCCTGCACGCGCAGGGCCGGGAAGCCCACCGCCAGGCCGATGGCGAAGCAGCCCAGCATGGCCGCCGGCAGCCCGAACCAGAAGCTGAAGCCGGCCTTCATGAGGATGGCCACCGTGTAGGCGCCGATGCCGAAGAAGGCCGCGTGGCCCAGCGACTTCTGGCCCGCGTAGCCGATGGTCAGGTTCAGCCCCATCGTCGCGATGACGTAGACCAGCCAGTAGGTGAAGAGGTAGATGCCGTAGTTCTTGAGCAGCGGCGGCACCGCCAGCAGCACGACCATCATCGCAGCGGCGGCCAGGAGCGGCAGGCGTTTCATCGCGTCAGACCTTGCGTTCCACGCGCTTGCCCAGCAGGCCCTGCGGCTTGAACAGGATCACCGCCATGAACAGCACCAGCGCCACCGCGTCCTTGTAGGCGGGCGAGATGTAGGCCGCGGCCAGGTTCTCGGCCACGCCCACGATCACGCCGCCCAGCAGCGCGCCGCGGCTGTTGTTGAAGCCGCCGATGATGGCGGCGAAGAAGGCCTTGTTGCCCAGCGACTCGCCCATGTCGAACTTGGCCAGGTAGGTGGGCGTGACCAGCAGCGCCGCCGCGCAGGCCAGCACGGCGTTGATGGCGAAGGTGTAGAACACCATGCGCGGCACGTCGATGCCCAGCACGGTGGCGCTCTCGGTGTTCTGCGCCACCGCCTGCATGGCACGGCCGGTGACGGTCCTGTTCAGGAAGGCCTGCGTGCCCAGCACCAGCGCCAGCGCGAAGGCCAGCGTGCCCAGGTCGGCCAGCGTGAGCGTCACGCCGGCCACGTGGAACAGCTTGTCGGGAAACAGGCTGGGGAAGGGGTGCGCTTCGGCGCTGTAGCCGGCGCGCACGCCGTTGCGCGCCGCGATCGCCAGCCCGATGGTGGCCACCACGATGGGCATCAGCCCGTGGCGCAGCAGCGGGTCGGCGATGCCGCGCTTGAAGGCCCAGCCCAACACACCCACCGCCACCACGCAGGTCAGCAGAAAGGCCAGCGGCAGCGGCGCGCCGAAAGCGGCGAAGGCCAGCATCGCGAAGGCGGGCAGCATGACGAACTCGCCCTGCGCGAAGTTGATGGTGCCGCTGGCCTGCCACAGCAGCGTGAAGCCCAGCGCCGCCAGCGCGTAGATGCCGCCGGTGGCGCAGCCCGAGAAGACGAGCTGGAGGAAGTCGGTCACGGCGGCACCCGCGGCTTCAGAACCGGGTCAGCGGCGGCAGCACGTCCTTCACCTCCTGCCGCCCGTTCTTCACCTCGACGATGAAGCTCTCGCGGTCGAGGTCGCCGTTGGCGTCGAAGGCGACGTCGAAGATCACGCCCGGCTCCTTGGCGGCCTTCACCACCAGGCCGTGCAGCGCCTTCGCCACCGCGGCGCGGTCCACCTTGCCGGCCTTCTCGATCGCGGCCTTCAGCGCGTAGACGCCCGTGTAGCCCTTGATGCCGTTGTGGTCGCTGATCGAGTTGTAGGCCTGGTAGTACTTCGCCTTGAACTTCAGCATCAGCGGGTTCGGCGCGTCCACCGTCAGGCCCACGTGGGCGATGGCGCCGTTGGCCGCCTCGCCCGCCAGCTCGATGACCTTCTGCCCGGTGAGCGTGGTCTCGCCGACCACCGGCTTGGCGTAGCCCTGCTTGCGCAGTTCGCGCAGCGCGCGCGCCGACTCTTCCTCGTTCGTGTAGACGAACAGCGCGTCGGCGTTGGCGTTCCTGGCCTTCAGCACCGGCGCCGAGAAGTCGACCTGGCCGCTGTCGGTGGAGATGTCGGCCACCACCTTCACGCCGGCCGCTTCCAGCGCCTTGGCGATGGCGTCGCGGCCGCCCTTGCCGAAGTCGTTGTTGACGAACATCACCGCCACCGTCTTCGCCTTCAGGGTGCCGGCGATGTAGCGCGCCACCTTGGGCATCGCCGTGTCCTGCGTGAAGCTGGTGCGGAAGATGTACGGGTTGCCTTGCTTGGTGATGGCGGCCGCCTCGCCGCCGGTGAAGTTGGGCACCTCGGCGCGTTTCGTCTCCGCCATGCTGACCATGATGGAGCCGCTGAACACCGGCCCGAAGACCGCGAAGGCGCCGTCGTCCACCGCCTTCTGCGCCAGGCCCTTGGCGACGCCGGGGTTGGTCTGGGTGTCGCTGATCGAATGCTCGAGCTTGCGGCCCAGGATGCCGCCGGCGGCGTTGATCTCCTTCACCGCCAGGTCGACGCCGTTCTTGAAGTTGGTGCCGGCGGTGGCGCCGGCGCCGGACAGTTCGTACAGGCCGGCGATCTTGATCGCCTGCGCGGCGGCGGCCAGCGGCAGCGCCAGCGCGAAGGCGGCCATGGCGGGCAGCAGGGTGCGGTGAAGGCTCATCTCGTTGTCTCCGTGCGTTCGAATCCTGGGCCCCTTGTGCGGGCGGAAGCACGATAGGCAGCGCCCCCACCCGCCACAAGCGGGCAAGCGCTGCCAGCGCACGCCAATCGCGCAGAGCGATCGATCAGCGATCGTTTTGCGGGTTTTCCTGGGGATCTGACCATCGCCCTTCAGACCACCGCGCGGATCGCCTGCGCCGCTTCCTGCAGCGCCGGCAGCAGCCGGGTGAGGCCGCTTTCGCCCGGGTAGGCGGCCACCTGGAAGGTGGTGCTCAGGGCGCCCAGCGGCGCGCCCTTGCGGTCGATCAGCGGCACCGCCAGCCCGCACAGGCCGGCGTCGATGTACTGGTTGACGAACATGTAGCCCTGCTCGCGCACCTTCAGCACCGCGGCGCGGAAGTCCTCCACCGTGGTGATGGTCTGCGGCGTGAACTTGGCGAAGTCGTGGCCGGCGATCCAGGCGTCCAGCGCTTCGTCGGCGAAAGTCGACAGGATCACGTACCCGGGCGAGACCACGTGCGCCGGCATGCGTGCGCCGACGTGGAAGCCGATCGAGACCACGCGCGGCGAGTTGCTGCGCGCCACGTAGACCACCTCGTGCCCGTCCAGCACGCTGAGGTTGGACGACTCGCCGGTCTGCATGGAAATGCGCTGCAGGAAGGGCTGCGCCAGCCGCGGCAGGCGCGCCGATTCCAGGTAGCTCTTGCCCAGCCGCAGCACCGAAGGCAGCAGCCAGTACTGCTTGCCGTCGGTCTGCGCGTAGCCGAAGTGCACCAGGCTCAGCAGGTAGCGCCGGGCCGCGGTGCGCGTGAGCCCGGTGCGCTGCGCCGCCTGCGAAGCGGTGAGGCGCGGGAACTCGTCGCTGAACGACTCGATGACGCGCAGCCCCTTGCCGAAGCCTTCGATGAGCAGCGAGCGGTCGATCTCCACCGGCAGGCCTGGGTCCAGGGTTTTCACCTAAAACGATCGCTGTGCGATCGGGTGCGCTCGATCATCGAACAAACGAAGCTGTCGGGGGCTGGGACAAACCCAAGGTGCCGCCTAGATTGGTCGAACGCCCGCAGCCGGCCTTTCCGGACCGCGGCCCACACACCGACCGGAGACACCCGCCATGTCCACCCTCACCGAGCACGAGCCGCAAGGCTCGCACCAGACGCGCAAGGCCACCGCCAGCGGCTGGATCGGGTCCGCGCTGGAGTACTACGACTTCTTCATCTACGCCACCGCGGCTTCGCTGATCTTTCCGCAGATCTTCTTCCCCCACGGCAACCCGACGGTGGCCATCGTCGCCTCGCTCGCCACCTACGGCGTGGGCTACGTGGCGCGCCCGATCGGCGCCTTCTTCCTCGGCCACTGGGGCGACACCCACGGCCGCAAGCAGGTGCTGGTGGTCTGCATGTTCCTGATGGGCTTCTCCACCATGGCCGTCGGCCTGCTGCCCACCTACGACCAGGTGGGACTGTGGGCGCCGGCGCTGCTGGTGCTGCTGCGCCTGGTGCAGGGTTTCGCGGTGGCCGGCGAGATCTCCGGTGCCAGCTCGATGATCCTGGAGCACGCGCCCTTCGGCCGCCGCGGCTTCTTCAGCAGCTTCACCTTGCAGGGCGTGCAGGCCGGCCAGATCCTGGCCGCCGCCGTGTTCCTGCCGCTGGCGCACTACATGCCGGCCGACGCCTTCAACAGCTGGGGCTGGCGCATTCCCTTCCTGCTGAGCTTCTTCGTGCTGATGGCCGGCTGGGTCATCCGCCGCGAAGTGGCCGAGACGCCGGCCTTCGCCGAAGAGAACCAGGCCAGGCAGGTGCCGAAGGCGCCGGTGGTGCAGGCCGTGACGCAGCACTGGCCCGACATGCTGCGCGTGGTGTGCATGGCGCTGATGAACGTGATCCCGGTCGTCGCCACCATCTTCGGCGCCGCCTACGCGGTGCAGCCGGGCTACGGCATCGGCTTCGAGAAGGACGTGTACCTCTGGATCCCCGTCATCGGCAACACGGTGGCGGTGCTGGTGATCCCGCTCGTCGGCGCGCTGTCCGACCGCATCGGCCGCCGCCCGCCCATCATCGTGGGCGCGCTCGGTTCGGGGTTGCTGTCCTTCGGCTACCTGTGGGCCATCAGCCAGCACAACGTGGGCCTGGCGGTCGTCATGTCGGTGCTGATGTGGGGCGTCGTCTACCAGGGCTACAACGCGGTCTTCCCGAGCTTCTACCCCGAGCTGTTCCCCACCCGCGCGCGCGTGTCGGCGATGGCGATCTCGCAGAACCTGGGCACCATGGTCACCGCCCTGCTGCCGGCGCTGTTCGCCACCGTGGCGCCCCCGGGGTCGACTTCCATCCCCCTGGTGGTGGGCACCATCACGCTGGCCGTCACCGCCGTGGCCGCGCTGGCCGCCTTCAGCGCCCGCGAGACCTACCGCGTGCACATGAACGACCTGGGCGAGCCCGGCGCCGAGCCGGTGGAACGCCAGGAGTACCTGCGCCTGCGCGCGCAGAAGGCGGCCAACGAGAGCCGCGCGTTCAGCAGCAAGGCGGCGTGACGAGATGATCCGCGGTTCGACGGCGCTCATCGCGCACATCGGCTGGCCGACGCACACCTTCAAGTCGCCGCTGATCTACAACCCGTACTTCGAAGCCGAAGGCATCGACGCGGTGGTCGTGCCCATGGCCAGCGAAGGGGCGCACTTCGCCGGCTTCCTGCGGCCGCTGTTCGGGCTGCACAACGTGGTGGGCGCGCTCATCACCATGCCGCACAAGGTGACGGCCGCCGGCCTGGTGGACGAGGCTTCGCCCGCCGTGCGCATCGCCGGCGCCTGCAACGCGGTGAAGCGCGACGCTTCAGGCCGGCTGGTGGGCGACCTGTTCGACGGCGAAGGTTTCGTGCGCGCGCTGCGGCGCAAGGGCTGCAAGCTGCAGGGCGCGCGCGCGCTGGTCGTCGGCACCGGCGGCGTGGGCTCGGCCATCGCCGCTTCGCTGGCCGGCGCCGGCCTGGCGGGGCTGGACCTGTACGACGCCCGCGCCGGTGCGGCGCAGGACCTGGCGGCGCGCCTGCGCGAGCATGGCCCGGGCCTGGAAGTCGGCACCGGCAGCAACGACCCCGCTGGCCACGACATCGTCGTCAACGCCACGCCGCTGGGCATGAACGAAAGCGACCCGCTGCCCATGGACGTGAGCCGCCTGCCGCCGCACGCCTTCGTCGGCGAAGTGGTGATGCGTGCCGAGATGACCGCCTTCCTGCAGGCCGCGAAGGCGCGCGGCTGCCGCTACCTGGTGGGCACCGACATGCTGTTCGAGCAGATCCCGGCCTACCTGGAGTTCTTCGGCCTGCCCACCACCAGCGCCGAGCGCCTGCGCGAACTGAGCCGGCTCGAATACTGAGCCGCCACAATCGGGGCCTTCCGACCGGACCGGCCCCGACCCCATGCCCGCCATCACCGGCAAGACGCGCGTCTTCTTCATCATCGGCGACCCCGTGGCGCAGGTGCGCGCGCCCGAGGTCTACAACCCTCTTTTCCAGCAGCACGGCATCGACGCCGTGCTCGTGCCGCTGAAGCTGCCGCCGGCGGCGCTGCCCGGCTTCCTGCGCGAAGGCCTGAAGGCCGAGAACGTGGGCGGCCTGTGGGCCACCATTCCGCACAAGGCGGCGCTGGCCGAATGGCTGCAACCCACCGACCCGGTGGCGAAGGTGGCCGGCGCGGTGAACGCCGTGCGCTGCCTGCCCGGCGGCGGCCTGGAGGGCGCGCTGTTCGACGGCAACGGCTTCGTGAAGGGCCTGGACCACTTCGGCATCGACGTGCGCGGCCGCCGCGTGCTGGTGGTGGGCGCCGGCGGCGGCGGCCACGCGGTGGCGGCGGCACTGGCCCAACGCGCGCCGGCGGCGCTGGCGGTGGCCAACCGTAACGCCGAGCGCGCCGCTTCGCTGGTGCGCCGGCTGCAGCCGCTGTGCGGCGCCGCGGCCAGCGTGGTGGCGAGCCCCGACCCCGCGGGCTACGACCTCGTCGTCAACTGCACCTCACAAGGGCTGAAGCCCGAAGACGCGCTGCCCTTCGACCCCGCGCGCCTGTCGCCCGGCGCGGCGGTGGTCGACATCATCATGAGCCGCGAGCCGACGCCGCTGCTGAAGGCGGTGCGCGCCCGCGGCCTGCGCGCCGAGCCCGGCTTCGAGATGCTGGTGCAGCAGGTGCCCGAGTACCTGCGCTTCTTCGGTTTCGAAGACCTGGCCGCCACGCTGCAGGCCGACCTGTCGGGCGTGCGCGCGCTGCTGGCGCCGCGCTGAGCCCCCAACACCCAAAGAGGAGACGAACCCCATGACCCTTGCCAGGATTCCCCTGTTCGCCGCCGGCCTGCTGCTGTCCGCCGCCGCGGCCGCGCAGCCGATCAAGATCGCCAACATCGTCGAGCTTTCGGGCGCCGGCGCCACGTCGGGCACCAACTTCAAGAACGGCGTCGAGCTGGCGGTGAAGGAGATCAACGCCGCCGGCGGCGTGCTCGGCCACAGGATCGAGACCAGCACCGCCGACACGCAGAGCAACCCCGGCGTCGCCAAGGGCCTGGCGCAGAAGGCGGTGGACGACGGCGTGTTCGCGGTCTTCGGGCCGGTGTTCAGCGGCTCCATCCTGGTCAGCATGGCCGAGACGAAGCGCGCCGAGATCCCCAACTTCACCGGCGGCGAGGCGGCGGCGATCACCAAGCAGGGCAACCCGTACATCTTCCGCACCAGCTTCACGCAGGACACGGCGATGCCCAAGATCGCCCGCTACGTGGCCACCGGGCTGAAGGCGAAGACGGTGGCGCTGATCTACGTGAACAACGACTTCGGCAAGGGCGGCCGCGAGTCGCTGGCCAAGGCGCTGGAACCGCTGGGCGCGAAGATCGTGGCCGACATCTCCACCGAGCAGAGCCAGGTCGACTTCTCCCCCGCGGTGCTGAAGGCCAAGCAGAGCAACGCCGACGTCGTGTTCGTCTACACGAACGAGGAAGAAGCGGCGCGCGCCCTGCGCGAACTGCGCAAGCAGGGCGTCACCAAGCCTATCGTCGGCGAGACCGTGCTCACGAGCCAGAAGGTGATCGAACTCGCCGGCGACGCCGCCAACGGCGCGGTGGCGCACGTGGGCCTGACGGTGGACGCGCCCATTCCCGCCATGCGCGCCTTCCGCGCCCGCTTCGAGCAGGAATACAAGTACGTCTCCGACCACAACGGCGTGAAGGGCTACACCGGCATCTACATGCTCAAGGCCGCGATCGAGAAGGTCGGCAAGCTCGACCGCGTGGCGGTGGCCAAGGCGCTGCACGGCATGAAGATCTCCGCCGCGCAGTACCCGAACGTGCTGATGGACGTGGCCATCGACGCCCACGGCGACCTCGACCGCGAGAGCTTCCTCACCGAGGTGAAGAACGGCAAGCAGGAAGTGACGCAGGTGCTGCCGGCGCTGGGCGCGGGCAAGTAGCGGGCCTGCGATGAGCGTCTTCCAGGAACCCAAGGTCGACGCCCATTTCCACGTGCTGGACCCGGGGCGTTTTCCCTACGCGCCGGACGTGGCCTACCGCCCCGCGGGGCAGGAGGTGGCACCCTTCGCGCAGTATCGGCAGGTGATGGCGGCCTACGGCATACGCCACGCGCTCGTCGTCGGGCCCAATTCCGGCTACGGGCTGGACAACCGCTGCCTGCTCGACACGCTGGCGCAAGGCCAGGGCAGCCTGCGCGGCGTGGCCGTGGTGCGCGACGACGCCACGCGCGAGGAACTGCTCGCGCTGCGCGCCGCCGGCGTGGTGGGCGTGGCGTTCAACGCCACCGTGATGGGCGTGCCGTACTACGCCGAAGCCGACGCCCTGCTGCGCCTGCTGGAGGACCTGGACCTGTTCGTGCAGGTGCAGGTGGAACACGACCAGCTGCTCGGCCTGCTGCCGCAGCTGCAGCGCCACGGCACGCGCTGCATCGTCGACCATTGCGGCCGGCCCGACCCCGCGGCCGGCCTGTCGCAGCCGGGCTTCCAGGCGCTGCTGGCACTGGGCCGCAGCCGCCGCGCGGCGGTGAAGCTCTCGGGCTGGCAGAAGTTCTCTCGCTCGGGCCCGCCCTACGACGACGCGCTGCCCTACGTGCGCGCGCTGATCGACGCCTTCACGCTCGACGCCTGCCTGTGGGCCAGCGACTGGCCTTTCCTGAAGGCGCCGCAGCGGCTGGACGTGGGTCCGCTCATCGCCAACGTCGAACGCCTGCTGCCCGACGCCGCCGACCGCCGGCGCCTGTGGTGGACCACGCCGCGGCGCTGGCTCGGCTTCGACGCGGCGCGTTGACCGGCTCTGCCAACCCCTCGGCAGGGTCGGCCGCGGCAGCCTGCTAACCTCGCGGCCGTGAAACTGCTCCGTGTCCTGCTGCTGGCACTGCTGGCCGTCCTGCTCCCCGTGCGGGGCGTGATGGCGGCCGCCATGCTGTGCCCGCCGGCAGCGGGCCAGGGCGAACGGCACGCCGCGCCCGCCGGCGGCGACCCTGTCCACGACCACGCGGCCCACGGTCAGCACGCGCCAGCCGACGCCTCGGCCGGCACCGCGCAGGCCCATGACCATGGCGCGCATCACGCCGACAGCTGCAACCTCTGTTCGTCCTGCTGCTCGGTGCCGCCGCTGGCGAGCGCCTTGCCCGGTCTTCTGCCGCCGCACGAGCAGGCGGCCGCCGCCTACCCGGCCCTGTCCGTTCCGGCGCCGAGCTTCCTGTCCGGCGGCCCGGAGCGTCCCCCCCGAAGCATCTGACGCCGCGAGGCCTCCGCGAGAGGCCTGATCGGGCTCGCGCGCACGCGTCGCGCGGGCGTCGGCCGGCGGCCCATGCGCCGGCGACCCGGATGACTTCATGACATGCAACACCCTGCCTTCCGGCTGGCCACCTTGCTGGCCGCCCTGCTGCTGGCCGGCTGCGCCAGCTTCTCGACCGACGGCGGCTTCGGCACCGTCGATTCCCTGGTGACGGAGCGCACCGGCCAGGCCCCTTCCTACCAGCGCACGGCCGACGAGGCCGACGCCGCACGTGCCCGCGTCGCCGAACTGCTGGCCCAGCCGCTCGGCCCCGACAGCGCGGTGCAGATCGCGCTGCTCAACCACCGCCAGCTGCAGGCGAGTTACGCCGGGCTGGGCATCGCCGAAGCCGACCTCGTGCGGGCCGGCCGCCTGGCCAACCCGACGTTCACCTTCGGGCGCCTGTCGGGGCATGGCAGCGTCGAGATCGACCGCGCCGTGCTGTTCGACGTGCTGGGCCTGGTGACGATGCCGCTGGCCCGCGAATTCGAGCAGCGCCGCTTTGAACAGGCGCAGCTGCAGGCCGCCTACGACACCGTCGGCGTCGCGGCCGAAGCGCGCAAGGCCTTCTTCGAAGCGGTCGCGGCGCAGCAGCTGGAAGCCTACTTCGGCCAGGTGCGCGAAGCGGCCGAGACCTCGAACGAGCTGGCGCGCCGCATGGCGGCGGCCGGCAACTTCAGCCAGCTGGCGCGGATGCGCGAGCAGTCCTTCTTCCTCGACGCGACGACCCAGCTTGCGCGCGCGCCCCACCCGGGGGTGGCGGCGCGCGAACGGCTGGTGCGCGCGCTCGGCCTGGACGGCGACCCGCGCCGGGTCCGCCTGCCCGAACGCCTGCCCGACCTGCCGGACACGCC
>JBGAKY010000028.1:0-73470 GCA_044224175.1 Rubrivivax sp. | reverse complement strand
GGGCTGCCTGGCGGCCGACGACTGGTTCGACTCGATCATCGCGCTCGACCTGGCCACCGGGGCGATCAAGTGGGGTGCGCGCGGCCTTTCGTACGACGCCTGGAACGTGGGCTGCGGGCTCACGGTCCCCGGCGTCATCACGATTCCGCCGAACGACAACTGCCCGAACCCGAAAGGACCGGACTGGGACTTCGCGCAGGGGCCGATGCTGTTCGCCGACACGGGTTCGAACAACGACGTCGGCCTGGTGGGCGCCGGCCAGAAGAGCGGCATGTTCTGGACCTTCCGCTCCAAGGACGGCCTGCCGGTCTGGTCGCGCCAGGTGGCCCCGGGCGGCCTCACGGGCGGCCTGCAATGGGGTTCGGCCACCGACGGCCAGAACATCTTCGTGGCCGCTTCGAACTCGGGCCTGACGGGGTCCGGCACCACCCCGGGCGTGTGGACCCTGAACGACGGCTCCACCACCACGGCGGGCGGCTGGGCGGCGATGGACGCGAAGACCGGTGCCGTGCAGTGGACGACCCCCGACCCGCTGGGCAGCCGGGCCGAGGCGGCCGTGAGCGGCGCCAACGGCGTCGTCTTCGGCTGCAACCTCGACCAGGTGAACGGCACGATGTACGCGCTGGAGGCGAAGACCGGCAAGGTGCTGTGGTCGTTCAACAGCGGCAGCGGGGTGAGCCCGTTCGTCTCCGGCGTGTTCGGCGCCTGCAACGCCGGGCCGTCGATTGCCGACGGCATGGTGTTCTGGGGCACCGGCACCTTCCAGGGTGCGCCGGGGCCGAAGAAGGTGTTCGCCTTCGCCCTCTAGGCGCGCGCGCGCGGCGCCATCTGCGAAGGGTCGTAGAAGAACTTCTCTTCGACGATCCTGTCGCCGCGCCAGCGCTGCCAGGCCAGTTCGTCCACGCGGCGCAGCGTGCCGTCGGCGCCTTCGAATTCGAAGACCCAGCGGATCACGACGTGGTCGCCGTCCACCTGCAGCGGCGGCACGTGCCTGGCCGTCACGCGCGCGGTGCCGGCGACCACCTTGCGCTCGTTGGCCAGCAGCGCTTCCTTGCCCACGCGCGGCGGCTGCTCGTTCTCCTGCATCGTCGCGTCGCCGGCGTAGAACGCTTCCATCGCCTCCAGGAAGCGGCCGGCCTCGACCAGGCCGACGAAGCGCTGCAGCGTGGCCTGCGACGGCATGGCCTACTTGCCGCGGCCGCCCACCAGCAGCAGCACCACACCGGCGACGATGGCGCCAATGCCCGCCCAGGCCGGGATGGGCACGCGTTCGTCCTGCTTCACGCTGAACTCGATCGGCCCCAGCTTCACGTCGTGCTTGTCCTTCGTGTAGCTGAAGCCGCCGTAGACCAGCGCCAGCACGCCGGCGGCGATGAGCACGATGCCGGCCACCTTGGCCAGCATGTCAGCCCCAGACTTCCTGCGCCGTCTCGATCACCAGCGCCAGCTTGCGGCGCTGGTCCTCGACCGCGATGTTGTTGCCGTGCACCGTGCTGGAGAAGCCGCACTGCGGGCTCAGCGCCAGCTGTTCCAGCGGCACGTACTGCGCCGCTTCGGCGATGCGGCGCTTCAGGCTGTCCTTGGTCTCGAGCTGGCCGAACTTGGTGGTGACCAGGCCCAGCACGACGATCTTGCCGGGCTTCAGGTAGCGCAGCGGCCGGAAATCGCCCGAGCGGTCGTCGTCGTATTCCAGGAAGAAGGCGTCGAGGTTCATCTCCGAGAGCAGGGCCTCGGCCACCGGCTCGTAGTTGCCGGCCGCGGCGTGCGTGCTCTTGAAGTTGCCGCGGCACAGGTGCATGGCCAGCGTCATGCCTGCCGGCTTGCGCGCGACGACCTTGTTGATGAAGGTGGCGTAGCGGTGCGGCAGCTCGTTGGGGTCGTCGCCGCGCTGGCGCGCCGCTTCGCGCATCTTCTCGTCGCAGAGGTAGGCCATGTTGGTGTCGTCCATCTGCACGTAGCGGCAGCCGGCGTCGTAGAGGCTCTGCAGTTCGTCGCCGTAGGCCTTGGCGACGTCGTCGTAGAAGGTCGGCTCCAGCTCGGGATAGGCCTCCTTGCTGATGCCGGCGCGGCCGCCGCGGAAGTGCAGCATGGTGGGCGACGGGATCGTGACCTTGGGCGTCATGCCCGGGGCGATCTGGCTTTTCAGGTACTGGAAGTCGGCGAGCTGGATGTTCTTCGCGTGGCGCACCTTGTCGATGACGCGGATCACCGGCGGCGCCAGCTCCTCGGTGCCGTCGGCCTTCTTCACCGTGACCGGGATGTCGGTCTTCACGCCGCCCAGCTGTTCGAGGAAGTCGATGTGGAAGTAGGTGCGGCGGAACTCGCCGTCGGTGATGGACTTCAGGCCCACGTCCTGCTGGAACTTGACGATCTCGGTGATCGCCTTGTCTTCCACCGCGCGCAGCTGCTCGGCCGTGATGCTCTTCTGGTTGAAGAACTGGTCGCGCGCCTCCAGCAGGTACTTCGGGCGCAGGAAGCTGCCGACGTGGTCGGCGCGGAACGGGGGCGTGGTGCGTGCGGTCATGGGGGCTCCTTCGGTCTTGTCGTCGTCAGTGTGAGGCCACGCCGAGCCAGGTGTCCAGCGGCGTGGGGTCGGCCAGCAGCGCTTCGCTCGCGGCCCGGTAGGCGATGCCGCCGCGGTCCAGCACGATGGCGTCGTCGGTGACGCCCAGCACCATCTGCGGGTGCTGCTCGACCACGATGGAAGGCAGGCCCTCTTCGCGCGCGACACGGCGGATGGCGCGCAGCAGCTCTTCCACGATGATGGGGGCCAGCCCTTCGAGCGGCTCGTCCAGCAGCAGCAGCTTCGGGTTCAGCACCAGCGCGCGGCCGAAGGCCAGCATCTGCTGTTCGCCGCCGGAGAGCTGGTTGCCCAGATTCTTCCGGCGCTCGTCCAGGCGCGGGAACAGCTCGAAGACGCGCCGCTCGTCCCAGGGACCGGGGCGGGCGACGGCGGAGAGATTCTCGGCCACGGTGAGCGACTTGAAGATGTTGCGCTCCTGCGGCACCCAGCCGATGCCGGCGCCGGCGCGCTGGTGCACCGGCAGCATGTGGATCGCCTGCCCGGCCAGCGTGATGCTGCCCGCATGGCGCCGCGTCACGCCCACCAGGGTGTCGATCAGCGTCGTCTTGCCGGTGCCGTTGCGGCCCAGCAGCGCCAGCGAGCGGCCGGCTTCGAGCGTGAAGCTCACGTCGGTGAGCACCACCGCTTCGCCGTAGCCGCAGGTCAGGCCCTGCACCTGCAGCAGCGGTTCAGCCATGGCCGACCTCCGTCTCGCCCAGGTAGACCGCCTTCACCTGCGGGTCGCGCGCGATCTCGGCCGGCGTGCCTTCGGTGAGCACGGCGCCGTTCACCAGCACGGTGATGCGGTTGGCGAAGCTGAAGACGAGGTCCATGTCGTGCTCGATCAGCACCACCGAGACGTCGGCCGGCAGCGCGGCCACGGTGGCCAGGATGTCGGCACGCTCGGCCGCCGGCACGCCCGCGGCCGGCTCGTCGAGCAGCAGCACCTGGGGCTTCAGGGCGACCGCGAGCGCGATCTCCAGCAGCCGCCGCTTGCCGTAGGGCAGCTCGTGCGTCCGCCGGTCGGCATGCTCGGTGAGCCGGAACTGCGCCAGCAGCGCCTCGCACTCGGCGGCGATGGCGGCGTCGCTGCCCAGCGGCTTCCACCAGCGGCGCGCCGCGTCGTGGCGGCTGGACACCGCCACCGCCACGCTCTGCAGCGGCGTCAGCGAATTGAACAGCTGGTTGATCTGGAAGGTGCGCACCAGCCCCAGCGTCACGCGCGCGTTCGGCGCCATGGCCGTGATGTCGCGCCCCCCCAGTTCCACCCGGCCTGCACTGGGCGCCATGACGCCGGTGAGCTGGTTGATGAGCGTGGTCTTGCCGGCGCCGTTGGGGCCGATCAACGCGTGGCGCGCGCCCTTCACCACCGTGAGGCTGACGTTGTTGGTGGCGACGATGCCGCCGAAGCGCTTCACCAGCGAATGCGTCTGCAGGACGACTTCGCTCACGGCCTGCCCTTCCACCAGGTCCAGGGGCGGAACAGGCGTTCGCGCCCGACCAGCATCAGCACGACCAGGAAGAGGCCGATCCAGAAGGTCCAGTACTGGGTGGTGAACGACGACAGCAGGTCGTGCAGCACCTTGAAGGCGACGGCGCCCACCAGCCCGCCCCACAGCCAGCCGGCGCCGCCGATGATGAGCGCCAGCATCACGTCGGCGCTGCGGTGGAAGTCCAGCACGTCCAGGCTGGCAAAGCCGGTGGTCTGCGCCAGCAGCGCGCCGGCGGCCCCCGCGAAGGCGGCGCCCAGCGTGTAGACCGCGGCCAGCCGGCCCTGCACCGAAAGGCCGATGGCCGACAGGCGCAGCCGGTTGTCGCGCAGCGCCTGCAGGCTCATGCCCAGCGGCGAATGCACCAGCCGGCGCGCGATGTAGAAGGCGACGAAGAGCACCGCCACCGAGTAGAAGCTGGCCACGCGCGCGCCCAGGTCGAAGTCGAAACGGCCCAGCAGCGGGCCCATCACCACGCCCTGCAGGCCGTCGGCGCCGCCGGTGAGGCCGTCGAACTTGTTGGCCAGTTCCAGCAGCACCAGCGCCACGCCCATGGTCACCATCAGCCGGGTGAGGTCGGTGCCGCGCACGATCATCGGGCTCGTCAGCAGGCCCAGCACGGCGCCCAGCGCGGTGCCCACCAGCAGGCCCACCAGCGGATCCGGCATCACCCACTTGGCGAACAGCGCCGCACCGTAGGCGCCGAGGCCGAAGAAGGCGGCCTGGCCCAGCGAGACGATGCCGGCGTAGCCGAGGATGAGGTCCAGCGACAAGGCGAAGAGCGCCAGGATCGCGATCTCGTTGACCAGGGCCGCGTGCTGGCCGAAGACCACCGGCACGAGCGCGATCACGACCCAGAGCGCGATCTCCCAGGCCTTCCACTTCGAAGGCGCGAGCAGCCGTTCAGTCGCCGGCTTCACTTCCCGCCCCCGCGCGTGAACAGCCCCTGCGGCCGCCACAGCAGGATGCCGATCATCAGCAGGTAGACGATGAAGGCGCCCAGCTTGGGCACGTAGTACTTGCCGAACACGTCGGCGATGCCCAGCACCAGCGCCGCCAGCAGCGGCCCGGTGATGGAACTCGTGCCGCCCACCGCGCAGACGATGAGGAAGTACACCATGTACTTGAACGGGAAGCTGGGGTCCAGGCCCAGCACGTCCGCGCCCAGCGCGCCGCCCAGGCCGGCCAGGCCGGAGCCGAAGGCGAAGGTGAGCAGGAACACGCGGTCGACCGGGATGCCCAGGCCGGCCGCCACGCGCGGGTCGTCCACCGCGGCGCGCAGCCGGCTGCCGAATCGCGTGCGCGCCAGCAGCGCCTGCAGCGCCAGCGCCAGCGCCACGCACAGTACGATGATGAACAGCCGGTAGTGGCCCATGCCCAGCGTCAACGCGCCGGAACCCAGCTCGGTGCGGCCGCGCAGCCATTCGGGCGTCTGCACGTTCACCTGCGAAGAGCCCATCACGTAGTCGACCGCCGCCACGGCCATGAAGGTGAAGCCGATCGAGAACAGCACCTGGTCCAGGTGCGGCTTGCCGTACAGGCGGCGGTAGAGCAGCCGCTCGGCCAGCGCGCCCAGCAGCGCCGCCGCCGCGAAGGCCGCCGGCAGGCAGGCCAGGAAGGGCCAGCCCTGGGCGCGCATCAGCACCGCCAGCACGTAGCCGCCGGCCATCGCGAAGGCGCCGTGCGCGAGGTTGATGAAGTTCATCAGCCCCATCGTCACGGCCAGGCCGAGCGAGAGCACGAACAACAGCATGCCGTAGGCGATGCCGTCGAAGAGCAGGGTCAGCATGGGGCGGCGCCCGCCGGCGTCACTTGCTCTTGCCGGGGTCCTTCATCTCCTTGACCGCGTCGAACTCGATGTTCCAGAGCTGACCGTCCTTCTTCTCGACCTTGCGGATGTACATGTCGTGCACGATGTCGCGCGTCTGCGCGTCGATGTAGACCTTGCCGCGCGGGCTCTCGAAGATCTGGCCCTTCATGCCGGCCAGCAGCGCGTCGCCGCCGGCTCCCTTGCTGGCTTCCAGGCCCTTGTAGATGACGCGCATGCCGTCATAGCCGCCCACGGCCATGAAGTTGGGGCGGAACTTGTTGGCGGCCTGGAACTCGGCGACGAACTTCTTGTTCAGCGCGCTCGGGTGGGCGGCGCTGTAGTGGTGGGCGTTGACCACGCCCAGCGCCACGTCGCCCATGTCGTTCAGCTGGTCGTCGTCGGTCACGTCGCCGGTGGCGATGAGACGGATGCCCGCCTTGTCGAGCCCGCGCTCGGCGAACTGCTTCATGAAGGCCGCACCCTGCCCCGAAGGCAGGAAGACGAACAGCGCGTCGGGCTTGGCGTCGCGCACCTTCTGCAGCACGGGTGCGAAGTCGGGTGCGCGCAGCGGGGTGCGCAGCTTCTCCAGCACCTGGCCGCCGTTGAGGGTGACGCGGTCGGCGAAGTACTTCTCGGCGTCGAAGCCGGGGCCGTAGTCGGCCACCAGGGTGACGGTCTTCTTGATGTTGTTCTTGTTCGCCCACTCGGCGATGGCCACCGCCGCCTGCGGCAGCGTGAAGCTCGTGCGCACCACGTAGGGGCTGGCTTCGGTGATGGCGCTGGTGGCCGCGGCCATCACCACCATCGGCGTCTTGCTCTGGGTGGCCAGCGGCGCCACCGCCATGGCGCTGGGCGTGATGCCGAAGCCGGCCAGCGCGACGACCTTGTCGTTGACGATGAGTTCCTGCGCCAGGCGGCGCGTCTGGTCGGGCAGGCTCTGGTCGTCCTTGACGATCACTTCCACCGTCTTGCCGGCGACCTTGCTGCCGTTCTGCTTGACCCACAGCTTGATGGCGGCGTCGATCTGGCGGCCGGTGCTGGCCTGCTGGCCCGTCATCGGCAGGATGACGCCGATCTTCAGGGCGTCGCTCTGGGCGTGGGCGCTGCCCGCGACCAGCGCCGCGGCGGCCAGGGCGAGATGCTGTCGTCTGGTGATCATGCTGTGTCTCCGGCGAAGGGAAATCAGGAATTCGATTGTGGTCGCGCGGCGGCCCGCCGCCCGCCGCGCCGCACCTGAACTTTCCGGCAATTGCGGACTAGCTGCTATGCCGGCGCGGCATGCCTCAGGCGGGCTGGGCGGCCTTCGCGGCGCGCCGCTTCAGGTGCAGGTCCAGCAGCTTGCGCATGCCGCCCAGCGAGACGTAGTGCGCATGCACCATGCCCAGGGCGCCGCTCCGGTGCATCTCCAGCACCTTGTCGTCGGGCAGCGCGCTCAGGCGCTGCTCGTCGACGGTGAGGAAGCCGTCCACCGTGAGCTTGCTGCCGTCGGGCAGGGTGGCGTCGAAGCGCATCTCGCGCAGCAGGTCCAGGTCGCGCAGCTGGCTGCACATGACGCGCGTGCGCTGGGTCTCGGACTCCAGCACTTCCAGGTTCTTGCGCACCTCGTCCAGGAAGGGCGTGGGTTCGCCTTCGGCGGTGAACAGGCGTTCGCCTTCGGTCCCCGAGACACCGGCCCATCCGGCATCGAAGCAGATGGCGAAACGCTGGTCGTCCAGGCGGCCGATGCAGAAGGGGTAGAAGCGCAGCATGGCCGGGAAGTAGTTCGCCTTCCATTCGCGGCCTTCGACGAACAGGTTCTCGTCGGCCACCAGCCCCAGCACCGCGATCGGCGCGATGGCGGGCTTGCCGCCTTCGTCCTCGCCCGCGCGCACGAAGACGATCGGGAACTCGCGCCCGGCGTCGGCGAACTCGGTGGCGGCGACGAACATCGAGTTCATCCTCGACGCGACCGACCAGTCGGTGACCGGCACCTTCATGCGCACGAAACGGTGTTCGGCACGGTCGGTGGCGACGGGCTGCCGGTGCAGCAGCTGATTGATCATGTTTCCTCTCCGCGGTTGTCGGTGCGCGTGACCAGCACCTTGTCGACTCGCTTGCCGTCGAGGTCGACGACCTCGAAGCGCCAGCCCTGCCATTGCACCGAATCGGCCGTGCGGGGCAGGTCGCCCAGCAGCAGCATCACCATGCCCGCCAGCGTGTTGTAGCGGCCGCGGTCCTCTTCGGGCAGTTCCTTCAGTTCCAGCCGGTCCTTCAGCTCGGTGACCGGAATCAGGCCGTCCATCAGCCAACTGCCGTCTTCCCTCTGCACGGCCCAGGCGTCGTCGTCGGTGGGGGTGGCGAACTCGCCGGTGATGGCTTCCAGCACGTCGCGTTCGCTGATGACGCCCTGCACCGCGCCGTATTCGTCGACCACGAACACCAGATCGGCGCCGCTGGTGCGGAAGTGCTCCAGCAGTTCCATGCCCGACAGCGTCTCGGGCACGAAGACCGGCGGCTTCAGCAGCGCCGGCAGGTCGGGCTTGGTGCCGTGCACCAGCGGTTCCAGCAGGCGGTGCGCGTCCAGCACGCCGATCACGTCGTCCAGGCCGCCGCGGCACACCGGGTAGCGCGTGTGGCCGTGCTGCTGCACCAGCGCGAGCACGCGTTCGATGTCCTCGTCGGCCTCGAGCCAGACGATCTCGGCACGCGGGATCATCATGCTGCCGATCTGGCGGTCGTCCAGGCGGAACACGTTGCGCACCATCAGGTGCTCCTGCTCCTCGATCACGCCGGCGTCCACGCCCTCTTCGAGGCTGGCGGCGATCTCCTCCTCGGTCACCGCGCGCTGGGTCTCGCCGCGGATGCCCAGCAGGCGCAGCACGCCCTGCGTGCAGGCCGACAGCAGCATCACCAGCGGCCGCGTCGCCGCCGAGAGCCAGTTCATCGGCCGCGCCACCAGGCGCGCCACCGTCTCCGGGTACATCTGGCCCAGGCGCTTGGGCACCAGCTCGCCGAAGATGATGGTGAGCACGGTGATGATGAACACCACCAGCCCGGTGGCGGCCAGCGAAGCGGGCCTGGCGGCCACGTGGAACTGCTCCGTCAGCCAGTGCGCCAGCGGTTCGGAAAACGCGTTCTCGCCGACGATGCCATTGAGCACGCCGATCGAGGTGATGCCGATCTGCACCGTGGACAGCCAGCGCGTGGGGTGCTCGTGCAGGTCCATCGCCGCCTGCGCACCGGGCTCGCGGTTTTCCACCATCACCTGGAGTCGCGCCTTGCGGGAGGCGGTGAGCGCCATCTCCGACATCGCGAAAAGTCCGTTGAGCAGGATCAGGAAGGCAAGCAGCGTGACGTCCATGCGCGCTGCCGCCCGGTTCGAAGCCCGGAGGCGGCCAGCCTTTGGGGGGTCGGCAAGCGTAGCAGAATCGGCGGATGACGACCCCCACGCTTCGCTGCCCCCCGGGGGGGCGATCGGCCGCCTTGGGGCGGCCCGGCGGCGGCCGATGAACTACCTGGTGGGCGACGTGCAGGGCTGCGACGACGCGCTGGAACGCCTGCTCGCCGAGTGCGGGTTCTCGCCTTCGCGCGACCGCCTGGTGGTGCTGGGCGACCTGGTGAATCGCGGTCCGCGGTCGCTGCAGGTGCTGCGCCGCCTGCGCGATTTCGGCGACGCCTGCACCTGCCTGCTGGGCAACCACGACCTGCACCTGCTGGCGGTGAGCTTCGGCGCCCGGCCTTCGCGCCACGACGACACCATCGCCCCGGTGCTGGAAGCACCCGACCGCGAGGCGTGGATCGACTGGCTGCGCCGCCAGCGCATGGCCTGGGTCGAAAGCGGCTGGCTCTGCGTGCACGCCGGCCTGGTGCCGCAATGGGACGCGGCACGCACGCTGGCGCTGGCGGCCGAGGTCGAGACCCTGCTGCGCGGCCCCGACCTGCAGCCCTTCATGATGCGCATGTACGGCAACGAGCCGCTCGCCTGGCGCGAGGACCTGCAGGGCTTCGAGCGCTGGCGCTTCATCGTCAACGTGCTCACGCGCGTCCGCTTCTGCAGCGACGACGGCGTGCTGGACCTGCTCACCAAGGAAGGCGCCGGCGCCGCCCCGCCAGGCTTCCGCCCCTGGTTCGACGTGCCCGGCCGCCGCAGCGCCGGCCAGCCGGTGGCCTTCGGCCACTGGAGCACGCTGGGCCTGGTGCAGCGGCCGGACCTGCTGGCGCTGGACACCGGCTGCGTCTGGGGCGGCGCGCTCACCGCGGTGCGCGTGGACGGCGGCCGGCAGGAAGTCTTCCAGGTGCGCTGCCCCGCCGCGCAGCAGCCGGGCTGAAGCCTCGTGCACCCCGGGCCGACCATCGCGTCCTTCCTGGACGACCTGGCCGCCGCCACCGCCACCCCCGGCGCCGGCGCCGCCGCCGCGCTGACCGGCGCGATGGGCGCCGCGCTGGTCTCCATGGTGGCCCGTCTCACGCTGGAGCGCCCCGGCCACGAGGCCAACGCCGCCGCGCTGAACGCGCTGCTGCAGGCCAGCGAGTCGTTGCGCCAGCGGCTGGCCGCGATGGCCGCCGAGGACGCGGCCGCGTTCGGTTCGCTGCTGGCCGCCTGGAAGCTGCCCAAGGGCGACGCGGCGCAGCAGGCCGCGCGCAGCACCGCCATCCAGGCCGGCCTGCTGGCGGCCACGCACTCGCCGCTGGCCTGCGCGCGCGCCGCCGCCGAAGGCGTGCGCCTGGCCGCGCGCGTGGTGGAACTGGGGCACCGCAACGTGGTCGGCGACGTCGGCACGGGCGTGCTGGCGTCGTTCGCGGCCTTGCGCGGCGCGGCGCTCAACGTGCGCCTGAACGCGCCGCAGATCCGCGACCCCGCCTTCGCCACTGCCGCGCTGTCCGAGATCGACGCCCTGCTGGCCGAATGCGGCCCGCTGACCGAATGGGTTCACGACCGGGTGCGTGAACGCGCGGCCTGAAGCGGCACAATGCGCAACGCCTGACTGCGGAAGCGTGGCCGAGCGGTTTAAGGCACCGGTCTTGAAAACCGGCGACGGGCAACCGTCCGTGAGTTCGAATCTCACCGCTTCCGCCAGCCGCCCGAGAGGCGGCGACTCAAGATCGGGCACCGGATGCCGAAGGCCCAAGGCAGCGCACTTCGTGCGCGATGCCCCACCCCCCATCCTTGCGCCGCTTCCGCCTGACCCGGTATTTCTCGTTGACCAGCCTCGTGGGCGTCGTGGCGGTCACGGCCTGCCTGATCGGGCTCTACGGCCAGCTCACGCTGGACCAGCTGGTCGAGCACGAGGAGCGTGCCAACGCCGACCTGACGCGGGCGCTGTCGAATGCGATCTGGTCGCGCTACCGCCTCTTCGTCGCCGCGCCGCCCGGCCGCACGCGCACCGAACTGCTGGCCGACCCGGCGCAGGTCTCGCTGCGTGCCGACGTGCTGCACCACATGAAGGGGCTGAACATCGCCAAGGTCAAGATCTACGACCTGCGCGGCCTCACAGTGTTTTCCACCGACCCGTCGCAGATCGGCGAGGACAAGGGCACCAACCCCGGCCTGCGCCGCGCGCTGGAAGGCGGAAGCCACAGCCAGATCACCTACCGCGAGCGCTTCGATGCCTTCGAGGGCACGCTCAACCGGCGCAGCCTGAGGGCTTCGTACGTGCCCGCGCGAACGCGCGCTGAAGGCCCGGTGGAAGGCGTGTTCGAGGTCTACTCCGACGTCACCCACCTGCTGGCACGCCAGCGCCGGGCCAAGCAGCAGGTGGCCGGCGCGGTGCTGCTGCTGCTGGGCACGCTGTACCTGTTCCTGCTGGCGGTGGTGCGCAAGGCCGACCGCGTGCTGGCCGAGCAGGCGCGCCAGCGTGCGGACGGCGAAGCCCAGGCGCGCCACCTGGCCAGCCATGACCTGCTGACCGGCCTGCCCAACCGCCTGTGCTTCGGCGAACGCTTCGCTCCCGCGCTCGCCCATGCGGCACGCCACGGCCGCCGCTGTGCGCTGATGTTCGTCGACCTGGACGGTTTCAAGGGGGTGAACGACCGCCTGGGTCACGCCGCCGGCGACGCCGCGTTGCGCGAACTGGCGGCGCGCATGCAGGCCTGCGTGCGCCAGAGCGACGTCGTCTTTCGCATGGGCGGAGACGAGTTCACCGTGCTGCTGCCCGAGATCGTCGGCCCCGACGACACCACCGAGATCGCGCAGCGCATCGTCACCTCGGTGGCGGAACCGCTGTGGCTGCAGGGGCAACGGGTGGCGGTCGGTGCGTCGGTCGGCATCGCGGTGTACCCGGAAGACGGCACCCAGCCCGACACCCTGCTGCGCAACGCGGACGCCGCGATGTACGCGGCCAAGGAAGGCGGCCGCGGCAGGCACTTGTACTGGCGCCCCGCGATGGCCGGCCCGGTGCGCGCGCCGGCCGCCGAGACCGCCGGCGCCTGAGGGCTGCGCGACCCGGGGGGCGCAAGCACGACCTGACGTCGCCCATCGCCGCGCGCCTGGGCGACGCCGACATCGAAGCCCTGGCGGGCCACTGGAGCCGGCTGCCGGCCCGGACCGCGCCGGGCGTGGCCGAAACTGCCTTCGTCGTTGGCGCTGGCGGCGGCCGATCAGCCCTGCAGCGCCTGGCGCGGCGCACCGCGCCGGGCTTCGCGCACCAGCGCCTTCGCGGAAGGCGAGTCCAGTTCGCCGTGCAGTTCCACGGCGGGGGGGGATTCCTCGGTCTGCAGGCCCAGGGCGGCGTAGGCGGCCAGCAGGGCCTGGCCGTCGTCGATCTGCGACACCTCGACGCCCGGCTTTCCGTCGGAAGCGGTGGCCTTGGCGGCCTGGATCGCCTTAGCCGCCAGCGTCGGCGGGCTTTCCAGCAAGGCGGCGGTGCGGTAGGCCTCGGGTTCCTTGTTCGGGTCCATGTGCTCGCGGTCGATCACGGCCACGGCCATCTTGGACCGCAGGCAGGCCAGACCCTCGTCGGACCAGTTCTGCACCATCTGCTCCAGCTGCTCCAGCGCCTTCTGCAGCACGTCGAGCGGAATCTTGTGCAGGCCTCGCCAGCCCTTCTTCTCGAGCGCATATTCCACGAAGGCCAGCTGGCGCAGGCCGGAACGCAGGGTGGCGTCCACGTCCAGCAGCGCCGCCAGCGCGGCGCGCGAGCGGTCGAGTTCGGCCTGGTCCTTCTGCGCCGCGCGCTGCGCGCGCGTGGGCGGCCGCGGCTGCGAGCGTTTCGGATCCTCGAAATAGAGGTGCACGCCCTCGTCGTCGCGCTGCAGGACCACGTCGTGGCGGAAGAAGGCCAGCACGGCCTTCTTCAGCGCCGAAAGCACCGAAGCTTCGCCTTCCATATGGACTTCATTATCGGCAGCCGGGGGTGCCGGCAAGAGGGCGAATCAGCCCCCGAAGAGGCCGTTTCTCAAGCCATGCATGTGCGGTTTTTCCCGCTTCGCTTGGCTTCGTAGAGCGCTTCGTCGGCCCGCTCGAGCGCGGCTTCCAGCGCCTCGCCGGCACGCCAGGCGGTGACGCCGGCCGAAAAGGTGACGAAGACCTCGCGGTCCTCGTGCAGGAAGAGCGCCTCGGTCAGACTGCGCTGCAGCCGCGTCAGGGCCTGCTGCGCCTCTTCCACCGGGGTGGCCGGCAGCAGCACCACGAATTCCTCGCCGCCGAAGCGCGCCAGGTGGTCCACCGGCCGCAGCCTTTCGCGCACCGCGGCGGCCAGCGACTTGAGCGCCACGTCACCCGCGGCGTGGCCCAGCGTGTCGTTGAGCTTCTTGAAATTGTCGATGTCGATCAGCGCCACCGCCAGCCCGGGCACGCCCTCTGCGGCGCGCTGGGCGCGGGCGCTTTCGGCTTCGAAGGCGGCGGCCAGGCCGCGCCGGTTGGCCACCTGCGTGAGCGCGTCGGTCGAGACCTCGTCCGACAGGCGGCGCAGCTCGCCTTCGAGCGCGCGCACGCGTCCTTCCAGTTCGGAAGCCTTGGCGTGTTCGGCCTGCAGCCTTTCCTGCGTGCGGCCCACCACCTGCTGCACGGCGTGGCTTTCCTCCAGCATCTCGCGCACCACGCCGGCCAGGCCTTCGATGCTGTCGGCGCGTTCGATGGCCGCGGCATGGCGGCCCACCGCCTCGTGGTAGCGGCCGGTGTGTTCGCCCAGCTCGCCGATCTCGGCCAGCATGCGCTGGAACAGGTTCTTCAGCGCATCGCGCGCGGCGTTGCGTTCGCTGCGCACGCGCTGCTGGCGCGTGCGCGTCTCGGCCAGCAGCGCGCCGGCGGCACGCACGCTGCGCACCGAAAGCCCTTCGGCCAGGCGCGCTTCGAGCGTCTCGCACTGGCCGCGCGCCCAGCTCTCGTCTTCGGACAGTTCGGTGAGGCCGCGGCCCAGCTCGCGCGCCAGCGCGCCCAGTTCGTCGACCAGGCGGTGGCGTTGGCCGAAGAAGCGGCGCGCGCGTTCGCACAGGTCGTCCAGTTCCTCCAGCCGTGGCGTGGAAACGCCCTCGGCGGCGATGCGGTCGGCCAGCTGGCCCAGCCGGTCGGCCAGTTCGGCGGCGTTGGCGTCGCCTTCGGGCAGCGCGGCGCGCAGCGTGCCTTCGTAGGTGGCCGCCATCGGCCGCCAGTCGGGGCCGCCGTCCAGCGGCGCGGGCAGGGTCTCGGACGGGGCGCCGGTGGCCTCGCTCTCGAAGGCGCGGTCGCCTTCCCAGGCCTGCAGCAGGGCCTGCAGGCGCTGCTGCAGGCGGGCGGCGTCGCCCCGGCTGCCGTCCAGCACTCGGTGCAGGCTCTCCTTCTTGCGCGCCGCCGTCCACTGGCGGCCGCTGCGTTCCAGGCCGCGCGCGACCTTCTCGATCAACGTCGCCCAGATCGGGCCCTGCGACTTGGCGTCACTCGCGGCCGGCGGCGGCAGGCCGGCTTCCTCGGCATAGGCGCGCGCGTAGTTCTCGGGTGTGGGTTCCAGCTTGGCCATCGCCAGCCGGCGCAGCGCCCCCTTGGCCACCTGTGCCGGCGTGGCCGCCGTCGTCTCCGGCGCGTTCATCAGCGCAGGCGCACGCTGGCCGCGCGCGGCACGCCGTCGCCGCCGAACTCGAGTTCGCTGGCCTGGCCGATCCAGGGCGCCTTGCGCGGCAGCACGGTCTGTTCGAGCCAGCGCTCCAGGTCGTCGGGCGCGATCGGTTTGCTGAACATGTAGCCCTGCATCACGCCGCAGCCCAGGCGGTGCAGCACTTCCATCTGGCGCAGCGTCTCCACGCCTTCGGCGATGACGCGCAGGCCCAGCGAACGCGCGAGCGCGATGATCGCGGTGACCACCGCGCTGCTCTGCGGCGTGATGCCCAGGTCGCGCACGAAGCTGCGGTCGATCTTCAGCTCCGAGATCGGCAGCGTGGTCAGGTAGGCCAGCGACGAATAACCGGTGCCGAAGTCGTCGATCGCGATCTCGACGCCGATCTCGTTCAGGCGGTGCAGGGCGGGGATCACGTCCTGCAGGTCCTTCATCAGGTTGGTCTCGGTGATCTCGAGCATGATCACCCGGTGCGGTACGCTGTACGCGGTGACGCACTGGTGGATGTGCTCGATGAGGTCGCTGCGGCTGAACAGGTGGCTGGGCAGGTTGACCGCGATCGAGTCCTGGAAGCCGAAGCTGGTCTGCCACACCTTGGCCTGGCGCGCCGCCTCGCGCAGCGCCCATTCGGACAGCGGCACGATGAGGCCGGTCTCTTCCGCCAGGGGGATGAAGTCGATCGGCGGCACCAGCTTGCCGTTGCGGTTCCAGCGCATCAGCGCCTCGGCGCCCACCATGCGGGCCGAGCGCACGTCGATCTTGGGCTGGTAGTGCAGCACCAGTTCGTCGCGCTCGATCGCCTTGTGCAGCGCGGTCTCGAGTTCGAGCTTCTCGCGCCCGCGGCCCACCAGCGCCGGCGAGTAGATCGCGCTCGCGTTGCGGCCCTGCGCCTTCACCGAGTACATCGCGACGTCGGAGTTGCGCATCAGGTCGGCGACGGTGGCGCCGTCGCGCGGGTAGATGGCCACGCCCACGCTGGCGGTGACGAAGCATTCCTGGCCGGAGACGAAGATCGGCTCGCGCATCACCTCCAGCACGCGCTGCGCCACGCGTTCGGCATCGCGGTCCTCGCCCACTTCGGGCAGCAGGGCGACGAACTCGTCGCCGCCCAGGCGGCCCACCGCTTCCAGCGTGCGGTGCGAACGGGCGCCGGCGCTTTCGAGCGCGCCTTCCATGACCTGGTCGCTGTGGCGCACGCAGGCGCGCAGCCGGCGCGCCACTTCCATGAGGAGTTCGTCGCCGGCCGAATGGCCCAGCGTGTCGTTGATGACCTTGAAGCGGTCCAGGTCGATCAGCAGCAGCGCGAACTGGTGCTGCATGCGGCGCGCATGTTCCAGCGCGCGCTCGGCGCGCCAGATCAGCTGGCGCCGGTTCGGCAGGCCGGTCAGCGCGTCGAAGTTCGCCAGGTGGCGGATCTTGTCCTCGGCGATGCGGCGGTCGGTCACGTCCTGCACGATGCCGGTGTAGCCGATGCCGTGGCCGTGCTCGTTGAATTCCGGTTCGGCCTCGACGTGGATGATGCGCTGGCGCCCGTCGATCAGCGTGATCGGCACGTCGGTGGCGATCACCGAGCTGTGGCGCAGCACCTCGTGCAGCAGGCGCATCAGCGCGCGCCGCTCGTCGCGCGGCACCATGCGCAGCAGCTTGCGCAGCGTGGGCCGCTCGTGCGGCCCGTGGCCGAAGACGCGCAGGCCTTCGGGCGACATCGCCAGGCCGCCTTCGCCGCGCCGCCAGTCGAAGCTGCCCATGCGCGCCAGGTCCTGCGCGCGCGCCAGCTTGGCCCGGTTCTTCTCCAGTTCCAGCCGCGTGCGCGAAGCGCGCAGCAGGTAGTGCAGGCGGCCGGCCAGCAGGCTCCACTGGGTGGCCTTGACGAAGAAGTCGGTGGCGCCGGCCTCGTAGGCGCGGGTGATGGAGGCGTCGTCGTCCAGGCCGGTGAGCATGAGCACCGGCATGTTCTCGAAGCCGGCCAGGCCGCGGATGCGGCGGCAGGTGGCGAAGCCGTCCATGCCGGGCATCAGCGCGTCGAGCACGATGATGTCGGGTGTCCAGTCGGCCAGCAGCGCCAGCGCGCTCTCGCCGCCCGACGATTCGGTGATGCGGAAGCCCCGCTCACGAAGCGCGTGGGCGGTCAGAAGAAGGTTGACCTCGTCATCGTCGACGAGCAGCACCTGCGGCTGGCCGGGCAGCCCGGCGTCGGCGAAGGAGGTAGGAAGATTCATCGCGGAGAGGTGGTTTGCAGCATAGCTTCAACCGCCTGCAGCGCAGCCTCGGCGAGCGTCAACAAGTTCTCCACTTCGGCCCCCAGGTCGAGCAGGGCACCGTCGCGGATGCGGCGTTCGGTCTGCTGGCAGCTGCCCGACAGCGCCAGCGCCCCCACGCTGGCGGCCGCGGACTTGATGGTATGGGCCACGAAGGCCACGCCGGCGGCGTCGCCGCGGTCGCGCGCCTCGGCCATCTGCGCCATCTGCCGCCGCAGCGCGCCTTCGAAGGTGCGCAGCACGCGCGCCAGCAGGCCGTGCTGGCCGCTGGGGTCCAGCTGGCGCAGGCCCTGGATCGTCTGCTCGTCAAGGATGGGCGGAGCGGTCATCGAGGCGCTTTCGGGCCGGCGCGGCCGCCCGTCCCGGGAAGGATCGGCCGGCGGCGCGCTGCCGTCAATGGGGACAAGTCAAGACCACGGCTTTCGGCCGTTGTTCTCGCAACTTGAGCCCCCTGCGCCCCGGTCATCCCGGGGGCGCTCCCTAAAATGAACCGCATGCATGGTCCTTGCGACGCACGCGGCGGCCCGCTTGCCTGCGCCGCGCGGCTGCCGATCCTGGCGGCCCTGCCCGCCCTGGGTGGCTGCACCCCTTCCGTCGCCGCCGGTGCACCCTGGCTCTTCGGTTGCGTGGCGCTGCTGCTGTCGGCCGCCGGCGCCTGGGGCTTCGGCACCCTGCGCGAACGCCACCGCGCCGAAGCGGCACTGCGCGACGCCCGGCGCGAACAGCAGTTGCTGGCCGGCCTGGTGGAAGGCTGGTCCTGGCAGACCGACGGCCGCCACCGCCTGCTGCACCTGCAGCCGCCGGCCGGTGCGCCCGCTGCCCACTGGGCCCAGGGCACCGAAGCCGGCGGCCTGCTGTGGGAGCGCTTCGAATGCCCGCAGAGCGCACGCGGCGACAGCCTGCGCAGCCGCATGGAAGCGCAGGTGCCCTTCGACGCCCTGCGCGTGCGCCGCGCCGCCGACGGCAGCGACTGGGTGCTGCGCGGCCTGCCGCGGCTGGACGACCACGGCCGTTTCGCCGGTTATGCCGGCACCGCCCGCCCCACCGCGGTGGAAGACACGCGCATCGCCGACCAGGACGCGCTGGCGGCGCTGATCGCCGCGCTCGAGCTGCCGGCGCTGCTGGCCTTCGGCGACGGCAGCCCCGAAGGCTGGCGCCTGCGCGACGCCAGCGCGCCGGCGCGGCGCCTGCTGGACATCGAGGCCGGCGACGGCGGCGCCGGGCTGCACTGGGCCGACCTGCTGCCGCGCCTGCCGTCCCCGCTGCGCAACGCCATCGCCGAGGCCCGCCCCGAAAGCGCGGCCGAACACGAAGGCTGGCACCTGCGCCGCTTCGGCACCGTGGCCGGCGAAGGCCTGTGGCTGGTGCACCTGCCGCAGCCGCAGAGCGAGACGGCCAGCGAAGGCGCTTCGCTCAGCTACACCGTGTCGCACGACCTGCGCGCGCCGGTACGGGTGGTGGAAGGCTTCACCCGCATCCTGAAGGAAGACTACGGCCGCGCGCTCGACCGCGTCGGCAACGACCACCTCGACCGCGTGCTGGGCGCGGCGGCGCGCATGAACCACATGATCGACGCGCTGCTCACGCTGGCCAGGCTCTCGCAGCAGCCGCTGGCGCGCCAGCCGGTCAACCTGTCGCAGCTGGCGGCCTACATCGTGGACGACCTGCGCCGGGGCGCACCTGAACGCGCGGCCGACATCGAGATCGAGCCCGGCCTTTCCGCCAACGGCGACCCCACGCTGCTGCGCCTGGTGCTGGAGAACCTGCTGGGCAACGCCTGGAAGTACAGCGCGCGCGCGAAGAAGGCGAGCATCGTCTTCGGCAGCGAACCGCACGAGGGCCGGCGTGCCTTCTTCGTGCGCGACAACGGCGCCGGCTTCGACATGCGCTCGGCCGACCGCCTGTTCGGCCTCTTCCAGCGCCTGCACAGCAACAACGAGTTCCCGGGCACCGGCGTCGGCCTGGCTTCGGTGCAGCGCATCGTGCGCCGCCATGGCGGCGCGGTCTGGGCCGAGGCCGAGCCGGGCCGCGGCGCCACCTTCCACTTCACGCTGCGCGAATAGCGCGGCGCGGCGTCAGGCCGAGCGGGCCAGTTCCTCCAGCGCCGCCAGCAGCCTTTCGGCCTGCGCCGCCTCGGCCAGGCCCGCCTCGCCGGCCATGCGCTGCAGGCGCGCGCGCGCCTCCCGGCGCGACAGCGAATGGCGGTGCATCAGCACCCCCACCGCCAGCGGCACCGGGTCGGCCAGCTGCGCGTCGGACTCGGGCACGGCGGCGGCCGGCGCGGGCACGGTGGCGCGCAGCTTCGCGAACGCGGCGTCCACGGTGGGCACGATCTGCCCCACGTCCAGCGGCTTGACCATGTAGGCCACGGCGCCCAGGCGTTCCACTTCGGCCAGCGTGGCAGGGTCGGAGAAGGCCGAAAGGAACATGAAGGGGATGCGGCAGACGTCGCGCAGGTACTCGGCGACGTCGAAGCCGCTCTTGCCTTCCATGCGGATGTCCAGCAGCGCCAGTTCGGGCCGGTGCTCGCGCGCCAGCAGGATGGCTTCGTCGCCGTTGTCGGCGTCGATCACCTCGTAGCCGGCCTGCGCCAGGCCGTGCACCACCGTCGCCAGCACCAGCCTGTCGTCGTCGACGACGAGGATCCTGCCCTTGGAACTCATGCGCTCATTCTCGCCCAACGGCGGCGTCGGCCCCGAAGCGCACGCTGGGCGCGCGCAGCAGGATGCAGGCCCGCACCTCGTCGCCGTCGGGTTCAATGGACAGCGTGGCGCTGCGGCGCGGCAGCAGCGCGCGCACCAGGCCCAGTCCGGACACGCCGCCCGGCACCTTGGCGATGTCGAAGCCGGCCGTCAGCCGGCCCGGGTTGCGGATCTCGACCAGCAGCGCATCGCCTTCCACCGCCAGCGCGCAGCGCACCGCACCGCCGGCGGAATGCTTCACCGCGTTGGTGAGCAGCTCGTTGACGGTCAGCGCGATCGGGATCGCCTCGGCCTCCGGCAGCACCACCGCGTCGGCCGCGGGCGCCGAGGCGAAGCCGATCGGCCGGCCGAAGGTGCGCTGCACCGAGCCGGCGATGGCCTCGATCACGCGCGCCGCCTTCAGCGGCCCGCTGGCGCCGACCTGCAGGCCGTAGACCTGGGCGATGGCCTGCACCTGGCTGACGGCTTCGGTGAGCAGCATCGACAGTTCGGGGTGGCGCTGCGCGTTCTGCTGCAGCAGGCCGGCCACGCCCTGCAGGTTGTTCTTGATGCGGTGGTGCACCTCGCGCACCAGCACCTCGCGCTGGGCGATGGCGGCCTGCAGCCGCGCCTGCTCGGCGGCGCGCTGCTCGGTCACGTCGCTGGCCACCAGCAGGATCTGCTGGTCCTCGTCGTCGCCGGCGGCTTCCAGCGGCACCACGCGCAGGTCCCAGACGCGCGGTCCTTCGGCCCTGTCGCCGGCGTCCTCGCGCAGTTCGTGGTGCTGCAGCTCGGCGCCGGCGGCGGCGGCGAACCACTCGTTCAGCAGCGCCGCCTTCGACGGCGTGGCCAGTTCGGCCGGCGTGCGGCCGAGCAGTTCGGTCGCGTCGCGGCCGAAGAAGTCGGCCGCCGTCTGGTTGGACTGCAGCACGCGCTGGCTGCGGGCGTCAAAGAGCGCGATCGCCAGCGGCGCGGTCTCGATCACGCGCTGCAGCGAAGCGCGCGCCTGGGCGATGCTCACCTCGGCCTGGCGGCGCCTTTCGATGTCCAGCAGCGCGAAGGTGAGCTGGCGGCCGCTGCCTTCGTTGCCGGTGGCGACCGCATTGCCGACGACCCAGAACTCGCGCCCGTCGCGAGCCTTGAGCCGGCATTCGAAGGTCTCGGCCTTGCCTTCGGCCAGGTTCTCCAGCCAGTCGCTGCGGCGCAGCGGGTGGTCGGGGGCATCCGGCGGCGCGACGATCGCGATCGGCTCGCCGACGAAGTCGGCCAGCTCGCCGTGGAACATGCGCCGTGCCGAGCGGTTCATCCACTCGATGCCTTCGCTGCCCACGGTGACGATGCCCACCAGCACCGAGTTCAGCACCGCGCGCGTGCGCTCGGCCTGCACCGCCAGCGACTCGCGCGCGCGCCGCCGCTCGTCGATGTCGACGAAGCTGCAGATGACGCCGTCGTCGGGCCGCTCGGGGTCGACCGGGCGCACCGCCACCTGCACCCAGATCAGGCTGCCGTCGCGCCGGCGCAGCCGGCGTTCGCCGTTGAAGCGGCCATGGTTGCGCAGCGCGGTGGCGACCTGGGCCTCGAATTCGACGCACTCGCGCGCGTTCTCGTAGAGCTCGGCGCTGTCCAGCGTGGTGAGTTCGGGGCCGGCATACCCGGCCAGGCGCGCCATCGCCTGGTTGGCTCGCTCGATGCGCGCGCCCCGCAGGTAGGCGATGCCCACGTCCGACAGGCTGAACATCAGCTCGCGGTCGCGCAGCAGCTGTTCCAGTTCGGCCTGCTGGGCCTTCAGCCGCGTGACGTCGGTGAGCACGGCCACCGCCTCGATCTCGTCGCGCACCGGCTCGGCGCGGCGCACCGAAAGCGCGTACCAGACCGGCTGGCCCTGGATGTCGCCGGCCGACAGTTCCGCCTCGTAGGGCCGGCCGGCGGCGAGCGCCGTCTGCGCTTCCTCGGCGATGCGGCGCCCTTCGGGCGAACGCGCGATCACTTCCATCAGCGAGGCACCCGCGGCGGCGCCGGGTGCGAAGCCCAGCATGCGCTCGAAGCGCCGGTTGCAGCGCACCAGCACCGGGCCGCGCAGGTAGGCAATGCCGGCGGTGGAACCGTCGAGGATGGTGGTCAGCTCGCGCAGCAGCTGTTCGTTGCGGCGCTGCGCGGTCTCCTGCTCGGTGACGTCCAGCGTCACGACGCTGGTCGTGGGCCGACCGCCGGCCAGCGCCCCCGGCTCCACCCGCGTGAGCAGCCAGCGCTGGCCCAGTTCGGGGTGGCGCACGGCGTAGCGCACCTCGGTGCGCTCGCCCTGGCGCAGCGCCCGCTGCAGGCGCTCGTACTCGGGCATCGAGTCGGCCTCGACGAGGTCGCGGTTGATGCCCTGCAGCCCGGTGCCGGCGCGCCCGCCGCGGCCGCCGCCGTTGCCGCGTTCGGGCAGCAGCCAGCCGCGCGCGGGGTCGAAGGTGGCCACGCCCACGCTGGCGGCGTCCATCAGCATGCCGATCTCGCGCCGCGCCAGGTCGCGTTCCTCCTCGGCGCTGCGGTCCTCGATGACGGCCATCACGCGGCGCTGGCCCTGTTCGGTGGCCAGCCCGGCCAGGCGCGCGGCCAGTCGGCGGCGGCGGCCGCCCGCGCCCAGCACCGTGGCCACGCACTCGATGGGCGGCGCGCCGGGCACCAGCTCGGGCCGAGGACCGTCGTCCTGCCAGCCCAGCAGCGCCTGCAGTTCGGGCGCGGCGTCGGACAGCATCACCGGCACGCGGTCGACCAGCGACTCGGCGGCGGTGTTGGAACGCACGATGAGGCCGCTGTCGTCGTAGATCAGCATGCCGGTGCGCGCCAGCTCGAACCAGCGCAGCAGCTCGTCCTGCGAACGGCGCAGCTGTTCGCGCGCCTGCTGCTCGGCGGTGGTGTCCTGCAGCATGCCCAGCCAGCGCGGCGGCTCGCCGGGGGCGGCCAGGTTCTGCACCACCAGCGTGAACCAGCGCTCGTTGCCGTCGGCGTCGACGATGCGGTGCTGTTCGTGCACGGGGCCGGCCGGCGCGTCGGGCGCGGCGGCCGCCATCTCCTGGCGCGCGGCGACGCTGGCGGCACGGTCGGCCGCCGGCTCCAGCTCCAGCAGGTCGCGGCCGATGAGCGCCTCGCGCGCGCGGCCGGTGTAGTGGCAGAAGGCTTCGTTGACGTCCACCAGCCGGAACTGGGCGTCCTGCAGCATGGCCGGGAACGGCGCCGACCACAGTGCCGCAAGCGCGTCGGGCGCGTGCACTGCCGGCGGTGGCGCTTCGTCGGCCACCGGCAAGGTCAATCGAGTGCGCGCGCCGCCGCCAGCGCCGCCAGCAGCGCGCGGTTCACTTCGGCCGCGGACATGAGCAGCTGGCCCGCGCGTTCACGGATGTCGATCAGCGACTCCGCCTCGATCGCGCGCACCAGTTCCAGGTAGGGGTGGAAGGGCCCGGTTTCGTCCAGCAGTGCCTGCTGCACGCGTTCGGGCACCGGCACGCTCTTGAAGAGTTCGGCCGCCGGCTGCTGCAGCAGGCGGTCGAGCAGCGAGAAGACGCCGCAGATGAAGAGCTCGCCGCGCATCTCGGCGTCGACCGCGTCGCGGCCCAGTTCCTCGAGCAGCAGGCCGCGCCGCACGGCGGCGAACATGAGCGGCCTTGCGTTCGCGCCCTTGGCCGACGACGCCAGCAGCAGCGCCAGCCAGCGCTTCAGGCGCTGGTAGCCCAGCATCATGAGCGCGTGGCCGAAGGAGTTGATCTCCACCGTGAGCCCGAAGGCCGGGGAGTTGAGGTAGCGCATGAGCCGGAAGGCCAGCGTCGGGTCCTTCTTGAGCACCGCCTCGAGCCGGTTCACCGGGTCTTCGCGGTCGACGCCGGCAATGAGCTCCAGCACCACCTGCACGTCCTGCGGGACGCTCTTCTTGGTGCTCGGCGGCGGCAGCGGGTCGTCGAAGGGCCAGCCCAGGGTGGCGACGGCGCCGCGCTGGAAGGCGCGGTCCATGTCCGCCTGGCAGCGCACGCCGGACTGAACGCTGGTGATGCTGCGCACCGAGGGCGGCGCGCCGGTCGCCTCGCCGCGCCGTTCGTCGGCGGCGTCGACGATGGAATGGCTGAAGCACGGCAGCATGTCGCGCGGCAGCTCGGTGAGCGGCCGGCCCTTGATGAGCAGCGTGCTGCCGGCCTCGCGCAGCACGTGCAGCGCGTCGGCGTGGCGCGGGTCGCCGGCCATGAAGGCCGGCACCTCCACCATCAGGTGCGGCCCCGGGCGAGCGGCCAGCACGTCGTGCAGCAGCACTTCGCCGGCGATGTTCAACGACACCGGCTGCAGCGCCGCGGCCGAGCCGCGCGCCGCGGCGGCGGCCGGGTCCAGCGGGCGCAGGTTGAGCGACAGGTTGGGTGGCGCCGCGGCCTGTGGCGGCCACACCCCTTCCAGCGCGGCCAGCAGGGCCCGCGCGTCGCAGCCGGCGTCGGGCTGCGACGGGAAGATCGTGATCCGGGTGGCGATGACCGCGCGCTGGCGGTCGACCATGGGGCTGTAGCCCAGGACGACCTGGGCCAGTGCGGGATTCGCTTCCACCGGGCGGGGCTAGGCTGTGAGGTACTGGAACAGCGACAGACGCTGCACCAACGAGTACGACTTGAGTGCCGCATCGTAGCCGCTTTGCCTGTTCTGGAAGTCCGACACGGCCTGCACCATGTCCAAATCTTCCGCATTCGAGCGCTCGGTCTGCGCCGCCAGCTTGGCGCCGGCGATGCGCTGCTCCACCATGTCGGTGCGGTTGAGCACCTCGCCGGCCTTGGCGCGCGTGGCCAGCACGTTGTTGGAAACGGCGTCGATGTCGCGGATGCCGTTGCTCACGTCCTGCTTGATCTGGGTGCCGGTGGCGCCCGCGGTGCCGATCTGGCCGATCACGCGGTCCAGCACGTCGAACACCGACAGGTCGTTGGCGCCGGTGGCCGGGTTGGGTGCCTCCAGCCAGGCCTGGGCACCGTCCATCGACATCGGCAGCGTCTCGCCGGCCGGCACCGTGCTCTGGCCGGCCGCGCCCTGGTAGACCACGCCGGTGGGCGTGTCCACGAAGGGCGGCGACTTGGTGCCCTGGCCACCGAAGACGAAAGCGCCGGCGCCGTCGTCGCGGTTGGCCACCGCCAGCAGCTGGTCGCGCAGGCCCTTCAGGCGCACGGCCAGCGTCTGGCGGTTGTTGTCGTCGTAGCTGCCGTTGCCGGCATTGACCACCAGTTCGCGCGCCTGCTGCAGCAGTTCGCCGGCATCGCCGAGCGAGCTTTCGGCCTGCTGCATCACGTTGCGGCTGGCTTCCAGCGCGCGCTGCTCGGTTTCCTTGCGCACCATGGCGGCCAGGGCGCGCTCGGCGCGCGCCGCCGCCACCGGGTCGTCGCTGGCCACCGCCACGCGCTTGCCGCTGGTCAGGCGGTCCTGCGCGTCGGTCATCTCCTGCTGGCGCTTCTGCAGGTTGGAGATCGAGCTCTCGAAGGCGTGCTGGGTGGTGATGCGGATGGTCATCGTCTAGCCTCAACCGGTGGTGGTCTGCAGCAGGGTTTCGAACAGGCTCTGGGCGACCTGCAGCACCTTGGCGGCGGCCTGGTAGCTCTGCTGGAACTGGATCAGGCGCGCCGCCTCCTCGTCCAGGTTCACGCCCGAGGTGGCGCTGCGCGCGTCCTCGGCCTGGCCGGCGGCGGCCGCCGAGATGTCGGCGGTGGACCTGGCGCTCTGCACGCGCACGCCGACGGTGGACATCGCCGCGGCATAGGCGTCGGTGGCGATGGCGCCGCCGCTGGTGCTGCCGTCGCTGGCCATCGTGCGGCCGACGAAGCCGACGTCGCGCAGCGCCGCCAGCGCGAGCGCGTTGCCGTTGTTGCTGCCGATGAATTCGGGCGCGATCGGCGCCACGTCCAGCACGTCGCCGCTGCGCGGCACGCCGGAAAGCTCGATCGAGAAGCCGTTGATGTCGTTCGGCGGCGCCGGAATCGAGGTGCCGGCGCTCCAGGTGCCGGTGCCCGAGCCGATGCTGGTGCCGGACGCGTCCAGCAGGTCCCAGGTGTAGTTGCCGCTGTTGTCGGTGAACACGATGTGGGCGGTGGCCGCCGGCTGCGCCGGGGGCGCGAACATCCGCATGCTGGCCACCGCCGCGGTGCCGGTGTTCGCCGGGTCCGTCGTGGCGATGAGCGGCGAGGCGGCCGCCACGTCGCGCGGGTCCTGCAGCAGCGCGGTCAGGGTGCCGGCGGCGTCGGCCACCGGCTTGAGCAGGAAGCGGTCGGTCAACGCCGGCGTGCCGGTGACGTCGATGCGCAGGCCGTCGACGACGTCGCCGCTGTTGATCATGCGCGTGAGCGGCGGCGAAGACAGCCGCGTCAGCACGAACTGGCCGCTGCCGGCGGGGTCGGGCGACAGCGAGTAGTCGGCCGCCTGCACCGCCGTGGGGTCGGTCACGGTGAGGCTGACGCCGGCGGCGTAGGCGCCCGTGCCGTCGCGCGAGTTGGTCGAAGCCGGCGAGCCCTGAGGGCTGCCGATCGAGAACATCGGCTGCGAAGGGGCGCTGCCCAGCGGCTGCTGCAGGTTCACGCCCAGCATCTGCTGCTGGTTCACGACGCCCGCGATCGCGGTCGCCATCTGGCCGATGAGGTTGCGGCCGTCCACCAGGTCCACGTTCTGGAAGCGCATCAGCCCGGCCAGGCTGCCGCCGCCCAGCGAGTCCATCTTCAGCAGGCGGCTGGCGCCGTCGTCGTTCAACTGCAGCGCCGAACGCGAGACGTCGTCGGGGTCGGGCACCACCTGCAGGTCCTGCACGTCGGTGCCCAGCACCAGGCGCTGGCCGCCGGCGGTGAACACGCCCACCGTGCCGTCGTCGGCCGGGATGGTGCTGATCTGCAGGTAGCCCGACAGCTCGTTGAGCAGGCGGTCGCGCTGGTCCAGCAGGTCGTTCGGCGGCTGGCCGGTGCCGTTGACGGCCGCGATCTGCTGGTTCACCGCGCCGATGTCGCTGGTGATGCCGTTGATCGTCTTCACGATCGTGCGCATGTCCTCCGTCACGCCCTGCTGGATCACGCCCAGCTGCTGGGCCGCGGCGTTGAAGCGCGTCGCCATGTCCTGCGCGCGCGCGAGCACCACCTGGCGCGTGGAGTAGTCGCCCGGCCGCGCGGCCAGGTCGCTCATCGAGTTGAGGAACTGGCCCATCGTGTAGCCCAGGCCGGCCTCGCCGGTGGGGAACACGTTCTGCAGCTGCGTCAGCCGTTCGTGGCGCGTAGCGTCCATCGCCGAGAGCGACTTGGTCTGCGCGGCGGCGCGGGTGAGGAACTCGTCGTGCGCGCGCGTCACCGAGGCGATGTCCACGCCCTTGCCGAAGAAGCCGGTGCCCAGGTACTGGCCCTTGGCGGTGGCCAGTTCCACGCTCTGGCGCGAATAGCCGGCGACGTTGGCGTTGGAGATGTTGTGGCCGGTGGTCTGCAGCGAGGCATAGGCGGCGGTCATCGCACGCGTGCCCAGCGACATCAGCGGTGAGGTGGTCATCGGCGCCCCCGGTTCAGGCCAGCGAACGCTGCAGGCGCAGCGTGGTGTTGATCACGCGCGTCAGCTTGTCGGCGTACGCGGGGTCGGTGGCGTAGCCGGCCTTCTGCAGGCCCTGCGCGAAGGCGCTCGCGTTCGAGGCCTTGGCCACCGTGCTCGCGTAGCGCGGACTGGACTTCATCATCTTCGCGTAGTCGGCGAACGACTCGGCGTAGCTGCTGTAGGCGCGGAACCTGGCCGTCGTGCGCTGCGCCTTGCCGTTCACGTACTCGGTGGTGGCGATCTCGGCCACCGGACCCTTCCAGTCGCCGGAGGCCTTGATGCCGAACAGGTTGAACGAAGGCGAGCCGTCGGCGTGCCGGATCTCCTTGCGCCCCCAGCCGGTCTCGTGCGCGGCCTGCGCCACCATGAAGGTGGCCGGGATGCCGGTCTCGGCCTCGGCCGCCTTCGCCGCTTCGGTGTGCTGCTGCACGAAGCCGGCGGCACCGGTCTGCGGGATCTTCGTCGTCGCCGGCTTCGCCGCCAGCGGCGCCGGCGTGTTGTTGGCACTGCCGGTCACGGGGATCGGCCCCGGCGACAGGCCCATCTGCCGTTCCAGCTGGCGGGCGATCACGTCCGACAGCCCGCCCGGCAGGCCCGACATCTGGTTCGCGAGCTGGCTGTCCAGCATCTCGGTGCCGAGCTGGCTGCCCCCGTTGTCCATCATGCCGGTGGCCTGCGTCGAAGCGCGCATGCTCTTCACGAGCTCGTTCATGAACAGCGACTCGAACTGCTTCGCCGCTTCGCGCGCGGCGGCCTTGGGGTCGCTGGCGGCGCGCGCCTTCAGCGCCGCCAGACCCTGGGTGTCGACGGCGACCGGCGCGGCGCCAGATCCCTGCAGCGGGAGTGTCATTCAGATCACCTCGATCTCGGCATTGAGCGCGCCCGCGCTCTTCATCGCCTGCAGGATGGCCAGCAGGTCCTGCGGCGTGGCGCCCAGCGCGTTGAGCGCCTTCACCACGTCGGCCAGCCGGGTGCCGGCCGGCATCTGCACCAGCGCCCCGCCCTGCTGGGTGATCGCGATGTCGCTCTTCTCGCTGGTCGTCGTGGTGCCGCCCGACAGCGGCGCCGGCTGGCTGACCGAAGGCGTCGTGCTGATGGTCACCGCCAGGCTGCCATGGGCCACCGCGCACGAACCCAGCGTGACCGCCTCGTTCATGACCACCGAGCCGGTGCGCGCGTTCAGCACGATGCGCGCCGCCGGCTTGGCGAGGTCGACGTTCAGGTTCTCGATGGCGGCCAGGAAGGCCACGCGTTCGGCCGCGGGCGGGGCCTTCACCTGCACCGTGCGGCCGTCCAGCGCGCGCGCGGTGCCGGCACCCTTGGCGGTGTTGATGGCAATGGCCACCGCGTTGGCGGTGGCGAAGTCGCCGGCCGCCAGGCCCAGGGTGAGCGTGTCGCCTTCCAGCAGCGGGGTCGGCACCGAGCGTTCCACCGTCGCCCCTTCCGGCACCCGGCCGGCCGAGAGGTGGTTGATCTGCACCTTGGACCCGTTGGCCGAAGCGCCCGCGCCGCCGACGATCAGGTTGCCCTGCGCGAGGGCGTAGATCTGGCCGTCGGCGCCCTTCAGCGGCGTGGTGATCAGCGTGCCGCCGCGCAGGCTCTTCGCGTTGCCGATGGAAGAGACGTTGATGTCGATCGTCTGCCCCGGCTGGGCGAAGGGCGGCAGCTGCGCCGTCACCATCACCGCGGCCACGTTCTTCAGCTGCATGGTGGTGCCCGGCGGCACCGTCACGCCCATCTGCTGCAGCATGGCCTGCATGCTCTGCACCGTGAACGGGGTCTGCGTGGTCTGGTCGCCGGTGCCGTCCAGCCCGACCACGATGCCGTAGCCGGTGAGCGGGTTCGAGCGCACGCCCTGCACCGCCGCCACCTCCTTCACGCGTGCGGCGGCGGCCGGCAGCGGCCACCAGACGGCGGCGCTGGCCAGCAGGAAGGCGCAGGCCACGGCCCAGCGCAGCAGGCTTTCGATGCGGTCGCGCTCGGTCTTCACATCGGGCTCACGACGGAGAGGAAGACGCGCTGCAGCCAGCCCACCGCCTGCGCGTCGGCCTGGGCGCCGCGGCCGCGATGCTCCAGCCGCACGTTGGCGATCTGCGAGCTCTGCACGCTGTTGCCGGGCTGGATGGCGCGCGGGTCCACCTGGCCGGAGAAGCGCAGCACGTCGACGTTGGCGTTGACGCCGATCTGCTTCTCGCCGGCGATCTGCAGGTGGCCGTTGGGCAGCACCTGGCGCACCGTCACCGTGATGGTGCCGCTGAAGTCGTTGGTGTTCTCGGTGGCGCCCTTGCCGGCGAAGCTGTTGGCCGTGCTGCCGCCCAGCGAAGCGCGGCCCAGCGCCTTGCTGCCGTTGAGGAACGGCAGCGCCGTCACGCTGCCGGACATGTCGCTGGACTTGTCGATCGAGCTGGTGGACTTCTGGCTCGCGCTCACCTTCTCGACGATCTGCACCACCAGCGTGTCGCCCACCAGGCGCGCGCGGTGGTCCTCGAACAGCGGCCGGTAGCTGGCCGACTGGAAGATGGCGCCGTTGGTGGGCGCCGCCTGCGGCAGCGGCTGCGGCATCGCGGCGGTGGGCTCGGCGATGTCGACGCGCGGCGTCATGTAGCTGCAGCCGGCCAGGGCGCCGGCGGCCAGCAGGGCGAGGGCGGCGCGCATCACAGCTGCCCCAGGCGCTGCAGCATCTGGTCGCTGGTCTGGATCGCCTTCGAGTTCAGCTCGTAGGCGCGCTGGGTGGCGATCATCGTCACCAGCTCCTGGACCACGTTGACGTTGCTGGTCTCCACGAAGCCCTGCTGCAGCGACCCCAGCCCGTTGCTCTGAGGCGCCGCCGCGTTCGGCGTGCCCGAGGCGGCGGTCTCGGTGTAGATGTTGCCGCCGCGCGGCTCCAGGCCGGCCGGGTTGATGAAACTGGCCAGCTGGATCTGCCCCACCGTCTGCGGCGTGGCGGTGGCGCCCGGCGTGGTGACCTGCACCGTGCCGTCGGCCCCCACCGTCACCGACAGCGCGTTGGCCGGGATGGTGATGCCCGGCTGCACCGTGTAGCCGTTGGTCGTGACCAGCTGGCCGGCCGCGTCGACCTGGAAGGCACCGTCGCGCGTGTAGCCGGTGGTGCCGTCGGGCAGCTGGATCTGGAAGAAGCCGTTGCCCTTGATGGCGATGTCGTAGTTGTTGCCGGTGGCCTGCAGGTTGCCCTGCGTGAAGCTGCGCGTGGTGCCGGCGGCGCGCACGCCCAGGCCGGCCTGCAGGCCGGTGGGCAGCTGGGTCTGTTCCGAGGTGGCCGAGCCCGAGGGGCGCAGGTTCTGGTACATCAGGTCCTCGAACACGACGTCGCCGCGCTTGAAGCCGTTGGTGCCCACGTTGGCCAGGTTGTTGGAGATCTGGTCCAGCCGGGTCTGCTGGCCTTCCATGCCGGTCTTGGCGATCCACAGCGAGCGGAGCATGACGAAATTCCTCGTTCGGGGACTGTCATGGTGGCGCCGTGGCGGCGCAGCATTAGCGCGATAAGCGGCGGCTTGGGCGGTCTTCTCTCGGCCCGGGACGGGCCGTCCCGCCGGCGTGGCGGCCTTGCGCCAGAATCGCGGCCTGCCAGACGCTGCGCACCCTGCCTGGCCGCCCGCCGATGACTCCAGCCCTGACGTCCACCGAGTTGTTCCTGATCGCCATGACGGTGATCTTCACCGTGCCCTACGCGGTCTGGCGCCTGGGCCGCACCGACTACTGGGCGCCGCTGGTGGTGGTGCAGATCATCGCCGGCATCGTGCTCGGCCCCGGCCTGCTGGGCGCCGCCCTCCCGGAGCTCTACCGCGCCGTCTTCACGCCGGCCGTGGTGCAGTCGCTCAACGGCATCGCCTGGTGGGCGGTGATGCTGTTCGTCTTCATCGCCGGCATCGAGCTCGACCTCAGGCTGGCCTGGAAGCACCGCGGCGAAAGCGGCCTCACCGCCGGGCTGGCGCTGGGCACGCCGCTGGTGGCCGGCTGCATCGCGGCGCTGGCGCTGCTGCCGACGCCGGGCTGGGTGGGGCCGGCGGCGCAGACCTGGCAGTTCGTGCTGGGGGTGGGCATGTCGTGCGCGGTGACGGCGCTGCCGATCCTGATCCTCTTCATGGAGAAGCTGCAGATCCTGCGCAGCCCGCTCGGACAGCGCATCCTGCGCTACGCCAGCCTGGACGACATCATGATCTGGGGCGTGCTGGCGCTCATCCTGATGGACTGGGCGCGCATCGGCCGCCAGGGCCTGTTCCTGCTGGCCTTCGCGTTCGCGTCGTGGGCGGTGCGCACGCTGCTGCGCCGCATTCCCGAGCGCGACCGCTGGTACGTGGCGCTGGTCTGGCTGGCCCTGGTGGCGCTGGGCGCCGACTGGTGCGGCCTGCACTTCATGGTGGGCGCCTTCCTGGCCGGCGCCGTGATCGACGCCGAATGGTTCCCGCAGGAGCAGATGGACCTGCTGCGCCACCACGTGCTGCTGGTGGTGATGCCGGTGTTCTTCCTCTCCACCGGCCTGCGCACCGGCTGGAGCGTGGGCGGCGCGAGCGTGTTCCTGGCGGCGGCGCTGCTGCTGGTGGCTTCGGTCGCCGGCAAGCTGGCGGGGGTGGGCCTGGCCGGGCGCCTGCTGGGCTGGCCGAAGGGCGAAGGCTGGCTCATCGGATGGCTGCTGCAGACGAAGGCGCTGATCATGATCGTGTTCGCCAACGTGCTGCTGGACAAGCAGGTCATCACGTCGGCCACGTTCACGGCCCTGCTGCTGATGGCGGTGGCGAGCACCATGCTCACGGTGCCGTTCGTGGCGCCGCGGCTGGCGCGCCAACGGGCGGCGGCGCTGAACGCGGCAGCGGCTACGGCGACAGCAGCTTCGTCGCCGCCTGCTCCTTCTGGTCGGCCGTCTGCAGCATCTTCATCTGCTGCTCGAACTGACGCGCCGCCGCGATCATCGCAACCATCGTCTCCACCGGGCTGACGTTGCTGCCTTCGAGCGCGCCGCTCTGCACGCGCGCGGTGGCGTCGGCCGGCAGGTCGGCGCCGTCGCCGGCGCGGAACAGGCCGTCGGTGCCGCGCAGCAGCGGCGCTTCGGGCGTGACCAGCTTCAGCCTGCCCACCTGCTGCGGCTTGCCGTTGGCGCCGGTGGCGGTGATGGTGCCGTCGGTGGCCACTTCGAGCGCGGTGTTCGGCGGCACGGTGATGGTGCCGCCGTCGCCCAGCACGGGCAGGCCGGCGGGCGTGAGCAGCTGGCCTTCCGGGCCCACCTGCAGCGCACCGGCGCGGGTGTAGGCCTCGGTGCCGTCCAGGCCCTGCACGGCCAGCCAGGACTTGCCGCGCACCGCCACGTCGAGCGCGCGGCCGGTGCTCTGCACCGGGCCGGACGCGTCGTCGTGGCCGACCGTCGATTCCAGCGCGTAGACGCGCGTGGTGGCGCCGTCGCCGCGCACCGGCACCGCGCGGAAGGCCTGCAGCTCGGCGCGGAAGCCGGGCGTGGAGGCGTTCGCGAGGTTGTTCGCCAGCACGTCCTGGCGCTGCAGCGTCGCCTTCGCGCCGCTCATCGCCAGGTAGACGACACGGTCCATTCAGTTCACCTCTTATCTCAGGTTCACGATGGTCTGCAGGATCTGGTCTTCGGTCTTGATCGACTGCGCGTTGGCCTGGTAGATGCGCTGCGCGGTGATCATCTCGACCAGTTCGCCGGTGAGGTCGACGTTGGATTCCTCCAGCGCGCCGGCCTGGATCACGCCCATGTTGCCTTCGTTGGGCGTGCCCACCACCGGGGGACCGGAGGCGAAGGTGTTGGTCCAGCTGTTGCCGCCCATGGCCTGCAGCCCGTTCGGGTTGCGGAAGTTGGCCAGCTCCAGCTGGCCGGCCGGCTTGCTCTGGCCGTTGCTGTAGCGCGCGGTGATGATGCCGTTGCTTTCGACCGCGATGTTGGTCAGCTGGCCCGGCGCGTAGCCGTCCTGCGTGAGGTTGGTGACACCGAAGGCCGAGCCGTACTGGGTGGCGTGCGACAGGTCGAGGTTGAAGTCCAGCGGCGTCACGATGGTGGCGCCGGTGCTGGTGGTGATGGGCCCTCCCACGCTGACCGGCAACGCCGCCAGCGAGGTGGTGGCGCCGCTGCCGTCGGCCAGGAAGGACAGCGGCGTGGTCGTCAGCGGGTCGGGCGCGCCGGGGCTGCCGGCGATCGGCTGCCCGTTGGCGGTGACGAACACGTTCCACTGGTCGGTGTCGACCTTCTGGAAGTAGTAGGTCAGCGTCAGGTCCTGGCCCTTCACGTCGTACACCGTCACCGAGCTGGCGTTGTTGTAGGTGTCCGGGTTGTTGAAGTCGATCTGCGGCACCACGCCGACGCCTGGGTTGGTGACCTTGGCGCGCGAATCGAGGTTCAGCTCCATCTCCACCCGCGTGGTGGGCAGCGGCGCGATGCCGGCGGTGGGCAGCACCAGCAGCGCGGCGGTGCCGGGCAGGATGGTGCCCTTCGCGTCGGCCGTGTAGCCCATCAGCTTCTGGCCCTGGTTGTTGACGATGAAGCCGTCACGGTCGATCTTGAACTGGCCGTTGCGCGTGTAGTGCACCGGGCCCGAGGGGTCGGCCACCTGGAAGAAGCCGGCGCCGTTGACGGCCAGGTCGAGCGCGTTGCCGGTGTTGGTGATGCTGCCCGGCGTGAACTGCTGCGCCACCGAAGCCAGGTTGGTACCGATGCCGATGGCGTTGGAGCCGGCGCCGTTGATCGCGGTGGCGTACATGTCGCTGAACTCCGCCCGCGACGCCTTCGCGCCGTAGGTGTTCGCGTTGGCGATGTTGTTGCCGATGATCTCGAGGTTCTTGCTGGTGGCGTTCAGGCCCGAGAGGCCTTGCTGGAAACCCATGTCTCGCTTCCTTCCCTAGGAATCAGTTGAACGCCTTGACAGCGCTGTATTCGACGGCCCCGCTGCGCGCGAGCTCCAGCACCAGGGTGCCGTTCTCGGTGCTCACCGCCTCCACGCGGTCGCGCATCAGGGTCGTGTTGGAGACCGTGGCCGTGCCCGAGTTGGCGATGACCTTGAACGTGTAGTTGCCTTCGGCGGCGGTGGCGGCGCCGGGCCATTCGAAGTCGTGGCGGCCGGTGGTCTGGGCGCCCAGCTGCATCGTGTCGACGACGCGGCCGGAGCCGTCCAGGATCTCGACCTTCACGCGGTCGGCCGGGCCGGCCAGTTCGAAGCCGCCGCGGCCCATGCCGTCCTCGATGGCGACCGACTTGCCCGGCACCGTGACGTCGCGCCCGACCAGCGCCGCGCCCTGCAGCGTCTGCATCTGCACGAACTGCGCGTTCAGCGACTGCACCGTCGTGTTCAGCGTCTCGATCCCGTTGACCGTGTTGATCTGCGCCATCTGGCTGGTCATCTGGGCGTTGTCCATCGGGTTCAGCGGGTCCTGGTTCTGCATCTGCGCCACCAGCAGCTTCAGGAAGCGGTCGGCGCTGCCGGCCTGGTTGGCGTTGGAACTGGAACCGGCGCTGCTGGCCGAATTCAGGGCGGTGAAGGGGTCGATCGTGGTGCTCATGGCGGATCAGCCTGCGGTTCAGCCCTGGCCCATCTGCAGCGTCTTCTGCAGCAGGGTCTTGGCGGTGTTCATGACTTCCACGTTGTTCTGGTACGAACGCGAGGCGGCGATCATGTTGACCATCTCCTCCACCGGGTTCACGTTGCTGTAGGTGACATAGCCGTCGGCGTCGGCGGCCGGGTGCTTGGGGTCGTGCACGCGGCGGCCGGGCGTGTTGTCCTCGCTCACCGTGGAGACCTTGACGCCGGCGCTGGCCTCGCGGTTGGCGCCGGTCTGGTCCATCAGCACGGTCTGGAACACGACCTGCCGCGCCTTGTAGGCCTGGCCGTCGGGGCCAGCCACGGTGTCGGCGTTGGCCAGGTTGGAGGCCACCACGTTCAGGCGCTGGCTCTGCGCGCTGACCGCGCTGCCGGCGACGTCGAAGATGCGGAACATGCTCATGACAGCCCCTCGTCCGACGGGTACATCGGCCGGTCCCCCGAGGGGACGGCGGGCCGGCTTGGGTGCGGCCCGGCGCTCGGCCCGCCGCGTTCAATCGGAAGACGATTCATGGCTCACCTCAGCCCTGGTTGTGGCTCTTCATCGCGTCCATCATGGTTCGCACGCTGCTGTTGATGAAACGCAGCGTGGACTCGTACTTGAGCGAGTTGTCGGCGAAGCTGGCGCGTTCGCGGTCCATGTCCACCGTGTTGCTGTCCAGGTTGGTCTGCGCCGGGCGCGCGTAGCGCAGCGCCGGTTCCACCCGGCTGCCGGGCGCGGCCAGCAGGTCGCGCGCCACCGGGCCGCCCAGGCTGCCGGCGCCGCCCACGCCGCTCTGGCCGGCGGTGGCGTTGCGCAACGCGCTCGCGAAGTCGAAGTCGCGGGCCTGGTAGCCCGGCGTGTCGGCGTTGGCGATGTTGCTGGCGATGAGGCGTTGCCGCTCGGCCCGCAGGACGAGGGCTTCGGCCTGGAAGTCGAGCACGCCGGTCAGTCCCTGGATCATGAGAAGGCGCCCCGTGGCTGGATGTGTCTGCATTCTGGGCAGCACCCCCTGCCGGCAAGGCCGCGAATAAGCGGGGCAAAGCCGCCCTGTTCCAGGCCCCGGACTTGCCGCGACCCGGCTAGATTGGCAGCGTGGATACCTTGCGTTCGTCCGTCTGCCGCCTGCTCGCCTGCTGGGCGCCGGCCTGCCTGCCGCTGGCGGCGGCCGGCCAGGGCCTGCCCGATTCGGCCCTCGCCGAGGCGGTGGCGCTGGCCGAACGCTCGGCGCGCGCGCTGGCTCCCGCCGGTGCGCGCGTGCTCGTGCTGGCGGGCACGCCCGACCCGCGCCTGAAGCCCGCCCCCTGCCAGAAGGTGCAGGCGGCCTGGCCGGCCGGCCAGCGCGCCTGGGGCCGCACGCGCGTGGGCCTGCGCTGCGTGCAGGGGCCGGTGGCCTGGAACCTGTCGCTGCCGCTGACCGTGAAGGTTTTCGCGCCCGCGCCGGTGCTGGCCGCACCGCTGCCGGCCGGCACCGTGCTGGAGGCGACACACCTGCAGAACATCGAAGTGGAGTGGACGGCGGCGGCTCAACCGCCACTCGCCCATGCCGATGACCTTCTCGGCCGCACGCTGGCGCGCTCGGGGACCGGCGGGCAGCCGCTGCATGCGGCCGACCTGAAGCCGCGCCAGTGGTTCGCCGCCGGCGAGACGGTGCGCATCGTCGCTGCCGGCAGCGGCTTCCAGGTCAGCGGCGAAGGTCAGGCGCTCACACCCGGTTACGAAGGGCAGGCCGCCCGCGTGCGCACCGAAGGCGGCCGCATCGTGGTGGGCCAGCCCGCGGGCGACAGGCGGCTGGAGGTGGCGTTGTGAAGGTCGACCGGCCCCGTGTTCCGGGGGGATCGGACAAAATGAACGGCGGCGGGCTAAAGTTCCGCCGCCGGGCATCCGATAGCACGATCATGTCAAAGGGGTGGGGCCTGCCAGGTTCCCCCTGCTGGAGTCCAAGATGAAGATCGGTCCCCTCGATTCAAAGCCGGCTGCCGCCCCCGCGGCAGCAGAACGCAAGGCGCCCGCCGCCAGTGCCGGTGGTGCCGCCCAGCCGAGCGCGCACGTCGCCCTGTCGCCAGCCGCCGCGGCGCTGGCCAACGGGGCCGACGGCACCGACGGCAGCTTCGACGCCAAGAAGGTCGACCGCATCGCGCAGGCGATCAAGGACGGCCAGTTCAAGGTGAACCCGGAGGCGATCGCCGACAAGCTGATCGCCAACGCGCAGGAACTGCTTGGCAAGAAGAACCCCTGAGCACCATGCTGACCACCACCGCCGAGATGCTGGCCGTGCAACGGGCGGCCGACCTCGAAACCCCGCTCGCCGCGGTCGAAGACCGCCTGGCCGCGCTGGGGGGTGCGATGTTCCGCAACGACGCCGACGCGATCGAAAGCGAAGCCGCCGCGCTGCACCGCGCGCTGGCGGCCGCGGTCGAGCACTTCGGCCGTGCGGCGCGCGAAGGCCGCGTGCCGGCGCCGCTGCGCCAGCGCCTGGCCATGGCCAGCGGCCAGGTCGCGGCGCAGCGTGAATCGCTGGCGCGCGCCACCGCCGCGCTGGACCGCGCGATCGACGTGCTGCTGCCCGGCATGGGCACCAGCGTCTACGCCAGCGCCGGCACCGCCGACCGCGTGGCGCATTCGGGCAGCCTGCTGGCCTGACCCGTTCCCGGCCCGGCCGCCGCCCGCGGCCGCGCCCTTCCCGACTGGTTAGCATCGCGCTGGCGGCACTCCTGCCGCGCAGCCATACCGGATCGGAGACTTAGATGGGCATCCTCGGGTTCTTCAAGGAAGCGGGCGAGAAGCTGTTCGGTCACAAGGAGACCGAAGCCGCCACGCAGAAGGCGACCTCGGCACCCGACGACGCCGCGCTGCAGGCCGCGGCCGCCGCCGCCAACGACAAGGCCGCACGCGCGATCGAGGCCTACATCGCCGACCAGGGCCTGTCGGCCGACGGACTGCGGCTCGAGTTCGACGGCGCCACCTGCACCGTCACCGCGATGGGCACGGCCAGCGACCAGTCCACGAAGGAGAAGATCCTGCTGTGCTGCGGCAACGTGACCGGCGTCGCCCAGGTCAACGACATGATGACCGTGGCGCAGCCGGCCGACGAATCGCAGTACCACACGGTGGTGCGCGGCGACACGCTGTCGGCGATCGCGAAGAAGTTCTACGGCAACGCCAACGCCTACATGAAGATCTTCGAGGCCAACAAGCCGATGCTGGGGCACCCGGACAAGATCTACCCGGGGCAGTTGCTGCGCATCCCGCCCGCCTGAAGCGCCGTTTCAGCGGCGCCGCAGGCCCAGCGCCATCACCGTGCCCACCACCAGCGCCGCGCCGGCCACCTGCACCGGCGCGATGCGCTGGCCCAGCGCGGCCCAGGCCAGCACCAGCGCCGCCACCGGTTCCACGTTGAGGATCGGCGAGTTGCCCACCACGCCCAGCCGCGGCAGCAGCGTGAACAGGATGGTGAAGGCGGTGCCGTAGAACAGGCTCAGCAGCGCCAGCCCCCACCAGCCGGCCGGCGCGTCGGGCCAGTGCAGGCCGCTGCCGGAGCCGGCCGCCACCAGCGCCAGCACGCCGACGATGCCCATCGTGACGGCGGTGCGCAGGCGGCCGTCCAGCGCGGCCACCTCGTGCTGCGTGAGCGCGAGCACGAAGCCGAACACCACCGCCGCCGACACCGCGAACGCCACGCCGGTGCCGATGCGCTGCCATTGCGCCTGCGCGCCCAGCCCCGAGGCGGCGCCCGACGCGTCAAGCGCCAGCGCCAGACCGGCCAGGATCAGCGGCATCGCCATCAGCACCGCGCGTTCGGGCCGGTGCCGGTACAGCACGAAGGCCGCCAGCGCCGTCATCAGCGGGTAGGTGTTGAAGGCCAGCAGCGCCAGCCCCACCGGGATGCGCGCCACCGACGAATAGATCAGGAAGCTCTGCGCCGCCACCAGCAGGCCGATGAGCCCCAGCACGCGCGCCTGGCGGGCCTGCAGCCGCAACGGCACGCGCTGCAGGAAGACGATCAGCGCCACCACCGCCGCGGTCGCCAGGCTGCGCACCGCCACCGCGGTGGCCACGTCCACGCCATGGTCCAGCGCCACGCGCGCCGCCACGTGGTTGGCACCGAACATCGAAGCCAGCAGCAGCAGCGTGAAAAAGGCCCTCGGGCTGAGGCGGTGGTGCGGGCTCATCGGGGGAGCGAGTCTCCCACAAGGCCCCGGGGGGTCAGCGCGGCGGCGCGTTCAGGAAGGCGTAGAGGTTCCGCACGCCGGCGGCCACCGCCGCGTTCGACTGCCAGGCCGGCATCTCGCCGGCGCCTTCGCGCCGCCCCAGCACGCCGCGCAGCATGGCTTCGCGCGCCGACGACTCGCTGCCCGCCTCGGCAGCCGAGATGCCGAAGCGGTAGCGCTGCAGCACCGCGGCGACGAAGGCGTCTTCGCTCATCGTCCGCACGCGGCGGCGCAGGTCGGGTCCGTTGGCGGTGCCGGCGGCGTCGCCGCCATGACAGCGGCTGCATTGGGCGGCGAAGAGTTCGCGCCCGGCATCGACGGCCGTGGGCGTGCCCTGCGCGCACGCAGAGGCCGCCAGCCACAGCACGACCAGCGGCGCCGAGCGTCGCCAGCGAAGGGTGGAGGGCCTGTCGTTCATCGCCTGTTCCGGTACAACCGCCAACGGAAGCCCCATCGTGAACCCGGGGCCTGCCGCAGGGCTTGAGCGCGGTCAAGCCGGGGCCGGCCCCGTGCCCGGCCCGGATTCGATGCGCTAGCCTGCGACCCATGAAGAACGTCTCGTTCGCCTCGCACCACGCCTGCCGCTCCGGAGAGGGGCCTTGACGCTGCGCGTGGCCATCGTCGGCGGCGGCATCGGCGGCCTGGCGGCGGCGCTGTGGCTGCAGCGCGCCGGCGTGGACGCGAAGGTGTACGAACAGGCGCCCGAACCGCGCGAGGTGGGCGCCGGCATCGTGGTGCCGCCGAACATGGTGCGCGCGCTGGCCGGCGCCGGCCTGGAACCGGCGCTGGCGCGCTTCGCGGTGCGGCTGGAAGCGGCGTGGGAATTCCGCCGCTGGCAGAACGGCGACGTGCTGTCGGTGCAGCCGATGGGCGAGGTCTGCGTCGACCTCTACGGCTGCCACTGCTACGTGGCGCACCGCGCCGACCTGCTGCAGATGCTGCTGGAAGCGCTGCCCGCCGGCACCGTGCAGGGCGACCGCCGCTGCACCGCGCTGCACCAGGACGCCGAAGGCGTGCAGGTCGACTTCAGCACCCGCGAAGGTGCCGCCGTCAGCGCGAAGGCCGATGTCGTGATCGGCGCCGACGGCATCCACTCCGTGGTGCGCGCCGCGGTGGCGCCGGCGGCCGAGGCGCGCTTCTCGGGCCTGTGCGCCTTCCGCTGCCTGGTGCCGGCCGAAGAGGCGCCGGCAATGGCACTGCGCCCGGTGCAGACGCTGTGGCTGGGGCCGGGCCGGCATTTCGTGCACTACCCCATCTCGGCCGGCCGGCTGGTCAACGTGGTGGCCATCGTGCCGGCCGAAGGCTGGCGCAACGAGTCCTGGACCGCTGAAGGCGACGTGGCCGACATGGCGGCCGCATTCGCCGGCTGGGACCCGCGCGTGCTGCAGCTGGTGCATTCGGCGCGCGAGACCAGGCGCTGGGCCTTCTACGACCGCTCGCCGCTGGAGCGCTGGACCGACCGCCGCGCCACCCTGCTGGGCGACGCCGCGCACGCCATGCTGCCCTTCTTCGCCCAGGGCGCGGCGCAGGCCGTCGAAGACGCGGTGCTGCTGGCCGAATGCCTGCGCGGCGCCGACCGCGACAGCGCGCCGGCCGCGCTGCAGCGCTACGAAGCGCTGCGCCGCCCGCGTGCCAGCGAAGTGCAGCTCATGAGCCGCGGCCGCGAGATCCGCAACCACCTGCCCGACGGCCCCGAGCAGCGCCAGCGCGACGCCGAGCTGGCGCGCGGCGACCCGCTGCGCCAGAGCGCCTGGCTCTACGGCCACGACGTGCTGGCCGCGATGCAAGCGGCGCGTTCTTGATCTGACCCGGCCCTGCGCACGCGCCGGCGCGCCTAAGCTGGCGTCCTTTCGCCGCCACCGCAGGAGGACAGCATGCGCATCGGCGTCCCGCGCGAGATCAAGGTCCAGGAGTACCGCGTCGGCCTCACGCCGGCCAGCGTGCACGAACTGGTGGCCCACGGCCACGGCGTGGCCGTCGAAAGCGGCGCCGGCGCCGCCATCGGCCTGTCCGACGAGCATTACCGCCAGGCCGGCGCCACGATCGTCGCCAGCGCGGCCGAGGTCTTCGCCGGCGCCGAGATGGTGGTCAAGGTCAAGGAGCCGCAGCCCTCCGAATGCGCGCTGCTGCGACCGGGTCAGGTCCTGTACACCTACCTGCACCTGGCGCCCGACCCGGCGCAGACGCAGGCGCTGCTGAAGTCGGGCGCGGTGTGCATCGCCTACGAGACCATCACCGGCCCCGGCGGCGGCCTGCCGCTGCTGGCGCCGATGAGCGAAGTCGCCGGCCGCATGGCGGTACAGGCTGCCGCCACCCACCTGGAGAAGCCGCACGGCGGCATGGGCCTGCTGCTGGGCGGCGTGCCTGGCGTGCACCCGGCGCACGTGGTGATCATCGGCGCCGGCGTGGTGGGCACCAACGCGCTGCAGATGGCGGTGGGCGCCGGCGCGCGCGTTACCGTGCTGGACCGCAACGTGGACCGCCTGCGCCAGCTGGACCTGGTGTTCGGCAACCGCATCGCCACCGCGTTCTCGAACGCCCACGCCATCGAAGAGGCGGTGCGCCAGGCCGACGTGGTGGTGGGCGGCGTGCTGCTGCCCGGCGCCGCCGCGCCCAAGCTGGTGACGCGCGCGATGGTGGCCGCGATGAAGCCGGGCGCGGTGATCGTCGACGTCGCCATCGACCAGGGCGGCTGCTGCGAGACTTCGCGCCCCACGACACATGCCGAACCCACCTACGTGGTCGACGGCGTGGTGCACTACTGCGTGGCCAACATGCCGGGCGCGGTGCCGCGCACGTCCACCTTCGCGCTCAACAACGCGACGCTGGGCCACGCGCTGCAGATCGCGAACCTGGGCTGGCGCCGCGCCTGCGCGCAGGACCCGCACCTGCGCGCCGGGCTCAACGTGGTGGAAGGCCGGGTCACGCACGAGGCGGTGGCGCAGAGCCTGGGGCTGCCGTTCACGGATCCGCAGGCGATGCTGCAATAGCATCGCCTGCATGTGCACCCGCTACATCAGCCCCGAGACCGCCGACGTCGAACGCGCCTGGCACATCGGCGGCCGGCAGCCCTGGCGGCCGGGCGAGATGTTCCCGCGCTACCCCGGCCCCTTCATCCGCCGCGCACGCGACAGCGCGGAGCCCGAACGCGAGCTGGTCGTGGGCCAGTGGGCGCTGGTGCCCTGGTTCGCGAAGACGCCGCGCCTGCCCTACGCCACCGTGAACGCGCGCAGCGAGGAACTGGCGCAGAAGGCCAGCTACAAGCAGCCCTGGCAGCGCGGGCAGCGCTGCATCATTCCCGCGTCCGCGTTCTTCGAGCCCTGCTGGGAGACCGGCCGCCACGTGCCCTGGCGCTTCCGTCGCGCCGACGGCGAGCCTTTCGGCCTGGCCGGCCTGTGGAGCACCTGGACCGACCGTGCCACCGGCGAGATCGTCGAGAGCTACACGATGCTCACGATCAACGCCGACGGCCACCCGCTGATGGGCCGCATGCACAAGCCCGACCCCAAGCTGGCGCCCGAGCAGCAGGACAAGCGTTCGGTGGTGCCGATCGAGGCCGCCGACGTCGACACCTGGCTCTACGGTTCGGTGGAACAGGCCAAGGGGCTGATCCGGCTGGCGCCGGCCGAGATCTACGACGCCGAGCCCGAACCTACTCCCGCAGGCGCACCGCCAGGCTCTGGGTCGCACGGCCGATGAGGCCCTGCTCGTCGAAGAGCTGCGATTCGGCCAGCCCGCCGCCGCCCGGGCCGAGATGGGTGCGGGCATCGACGCAGACCCATTCGCCCACCGGCCGCCGCAGCAGGTTGATGGTGAGGTCGGAGTTGACGAACAGGTAGTGCCGGTAGTCCAGCACCGCGCTGATGCCGTTGCCCGAGTCTGCGAACACCGCCACCTGCGGATAGGGGCCGGTGGCTTCGCCCTCCACCAGCGGGTGGCGCAGGCGGAACCAGATCGCGCTCGGCCCCTGGAAGAGCTTGCCGCGGGCGACGCGCGTCTCGACCAGGTCGTCGTAACCCACGTGGCGGCCGGCGAACGGAAAACGCGCCGGCGGAGAGTCCTGCGGGCCTGGATGCATCACCGGCAGCGGGTGCCCGGGCAGGTCCGCCGGCAGCTCGACCGCGCCTTCGCGCTGCGCCAGCGCGGTGAAGCGGCCCACGTCCTTGCTGCCCGCCATCAGGTGGGCCGAGAAGTGGCCCGCGTTGCGGCCCACGTAGTCGGTCATCAGCTCCACCGTCAGCTCGCCGATCGGCACCGGGCGGATCAGGTTGGCGGTGATGCGCGCCAGGTGCGACAGGCCATGCGCCTGCGCGGCGCGCTCGATCTCGCGCCAGACCAGCGCGATCGGCGGCCCGGCGTGCTGGTGCTCGGGGTGCCAGGGGCCGCGCGTGAGTTCGCTCGCGCGGTAGTGGCGTTCGCCCAGGGGCGTGTAGGCGGCGCGGGCGCTGGGGGCTTCGTGCATGGCCGGCCGATTATCCGGCGCGGCCTGCAGCTCAGGCGCGCGTCTCGTAGACGCCCAGCTTGCGGTGCAGCGGCGCTTCGTCGGCCATGAACAGGAAGGCCGGCTGCTGCGCCGAACGGTTGACCAGCGTGACGCCCGTGTAGCCCGGCGTGCAGGCGGTGTCGGCTTCGACCAGCGTGAAAGCGGCGCCGCCATCGGGGGTGAGCGTGGCGCCGCCTTCGATGACGTGGCACACCAGCGCCGGCGAACGCGCCGGCAGGCGCAGCGTCTGGCCCGGGCGCAGCATCAGCGCATAGAAGCCGAGGATGTTCTCGGCCGGCGCGCCGGTCTCCGGGTTCACGTATTCGATCTGCACCGTTTCCAGGTCGGGTCGGTCGTCGGCCAGCGACACCAGCGCCGCCCGGGCGTCGGCCCAGGGGTAGCGCAGCATCGGATAGGCGCTGCCTTCGCGGCCGAACACCGGGCTGGGGGCGATGCCGCCGCGAGCGTAGGCGCGGTTGCCGCTGCCGGTCTTCTGCGCCTGGCGCGTGCCGCCGACCACGTAGCTGGTCTCGGTGTAGTAGACCAGCGGCAGGTCCAGCACGTCCAGCCACACCACCGGCTCTTGGCCGTCGTGGCCATGTTCGTGCCACAGGCCGGTGGGCGTGAGGATGAGGTCGCCGCGGCTCATCGGGCACTTCTCGCCTTCCACCGTGGTCCAGGCGCCAGTGCCTTCGACAACCATGCGCACCGCGTTCGGCGTGTGGCGGTGCGAAGGCGCCCATTCGCCCGGCAGCAGCAGCTGCATGCCCAGGTAGATGGCGGCGCTGGCCTGCATCTTCTCCAGCCCGTGGCCGGGGTTGGCCATCACCAGCACGCGGCGTTCGGCCTTCTGCATGGGCGTCAGCTCGCCGGCGCGCATCAGCAGCGGGCGCAGCGTCCGGTAGGGCCAGCAGGTGGCCTGGGTGCGACGTGTGGGCACCTGCGGCGGCAGCACGGCGCGCAGGCTGGGCCACAGCGGCACCAGGTTCAGCGCCGTCAGTTCGTCGCGATAGGCCTGGGGCAGGTCTTCCAGGCGGCCGAGTTCTTCCATGCTTGTCTCCGGGGGTTCAGTCGCGTGCCAGGCAGTTGTCCAGGTTCCAGCCGTAGAGCCACTCCATCGCATCGTAGAAGCGCTCGGGCGAGCGGCCCTTCCAGAGGGAATTGCGCACCAGCCGTTCGACACCGGTGGCGTGGTACAGGCGTCCCATCTCGCGCCCCGAGAGCACGATGCGCGCGGTGCGCGTGACGCGGCTCTTCTGGTACAGATCGAGCGCCTTCGTCCAGTCGTTGCCGTGCACGCGCAGCGCCTCGCCCAGTGTGACGGCGTCTTCCATCGCCATGCAGGCGCCCTGCGCCATGTACTGCGTGGTGGGGTGGGCGGCGTCGCCCAGCAGGGTGGCGCGGCCGAAGACCCAGGTGGCGATGGGTTCCTTGTCGGCGGTGGCCCAGCGCTTCCAGCTCTTCGGCAGGTCGATCAGCTGGCGCGGCTTCGCGCTGATGCCCTGGAAGTAGCTCTGCACCTCTTCCTTGCTGCCATCGGTGACGCCCCACTGTTCCTGCTGGCGCGAATGGAAGGTGACGACCACGTTGTACTGCTCGCCGCCCCGCAGCGGGTAGTGCACCAGGTGGCACTTGGGGCCGGCCCACAGGCTGGCGGCGTTCCACTTCAGGTCTTCGGGGAAGTCCTTCGCGTCCACCACCGCGCGGTAGACCACGTGGTTGGTCACGCGCGGCGGGTCGTTCACGTACTGCGCCCGCACCACCGAACGCACGCCGTCGGCGCCGATCAGCGCGCAGCCGGTGTAGGTCCTGCCGTCGCTGCAGTGCACCGTGACGCTGTCGGCGCCCTGCTCCACCCGTTCCACCCGCGTGCTGGTGAAGAACTCGACCTGCCCGGTCTCCTGCGTGCCTTCCAGCAGCGACAGGTGCACGTCGACGCGGTGGATCACCGCGTAGGGGTTGCCGAAGCGCTTGCGGAAAGCCTCGCCGGTGGGCAGGCGGCCGACCAGCGACTCGTCTACCGCGTCGTGCATGACCATGAAGTCGGTGTAGACGGCGCGGCCGCGCGCCTTCTCGCCCACGCCCAGCGCGTCCAGCGCGGTGAAGGCGTTGGGACCGAGCTGGATGCCGGCGCCGATCTCGCCGATCTCGGGCGACTGCTCCAGCACCTGCACCCGGAAGCCGCGCCGCACCAGCGCCAGCGCGGCCGCCAGGCCGCCGATGCCGCCGCCGGCGACGAGAACGGGAAGTCTTGCACTGTCGGCAGCCATGGTGCGTCTCCTGCGGCGGTTCACCTTCACACTGATAATCAGTATGCTGACGATTAGTATAGGGCCTGGCCCGCCGCCGGCACGCGGGGAATCCCTAGGGCCTGCTGATCTTCAGTACACTGATCTTCATGCCCGCCGCGAAGACCGCCCCTGCCGTCGACATCGCCGACCAGCCCGGCCACCTGATTCGGCGTCTGCAGCAGATCGCGGTGGCGGTGTTCCTGCAGGAGACCGAAGCCAGCGGCGTGACGCCGGTGCAGTTCGCGGCCCTGCAGTCGGTGGCCACGCAGCCGGGGCTGGACCAGCGCACGCTGGCCGGGCTGATCGGGCTGGACACGTCCACCGTGGCCGGCGTGATCGACCGCCTGGAGGCACGCGGCCTGCTGGCGCGCAGCGCTTCGCCCACCGACCGCCGGGTGCGCCTGCTCGCGCTCACCGCCGCGGGCGAAGATGCGCTGGCCGAGGTGCTGCCCGCGATGCTGCGCGCTCAGGAACGCATCCTGGCGCCGTTGCCCAGGGGCGAGCGGCGCGAGTTCATGCGCATGCTCCGGGTGCTGGTGGAATCGAACAACGAACTGAGCCGCGCGCCGACCGAGGCCTGAAGCGCCGCGCGCGGCGCGGTCAGTCCGCCTCTTCGACCGTGTCCACGCGCTCCCGGTGGCGGATGCTGGCCACGTGCTGGGTCGGGCGCACGCCCTGCGCCACCAGCTGGTCGACCTGCCCGCGCGCGGCCGCCAGCCCGGCGTCCAGCGCCGTGGCCTCGTCGTTGAAGTCGTTCCCGGCCGCCGCCAGGAAGCGGTCGTCGATGGTGTAGAGCCAGACGTCCTTGCCCTTCGCCACTTCGACGGTCCAGACGTAGACCTCCAGGTCCCGGTAATCCAATCGCCGGTGCATCTTGTCTCCTGCGTGTCTTCTCGTGGCGGGCGAAGTCTGCCGTGGCGGCGGCCGCCGGCCGTTGCGCACGCGCAATGCGGCGCGTCAGGCGGCGATCGCCGCCTGCGCCGCCGCCAGCCGCGCGATGGGCACCCGGAACGGCGAGCAGCTCACGTAGTCCAGCCCGGCCTGGTGGAAGAAGGCCACCGAAGCGGGGTCGCCGCCGTGTTCGCCGCAAACGCCCACCTCCAGGCCCGGGCGCACCGAACGGCCCTTCTCGACCGCCATGCGCACCAGCAGCCCGACGCCCTTCTGGTCGATCGAGCGGAAGGGGTCGTGCTCGTAGAGGCCTTTCTTCAGGTAGTCGGGCAGGAACTTGCCGGCGTCGTCGCGCGAGAAGCCCATCGTCATCTGCGTCAGGTCGTTGGTGCCGAAGGAGAAGAACTCGGCCTCGCGACCGATGCTGTCGGCCACCAGCGCGGCGCGCGGCGTCTCGATCATGGTGCCCAGCATCAGGTCGATGCGCTCGCCGCGTTCGGCGAACACCTGCTCGGCGGTGCGCCGGATCAGCGCCGCCTGGGCGTTGAACTCGCGCACCGTGCCCACCAGCGGCACCATGATCTCGGCCTTCACCTGGGCGCCCTTGGCGCGCGCGTCGAGCGCGGCCTCGACGATGGCGCGCGCCTGCATCTCGGTCACCTCGGGGTGGCTGATGCCCAGGCGGCAGCCCCGGTGGCCCATCATCGGGTTGAACTCGTGCAGTTCCTCCACCCGCATGCGGATGCGGCCCAGCGGCACCTTCATCTGCTCGGCCATCTGGCGCTGGCCGGCCTCGTCGTGCGGCACGAATTCGTGCAGCGGCGGGTCCAGCAGCCGGATCGTCACCGGCAGCCCGCTCATGGCGACGAACAGGCCTTCGAAGTCGGCGCGCTGGATCGGCAGCAGCCGCGCCAGCGCGCGCCGGCGGCCGTCTTCGTCGTCGGCGAGGATCATCTCGCGCATCGGCACGATGCGGTCGCCTTCGAAGAACATGTGCTCGGTGCGCGCCAGGCCGATGCCGGTGGCGCCGAAGGCGCGCGCGACACGCGCGTCCTCGGGCGTGTCGGCGTTGGCGCGCACCTCCAGCCGCTTGTAGCGGTCGGCCAGCGCCATCAGGCGGCCGAAGTCGCCGCTGAGTTCGGCCTCGCGGGTGGCGATCTGCCCTTCGTAGACCTCGCCGGTGGAGCCGTTGAGCGAGATCCAGTCGCCTTCGGCGTACGTGCTGCCGTCCACCGTGAGCTGGCGCGCCTTGTAGTCCACGTGCACGGCACCGGCCCCGGAGACGCAGCACTTGCCCATGCCGCGCGCCACCACGGCGGCGTGCGAGGTCATGCCGCCGCGCGCGGTCAGGATGCCGCGCGCCACGCTCATGCCGCGCAGGTCTTCCGGCGAAGTCTCCTGGCGCACCAGGATCACCGGCTTGCCGCTCCTGGCCCAGGCCTCGGCCTCGTCGGCGAAGAAGACGATCTGGCCGCTGGCGGCGCCCGGGCTGGCGGGCAGGCCGCGCGCCACCACCTTGGCCGCCTTCATCGCCGCCGCGTCGAAGACCGGGTGCAGCAGTTCGTTCAGGCGGTCGGGCGCCACGCGCTGCAGCGCGGTCTTCTCGTCGATCAGCCCCTGCTCCAGCATCTCCATCGCGATACGCACCATCGCGGCGCCGGTGCGCTTGCCGTTGCGCGTCTGCAGCATCCACAGGCGGCCTTCCTGGACGGTGAACTCCAGGTCCTGCATGTCCTTGAAGTGGTTCTCCAGCAGGGTTTCGGCCTCGCGCAGCTGGCGGTACAGGGCCGGCATCAGCTCTTCCAGCGACGGGTAGCGCGCGGCCCGCTCGGCTTCGCCGATGCGCGCCAGTTCGGCCCAGCGGCGCGACCCGACCAGCGTCACCTGCTGCGGCGTGCGGATGCCGGCCACCACGTCCTCGCCCTGGGCGTTGACGAGGAACTCGCCGTTGAACAGGTCTTCACCAGTGCCGGCGTCGCGCGTGAAGGCCACGCCGGTGGCGCTGCTGTCGCCCAGGTTGCCGAACACCATGGCCTGCACGTTGACCGCCGTGCCCCAGGACGCGGGGATGTCGTTCAGCTCGCGGTAGACGCGTGCACGCGCGTTGTTCCAGCTCTCGAACACGGCGCCCACGGCGCCCCACAGCTGCGCCCAGGGGTCGGTGGGGAAATCGCGCCCCAGGCGGGCGCGGATCAGCGCCTTGAAGCGCGCCACCAGCTCCTTCAGGTCGGCCGCGTCGAGCTCGGTGTCCAGGCTGACGCCGCGCTGGTCCTTCAGGCCGTCGATGATGACCTCGAAGGGGTCGTGGTCCTCCTTCCTGGCGGGCTTGAGCCCCATCACGACGTCGCCGTACATCTGGATGAAGCGGCGGTACGAATCCCAGGCGAAACGCTCGTTGCCGGCCTTGCGCGCCAGCCCTTCCACCGCCTCGTCGTTGAGGCCCAGGTTGAGGATGGTGTCCATCATGCCGGGCATCGACGCCCGCGCGCCGGAACGCACCGACAGCAGCAGCGGGTCGCCGGCGTCGCCGAAACGCCGGCCCATCGCCTGTTCGACGAAGCCGATGCCGGCGCGCACCTCGGGGTCGATCAGCGCCAGCGCCGCCGCGCCGCCGCGTTCGGTGTGCACGGTGCAGGCCTCGGTGCTGATGGTGAAGCCCGGCGGCACCGGGATGCCCAGGCGGCACATCTCCGCCAGGTTGGCGCCCTTGCCGCCGAGCAGGTTCTTCATGGTCGCCGCGCCTTCGGTGCGGTCGCCGCCGAACAGGTAGACGTACTTCGTGGCCGCCGACATGTCGTTCACCTCCGCCCGGGGTGCCCGGGCGAGTCTCATCGTCGCGCCGAGGCCGGTGTGCCGGCTTGCCTTCGGTCAAGCAACCGGCAGCTGGCTGCCGGACTTCAGGCGCCGGCGGCGCCCTTGGGGCCGAGCGACTGCGCCAGGAAGTCGACGAAGGCCCGCACCCGCGCCGCGCGCTGGTGGCGCTGCGGCCAGACGGCGTAGAGGTCGGCGTCGGGCGTGTGGAACTGCGGCAGCACCTGCACCAGGCGACCGCTCTTCAGGTGGCGGCCGATGTCCCATTCGGCGCGCATCAGGATGCCGTGGCCTTCCAGCGCCCAGTGCACGGCGATCTCGCCGTCGTTGGTGGCGAGGTTGCCGCGCGTCTTCACGGCTTCGCTGCCGGCGCTGCGGCCTCGGCCGCTGGACAGGCGCCACAGACCGTAGGCTTCCTCGCCCTGGCGGATGCCGATGCAGTTGTGGCGCACCAGGTCGTGCGGCACCCTGGGCGTGCCGTGGCGCGCCAGGTAGGCCGGCGCCGCGCACAGCAGGCGCCGGTTGGGCGCGATGAAGCGGGAGACGAGGCGCGACTCCGGCGGCGCGCCGAAACGGACGCAGACGTCGAAAGAGTCCTCGCTGAGCGGCGGCGGGTTCACCGACAGCTGCAGCTGCACTTCCACCTGCGGGTGCCTGCGCGCGAAGCGCGAGATCACCGGTGCCACGTGGCTGCGGCCGAAGCCCAGCGTCGCATTCACGCGCAGCAAGCCCTGGGGCAGGCCGCGGGAAACGCCCAGCAGCTGTTCCAGGTCGTCGATCTCGCCCAGGATGCGGCGCGCATGCTCCAGGTAGAGCTCGCCTTCGGGCGTGAGGCTCATGCGGCGCGTGGTGCGGTTCACCAGCGCCAGGCCCAGGCGCGCTTCCATCTGCGCCAGGTGGCGGCTGACGGCCGGCGTGGTGACGCCCAGCTCGCGCGCCGCCGCGCTCAGGCTGCCGGCGCGCGCCAGCGCGGAGAAGAAACCCAGGTCCGCCGCCTGGATGCCGCTCGCCATGAGGGCCTCCGTTTCGGTGCGATTGTTAAATCCAGCTCAACAATGGATTCACTCTAGCCGTGCCCGTGAAGGCCGTCCAGTTCCTACAGTCGCGGCCAGACACAACCCCGCTGGAGACCCGCCATGAAGACCTACAGGATCGCCACCATCCCCGGCGACGGCATCGGCAAGGAAGTCGTGCCCGCCGGCCGCCAGGTGCTGGAAGCGCTGGCCCGCACCAGCAGCGCCTTCCGCTTCGAGTTCCAGGACTTCGACTGGGGCGGCGACTACTACCGCCGGCACGGCACGATGATGCCGGCCGACGGACTGGATGCGCTGCGCGGCCAGGACGCCATCCTCTTCGGCAGCGCGGGCGACCCGCACATCCCCGACCACATCACGCTGTGGGGCCTGCGCCTGAAGATCTGCCAGGGCTTCGACCAGTACGCCAACGTGCGGCCCACGCGCATCCTGCCCGGCATCGACGCGCCGCTGAAGCGCTGCCGGCCCGAAGACCTGAACTGGGTCATCGTGCGCGAGAACTCCGAAGGCGAATACGCCGGCGTCGGCGGCCGCGTGCACCAGGGCCACCCCCTGGAAGCCGCGACCGACGTCTCGATGATGACCCGCGCCGGCGTCGAACGCATCATGCGCTTCGCGTTCCGGCTGGCGCAGTCGCGCCCGCGCAGGCTGCTGACGGTGGTCACCAAGAGCAACGCGCAGCGCCACGCGATGGTGATGTGGGACGAGATCGCGCTCCAGGTCTCGAAGGAGTTCCCGGACGTCACCTGGGACAAGGAACTGGTGGACGCCGCCACCGCGCGCATGGTCAACCGACCGGCTTCGCTGGACACGATCGTCGCCACCAACCTGCACGCCGACATCCTGAGCGACCTGGCGGCGGCGCTGGCGGGCAGCCTGGGCATCGCGCCCACCGGCAACATCGACCCCGAGCGGCGCTTCCCGTCGATGTTCGAGCCCATCCACGGCTCGGCCTTCGACATCATGGGCAAGGGCCTGGCCAACCCGGTGGGCACCTTCTGGTCGGTGGTGATGCTGCTGGAACACCTGGGCGAGGCCGACGCCGCCGGGCGCGTGATGGCCGCCATCGAACGGGTCACCGCCAACCCGAAGCTGCACACGCGCGACCTGGGTGGCCTGGCCACCACGGCCGACGTGACGCGGGCCGTCTGCGACCTGCTCGCCGCCGGCGCGCAGCGCCAGGCGGCGTGAAGACCACGCGCCCCCCACAACGACACACGGAGACGACCATGTCGAACCGCATCTCCCGGCCGCGCCGCCGCCACCTGCTGCAGGCGCTGGCCCTGGCGGCCACGCTGGCCGCCGGCACCGCCTTCGCCCAGGCCTGGCCGGGCAAGGCGATCACGCTCATCGTGCCCTTCCCCGCCGGCGGCACCACCGACGTGCTGGCGCGCGCGCTGGCCGAGAAGCTGACGCTGAGCCTGGGCCAGCCCGTCATCGTCGAAAGCAAGCCGGGCGCCGGCGCCACGCTGGGCGCCGACCTGGTGGCCAAGGCCAGGCCCGACGGCTATACGCTGCTGGTGGGCGCGGTGCACCACACCATCGCTTCCAGCGTCTACCGGAAGCTGCCCTACGACTTCCAGAAGGACCTGGCGCCGATCACCGAGATCGCGCTCGTGCCCAACGTGCTGGTGGTCAACGCCGCCACGCCGGCGAAGAACGTGGCCGAACTGGTGGCGATGCTGAAGGCCCGACCGGGCTTCTACAACTACGGCTCCAACGGCAACGGCACCGCGCAGCACCTGATCGGCACCCAGTTCCAGAACCTCACCGGTACCGAGATCGCGCACATCCCCTACAAGGGCAGCGGCCCGCTCGCGACCGACCTGCTGGGCGGCCAGGTGACGATGTCCTTCGACACCGTGACGCCGGTGCTGCCGCACATCAAGGCCGGCAAGCTGCGCGCGCTGGCCGTCACCACCGCGAAGCGGTCCTCGGCGCTGCCCGACGTGCCCACGCTGCAGGAAGCGGGCCTGAAGGGCTTCGACATCGGCACCTGGTTCGGCGTGCTGGCGCCGGCGGCCACGCCGAAGGACGTGCAGGCCCGGCTGAACGCCGAGATGGTGAAGATCATCCACTCGCCCGAGTTCCGCAAGCGCATGGAAGAGATCGGCGCCGAGCCGCTGGGCAACAGTGCCGAGGAGATGGCGCAGCAGATCAAGGCCGAGACCGAGAAGTTCGCGAAGCTGGTGAAGGAAGCCAAGGTGACAATCGACTAGTGTCGATGCCGCCTGCGCCAGCGCGCGAAGCCGTCTCCTTGCCGCTGCTGGCCACCGCCGGCTTCGCCAGCATGGCCAGCATGCGGCTGTGCGACGCCATGCTGCCGGCGCTGGCGCAGGACTTCGGCGCCGCGGTGGTGGACAGCGCGGGCGCGGTCTCGGCCTTCGCCATCGCCTACGGGCTGACGCAGCTGCTCTACGGCCCGCTGGGCGACCGCTTCGGCAAGGCGCGCGTCATCGCGCTGGCGGCGCTGGCCTGCAGCGCGGCCGCCTTCGTGGCGGCGGCGGCGCCTTCGCTGGGCTGGCTGGTGGCCAGCCGCGCGCTGATGGGCGGTACCGCGGCCGGCATCATCCCGCTCACCATGGCCTGGGTGGGCGACACCGTGGCCTGGGAACAGCGCCAGCTGGCGCTGGCGCGCATGCTCAGCTTCACGGTCAGCGGCATGATGGCCGGCGCCTGGCTCGGCGGCGCCCTGGCCGACTGGGTGGGCTGGCGCTGGGCCTTCGTGGCCGTGGGCACGCTGCTGGCGGTGGTGGGGCTGCGCGTGCGCGCCCGCGCGCCGCGCGAAGCACCCGCCGCGGCGGCCGGCAGCCTGTCGCACACCGGCCGGCTGCAGGCGGTGTGGGCCGACGGGCGGGCGCGGCGCGTCTTCGCCATCGCGCTGGTCGAAGGCGGCCTGGTGTTCGGTGTCATGACCTTCGTGCCCAGCCTGCTGCACGACCGCTTCGCGCTGCCGCTGGCGGGCGCCGGCGCGGTGCTGGCGCTGTTCGGCGTGGGCGGCCTCGCGTACACGCGGGTCGCGGGCTGGCTGCTGGCGCGGCGTGGCGCCGCCGGCACCGCGGCGCTGGGCGGCGGGCTGCTAGGCGCGGCCTTCGGGGGGCTGGCCTTCATGCCGCACTGGGGCTGGGCGCTGCCGGCCTGCTTCGCGGCCGGACTGGGCTACTACATGCTGCACGGCACCCTGCAGACCTGCGCCACGCAGCTGTCGGACACCGCGCGCGGCACCGCGGTGTCGCTGTTCGCCTGCGTGCTGTTCATCGGCCAGTCGGCCGGCGTGTGGGGCATGTCGTGGGCCTATGGCCACCAGCAGGCCGCCACCGCCATCGGCGCCGCCGGCGCGGGCCTGCTGGCACTGGCCCTGGCCTTCGCAGGCTGGCTGCGGTCGGCCTTTCCGGCGCGCGAAGCCGGGTGCTGAGCGCGACGGCGCGATCGATATTCAACCATTTGGTTGACAGACGCTGGGACACCCGCTACATTCAACCACATGGTTGAATTACAAGCGCCCCGCCTCGACGCCGTGTTCCACGCCCTGGGCGACGCCACGCGGCGCCGCATGCTGCAGGAACTGGCCGCCGGCGAGCGCACCGTGTCGCAGCTGGCGGCCCCGTTCGAGATGTCGCTGGCGGCCGCCTCCAAGCACGTCAAGGCGCTCGAAAGCGCCGGCCTCCTGCACCGCGAGGTGCAGGGCCGCACGCATGTCTGCCGCATCGAAGCGCGCCCGCTGTCGGAAGCCTATGAGTGGCTGCGCTTCTACGAACGCTTCTGGAACACGCGCCTGGACGAACTCGAACGACTTCTCCGCGGCAGCCCGCCCGGCGGCCGCACCACCCGCAAGCCGAAAGGAATGACCCGATGACCGCCACCGTTGTGCAAGACCCGCCCTGGGGCACGCTCACCGACGCCACCACGCTCACGCTGCAGCGCCGCCTGCCCGGACCGGCCGAGCGAGTCTGGTCCTACCTGACCGACAGCCGCCTGCGCCGCCAATGGCTGGCCGCCGGCGAGATGGACCTGAAGCCCGGAGCCTCGTTCGAACTGGTGTGGCGCAACGACGAACTGTCCGCCTCCGCCGCCGAACGACCCGAAGGCTTCGCGCCCGAGTCGCGTGCCACCTGCGTGCTGACCGAAGTCGAACCGCTGCGCCGGCTGCGTTTCACCTGGCCCCAGGTCGGCGACGTGACCTTCGAACTCGACGCCGCGGGCGACGAGGTGGTGCTGACGGTGACGCACCGGCGCCTGGCCGACCGCTCGATGGCGCTGCTGGTCGGCCCCGGCTGGCACATGCACCTGGACATCCTGCAGGCGCGCGCCGAAGGCCGGACGCCGGGCTCGTTCTGGAGCGGCTGGCTGCGCCTGCGCGCCGAATACGAACGCCGCCTGCCAGCCTGAGCGGCCGGATGCCGCCTCAGCGCGGCAGCCGGCGCGCCAGCGCGCCCGCGGCGGCCGCCTTCAGCAGGCGCTGGAAGGTCGGGCACTGCGCATGGCTCGGCGCCGGGCAGGCGGCCGCGTGGCGCAGGCCGCGGCTCATGGCCCGCAACTGCCGCACCTGGGCGTCGATCTCGTCGGCCTTGGCGGCCAGCAGCCCGCGGTCGATGTTCGCCTGGCCGTGCGGCGAGAGCATCGACTGGATCTCGTCGAGCGACAGCCCTGCGGCCTGGCCCAGCGCGACCAGCGCGAGCTGGTCCAGCACCCCCGGCGCGAACCGCCGCCGCGCCCCCGCCGGCCCCACCGAAGCGATGAGGCCGCGCCGTTCGTAGTAGCGCAGGGCCGAGGCCGCGATGCCGGTGCGCCGGGAGACTTCGGAAATGTCCATGGCGTTCGTGGGCGCTTGACTTGAAGTTGACTTCAACTTCTATCGTGGTGTCCCTCGCATACACCGTCAATCCCGAAGGAGCCCCCGATGGCATCGCTGCCCGCTTTCACCCTCGCCGTCCTGGTCGGCGTCAGCGCCACCGCGTTGATGGACCTCTGGCTCCTGCTGTTGAAGCGACTGGGGGTGCGCACGCTGGACTTCGCGCTGCTCGGGCGCTGGGTCGGCCACCTGTTCCACGGCCGGTTCGCGCACCCGGCCATCCGCAGCGCGCCGGCCGTCGCCCGTGAAACCGCGCTCGGCTGGCTGGCGCACTACGCCACCGGCGTCGCCTTCGCGCTCGCGGCGGTGGCGCTGCTGGGTGAGGGCTGGCTGCAGCAGCCTTCGCTGCCGCCGGCGCTGGCCTGGGGCCTGGCCACCGTGGTGGCACCGCTGTTCGTGCTGCAGCCCGCGATGGGCGCGGGCGTGGCCTCTTCGCGGACCGCGGCGCCGGTGAGGAACACGTTCAAGAGCCTGGCCAATCACGCGGTGTTCGGGCTCGGCCTGTACCTCAGCGCGGCCGCGCTGGTGCCGCTGGCGGCCTGAGGCCGCGCCGTTCCGACCCCCTTCCAACCCCCAAGGCGCCCACCGCCATGAGCCACATCGCCATCGTCTACCACAGTGCCCACGGCCACACCGAGCACATCGCCCGCCAGGTCGCCGAAGGCGCCCGCGGCACACCGGGCACCGAAGTCGACCTGCTGAAGTCCACCGACCTGCTGGGCGACGTGAACCGCCTGCGGCGCTACGGCGGCCTGATCCTGGGCTCGCCCACCTACCTGGGCGGCGTCTCCGCGCCATTCAAGGCCTTCATGGACGCCACCGGCCGGCTGTGGCAGTCGCAGGGCCTGAAGGGGCGGCTCGCCGCCGGCTTCACGGTGTCCTCGCTGCCCGCCGGCGACAAGCAGTCGACGCTGACGTCGATGTTCGTGTTCAGCATGCAGCACGGCATGGTGTGGGTCGGCAACCCCTTCCTGCCCGAGCAGCACGCGGGCGTGCCTCACGAGGAAGCGGTCAATCGACTGGGTTCCTGGTCGGGCCTCATGGCCCAGGCCGGCCACCACGCGGCGCCGGACGCCTTCGCCCCGGGCGACCTGAAGACGGCGCGCCTGTTCGGTCGGCACTTCGCCGAGACGCTGGAGCGCATGGTCGTCGCGGCCTGACGACCTCACGGTCCGCACCCCTCGAAGGCCCCTCTGCCCTTCGAGCTTGACCATGGCGAATGACCAGGTCACCGTCGGCCAAGGCGCCGGCCGGCGCAAGCTGCACCGCATTCCGGCCCTACTTCCGGCCATCGCGGCGGCGGCCGCTGCCGAGAGTGCAGGATCCGCCGGCAAGAGGGCAGCGCCGCCATGACCTCCCAGGTCCTGATCGAGGACTTCTACCCCTATTCGTACACGCCCGAGAGCCGCTACGGCCACGGGCGGCCTGGCCACGCGCAGATCGAGGAACTGCTGTCCCGTTCGCACGCGCGCTACGGCGAGATCCTGGGCGCGTTCGCCGAACTGACGCCCGACTTCCTGGCCATCCCGGCGCAGGAGTCGGCCGCCCGCCCCGGCCAGCCCTACTGGTGCAACAAGTGGCTGCCCGGGCTGGACGCCGCCACGCTGTACGGCTTCATCGCCGCCTTCAAGCCGAAGCTGTACTGCGAGGTCGGCTCCGGCCATTCGACGCGCTTCGCCGCCGCGGCACGGCGCCTGCACAGCCCGCACACGCACATCCTGTCGATCGACCCCGCGCCGCGCGCCGAGATCGCTGCGCTGGCCGACACACGCGTGCCGCAGCCGCTGCAGGCCTGCGACCCGGCGCTGTTCGCGCAGCTGGAGGCGAACGACATCTTCTTCCTCGACGGTTCGCATCGCGTGCTGCAGAACTCCGACGTCAGCGTCTTCTTCCTGGAGATCCTGCCGGCGCTGAAGCCGGGCGTGGTGATCCACATCCACGACATCTTCTGGCCCGCCGACTACCCGCCACACTGGCAGGGGCGCATGTACTCCGAACAGTACATGCTGGGCATGCTGCTGCTCTACGCGGCCGACGCCTTCGAGATCCTGATGCCCAACGCCTACGTGTCGAAGCAGGCCGACCTGAAGGGCCTGCTGGACCCGCTGTGGAAGGCGCCCGCGGTGCAGGGCATCGCGCCCGGCGGCGGCGGCTTCTGGATGCGCAAGCGGTTCTGAACCCCCGCCCGCGCGCCGGACTCACCCGGTGAGGATGGGCCGCAGCGTCTCGATCTCCTCGACGATGAAATCGAAGAAGGCCGCCACGCGCGGCGTGCGCCGCAGCTCGCGCGTGGTGAGCAGGCGCCAGATGCGCGAGAGCTCGGGCACCGGCCCCAGCACGCGCACCAGGTCGGGTTCCGCGTCGCCGATGGGCAGCGGCAGCGGCCCGACGCCGATGCCCGCCTTCACCGAATAGACCAGTCCCAGCACGCTGCTGCTGCGCGCCGCGAGCGCCGCGCCGGGCGCCACCTGGTGCAGCCATTGGGCGACGCGGTGGCGGGCCATCGTGTCGTCGAAGCCGACCAGCGCATGGCCGGCGAGCGCCTCGACGCTGGCGGGTGGGCCGTGACGTTCGAGGTAGGCCCGGCTTGCGTACACCCCCCAGAGGGAGTTGGCGATCTTGCGGCCCACCAGTTCGTCGTCGTCGGTGTCGCCGGAACGCAGCGCCACGTCGGCTTCGCCCTTCGCGAGGTCCACATACCTGTCGCTCATCACGAACTGCACGCGCAGCGCGGGGTGGCGGGCGTGGAAGCGGTCGATCAGTCCGGTCTGCACGATGCGGTTCACGATCGGCTCCGGGCAGGTCACGCGGATCACGCCGGCGGTCTCGGTGCCCAGCGTGTGCAACTGGCGTTCGAAGGCCTGCACCGCACGTTCCACGGCTTCGGCGAACGGCAGCATCTCCTGGCCGACTTCGGTGAGCCGGTAGCCGCTGGGCTGGCGCTGCACCAGCGACTGGCCGAGGCGCCGCTCCAGTTCGGCCAGGCGCCGCTGCACCGTGGACTGGTCGACCCCCAGTGCGCGGCCGGCGGCCAGCGTGCTGCCGTGGCGCGCCACCGCCAGCAGCGGCTTCAGGTCGTCCCAGTCGAAGCCCGTCGGGCTCTGCGCCATTGCGGCCCCCCTTGCATTTCCGCGCCTTACGCGGCGAAGCCCCGGCTCCTAAGCTGGGGACATGAACACATCGAACGACGTCACCGCCGAAGGCCGGCAAGCCTTCAAGGCGAGTATGCGCGAGCAATGGGACCGGGCCGCCGCGGGCTGGAACGACCACACCGCGGCCCTGCACCCCTGACTGCAGCAGCCCACCGAAGCCATGTGCCGCATGGCCGGCGTGGGGCCCGGGGCCTGCGTGCTGGACGTCGCCGCCGGCGCCGGCGACCAGACCCTGGCGCTGGCGCGAGCCGTGGGGCCCCGGGGCCACGTGCTGGCCACCGACCTCTCGCCAGCCATCCTGGCACTGGCGCGCGCCAACGCCGCACGCGCCGGCTACGTCCATGTGGAGACCCGGGTCGCCGACGGCGAGGACCTGGGCGTGCCCGAAGCCTTCTTCGACGCCGCGGTGTGCCGCCTCGGCCTGATGTTCTTCCCCGACCCGTTGCGCGGCCTGCGCGAGATGCATCGCGCGCTGCGGCCCGGAGGCGGTCTCTGCACGATGGTGTTCTCGCGCCCCGAGAAGAATCCGTGCGTGGCAATCCTGCTGGCCACCGCGCTGAAACACGCCGGCCTGCCGCCGCGCGACCCGTACAGCCCCGGCGGGCTGCTCAGCCTGGGACGGCCCGGCCACATCGAAGGCCTCTTCCGGTCGGCCGGGTTCGATGAAGTCGCGACCGCCGCGGTCGACGCGCCCTTCCGACTGCCTTCGGTCGACCACTACCTCGCGTTCGTGCGCAGTTCGGCCAGCCCGGTCCTGCAGATCCTGGGGCGCCTGGAACCCGTGGCCGCCGAAGCGGCTTGGTGCGAGATACGGGACAGGCTGTCGACCTTCACCACGCCCGCGGGCTGGGAAGGCCCGAACGAACTGCTGCTGACGGCAGGACGCCGTCCTGAAGAGTCACGGTGAAAGACGAGCTACGAGACACGCGCCGCCGGCTGTTGCTGCGCGCCACGGCCGGCGCCTGCGCAGCGCTCGCCGGCTTGTCGTTCGGTCCCCGTGCCGGCGCGTCGCGCGGCGACACGCTGCGCTTCCTGTGCAGCGGCCCGGGCGGCCGCGTGCCCGACCGGGTGGCGCGCACGGTCGCCGACCAGCTGCTGGCCGCTGCCGGCCGGCGCGCCCTGGTGGACAACCGGCCCGGGGCCGCCTGGCTGATCAGCGTTTCCGCGCTGAAGAACGCCGAAGCCGACGGCTTGACGCTGCTGCTGGCACAGGGCGCCATTGCCAGCCTCTATCCGAACCTGTACCCGAAGCTGGCCTACGACCCCGACACCGACCTGGCGCCCGTCTCTGCGGCCGGCGAGATGACGCTGGCGCTGGCCGTCGGCCCTGCCGTGCCGCCTGCGGTGGCCGACGTGCGCGAACTGCTGGCGTGGCTGCGCGCCAATCCGGCGCAGGCCCACCTGGGCTCGCCCGGCATCGGCACCCTGCCCCACTTGCTGCAAGCCAGGCTCATGCGGGAAGCCGGCGTCGCCTGGCAGCACGTGGTGTACGGCGGCGGACCGCCCGCGCTGGTGGCGCTGCTGGGCGGGCAGATCGCGGCGCTGGTGCTTCCGGAAGGCTTGCTGAGCCCTCACCGTGCCGCCGGGCGGCTGCGCGTGCTGGCCACTTCGGGCGCACGGCGCACGGACCTGATGCCCGACGTGCCCACGCTGGCCGAACAGGGCTTCGCCGAACTGGTGGTGCGCGAGTGGTTCGGCTTCTTCATGTCGGGCCGCGTCGCCGCGCCGCAGGTGGAGGCGGCCTCCACGCTGTTGGGCACTGCGCTGGCGCAGCCCGGCCTGCAGTCCGCCTTCGACAGCGCCGGCATGGTGGCGGTGTCCAGCACGCCGGCCGCGATGAGGGCGCGCATCGCCGCCGAGCGACTCCTCTGGAAGCCCGTGCTGCAGGCGCTGGCGGTGCGGGTGGAATGAAACCGGCGCATCCCGCCGCATCCAATTGCCGGGCCCCGGATGGGCGACGGCGCCGCGCACGTCGTGGAGCCGCTGACCGACGTGCAACTGTGCGTGTTCCAGCGCAACACCCTGCGGTCACTGCGCCGGCGCAGCCCGATGACGGGCTTCAATGTCACCTGGCCCACGGTGCACGAGGCGTCGACGGTCGGCGACACGCCGCTCCCGGTGGGGCAACGCAGTGCCTGGGAACGCTTCGCCTCGGTGCGAGGGCTACGGGGTCGTGGAGCAGGCCTGTGCGCAGCCGAGCAGCCGCCCGGCGCAGTGGCCGCTTCAGCGGCCGGAAGAGCGGCGCCGCCCTGCGAACGCCGCCAGCAGGCCCACCCCCGCCAGCACCGCCGTTCCCGGCTCGGGCAGCGCCGAAGTCGGGCTCGCGTCGGCCACCAACAGGTGCAGCGTGTAGGCGGTGGTGAGCAGCTGGCCCACTTCGCCGCGCGGACTCACGAAACTGGTGTCGGGGCTGATGGTGTAGGCGCCCTCGCCCAGCGGCCACGTGAACAGCATCAGGTCCAGCGGGGTGGACGCCAGCAGGTCCCAGGTCTGAACCGGGTTGGGGTCGCAGCCGTCCAGGCCGCTGCAGCCGTACAGGTCCACCGTGGCGGTGGTGAAGGGCCTGGCGCTGGCAGTCTGCGCGCTGCTGAACGTGAGCCAGGCGCCCGTCAGCACCTGGCCGGCCTGCACCTGGAAGGCCCAGGTGTCCAGGTCCTGCGTCAGCGAGCCCAGCGTGAGGCTGCCGCTGATGGTGTTGTCCCCCGTGCCCAGCACCAGCACGGTGGACAGCGTGTCGCCCAGGTTGCCCGACACGGCCTCGTCGAAGCTCACGGGGTCGGCCGCGGCCAGGCCTGTGAAGGCCGCCACGGCCGCGAACACGAACGCCTGGATCTTCTTCTTCACCTCGGTTCCTCCCGGCACCGCCGGCCTACCACTCGCGCAGCCGCGTGCGCAGGCGCGCGATGCTCTGGCTGTGCAGCTGGCAGACCCGGCTCTCGGTGACGCCCAGCACGGCGGCGATCTCCTTCAGGTTCATGTCGTGCTCGTAGTACATGCTCATCACGTACTGCTCGCGCTCGGGCAGGTTCTTGATCGCTTCCACCAGCGCCTCGCGCATACGCTGGTCCTGCAGCCGGCCCAGCGGGTTGGCGTCGTCGTCGGCCACGTGGCGGTCCAGGTAGTCATCGTCGCCTTCGTCGCCGCTCATGTCTTCCAGGTACAGCAGCTGCGTGCCGCGCACCTTGCCCAGCAGTTCCTGGTATTCCTGCAGGGAGAGGCCCATCTCGCGCGCGATCTCGCTCTCGCTGGGCGCGCGGCCGAACTTCTGCTCCAGCTTGTGCACCGCGGTCTCGATGCTGCGCTGGTGGCGGCGGTCGCCGCGGCTCATCCAGTCGTTGCCGCGCAGTTCGTCGAGCATGGCGCCGCGGATGCGCTGGGTGGCGAAGGTCTCGAACTGCACGCCCTGCGCGGCGTCGAAGCGGCTGAGCGCGTCGGACAAGCCGATCATGCCGACCTGGATCAGGTCGTCGAGTTCGACGTTGGCGGGCAGCTTGGCGATCATCTGGTGCGCCAGGCGGCGCACCAGCGGGCTGTACTGCTTGAGCAACGCATTCGCGTCGAGTTGTCCCTTGGCGGTGTACATGGCGGCCTTTCGAGGGTCGTTCTTCGCAGTCAGTTCGTGTGGGCGCGGGCGGCGGCGGCGCGGGCGGGCACCGGCACCGGCATCGCCTCCAGCGCCATCTGCGCGGCCAGCAGGCGGTCCAGCGCGGGGCCGGGGGCGTCGTGCGGGCCGCTGGCGGGGTCGATCACGGCCCAGTCGTGCAGCACCGCGCCGATGAAGCTGTCGGCGCAGCTGGACAGGCGCGACGCCACCTCGGCGGCGCGGCGCGAGCCGGGCTCGGCCGACAGCAGCAGGTCGAAGGTCATGAGGCGACAGCGCTGCGCCAGCAGCTTGCAGGCGGCGTAGGTGTGCTTGATGCTTTCGGCGTCCTCGCTGCCGATCAGCATGGGCCGCGCGGCGCGGCGCATGAACATGCGTGCCAGGTCGGTGGCGTTGGCGTGCAGCAGCACGGCGTCGGCCTGCGGCGCGGCTTCGGCGATGGCGTCCAGGAAGCCGCTGGCCGAGCCCCGCGTGTCCACGTGCGCCAGCGGCAGGCCGCGCCCGGCCAGGTAGCCCACCTGCGCCGACAGCGGCTCGATGCACTGCGCCAGGTCGATGAGCGCCATCTCGGGCGGCGCCGGGCTGCGGTCGGCGGCGTCCACCACCAGCACGCGGTGGCCGCGCGCCACCAGCACGGCGGTCATCTGGTCGAGCACGCCGCCGGAGAACGGCACGTGCGGGTTGGCCGCGATCGGCAGCACGCGCTGGCGATGGGCGGCGAACATCTGGCGCAGGCCGTGGGCCTGGTCCAGCGGCACCGGTTGCGAAGGGGCGTAGAAGTCGCGCATGCGTCGCTCGGGTTCAGGCACGCGCCGCGGCGGCGGCGGCGGCCATCGCGCCGGCGTTGCCGGCGAACAGCAGGTTCATGTCGGCGCTGTCCATGCGCCACACCGGGTGCGCCACCGCCTTCAGCGCGCGCTGCACCAGCGTGGTGGCCGACAGGCGGTGCCAGTCTTCGGGCACACGCTGGCCGTTGCCCACCGCCAGCACCTTGAGCTTGTGGCGGATCATGGCGTCCAGCGCCGGGGCCAGCTTCACGGCCTCGTCGATCTTGGAGAGGATCACGCCGCGGCACTGCTGGCTCTGGTACGCGATCAGCACGTCGTCGATGGTCTCGCCCTGCGCCGAGGCGTTGACGACCAGCAGCTTCTTGATCGAGCGGTGCGACAGCATCTCCAGCAGTTCGCGCGTGCGGCTGTCGCGCTGCGCCATGCCGGCGGTGTCGATGAGCACCATCTTCTTGCCCGCCAGCAGTTCCAGCAGGTCTTCCAGGCTGGCGCGGTCGTGCGCGGTGTGCACCGGCACGCCCAGGATGCGGCCGTAGGTGCGCAGCTGCTCGTGCGCGCCCACGCGGTAGGCGTCCAGCGTGACCAGGCCCAGGTTGGCGGCGCCATGCCGGGCCGCGAAGGCGGCGGCCAGCTTGGCGGTGCTGGTGGTCTTGCCGACGCCGGTGGAGCCGATCATCGCGTAGACCCCGCCCTGGTCTTCCAGCGCCGGCTCGCGCTCGCCGGTGGGCAGGTTGCGTTCCAGCACGCCGGCCGCCCAGGCGATCTCGTCGCCTTCGGGCGGCAGGCTCTCGGCCAGCTTGCGCGCCATCGCGGGCGAGAAGCCGGCGTCCAGCATCTTCTGCGTCAGCGCCGCGTGGCGCGGGTGGCGCTGCAGCTTTTCCATGAAGGCCAGGGCGCCGAAACGCTGCTCGATCAGGCCGCGCATCGAGCGCAGTTCCTGCTGCAGCACTTCGGTCTGGTCGCGCCGCGGCTGGGCCGACGGCGCGGGCATGGCGGACGGTGCCGCGGGTGCGGCGGCCTGCGGGGCGGCCTGGGCCTGGGCGGCCATCTCTTCGCGCAGCACCGGCGGGTCGCGCCGCTGCTGCTGGCGCGCACGCGCCGCCTCGATGGACGACACGGGCGGCACCACCGGCTTGGGCGGCTGCGGCGGCGCGCTGGCCATCTCGGCCTGGCGGCGCTTGAGCATGCGCTCGCGCACGTAGTCCTGGAAGGACAGCGTGCTCATCGCCAGCGCGTCGACGTCGGCGTCGACGCTGCCGCCGAAGCGCGACTCGCCGAAGCTGGGCTCGGCGAAGCGCGAATCGCCGCCGAAGCGCGATTCCGCGAAGCGCGAGTCGCCGGCGTCGGCGCCGCCGTCCAGGCGCGGCTCGACCCGGTTGCGCAGCAGGCGCGACAGCCCGCGCGGCGTGGGCAGCGCGGCCTGCGCGGCCGCCTGGGCAGCGGCCTGCGAACGTGAAGCGGCCACCTGCGGGGCGCTGGCGCCCACGCGTTCGAGCTGCTTGACGCTTTCGGGGGCCATCGCCAGCACCTCCACGCCTTCGGCGCAGGGGCGGGTGGACATCACGACGGCGTCGTCGCCGAACTGCTGGCGGACCAGCGCAAGGGCGTCGCGGGACGTCTTGGCGGTGAAGCGTTTGACGTTCATGCCGTGCCTCCGATGATCGACCCGATGCGGATCGAATGCGTTTCAGGAATCTCGCTGTGCCCCAGCACCTTCAGGCGCGGGGCGGCGCGCCGCAGCAGGCGGGCCATGGGCGCGCGGATCAGGTCGGGCACCAGCAGGCAGGCCGGCACGCCCAGGTCTTCCTGGCGGCGCGCGGTGTCGGCGGCACTCCGGGTGAGCGTCTCGGCCACGCCGGGGTCCAGCGCGGCGCCGCCGGGAGCGGTGAGCGCCTGGCTGACCAGGCGTTCGAGTTCGGGTTCGAGCGCGATGACGTCCAGCTCGCGCACCGGGCCGTAGATCTGCTGCACGATGGCCGGCGCCAGGTGGGTGCGGATGCGCTTGACCAGCTCGGCGGGCTCGGTCACGGTGGCCGCATGCTCGGCCAGGCATTCCACGATCGAGCGCATGTCGCGGATGTGAACGCCTTCTTCAAGCAGCAGTTGCAGCACTTTCTGCAGCGTCGCGATGCCGACCATCTTGGGAACCACGTCTTCGATCAGTTTCGGTGCCAGTCCGGTGACGTGCTCGACGAGTTGCTGCGTCTCGACGCGGCCCAGGAGCCGCGAGGCATTCACCTGCATCAAGTGTGAAAGATGGGTCGCCACGACGGTCGCGCAATCAACGACCGTAAACCCGGCCATTTGGGCCATCTCGCGATGCTTCTCGTCGATCCACACCGCGGGCAGCCCGAAGGCGGGATCGGTGGTCCTCTGGCCCGGCAGCTGCTGGGTGGCGCCGCCCGGGTTGATGGCCAGGAACATGGTGGGATAGGCCTCGCCTTCGCCCACCACGGCGCCGCGCAGCGTCACCCGGTACAGGCTGGGCTTGAGCTCCAGGTTGTCGCGGATGTGCACCGGCGGCGGCAGGAAGCCCACGTCCTGCGCGAACTTCTTGCGCACGCCCTTGATGCGGCCCAGCAGGTCGCCGTTGCGCGCCTTGTCCACCAGCTGGATCAGCCGGTAGCCCACTTCCAGGCCCAGCGTGTCCACCGGCGTGAGGTCGTCCCAGCTCGCCTCGGCGTTGGGTTGCGCGGCGTCGGTCTCGGCGCCGCGCTGCGGTTCGGCCGCCTTGCGCTTCTGCTGCCTGTGCAGCTGCCAGGCCAGCGCGCCCAGAACGCCGCCGATGAGCAGGAACACCAGGTGCGGCATGCCCGGCACCAGGCCCAGCGCGCTGACGATGCCCGAGGTGATGGCCAGCGCCTGCGGCGAGTCGAACACCTGGCCGCGGATCTGGGTACCGATGTCCTGTTCCTTGCCGACGCGCGAGATCACCATCGCCGCCGCCACGCTGACCAGCAAGCCCGGGATCTGCGCCACCAGCGCGTCGCCCACCGCCAGCAGCACGTAGCTTTCGGCCGCCTGCTGGAAGCTCAGGCCGTGCATCGCCAGGCCGATGATGAGGCCGCCGACGACGTTGATGAACAGGATCAGCAGGCCGGCCATCGCGTCGCCGCGCACGTACTTGCTGGCACCGTCCATGCTGCCGAAGAAGTCGGCTTCCTCGCCCACCTCGGCGCGGCGCCGGCGCGCTTCCTTCTCGTCGATGAGTCCGGCATTCAGTTCGGCGTCGATCGCCATCTGCTTGCCGGGCATCGCGTCCAGGGTGAAGCGCGCGCCGACCTCGGCGATGCGCTCCGCGCCCTTCGTCACCACGATGAAGTTGATGACGACCAGGATCGCGAACACGATCAGGCCGACCGCGAAGTTGCCGCCGATCAGGAAGTGGCCGAAGCTCTCGATCACCTGGCCGGCGGCGCCGGGGCCGTTGTGGCCGTCCAGCAGCACCACGCGGGTGGACGCCACGTTCAGCGACAGCCGCATCAGCGTGGTGACCAGCAGCACGGTGGGCAGGGCCGCGAAGTCCAGCGGCTTGACCATCTGCGCCGAGACCATCACCACCATCAGCGCGATCGCGATGTTGAAGGTGAACAGCAGGTCCAGCACGAAGGCCGGCAGCGGCAGCACCATCATCGCCAGCATCAGCACGATGAAGGCGGGCAGCGTGAGCACCTTGGCCGCGCCGGCGTGCGGGCCGAGCAGCGCGTTGAGCTTCTGCATGAGGCCGTTCACAGCTCAGGCTCCACGCGCGGGGCGAGGGGGTCCAGGCCCGGCGGGACCTGGACGTCGGGCAGCGCGGCCGCGAGCGGCCGGCCGGCCGCCATGGCGGCGCGCAGCTGGTACACCCAGGCCAGCACCTGCGCCACGGCGCCGAACAGCGCGGCCGGGATCTCCTGGTCCACCTCGGCGTGCTTGTAGAGCGCGCGCGCCAGCGGCGGCATCTGCAGCACCGGCACCTTGGCGTCGCGCGCCAGGTCGCGGATCTTGAAGGCCAGCAGGTCGGCACCCTTGGCCACCACGCGCGGCGCGGCCATCGTCTTGTCGTCGTACTTCAGCGCCACCGCGAAGTGGGTGGGGTTCATCACCACCAGGTCGGCTTCGGGCACCGCGGCCAGCATGCGGCGGCTGGCGAATTCGCGCATGCGGGTGCGGATCTTGGCCTTGACCTCGGCGTTGCCCTCGACTTCCTTGTGTTCCTGCTTCGCTTCGGCCACCGTCATCTTCAGGCGGTTGGCCAGCAGCCGGCGCTGCAGCGGCACGTCGACCAGCGCGAACACCGCCAGCGCCACCAGCAGCAGCACCACCCCGCCCTGCACCAGGTCGGCGGCATCGGCCATGGCGGCGGGCAGCGGCTGCGCCAGCAGGTTGATGAAACCGGCCAGGCGCGACTGCAGGTAGAGCCCGCCCACCAGCGCCAGCACCAGCGTCAGCAGCACCGCCTTGCCGGTGTCGGCGAACTGGCGCATCGAGAACATGCGTCCCAGGCCGGTCAGCGGGTTGAACTTGTCCAGCCGCGGCTCCAGCGGCTTCAACGTGAAGTTCCAGCCGCCGGCCAGCAGCGCCGCCACCACGCCCACCAGTGCCAGCGCGGTGCCGAAGGGCAGCACGGCCAGCAGCATCTGCAGCGTCAGGCTGCCCAGACGGGCGGTCATGGTGGCGGGGGTGGCCACGGTGGTGGCGTCGAATCGCAGCGCGCCTTCCAGCAGCGTGCGCAGAACGTGGCCCCACTGGGGCGCGAAGGCGACGATCAGCGCCGTGCCGGCCCCCATGGCCGCCAGGTGCGCCAGGTCACGCGAGCGGGCGACCTGGCCGTCGGCACGCGCTTTCTGGAGCTTGCGTGCGGAGGCGGGTAGCTTGCGGTCCTGTGCGTCGTCGGCCATGGCGGGTGAGGATCAGACCTCGCCATGGTGCCGCCGCGATGGGCGGACAGGGCCTCGATAAGAGGGGCAAACAAGCCTCTGTACGGCAGGCATCGCCCCGGCCCGGCCCGTGACGGGCCGGGCGTTCTTCGGAACGAAACGGTCCGCAGGGACCGTTTCGAGTCCTCAGAACCCCAGGCTGGCCAGCAGGTCGTCGACCTCGCCCTGGTTGGTCACCACGTCGGTGCGGCCCGCGGGGTTCACCACCGGACCGTGCAGCACGTTGGGGTCGACCTTCTCGCGCTGATCGGGCGGCACCACCTGCACCAGCAGCTTCACGAGGCTGTCTTCCAGGTCGTTGGCCAGCGTCACCACCTTGGCCACCACCTGGCCGGTGAGGTCGTGGAAGTCCTGCGCCATCATGATGTCGGTCAGGTGGCCGTCGATGCTGGCGGTGGCCTTCTCCACGTCCTGCACGAAATTGAGCACCGCGCCCGAGGCCACCGCCTTCACGGGGTCGGCGACGATCTGCTTGCCGATCTCGCGCGTGGCGGCGGAGATGTGGGCGTGGTCGGCCTTGGCCTGGTCGACCGAGTTGAGCACCTTGTTGGCGGCGTCGGCGGTCTTGCTGGCGATGTAGGTGAGACGGCTGCGCGCGTCGGGCAGGCCGTCGGTGGCGATCTGCAGCTTGGGCATCACGCCCAGCTGCTGCATCGTGTCGTGCAGCAGTCGCGTGATCGAGCCGAGCTGCTGGAACACCTCGGGCGAGACGCTCAAGGGTTCGGCCGGACTCAGGGCCGCGATGTCTTCCATCTTCATGTTCTGGTCGCTCCCTGGTGGGCTCAGGCCGGTGTGGCGAGTTTCTGCAGGATCTTCTGGACCTTTTCCTCGAGCGTGGCCTTGGTGAACGGCTTGACGATGTAGCCGGCGGCGCCGCTCTGCGCGGCGAGCACGATGTCTTCCTTGCGCGCCTCGGCGGTGACCATCAGCACCGGGATGTGCTTGAGGCTGTCCTCGGCCTTCACCGCCTTCAGCAGCTCGAAGCCGTTCATGTTGGGCATGTTGATGTCCGAGACGACGAAGTCGAACTTCGCGGCCTTGAGCATGCCCAGCGCGATGGCGCCGTCCTCGGCCTCCTCGGCGTTGTTGCAGCCCATCTCCTTGAGCAGGCCGCGCACGATGCGGCGCATGGTGGAGAAGTCGTCGACGATGAGGAACTTCAGGTCGGTGGGGTTGCTCATGGGCGGAAACCTCGGGGAAATGGGGGGGCCGGTGCGGTCTGGCCGGTTTATCGGTTCGGAGAGGTCTGACTTGAGTCGGCGGCCGCGGCAGGCGCCTCGGTCTCGGTGACCTCCACCGAGTCGGGCGCGGTGCGGAAGAAGCGGTCCTCGGCCTCGCGGTTCATGACGATGATGCTGATGCGCCGGTTGGTGGGCGCCAGCGGGTCGCCGCGCTCGAAGGGCTGGCTCGAGGCCAGGCCCTGCACGCGCAGGGTGCGGTCGTCGGGCAGGCCGCCGGCCACCAGCTCGCGCCGGCTGGCGTTGGCGCGGTCGGCCGAAAGCTCCCAGTTGCTGTAGCCGCGTTCGCCGCCGGAGAACGGCTGGGCGTCGGTGTGGCCTTCCAGGGTCAGCCGGTTGGGCACCTCGCCGAGCACGGACCCGATCTCCTGCAGCAGTTCGCGCATGTAGGGTTGCACGCTGGCGCTGCCGGAGGCGAACATGGGGCGGTTCTGCTCGTCGACGATCTGGATGCGCAGGCCGTCGCGCGTCATGTCCAGCCGCAGCTGGCTCTTGAAGGCCGAGAGCTTGGCGCTGCCGTCGATCTTGGCTTCGATCTTCTTCTTCAGGTCGTCCAGCCGCGCCGCTTCGGCGCGCAGCTGCTCGGCCTTGAGCGCGCGCAGGTTGATGGTCTTGCGCTGGCTCTCGATCTCGCCGTTCTTCACCTGGCCGGTCTGGCGCGTCAGGTCCTGGCCGCCGCCCTTGATGACGTGAGAGGAGTCGCCCGAGCCGCTGCCGCCATTGAGCAGGGTCAGCTTGAGCGGGGTGCTGAAGTAGTCGGCGATGCCCTTCTTGTCGCCTTCGGTCGTGCTGCCCAGCAGCCACATCAGCAGGAAGAAGGCCATCATCGCCGTCACGAAGTCGGCATAGGCGATCTTCCACGCCCCGCCATGCGCCGCATGGCCGCCCTTCTTGATCTTCTTGACGATGATCGGCTGGAGCTTCTTCGCGTCACCGGCCATGGCCAGCGCTCCTTACTTCTTCTTCACGTGGCTTTCGAGTTCGCTGAAGCTCGGACGGTCGCCCGAGAACAGCACCTTGCGACCGAACTCGATCGCCACCTGGGGCGCGTAGCCCTGCATGCTGGCCAGCAGCGTGGTCTTGATGCACTGCAGTTCCTTGCCGGCGTCCTCGACCTTCTGCTCCAGCAGGCCGGCCAGCGGCTCGGCGAAGCCGTAGGCCAGCAGGATGCCCAGGAAGGTGCCCACCAGCGCCGAGCCGATCATGCCGCCCAGCACCGCCGGCGGCTGGCCCACGCTGCCCATGGTGTTCACCACGCCCAGCACCGCCGCCACGATGCCGAAGGCCGGCAGGCCCCCGGCCAGGCGGTTCAGCGCCGCCACCGCGGCGTGCTCTTCCTGGTGGTGGGTCTCGATCTCGCTGTCCATCAGCGATTCGATCTCGTGCGCGTTCAGGTTGCCCGAGACCATCATGCGAAGGTAGTCGGTGACGAACTCCACCACGTGGTGGTCGTTGCCCACGGTGGCGTACTTCTGGAAGATGGCGCTGGAATGCGGGTCCTCGACGTCCTTCTCGATCGACATCAGGCCTTCCTTGCGCGCCTTCTGCAGGATGTCGTACATCAGCGCCAGCAGTTCCAGGTAGCGCGCCTTGCTGAACTTGCTGCCCTTGAAGCACATGCCCAGGCCCTTGGCCGCGGCCTTCACCACCTTCATCTGGTTGTTGGCCAGGAAGGCGCCCATCGCGGCGCCGAAGATGGTGATCATCTCGAACGGCAGCGCGTGCAGCACGACGCCGATGTTGCCGCCGTGTGCGATGAAGACGCCGAACACGCAGCCCAGCGCGACGACCCAGCCGATGATGACGAACATAGTGGTGCTTCTGTGACCCTTGGCGGCACCCGCGCGCGGGCACCGTGGCACCGTTATCGGCGCGGCGGGGAAGTGATTGAGCGCGGAATGCGGTAAACCCACAGCGGCCGCGCACCCAGGCGCGCCACCGGCGCCAGACCCGGGGCCTCGAACTCCAGGCTCACCAGCCAGGCGCCGGGCATCTCGCGGCATGCCTTGTCCAGCACGCGCGCCATCGACTCCGGCCGCTGGAACACGTACAGCACGTCCAGCCCTTCCCAGGAAGCGGCCCACATGTCGCCGCGGCGCACGCGGGCGTCCGGGTGGCGCCAGGCGGCCCACCAGGCCAGCGGCCGGCTCCATTCCACGCCTTCCAGCCGGGCCTGCGGCCACACGCGGCGCAGCGCGGCCAGGCCGTGGCCGAGGCCGCAGCCGGCGTCCAGCACGCGGGCCCCGGGCGCCAGCGCGATCACCTGGTCCAGCCCGGCCAGCGCCCGGGCCGGCGTGGGGAAGAAGGGCGCGTCGCGCCAGGCGCGCAGCGGGTAGGCCAGCAGCAGCGGCAATGCGGCCGCGCCCCAGGCCCAGGCCGGCAGGCCGGCGGCGGCGCCCAGCGCCAGCGCGGAAAGCGGAAACCCCCCTGCGGCGATGGCGCGCCGGCGCCAGCCGGCGGCCGGCCAGGCGGCCAGGCCCCCCGCGACCAGCGCGGTGGCGAACGCGGCCGCCAGCGGCGCGCCGCTCCAGCGCAGCGCGCCGAAGGCGGCCCAGGCCAGCAGCCAGGCCGCCAGCGCCGGCAGCGGCCAGGGCCAGGCGGCGGGGTTGAGCACGATCATCGGTTCAGTGTGGCGACACGGCCCTGCGGCCGGTGCGTCGAAAAGCGCCGTTCTCGCCCCGGAAAAAGAAAGAGGCGGGTCCCTTGGGAGGACCCGCCTGAAAAGCACAGAGGACTGTGCCAGGAGGAGACAGCAAAGAAAAACGAACTCTCAGAACCGTTTTCGGGCGCGCCCCCAGCGCGCTTGAGGTTCCGAGTCGTGAATTACTTGCTCAATGGGCGGCCATCTGGAGCGAGCCGCCGAGCTTGCCCTTGCCGGCACGCGCCGGCGGGTTGCACAGGCCGCACACGTAGTGGCGCGCGATCTCGTGCGGGTGGGTCACGTAGTGGCCGCCGCACTTGCTGCAGGTGGTCATGGTGAGCATGCCGTTGTCGACGAACTTCACCAGCCGCCAGGCGCGCGTGATGCTGAGCAGCGGCTCCAGGCCCTGGGCGGTGATCTGCTCCAGGTACAGCTGGTAGGCCTTGATGACGGTGTCGATCTCGTCGAGCACGGCCACCTTGTTCAGGTATTCGTGGATGTTCAGGAACAGGCTCGAATGGATGTTCGGCTGCCAGGTCATGAACCAGTCGGTGGAGAACGGCAGCTGGCCCTTGCTGGGGCTCTTGCCCGAGACTTCCTTGTACAGGCGCAGCAGGCGCTCGTAGCTGAGGTCGGTCTCGCTCTCCAGCACCTGCAGGCGCGCACCGAGGTGGATGAGTGTCACCGCGCGTTCGATCTGCTTGGCTTCGGTGAGGATGCTCTTGTTGCGGGCCATGGTGGACTTCCTGGAGAGTGGGTGCAGGTGGCAGCGAGTGCGCGAACGCTCAAGCCGCTTCTTGATGGCGGCCGGCCATCAGGATCGAGGCGTGCAGGCGCGAGACACCGTCGTTGGCGGCGCCCTTGCCGTGGCTGGTGAGCAGGCTCCAGACCATGTCGTCGTCCATGCGGAAGCGGCACAGCAGGGTGTTGCCACCGGCGATCTTCATCATCTGGGCCGGGGTCAGGGTGCCGATCAGGCCGGCGGTGTCTTCGCTGATGCCCAGGCGGTACAGGGCCTGGTCACGGTCGATGCGGATCAGGCTCTGGGCCAGCATCAGGTACGAGAGGTTGGCTTCGCGGATTTCGGCAAGGATCTGGTCGGCGTTCATGCGGTGCTCCCGGGGGTGGTGGCTGGGTGTCAATGTGTGCAACGAACTGTAGAGATCGGAACTGGCCGTCGACATCAGCCCATTTCCGTCGCTGGAGTCCCGGTTTTTCCCTGCCGCGTGTCAGACAAATTCCTACACGCCGACCCTTGCGAGGGTTTCGGCCGGCGCGCGCCGGCACGGCCTCGCATCACCGTAGCGCCAGAGCTGGCGCGCCTTTGGCGGCCATTTCCGGCCGACGCCCCGGCCACCGCTGCCTACGATGGCCACGCGGCCCGGCATGCGGCCGTGCGTCGTGGCGTGGCCCGGCGCCACCCTCGGCAGGAGCTGCGATGTCACTGCTTCCCCACCCCTTCGACACACCGGCCGCGATAGCAACACCGGACCCGGGCCACTGGGCCCGCTGCGTCGACACGCAGGCCGCGCCTCCCGACTACTACGCGGTGCAGGAGCATGTGCTGCGCCACGCCGCGCTGCCGCTGGTGGGCCGCAGCAACCGCGCCCTCGATATCGGCTGCGGCGATGGCTGGTTCACCTGCGTGATCGCCGAGC
>JBGAKY010000027.1:0-73513 GCA_044224175.1 Rubrivivax sp. | reverse complement strand
GCTGCGCTGCGCCAGCGCGCGCACCTCGGCGGCCACGACGGCGAAGCCGCGCCCCTGTTCGCCGGCACGCGCCGCCTCCACCGCGGCGTTGAGCGCCAGGATGTTGGTCTGGAAGGCGATGGTGTCGATCACCGCGGTGATCTCCGAGATCTTGCGCGAGCTGCCGGAGATCTGCGCCATCGTGCTTTCCACCTGCCCCACCACCGCACCCCCCTGGGCGGCGACGGTGCTGGCCGAACCCGCCAGCTGCGCGGCCTGGCGCGCCGCTTCGGCGCTGGCGGCCACCGTGCCGTGCAGCTGCTCCATCGCCGCCGCGGTCTGCTCCAGGCTGGCCGCCGTCTGCTCGGTGCGGGCGCTCAGGTCGTGGTTGCCGGCCGCGATCTCGGCGCTGGCGGTGCGCAGGCCCTGCACCTGCAGCGCCACGTCGTCGACCAGCGAACGCAGGTTCAGCCCGGACTGGTTCACGGCCCGCATGAGCATGCCGATCTCGTCGACGCGGTTCAGCGCCGGCCCGGCTTCGGTGGCACCGGCCGCGACCCGGCGCGCGCGCTGCAGCAGCTGCTCCAGCGGGCCGGCCAGCTGGCCTTCGAGCCAGAGGCAGGCGCAGAACGGCGCCGCCACCGCGGCCGGCAGCGCACCGGCCACGCCGAAGGCGGCGGCCGAGCCCGCCAGCGCCAGGGCCGCCAGCCCGAAGGCCAGGCGGATGCGCCAGCGCACCGGCATGCGCCGCAGCCACGAACGCCAGGCCCCCGCCCCGGTGTGCACCACCACGCCCTTGTGGAAGGCGCAGCCGCCGGCCTTGCCTTCGCGGAACAGGCGGTAAAGGCGTTCGGCGGCCTGCACCTCGTCGCGGCGCGGCTTCGTGCGCACCGAGAGGTAGCCCACCATGCGGCCCTGCCGGTGCATGGGAATGGCGTTGGCGCGCACCCAGTAGTGGTCGCCGTTCTTCCGCCGGTTCTTCACCAGCGCCGACCACGCGTCGCCGCCCTGCAGCGTGCGCCACATGTCGGCGAAGGCCTCGCGCGGCATGTCGGGGTGGCGCACCAGGTTGTGCGGCTGGCCGATGATCTCTTCGCGTTCGAAGCCGCTCACCGCCACGAAGGCGGCGTTGGCATAGGTCACGTGGCTCTGCAGGTCGGTGGTCGACAGCAGGGTGGTGTCGTCCGGGATCTCGAATTCGCGCTGGGTGACGGGCTCGTTGAGACGCATGAAGACTTCCTCTTGGCGGTGCGGACGGCGTTCGTCCGGCGTCGTGAAGTCTGAGCGCCCGCACGGCGCAACATGCGAAGAAATGGCGTCTCAAATGAGGTCGTTTAGATCTTCGTCAGATCAAATTGAACTCTTCGCAACCGGCTTGCAGTCGATTCGCCAGAACCGATGCCGCGTGGCGCCGCATCAAGGCAGGCGCGGCGGCGGCGCCGACCAGCGGATGCCGGGCAGGATGAACAGCGCCCCCAGCACGTGGAACCACCGCGGCGGCTCGCCCAGGAAGGCCCAGGAGAGGAAGGCGCCGTAGACCGGCGCCAGGTACATCACCAGCCCGGCGCGCGCCACGCCCAGTTCGCGCTGCATGAACGCGTAGGCCAGGTAAGACGCCAGGCCGGGCAGCAGCCCGGCCAGCAGGATCAGCCCCCAGGCCGCGGGTGCCAGTGGTCCGGTGTGCGCCACCTCCCAGGCCGCGAAGGGCGCCAGCAGCACCAGCCCGCCGGCACAGGTGGCACACAGGCGGTCCACCGCGTTCAGCGCCGAAGGCCAGCGGCGCAGCAGCAGCGAATAGGCCACCCAGGAAGCCGTGGCGGCCACGATCCACAGGTCGCCGGCCGTGAACTCCAGCCGTGCCGCCGCGGCAGGGTCGCCGCGGAACACCACCACCAGCACGCCCGTCAGCGCCAGACCCATCGCCACCATCTGGCGCAGCGCGAGCCTTTCGCCCAGCAAGCGTGCGCCGCCCACCGCGATGCCCACCGGCGCGATGGCGTAGATGAGCCCGATGTTGGCTGCACTGGTGCCGCGCCCGCCCAGGTAGACCCAGGCGCCGCAGATCCACATGCCCAGGCCGCCCAGCACCAGCAGGCGGCCCGCTTCGGCGCGCAGCACGGCGCGCTGGCGCCACAGCGCGGGCGCGCGCCAGGCCAGCAGCACCGCGAACACCACGCCCCAGCGGCCGAAGGCCAGCAGGTGCGGCGGCACCAGCGGCGCGGCGACGCGCGCGATCAGGTAGTTGGACGACCAGATGGCCGGCACCAGCCAGAGCAGGGCTTCGGCCAGGGCGGCAGGGCGCGAAGGGCCGGTGCGGGGGGTCATGGGCAGGGGCGCGGAAGGCAGCCCGCAATTGTCCCCGGCCGGCGCGTCACCCCCGCAGCCGCTGCGGGTAGAACGCGAACAGCCAGCCGAACACCAGCAGGTACATCGCCCGCTGCACCGCGCCCTGCCCCGCCGGCCAGGCCAGCATCAGCAGCGGCAGGCCCACGCAGGCCAGGGCCAGCAGGCCGGCCGCCAGCCGCTGCGGCCAGCGGCCGCGCAACGCGGCCTGCCAGCCGAAGCCCACGGTGAGCGCGATGCCCGAGACGGTGGCCAGCTGCGAGTGCACGGTGTCGACCCAGGCGAGGTAGGGCACGCCTTCCGTGACGGGCTTGTGGCCGAAGAGGCCGGCCGCCGCGAACGCGATGCCGAACACCACGAAGGGCAGACCGGGCGCGCGCCAGGGCTGCAGGCCGTCCCAGGCCACCAGCGCGCCCAGCAGCACGAAGGCCGTGGCCATGATCGCGTTGCGCGGCGTGTTCTGCGCCGCCAGTTCGCTGATCACGTTGGACAGCACCGAATAGCCCGGCACCGTGTACAGCGGCCCGAAAGCGGCGGCCGCCACGAACACCAGCACGCCCCACTGCGTCTTGCCCATCGCCCGCCTCCCGCCGACGGCTTCGCAACGGAAGGCGAACTTAGCGCGGAAGGCGCCGGCCGCAAAGCATGCTCAGAACTTGCGCACCTCGATGCGATGCTTCTGCAGTGCGTAGCCCAGCTGGCGCGGCGTCACGCGCAGCAGGCGCGCGGCCTTGGCCTGCACCCAGCCGCACTGTTCCATGGCCCAGATGAGGCGTTCCTTCTCGCCCTGCGGCGGCTCGGCGCCGACCTGGCGCGAAGGCGCCGGCGGCAGCTGGCGCGTGGGGCCGATGGCGGTGACGCCGTCTTCGTCTTCTTCCAGGTCGTGGCCGGCAAAGGCTTCCTCGGGCTCGGGCAGGCGCGGCACGCCTTCGGTGGCGGCCACCGCGTCGGCCTTGTCGACGAAGTGCAGCGTCTGCGTCAGGCAGCGGTTCTGGCGGCAGGGGAAGGCCAGGTCGCGGATCACGTCGCCCTGCACCATGGTGGCGGTGCGCTCGACGCAGTTCTCCAGCTCGCGCACGTTGCCCGGCCAGTAGCAGCTGGTGAGCACCTTCATCGCTTCCGGCGTGACCTTCAGGTGGCGCCGGTTCTCCTTGTTGAAGCGGTCCAGGAAATGCGCCACCAGCGCCGGGATGTCGGCGCGCCGCTCGCGCAGCGGCGGCAGGAAGATGCTGACCACGTTGATGCGGTAGTACAGGTCAGCACGGTACTCGCCGCGCTTGACCATGCGTTCCAGGTCGCGGTTGGTGGCGCAGATCAGGCGCACGTCCACCTTCACCGGCTTGTTGCCGCCCACGCGTTCGAACTCGCGTTCCTGCAGCACGCGCAGCAGTTTGGCCTGGAAGGCGGGCGAGACGTCGCCGATCTCGTCCAGGAACAGGGTGCCGCCGTGCGCCAGCTCGAAGCGGCCCTTGCGTTCGCCGGCGGCGCCGGTGAAGGCGCCCTTCTCGTGGCCGAAGAGTTCGCTCTCGAGCAGGCTTTCGGTGAGCGCGGCGCAGTTCACCTTGATGAAGGGCGCGTCCTTGCGCGGCGACAGGAAGTGGATCGCGCGCGCGATGGCTTCCTTGCCGGTGCCGCTTTCGCCGCGCAGCAGCACGGTGGCGCGCGAAGGCGCGGCCTGGTGCACCTCGGTGAAGACCTGCTGCATGGGCGGGCTGTCGCCCACCACGCTGTCGATCGCGAAGCGGCCGCGCGGCTCGCGCGCCAGCGCCTTCTGCAGGCGCGTGGTCTCCTGCAGCAGGCGTTCGTGTTCGGTGCGCACCGCGCTGTGCAGCGCGATGGCCTGCGCCAGCAGCGTGCCCACCATGGTGAGCAGGCGCTGGTCGTCGGTCAGGCGTGCCAGGCCTTCCACCTCGCGCTGGGCGGCCAGCACGCCCAGCACCGACTTGTCGGCCTTCAGCGGCACCACCACGAAGGCCAGCAGGTGCCCTTCGCGCGGGCTGAAGGCGCCGGTGCGGTCGATGAACTCGGGCGCGTTGGCGACGTCGGGCACCACCACCGCCATGTCGCGCGAGAAGACGCGGCCGATCACGCCTTCGCCCGGTGCCCACTGGCCGCGTTCGGCCTGCTCGCGGTCCAGGCCCACCGAGCTGTGCACGCGCAGGGTGCCGTCGGCGTCGCCGTTGGGCAGCACGATCATGGCGCGCGAAAGACCCAGGTGCGCGGTCAGCACGTTCAGCGCGTTGCGGAACGTGCGGTCGATGTCGAGCGACGCACCGAGGATGCGGCCGATCTCGTAGACGGTGACCAGCTCCAGGTAGGAGCGTTCGTTCAGGCTCGTGATCCTTGGTGACATGTTGCACCTCCCGGCGGCGACCGCGCGGCGCTCCGGTGCGGAGTGCCGCCTGCCTGTGCGTGCCATGCGCCGAAGGGGGGCTTGTGGCGGCCCCTTCGGCCCGGCAGGTGGAGAAGTGCAAGAAGCAAGCCGGCACGCCGGGCGGCCGGCCGCCGCTTGATGCAGCGCAATCAGCCGGCGGGGTGGCCGACGATCAGCTTTTCCAGTTCGGCCACGTGCTGCGCCTCTTCTTCGGCAAAGGTGGCGGCGATGGCGCGCAGCTCGGCGTCGCCGGTGCTGGCGGCGATGGCGGCGTAGTAGGCATGGCCGCGCCGCTCGCCTTCCAGCGCCAGCTGCAGCGCCGCGGCGCCGTCCATCTGCGCGTCCACGCCTTCCCAGCCGGCGGTCTCCGGCGCGGTGCCGTCGGGCCACTCGTATTCATGGGCAGCCAGCACCGGCAAGGTGCGGAAACCGCCGCGCGCGCGTGCCTCGGCCAGGTGCAGGCGCGAGAAGTGCGCCATGCGGGCGAAGAATCGCTTCAGTTCGGCGTTGCCTTCGGTCTGCATGGCCGCCGACAGCTCTTCGTAGCGGCGCGCCGCCTCGCGCTCCAGCGCGATGGCGTGCACCAGGAATTTCTCGACGTTGTTCATCAGCCGAACTTGAACAGGATGCCGTAGCCGCCGCGCGGGTATTCCCACGCCACGTTCTGGTGCTCGGTGCAGATGACGCGGCAACTGCCGCATTCCAGGCAGCCGTCGGTGATGAGCGTCACCTGGCGGTTGCCTTCGGCCTTGTAGCAGCTGGCCGGGCAGACGAAGGTGCATTGCTGGCCTTCGCAGTCGTTGGCGCAGACCGTGGCGTCCTTGATCTGGATGTGCGGCCGACCGGCGTCGACCTTGTAGCGGTTCTGGAACAGCTTCTCTTCCACGTTGACCATGACGGCGCTCATCGCACGGACCTCCACAGCTTGAATGCGTCGCTGACCAGCCCGCCCAGGCGTCGCGCCGAGCGGAAGCTGCCGAAGATCTCGCGTTCCTTGGTCTTCTTGTCGATGCCGTCCACGGTGAACAGCGTCTGCGCGGCGCGGTTCACCAGGTTCGGGTAGGTGGTGAAGAACTGCGGGCTGCTTTCCAGCACCGCCGGCAGCCGGCGGTACTTCTTCAGGTCCTTCATCACGAAGCTCTCGTCGAGCGCGCGCTTGTAGGCCGAGAGCGTCTTGGCCGTCATCTTCTGCCCCGCGGCCTTGGCGGCGGCGATGGTCTCGCCGGCCAGGCGGCCGCTGGTCATGGCCAGGTTGCTGCCTTCGCGGTGCACCGCGTTGACGAAGCCACCCGAGTCGCCCACGATGACCCAGCCGTCGCCGAAGGTCTGCGGCACCGCGTTGTAGCCGCCTTCGGGAATGAGGTGCGCCGCGTACTCCTTCATCTCGCCGCCTTCGATGAGCGGCGCCACGCTGGGGTGCTTCTTCAGCTTTTCCAGCAGCGCGTAGGGCGCGGTGCGGTTCGGGTTCGCCTTGAAGTCGGCCAGCAGGCAGCCGACGCCGATGGTGAGCGAGTCCTTGTTGGTGTAGAGGAAGCCGGTGCCCACCATGCCTTCGGTGACGGTGCCCATCATCTCGATGACCACGCCCTCTTCCTCGCCGATGTTGAAGCGCTGCTGGATCACTTCCTCGGGCAGGAACAGGATCTCCTTCACCGCCAGCGCCACGTTCTTGGCCTGCAGCTCGGGGTGGAAGCCGGCCTTGCGCGCCAGCGTGCTGTTCACGCCGTCGGCCAGCACCACCACGTCGGCGGTGACCTCGCCGCCCAGGCGGTCGCAGCGCACGCCGATGCAGCGCGTGCCGTCGAGCAGCAGCTCTTCCACCGTGGTCTCGCAGATCAGCAGCGCGCCGGCTTCGCGCACCTTGGCGCTGAACCACTTGTCGAACTGGGCGCGGATGATGGTGTAGCGGTTGTACGGCGGCTTGTTGCAGTCGTCGCTGCGGTAGTGGGTGCCGACGAAGCTCTTGTCGTCGAGCACCCACATGCGCTGCTCGATGATGTGGCGCTCCAGCGGCGCCTCGTCGCGGAAGTCGGGGATGATCTTCTCCAGCGCGTCGGCGTAGAGGATCGCGCCCTGCACGTTCTTGCTGCCCGGGTATTCGCCGCGCTCGATCTGCAGCACCTTCAGGCCGGCCTTGGCCATGGTGTAGGCGGCGGCGTTGCCCGAAGGGCCGGCGCCGACGACGATGGCATCGAAGTGTTCGTTCGCCATGAATGCTCCTTCGGTCAGGCAGCCTTGCGCACGCGCTTTTGAAGGTGCGTGCGGAAGGCCTGGGTCAGCGCCGGCAGCACCTGCATCGCGTTGCCGACGATGCCGTGGTGCGCGAAGTCGAAGATGGGCGCGTTGGGGTCGGTGTTGATGGCGACGATGACGTCGGAGCCTTCCATGCCCACGCGGTGCTGGATGGCGCCCGAGATGCCGGCGGCGATGTACAGCCGCGGCCGCACCGTCTTGCCGGTCTGGCCCACCTGGCGTTCGGCCTCGGTCCAGCCGGCCTGCACCACGGCGCGCGTGGCGCCCACCTCGGCGCCCAGCACGCGCGCCAGGTCCCACACGAGCTTGAAGTTGTCGGCGTTCTTCAGCCCCTTGCCGCCCGAGATGATGATGTCGGCATAGGCCAGGTTCACCGTGTTGCGGTTCGCGTCGGGCACGAAGTCGAGCAGCTTGGTGACGATGTCGGTCTCGACCATGCCGAGCGCCATCTCGACGATGCTGCCGCTGCGCGATTCATCGCGGCGCGGCATCTTCATCACGCGCGGGCGCACGGTGGCCATCTGCGGCCGGTAGGCCAGCGTCATGATCGTGCACAGCAGGCTGCCGCCGAAGGTGGGCCGGGTGGCGGCGAGCGCGCGGCCGTCGATGTTGAGTTCGGTGCAGTCGGCGGTGAGGCCGGTGCCCAGCGTGGTGGCCACGCTGCCGGCGAGGTCGCGCCCCATGGTGGTGGCGCCCAGCAGCAGGATCTCCGGCTGGTGCGCGTTCACCAGGTCGGTCAGGCCCTTGGTGAAGGGCTCGTTGCGGTAGCCCTGCAGCACGGGGTCGCGCATGAGGTAGCAGCGGTCGGCGCCGTAGGCGTAGGCCTCTTTCGCGTAGGCCTCCAGCTGGTCGGCCGGGCCGCCGAGCAGCACGCCGCAGACTTCCACGCCCAGCTTGTCGGCGAGCTGGCGCGCTTCGCCCATCAGCTCCCAGCTCACGGGGTGCACGTGGCCGCGGTCGTGCTCGACGAAGACCCAGACGCCCTTGTAGGCCTTCAGGTGCTCGGGCAGCTCGGTGCTGCGGCCGCTGCGGCCGGCGGTCTTCAGGGCGCCGGCGGCGGCGGCCGGCTTTGCAGGTTCGCTCATGGTCACGGGCTCCTTCAGGCGGAGAGGCGCTCGACGGTCTCTTCCTCCAGCAGCGGGTGCTGGGTGAAGATCTTCTGCAGCAGGTTCAGGCAGACGTCGTTGACGTTGCTGTCGGCCACCGTCTGCACGTCGGCCTTTTCGGTGCGCGGCGTGGGGCCGAAGACCTTGCTCACGATGGTGGGCGAGCCCTTCAAGCCGATCTTGGTGACGTCGGCGATGCCGGCCTGGTCCTTGTTCCACTTGCGCACAGGGCAGCGGCCGGCGCGCAGCATGTCGGCCATGCTGGCGAAGCGCATCTCGTTCGTGCCTTCGAGCATGGTGATGAGCGAAGGCAGCGTGGTCTGCAGCACCTGCACGCCGCCTTCGGCGCGACGTTCCACCTGGATGCGGCGGCCGTCGAGGTCGACCTCGACGATGCGGCTCACGTAGGTGAGCAGGTTCAGGCCCAGCCGCTTGGCGATGCCGGGGCCGACCTGCGCGGTGTCGCCGTCGATGGTCTGCTTGCCGGTGAACACCAGGTCCACCGCCTGCTCCTCGCCGATCTTGCGAATGGCTGCTGCCAGCGCGTAGCTGGTGGCCAGCGTGTCGGCGCCGGCGAAGGCGCGGTCGGTCACCAGCACGGCGTCGGTGGCGCCGAAGCTGATGCACTTGCGCAGCGCCTCCTCGGCCTGCGGCGGGCCCATGCACAGCATGGTGACGCGGCCGCCGAACTGGTCCTTCAGGCGCAGCGCCTCTTCCAGCGCGAACAGGTCGTACGGGTTGACGATGGCCGGCACGCCCTGGCGCATGATGGTGTTGGTCACCGGGTGGACGCGGATCTGCGCCGAGTCCGGCACCTGCTTGATGCAGACGACGATGTGCACTGCGGTTCTCCCCTTCAGGCCGCCCGGCGCTCGGCCAGGCTCTGCTTCAGCGAGGACAGCCCCACGTGCTGGGTGCCGCCCGCGTCCTGGAACACCTTGAACACCTTCTCCTGCGCCGGCGTGGAGACCACGAAGTCGGCGTAGGCGCGCGTGAGCAGGTCGCGGTAGCGGCGGAACAGGCCCACGTCGTCCAGCGTGCCCAGGTCGTCGGCCCTGTGCAGGTACTGGTAGAAGCGCTTCAAGATGTGCAGCCGGTTCACGTGCACCACGCGTTCCTCATAGGGCACGCCGAAGAAGCGCAGGAAGTCCTCGGCGCTGGAAAGCGCCTTCAGGCGCTGGATCAGGCTTTCGTCAGTGGCCATGGAAGACTCCCGGCTGGGTGTCGAAGAAGAAACGGGCCAGGTCCTCGGGCGAGGGCTCGGCCTTGGTGTGTGCGACGTGGTCGCGGATGAGGTCGACCAGCGCCTTCGCCTGCGCCGCGCCCACGTTCAGGCCCAGGCGCGCGTAGCGGTCGGTCACGGCGGCGGTGCCCGAGTGCTTGCCCAGCACCAGCCGGTGCGCACGGCCCACTTCCTCGGGCGCGAAGGTCTCGTAGTTGCGCCGGTCCTTCAGGATGCCGTCGACGTGGATGCCGCTCTCGTGGCTGAACACGCCGTCGCCGACGATGGCCTTGCTGGCCGCCACCGGCCGGCCGGAGGCGCGCGCGACGAGCGCGCTGATGGCCGGCAGCGCCGAAGTGTCGATGCCGCATTCCTCGCCGTGCAGGTGGCGCAGCGCCATCACCACCTCTTCCATCGCCGCGTTGCCGGCGCGTTCGCCCAGGCCGTTCACCGTGGTGCTGGCATGGGTGGCGCCGGCGGCGAGCGCGGCCAGCGTGTTGGCGGTGGCCAGGCCCAGGTCGTCGTGGGCGTGGATCTCGATCGCGATGTCGGTGCGCGCGCGCAGGCGGGCGATGCGCTCATGCGTGCGGAACGGGTCCAGCAACCCCAGCGTGTCGGCGAAGCGCACGCGGATGGCGCCGTGCTTCTGCGCGCGCAGCGCCGCTTCGGCGAGGAAGCTTTCGTCGGCGCGCGAGGCGTCCTCGAAGCCGACGCTGACGATGGCACCGGCGTCGGCCGCGCGGTCGACGTAGCGGCCGATGGTGGCCAGCACCCACGCGCGGTCGCGTCGCAGCTTGCGTTCGATCTGCAGGTCCGACACCGGCACCGAGAGGTGCACGATGTCGGCGCCGCAGGCCAGCGCGCCAGCCAGGTCGCCGTCGGTCATGCGCGCCCAGACCATGGTGCGGGCCTGCTTCACCGAAGCGACGATGGCGCGGATCAGCCCCACCTCGTGCGCGCCCATCGCCGGGATGCCGATCTCCATCTCCGGCACGCCGGCTTCGTCGAGCGCGCGCGCGATGGCGAGCTTCTCGTCGTCGGTGAAGGCCACGCCGGCGGTCTGCTCACCGTCGCGCAGCGTGGTGTCGTTGATCGTGAAGCGGGGGGCGTTCATGGTGGGTCGCATCGCAAGCGCTGTGCCACCGCTAAGTGCCTGTCACCGCTCGGTTTTGCCCTTGGCGCCGGGCTGTGTCGAATGTCGGGTTGCCGACAGCGCGCGCACTAGCGCTCACGCGCGAGGTTCTTCGTGTAGCGCGGCAGTTCGACGACGAGCGAAGACCCGGCCACCCGCACGCAGCACGAAAGGCGCGACTGCGCGTCCACGCCCCAGGCTTCGTCGAGCTGGTCTTCCTCTTCCTCGTCGGCCGGCTTCACGTGCTGGCCGCCTTCGCGCAGGTGCACGTGGCAGGTGGCGCAGGCGCCCACCTTCTCGCAGGCATGCTCGATGGCGATGCCCTGCGCCAGCAGTTCGTCGACCAGCTTGCGACCACGCTTCGCCTCGAAGGACAGGCCTTCGGGGCACAGCTCGGCGTGCGGCAGCACGCGGACCACGGTGCCCTCGCTCATGCTGCCATCTGGTCGAGTGAACGGCCCGAGAGTGCTTCGCGCACGCGTTCGTCCATGCGGCGGCCGGCGAAGGGCGTGGTCACCTGGTTGAGCTTGTCGGTGGCCGCGCGCAGCTGCTCGCGCAGCGTCTTCTGCTCGGCCAGCGTGCCGCCTTCGTCTTCGAAGGCCAGCGCCAGCAGGTCGGCCACGTCCTGCATCGCGCGCAGGATCTGGAACTGCTCGGGCGCCGAGAGCAGCCGCTCGCCGTCGGCGTGCAGCGCAGCGTCCACCGCGTCGAGCTGGCGCCGCGCTTCCACCTCGGCTTCGCGCAGCATGCGCGCGGCGGCGTCGGCCTCGGCGTTGCCCAGCGCGGCCTGCAGCATGCCGGCCACCTGCTCGGTGGCGAGGCCGTAGCTGGGCTTCACTTCCACGTGGGCGCGCGCACCCGAGGTCTGCTCGGTCGCGCTGACCGACAGCAGCCCGTCGGCGTCGATCTGGAAGGTGACGCGGATGCGCGCCGCCCCCGCCACCATGGGCGGAATGCCGCGCAGCGTGAAGCGCGCCAGGCTGCGGCATTCGCTCACCAGCTCGCGTTCGCCCTGCACCACGTGCAGTGCCATCGCGGTCTGGCCGTCCTTGAAGGTGGTGAACTCCTGCGCGCGCGCCAACGGCACCGTGCTGTTGCGCGGAATGATCTTCTCGACCAGGCCGCCCATCGTCTCGATGCCGAGCGACAGCGGGTTCACGTCCAGCAGCAGCAGCCCGTCGTCGGCGGCGCGGTTGCCGGCCAGCGCGTCGGCCTGGATCGCGGCGCCCACGGCCACCGCCAGGTCGGGGTCGATGCCGGTGTAGGGCTCGCGGCCGAACAGTTGCGCCACCGCGGCGCGCACGCAGGGCATGCGGGTGGCGCCGCCGACCAGCACCACGCCGTCGACCTCGTGCGGCTTCAGCTTCGCGTCGCGCAGCGCGCGCCGCACGGGGCCGAGCGTGCGTTCCACCAGCGGCTGCACCAGCGCTTCGAAGTCGGCGCGGCTCAGGCGCACCGCTTCGTGGGTGCCGTCGCGGCGCACGCACTCCATCATCGTGCTGCCGTGGTCGGTCAAGGCTTCCTTGGCGGCGCGCGCGGCGGCGTGCAACGCGGCCATGTCGTGGTCCGTCCAGTGGTCGGTGACGTCGGCGAACCAGCGCGCCAGCGCGTGGTCGAAGTCGTCGCCGCCCAGCACCGGGTCGCCGGCGGTGGCCACCACCTCGAACACGCCGCGCGTCAGGCGCAGCAGGCTCACGTCGAAGGTGCCGCCGCCGAGGTCGTAGACCACGTAGAGGCCTTCGCTCGCGTTGTCCAGCCCGTAGGCGATGGCGGCCGCGGTGGGTTCGTTCAGCAGCCGCAGCACCTCCAGCCCGGCGAAGGCGGCGGCGTCCTTGGTGGCCTGGCGCTGGGCGTCGTCGAAGTAGGCCGGCACCGTGATGACGGCGCCCACCAGCGCGCCGCCGAGAGCGCCTTCGGCCCGCGCCTTCAGCACGCGCAGCACCTCGGCGCCCACTTCCACCGGGCTCTTCACGCCGGCGCGCGTCTTCACGCCGACGGCGCTGTCGGACAGCGGCACCAGCGGGTAGGGCACGGTGCCGGGCGCGACCTCGCCCGGCGCGCGGCCGATCAGCCGCTTGGCCGAAGCAATGGTGTTGTGCGGGTCGCGCGCCGCGAAGGCACGCGCCGCCTGGCCCACGGTGAGCACGCCGTCTTCACCGTAGTGCACGACCGAAGGCACGAGCTTGCCGCCGGCCTCGTCTTCCAGCACCACCGGCAGGCCGCTGCGCACCGCGGCGACGAGCGAATTGGTCGTGCCCAGGTCGATGCCCACCGCCAGCCGGTGCTGGTGCGGCGCTGCGGCGCGGCCGGGTTCGGCGATCTGCAGCAGCGCCATGGCGGCTACACCGCGAAGCTTTCGCCGCAGCCGCAGGTGGCCGCCGCGTTGGGGTTGTCGAACTTGAAGCCTTCGTTCAGGCCTTCGCGCACCCAGTCCAGCCGGGTGCCGTCGACCAGCGGCAGGCTCTTCGCGTCCACCAGCAGGGTGACGCCTTCGCTGGCGAAGGAAAGGTCTTCGGGCGCGGCCGCGTCGGCGAATTCCAGCGCGTAGGCGTAGCCCGAGCAGCCGCTGGTCTTCACCGCCACGCGCAGGCCGACGCCGCCGCCGCGCTTGTCCAGCGCCTTGCGGATCTGCAATGCCGCCTTCGGCGTGACGCTGATGCTCATGGCCGCCTCCTTCAGACCGAGAACGAAGACCCGCAGCCGCAGGTGCTGCTGGCGTTCGGGTTGCGGATGACGAAGCGCGCGCCTTCGAGCTTGTCTTCGTAGTCGATCTCGGCGCCGGTCAGGTACTGCAGGCTCATCGCGTCCACCAGCACCGTGATGGGCGCCTTGTGCACCGCGAAGTCGTCTTCTTTCACCTCGTCGTCGAACGAGAAGCCGTACTGGAAGCCCGAGCAGCCGCCGCCGGTGACGAAGATGCGCAGCTTGAGCGAGGGGTCGCCTTCCTCGGCCAGCATCTCGCTGACCTTGGCGACCACGGCGTCGCTGATGTTCAGCGGCTCGGCGCCTTCGGGCAGCGGCTGCATCGGAACGGCGGGCGCCGACAGCGGCGTGGCGGCGTGGGCGGAAGACTGGCAGGCCATGGGGGGTGCTCCTTGACGTGAATTCAGGCGACGGCCTTGGGCGAACAGGCCGGCTGCTCGACGGCGATCGTGTGGCGCGCGCGGTAGTCGGCCACCGCCGCCTTGATGGCGTCCTCGGCCAGGATCGAGCAGTGGATCTTCACCGGCGGCAGCGCCAGTTCCTCGGCGATGGCGGTGTTCTTGATCTCCAGCGCCTGGTCCAGCGTGCGGCCCTTGACCCATTCGGTGACCAGCGAGCTCGAAGCGATGGCCGAGCCGCAGCCGTAGGTCTTGAAGCGTGCGTCCTCGATCACGCCGGTGGCGGGGTTGATCTTCAGCTGCAGCTTCATCACGTCGCCGCAGGCGGGCGCGCCCACCATGCCGGTGGCCACGTCGTCGGTCAGCTCGAAGCTGCCGACGTTGCGCGGGTTCTCGTAGTGGTCGACGACCTTGTCGCTGTAGGCCATGTGCTTACTCCTAGTGTTCGGCCCACTGGACCGTGGAAAGGTCGATGCCCGCCTGGTGCATGTCCCACAGCGGGCTCATCGAACGCAGGCGTTCCACCGTGCTGGCGGTGAGCGCCACCGCGGCGTCCACCTCTTCGGCCGTGGTGAAGCGGCCGACCGAGAAGCGGATGGAGCTGTGCGCCACCTCGTCGGGCAGGCCCAGCGCACGCAGCACGTAGCTGGGCTCCAGGCTGGCGCTGGTGCAGGCCGAGCCCGAAGAGACCGCGATGCCCTTCATGCCCATCAGCAGCGACTCGCCTTCCACGAAGGGGAAGCTCACGTTCAGGTTGTGCGGCACGCGGCGTTCCAGGTCGCCATTGACCTGCAGTTCGGGAATGCCCTGCAGCCCGGCCAGCAGGCGGTCGCGCAGCGCTCGGATGCGCTCGTTCTCGGGGCCCATCGAGACCTTGGCCAGCCGGTAGGCTTCGCCAATGCCGACGATCTGGTGCGTGGGCAGCGTGCCGCTGCGCATGCCGCGCTCGTGGCCGCCGCCGTGGATCTGCGCTTCGATGCGCACCCGGGGCTTGCGCCGCACGTAGAGCGCGCCGATGCCCTTCGGGCCGTAGGTCTTGTGCGCCGACAGGCTGAGCAGGTCGACCGGCACCCTCGAAAGGTCGATCTCCACCTTGCCGCTGGCCTGCGCCGCGTCCACGTGCAGCAGGATGCCGCGCGAACGCGTGAGCTTCGCGATGGCCTCGATGTCCTGCACGACGCCGATCTCGTTGTTCACCCACATCACCGAGACCAGCACGGTGTCGGGGCGCAGCGCCGCCTGCAGCGCGGCCAGGTCGAGCAGGCCGTTCGCCTGCACGTCGAGGTAGGTGACCTCGAAGCCTTCGCGCTCCAGTTCGCGCGTGGTGTCCAGCACCGCCTTGTGCTCGGTCTTCACCGTCACCAGGTGGCGGCCTTTGGCCTTGTGGAACTGCGCCGCGCCCTTGATCGCGAGGTTGTTGCTCTCGGTGGCGCCGCTGGTCCAGACGATCTCTCGCGGGTCGGCGCCCACCAGCGCGGCCACATGTTCGCGCGCGATCTCCACCGCCTCTTCGGCCGCCCAGCCGAAGGCGTGGCTGCGCGAGGCGGGGTTGCCGAACTGCGTGGTCAGGTAGGGCAGCATGGCCTGCACCACGCGCGGGTCCACGGGGGTGGTGGCGGCGTAGTCCAGGTAGATCGGCGTGGGCATGAAGGCCTCGGCAGGTGATGCGCTTGCCGCAAACCTTCGCACGGACCGTGCCAGTGGCGCCGAATGCCCGGTTTCCCTTTGCCGGCCACCATTTGCGCCGAGGCTCGGGCGACAGGCGGCTGTCGACTTTGTCGTGAAGTCGACGCCCGCCCTGGGAATCCGCCCGCGTGCGGTGACGACGACCTCGGCGCCGGGATCGGCGCCGGCGCTACAGGCCGATCAGGATCGCGATGATCTGCTGGGCCTGCGGCCCGCGCAGGCTGTTCGGCGCAGCGTCGGAAGCGGCGACCGGGCCGGCAGCTTCGTGCCCCTGGCCAGCGCCGCCGGCGGGCGACGCGCTGAACGAGCTCACGAGGGTGTCTTCCAGCATGAGGGCCGAGTGATGCATCCCGGGCATGCTGTCCGTTGAGCCGAGCGAAGTCATGGTCCTGCTCCTTGAGTCGACGCTTCGCGGCCCATCCGCGAAGCACGACTCCATTGAAGCGCCTCGGGTGGCGTCCGCCAATCCCGGACCGCCGGCAGCTGGTGATGACCCGGGCGCCGGCGGCCGCGCCGACGCTTCGCAGCCCAGCATGGTGTTGCTGGTGCCATCCTGCACCGAAAGCTTCGGCGCGGCTGCGGCCGCCGGTGCGGCAAACCCGGTCGGGTGATAGCCGATGCCGTCCTCGGCCAGCAGGGGGGCGGCGGCAATCGTCGTGGTCGTGATCATCGGTAGTCCTCCGGGAGGCGTTCACGTGGCGGCATGGCCGGGCTCGGCCTGTATTCGAAGCGCCATCTCCCGGCCAGGCAAGCCGGTGCCGCTCCCAGCTGGGAGCGCTCCGTAGGCCCCCCGGAACGCGAGAAAGCATCTCGAGGCCGGCGAGGCTGCGGTCTGGGGGTGCTTTCAGTGCAGCGAGGCCGGCGCCGGCGGCGAGCCGTAGTCGAACCAGGCCGGCGCCGAGCGGCGGAACACGCGCAGCCACGACAGCGTGGCCGGCACCAGCGAACGCGCCGCGAACCAGGCGGCGGCGTCGGCTTCGGCGCCCGGCGTTGACAGCGTGCGCGCCAGGTGTCGCCAGCCTTCCCAGTCGATCTCGGGCATGGCGCGCGGCACCGCTTCGGGCAGCTCGGCCAGCGTCGCGGCCATCTGCCGCAGCTGGCGGTGCACTTCGCCGCGCGTGAGGCGCGAGCGCAGGAACTCGGGTTCCTCGATCGTCTCGGTGAGCACCAGCACGTCGATGCCGGCCGCTTCGACCAGGGCGAACATCGCGGCGGTAATCACTTCAGTCTTCGGGCCCGAAGCACTTGGCGTGGTCGCAGCAGACCGCGCAGCTGGGCGACTTGCAGACGAAGATCTCCTCGCGTTCGCACAGCTGCTTGTAGAGGAACTTCTTCCACTTCATGTCGGCGTGGTTCTTCTCCACCAGCGCCGGGAACCACTGGCGCATGAGCGCGGAGAGTTCGGCGCGGGAAGCGAACTGCAGGTCCTGCCACAGGTGGTTGTCGCCCAGGCAGGCCACGGCCACCGTCTCGGCAATGGCGCGCACCTCGGGGCCGGCGTTCGGCGCCGCGTGTTCCAGCAGCAGCGCCAGCACGTCGGCCACCTCGTCGTCGCGGCTGTGGCGCCGCGCGACGATGGCTGCCGGCAGCGCTTGCGCGATCACGCCGCCTCGGCCAGCGCCGCGTCGTGCGCCTGGTGCGTGTAGCACTTCTTGGGGCAGATCTTCGAGCACGCGGTGCAGCCGATGCACAGCTCGCCGTGCGCGATGGTCATCACCTTCTTCTCGTATTCCTCTTCCTCGTCGCCGTCGGGGTCGAGCGCGACGCGCTCGCCCTCGTCGTCCAGGCCCACGAGTTCGAGCACGCCGCGCGGGCACACGCGGAAGCAGCGGCCGCAGCCGATGCACTTGCCTTCGTCGATGGACTTCACGAAGGTGGGCGTCCAGCTGGCGCCCGAAGGCAGGGTGACGCTGAACGTGCTCATGCCGTCGCCTCCGCCAGCTTCTTGCGCGCCGCCACCAGCGCGGCGTGCGCCTCGTGGGCGATCTTCGCCACTTCGGGAATGCGCTCCCAGTTCGTCGGCAGCTCTTCCGAAAGGTCGTGCAGGTCCATCTTGGCCTGCGTGGCCTTGGCGTTGAGCTTCTTCACCTCAGCCTTCAGGCCTTCCACGTCGTCAGCCATAGTGAGCCACCTCCGGGTACTTCTCGATCATGGAAATGCCTTCGGCCACCAGTTTGTTGCCGGCCTCGGCCAGCTTGGCCAGGCTGGGGTAGCCGAAGCGGTGCACGTCGCGCAGGTGGCGGTTCACCACGATCAGCCGACCGGTGGACAGCACCGTGCGGCCGAAGCCTTCGTGGCTCATCTTCGTCATCGGGCTCACCATGCATTTCGTGGCGCGCTCGATGGCCAGGCCGACGGCGTTGTGGAACAGGTCCAGTCGCCACAGCGTTTCGGGGTCGGGGTCGCCCATGATGGGCAGCGCGCGCCGCTGCTCGGCGCTGAGGATGTAGGGCTCCAGCAGCCTGGCGTCGCTCTTGCCTTCCCAGGTGCCGTGGGTGTCCTGGGCGCGGATCTGCTTGATCAGCTCGCCGATGAACGGGTCCTTCAGCAGCGCCGCTTCGTCGGGCGCTTCGGTCGCAACGGCATCGCTCACGGCTTCACCTCTTCGTCGTCGAAGTCCAGGCTGCGTTCCTGCCCCTTCATCAGCGCCTTGCGCAGCCAGGGCGGCGGCGTGCCCTTCAGCACTTCCTGCAGCTTGTCCAGGATGTCCAGGATGGGTTCGGGCTGGTTCACCTTCACCGGGTGGATCTTGCTGGCCACCACGCGCGCCGCCGCGCTGCCGCCGATGGCGGCCACGTAGACGATGGCGCAGTCGGCAATGGCCGCCAGCTTCGGGCTCAGCTTGTCCTCGTTGCCGTCCTCGGCCAGGTCTTCGCCGAAGCCGAAGTCCTGCACGAACTTGTAGCCGCTGCCGTCGATCTCGTAGACGGCCAGGTGGCGGGCCCAGCCGAAGTGCGCGTCCACGCGCTGCTGGTCCTGGGTGGCGAAGGCGACTTTCATGCCGGGCTCCTTTCGTTGGAAGGGGTGCCGGCCGCCGCCGCCAGCGAAGCGGCGGGCAGCGGCCAGTGGTCGGGGCCGTGGTGCGGGATCTGCTCCATGAGCAGGTTGCCCACCGCGTAGACGAAGCTGCGCGTGCCGCGGTAGCCCACCTGGCACACGTGCGAATTGCCGATGCGGTCGAACATGGGAATGCCGATGCGGAACAGCGGCTTGCCCAGCCGTTCGGCGGCCTGGCGACCGTGCGAATGCGTCATCAGCAGGTCGCAGCCCGCCGCCTGCGCCGAGCGTTCGAAGTCTTCCAGGTCGCCGATCAGCACCTCGGCAGCGGGCACCTTCTCCAGCAGCGGCGAGGCGGTGGTGGTGACGCACACCGCCAGCTCGGCGCCCATCTCGGTGAGGAAGCTGCCGGCGGCCCACAGCAGGTCGGGTTCGGCCGCCAGCGCCACGCGCACGTGGCCGAAGTGGAAGTGGCCGTCGAGCATGGCGTCCACCAGCTGGCTGCGCTGGCGGCGCAGCTTCGCCGGCACCGGCTTGCCGCTGAGCTGCGACAGCGTCTGCACGAAGGCGTCGGTCGCGGAAAGGCCGGTGAGGCGGTCGAACAGCGTGAAGGGCACGCCGCAGCGCTGCTGCAGCGCTTCGGCCGCGGGGCGCATCTGCTCGCCCAGCGCCAGCGCGTGCACCGCGCCCGAAAGCCCAACGACTGCCGCCTTCGGCGTGCCGCCGATGGTGGTGCCCAGCCACTGGTCGGGGATGTGGCCGTCGAGCGAACCCGAGACGTCGGGCAGGAACACCGGCTCCAGCCCGAAGGCTTCGACGATGTCGCGCAGTTCCTCCAGGTCGCCCGGCGTGAGGTGGCTGCCGGGCAGCAGCGCCACCAGGTCGTGGCGCTTCGGGGAGCCGGGCACCACCAGCGTGTTCACCATGCCGGTCACGGCGCGTGCCCAGCCGTCCTGGAACGCGCCGACGAAATCGGGCGTGGAAACGTAGAGCAGCGCGGTGTCGCCCAAGGCTTCGGCATGGCGCTGGCGGATGAGCTTGAGGTCGCCTTCGACGTCGTCCCCCTTGGTCTCCGTCAGGCCGGTGCTGCAGATGGCGATGACCTTCGGCGCCGCCCGCTTCTTGATGTTGAGTACCGCCTTTTCCAGGTTGTCGTAGCCGCCCATCACCGTGGTGGCTTCGTTCATGGCGGTGGTCTGCAGCGGAATCGCTTCCTTGAAGTGACGCACCAGCAGCACCAGCCCGAACGAGGTGCAGCCCTGAGAGCCGTGCATCACCGGCATGCAGCCTTCCAGCCCCATGAACGCGTAGCTCGCGCCCAGCGGCATGCTCATCTTCAGCGGGTTGACCGTGCAGGCCTTCTTCGATTCGACGACGGTGGCCACGTCACTGCCCCCCGGCGGTCGCGCCTGCATGCGCGACCGCGCTCGGCGGCCCTGGCGTCCGCAGGGACGCCAGGATCCCGTCCGCCTCGCCCCACGGCGCCAGCTTGCGCACTTCGGCCCACACCGGGTTGAAGAGCGCCTTCTCGATCTGCTCGACCATGGTCACCATGCCTTCGTAGCCGGCGAAGGCGTGGTGGCGTTCCTGGTTGATGTCCATCCAGGGCATGCGCGCCTTCAGCGCCACGAACTGGCTGCGGCCGCCGCTGAGCATGATGTCGGCCTTGGCGTCGCGCAGCATGGCGTACATCTCGCGCGGCGAGAGGTCGTCGATCATGTGGGCATCGTCCCCCATGATCTCCTTGATCTTCTCCTTGTCTTCCTTCGTGCTTTTCTTGACGCTGGTGCCCACCACTTCCAGCCCGGCTTCCTGCAGCGCCGCGACCACGCTCCAGCTCTTCACGCCGCCGGTGATGAGCAGCACCTTCTTGCCGGCCAGCCGTTCGCGGTAGGCGCGGATGCGGCCCCAGGCGCGCGCTTCCTCGGCCGCCACCAGCGCTTCGGTGCGGTCTTTCAGCCCGGCCGGCGCGCCCTGCTCCACCAGCAGCCGCGCGATCTCGCGCAGCGTGGTGCTCATGTCGCTGATGCCGTAGAAGCTGCCTTCGAAGTACGGGATGCCCCAGCGCTGCTGCATGCGCGTGGCGACGTTGATCATCGACTTCGAGCAGACCATCATGTTGGCCTTCGCCCGATGCGCGGCGGCGATCTGCGCGTAGCGCCCGTCGCCCGAGATGCAGCTCAGCACGCGAATGCCCAGCGCGTCCAGCAGCGGCTTCACCTGCCAGAGCTCGCCCGAGAGGTTGTACTCGCCGATGATGTTGATGTCGTACGGCGTGGTCTCGGCCGGCTCCACGGTGCCGATCACGTGGTCCAACAGCGCTTCGGCACCCAGCTTGTTGCCCAGGTTCTTCGGGCCTGCGAAGCCGGGGGCGTCGATCGGGATCACCGGCTTGCCGAACTTCTGGCTCGCCTTCTGGCAGACGATCTCGATGTCGTCGCCGATCATCGCCGTCACGCAGGTCTGGTAGACGAAGATGGCCGGCGGGTCGCTCTTGTCCAGGATCTCGCGGATGGCCTTGAACAGACGCTTCTCGCCGCCGTAGACCACGTCGAGCTCGCCGATGTCGGTGGTGTAGCCGGTGCGGTAGGTCTGCGGCCCGCTGCTGGCGCTGTGGCGGTTGTCCCAGCTGTTGCCTTCGCAGGCGATGGGCCCGTGCACCAGGTGCGCCACGTCCACGATGGGCTGCAGCGCGATCTTCGCGCCGTCGAAGGCGCAGCCGCCGGCGGCCGCGCCCGGCGTCAGCTGCTTGGTGCAGCCCTTCTTGCGTGCTTTCTCGTCCTTGCCCTGGTTGATGTCGCAACCCGGTTCGTCGAAGACCTTGGCGATCCTGGCGTTGAGGGTGTGCGACATGCGGGTTCTCCGGCAGCGGATGAACACGCCATTGCAGGAACGATGCCACCGACCCGATGCGCGGTGCCGCATGCCAAATCAAGGACTTGGCGCTCACGGACGGACCGGTGGCGTTGGTCGCTTTGCGACAAAGGCGACGAACGGGGACGTGCCCTGGATTTCGAGGTTCTGCTAGATTCCCGCCCAAGATTCGCCGGCGGGTTCAGCCCAGCCAGGCGAACACATCGATCAGGGAGAACCACATGTCAACTCATGTTCACGGCGGTCGGCGCTTGCTCGCCGACCCATCGACCCGGCGGCAGGTGCTGCATGTGGCATTGGGACTTTCCGTGGCAGTGCTGGGCGGCTGCGGTGGCGGTGGCGGTGCCGCGCCGGCCCCGGTTTCCGGATCCTCTCCATCGCCTTCGCCATCGCCTTCGCCATCGCCATCGCCATCGCCTTCGCCATCGCCTTCGCCATCCCCTTCGCCATCGCCTTCGCCATCGCCTTCACCGGCCACACTGGCAACCGAGGTTGCCGCCGGCGCAGCGCATTCGCTGGCGCTGGCAACAGATGGCACGGTCTGGGCCTGGGGTGACAACGGCTCCGGTCAATTGGGTGTGGGGGCAGTGCCGTTCACGTCCACACCTGCACGCGTGCTGCTGGCGGGCGGCGCTGCACTGGGCAGTGTCGTGGGCATCGCGGCGGGAGACGGCCACAGCCTGGCGGTGCGCTCCGACGGCAGCCTGGTCGCCTGGGGCCTGAACGCGTTCGGCCAGCTCGGCGATGGCAGCGGCACCAACCGGCCCAACCCGGTCACGGTCATCGACAGCGCAGGCAGTGCGTTCACGGGCGTCGTCCAGGCCGCTGCAGGACAGGGAATTTCCGCCGCGCTTCGCAACGACGGGACAGTGTGGATCTGGGGCTTCTACGCCGGTGTCACCGCGCTGCCTTTGCTTCGGCCGGCACAAGTACTGCTTGCCGGCGGCGGCGCCCTCACCGGCGTGTCACGCATCGCCGCCGGGCGCGGATGCGTGCTGGCCATCAAGACCGATGGCACGCTATGGGCGTGGGGCCTTCACGGCAATGGCAGCAGCGGGCTTTCGACGGTCGCCGTCCCGGTGGAGACGGCTCCAGGGGTCGGGCTGGGCGGCATTGTCGAGGCCGCCGTCGGCGTCTCGAACGCCGCAGCCGTGGCCGCGGACGGGCGTGTCTTCACCTGGGGCAGCGGCAATCTGGGACGCACGGCCAGCCTCAGCAGTGGCGTCTGGGCCGGACCGGTGGTCGATGGTGCAGGAGCCGAGGTGACCGGCGTCGCGCGCGCGGCCGTCGGCAATGCTTTCACGGTGCTGCTGCTGGCCGACGGTTCGCTGCGTTCGTTCGGCAGCAATTCCAATGCCCAGTTGGGCGCGAACAGCACCAACCTCATTGAAACCAACCCGGTGAGCGTGCGGGACAGCAGCGGCAATGCCTTCGGCTCCGGTCAGCGTGTCTCGATCTCGACCGAGCACACACTTGTCGTGCGGCGCGACGGCAGCGTGTGGGGCTGGGGTCGCAACGCCAACCTTCAACTGGCACGGCCGGCAGACCCCCCCGTGAGCTACTTCTACGCCAACCCCATCGCCATTGCCTTGTAGCGACTCGGGCGGGTCCACTGACGAGGTGGCCCCGTCCGGCCGGCGCTCGCAAGACACTCAGAAGGTGACGAGGATGTCCTCGTTCCGCACCACGAACTGGCAGGCCAGCCGCCAAGGCGGCGGCTTGTCGTTCGTTTCGGCTTCCGCAATTTGCTCGGCGGTGATCTTGCCGGCGAAGCGCAGCACCGTCTTTTCCTTCTCGGTGAGCGCCATGCCGTAGGGCGCCTTGTCGGAGAGCACGGTCACCTGCACCTGGCAGGAACCGCACTCGCCGTTCTCGCACTCGAAGTGCAACGGAATGCCGTGCGCCTTGGCCACCGAGAGCAAGGTCTTCGTGTCGCCCGCGACGGCGTAGACCGTCACGTCCTTCTTCATGCGCGGCGAGGTGAAGGTCACGTTGGCCATGGTTTGCCTTCTTCGTTGTAGCCCCGCGCCACGGCGGGCCGCGCCGTCACAGGCGCATCCAGCGACCGCCGCAGCCCGGCTCTGCCGGGCTGCCAGCGGTGCCCCCTTGAGGGGGCGCGCGCAGCGCGTAGGGGGTGGTCCGGTTTATCGAATCACGTCGTAGGAATAGTCGGTCTTGCCGGCCACGATGGTGTTCGCGTCCAGCTTCTCGAAGAACTCGTCCAGGAACATCGTCAGCAGCCGCAGCCCGCCTTCGTAGCCCCAGGTGGGGAAGCGGTGGTAGTGGTGGCGGTCGAAGATGGGGAACACCAGGCGGATCAGCGGCGTGCCGGTGTCACGCTCCAGGTACTTGCCGTAGGTGTTGCCGATCAGGAAGTCCACCGGCTCGGTGAAGAGCAGGCTGCGCAGGTGCCAGAGGTCGCGCTTCGGGTAGACCTTGCAGTCCTTGCCGAAGGGCGTGCTGTCGAACAGCGCCTGCACCTTGGCGGCCCAGTCCTCGGTGCCGTTGGTGGCCAGCACGTGGCGCGGCTCGGCGCCCAGCTCCAGCAGGAACTGGCTGTAGCCCAGCAGCTGGTCGGGGTCGCCGTACAGCGCGTAGGTCTTGCCGTGCAGGTGGCTCTGGCTGTCGGCCATGGCGTCCACCAGTTGGCCGCGCTCCTTCTCCAGCTGCGCCGGCACCGGCTTGCCGGTGAGGCGGCTGATGGCCATCACGAAGGCGTCGGTGCCGGCCACGCCCACCGGGGCGTTCAGCGCCACCACTTCCTGGCCCTTTTCCTTGAGGTACTTGGCCGTCTTCTCGCAGCAGTACTCCTGGAAGACGATGGTGGCCTTGGCGTGAAGCGCGCGCTCGACCTCGGCCTTGGTGGTGCCGCCTTCGTACATGCGGAACTCGCCGTCGGTGGGCGTGTTCCACACCTCGCTCGGGTCGCAGATGATGGTGTAGTCGACGCCGAAGAGGTCGAAGATGCGCCGCACTTCCTTCATGTTGCCGACGACGAAGCCGTCGAAGCCGCCGATGAAGTTGATGCTGTCGTCGGCTTTCCGCTCCAGCGCCGGCGCGGTGCCGCTCTTGCCGTCCCAGAAGTGCTGCAGCACGCCCAGCAGCGCGTTGTCGTAGCCGGTGACGTGGCTGCCCACGAAGGCCGGCGTGTGCGCGAAGGGCACGTCGAACTCGGCCGGCACGCTGCCCTTCTCCTTCGCCGTCTTGATGAAGGCGTTGAGGTCGTCGCCGATCACTTCCGCCATGCAGGTGGTGCTGACGGCGATCATGTCGGGCTTGTACAGGTTGAAGGTGTTGGCCAGGCCGTCGACCATGTTGTTCAGGCCGCCGAACACCGCCGCGTCTTCGGTCATCGAAGAGCTCACGCAGGACGTGGGCTCCTTGAAGTGGCGGCTGAAGTGGCTGCGGTAGTAGGCCACGCAGCCCTGGCTGCCGTGCACGAAGCTCATCGTCTTCGCGAAGCCGTTGGCCACGTACACCGCGCCCAGCGGCTGGCAGGCCTTGGCCGGGTTGACGGTGAGCGCTTCGCGGGCGAAGTTCTTCTCCTGGTATTCCTTCGACTTGGTCCAGTCGCGGATCTCGGCGATCTTCGAATCCGCGTGGTTGAACTCGAAGCAGCTCTTCTTGTTCTGGAACAGGTCCTGGTACTCGGGCTCCCGGAAGAGCATCTCGTGGTCGATGACCTTTTCGGCGGTCTGGGGCATGGTGTTCTCCTGGCAGGGGTGTGAGGTTCAGGCCGCCTTCTTCCACGGCGCCGACTTGGCCAGGCCCCAGATCGGGCTGCAGATGGCCATGTCCATGTCGCGCGCGAAGATCGCGAAGCCGTCGTAGCCGTGGTAGGGGCCGCTGTAGTCCCAGCTGTGCATCTGGCGGAAGGGCACGCCCATCTTCTGGAAGACGTACTTCTCCTTGATGCCGCTGCCCACCAGGTCGGGCTTGACCTTCTCGACGAACTTCTCGAACTCGTAGCCGGTGACGTCGTCGTAGATCAGCGTGCTGTCCTTGATGTAGTGGGTGGTGCGCTGGTAGTCGTCGTTGTGGCCGAACTCGTAGCCGGTGCCCACCACTTCCATGCCCAGGTCTTCGTAGGCGCCGATCACGTGGCGCGGGCGCAGGCCTCCCACGTAGAGCATGACCTTCTTGCCCTGCAGGCGCGGCTTGTAGCGCGCGATCACGGCGTCCACCATCGGGCGGTACTTCGCGATCACGGCCTCGGTCTTCGCCTTGATGGTGTCGTCGAAGTGGCTGGCGATCTCGCGCAGGCTCTTCTCGATCTGGCTGGGGCCGAAGAAGTTGTATTCCACCCAGGGAATGCCGTACTTCTCTTCCATGTGCCGGCTGATGTAGTTCATCGACCGGTAGCAGTGCAGCACGTTGAGCTTGGCCTTCGGGGTGTTCTCCAGCTCGGCGATGGTGCCGTCGCCCGACCACTGGGCGATGACGCGCAGGCCCATCTCTTCCAGCAGGATGCGGCTGCTCCAGGCGTCGCCGCCGATGTTGTAGTCGCCGATGATGGCCACGTCGTACGGCGTGCTCTCGAACTCGTGGACCTTCTTCGTCTTGCCGTCGAAGACCCAGTCGCGGATGGCGTCGTTGGCGATGTGGTGGCCCAGGCTCTGGCTCACGCCGCGGAAGCCTTCGCAGCGCACCGGCACGATGGTGTGGTCGCCGTGTTCCTTGCTCTTCTTCTTGCTCACCGCCTCGATGTCGTCGCCGATCAGGCCGATCGGGCACTCGCTCTGGATGCTGATGCCCTTGTTCAACGGGAACAGCTGCTGCACCTCGTCGATGATCTTGTCGAGCTTCTTGTCGCCGCCGAAGACGATGTCCTTCTCCTGGAAGTCGGAGGTGAACTGCATCGTCACGAAGCTGTCGACGCCGGTGACGCCGATGTAGTAGTTGCGGCGCGCGGCCCAGCTGTACTGGCCGCAGCCCACCGGGCCGTGGCTGATGTGGACCATGTCCTTGATGGGGCCCCACACCACGCCCTTGCTGCCGGCGTAGGCGCAGCCGCGGATGGTCATCACGCCGGGCAGGCTCTTGATGTTGCTCTTGACGCCGCAGTCGGGCTTGCCTTCCTCGAACGTGCCCAGGTGCTTGGCACGGCGCTTGGCCATCTTCTCGGGGTAGGCCTTCAGGACCTCGTCGATCAGGGCCTTGTTGGCCGCCTTGCGGTCTTCAACGGTCATGCTCATGTCTTGCTCCTGGGCACGTTGAGGGGGTTTAAGCCGCGAGTTCGGCGGCCGTCTTGCCGACCTGGCTTTCGTCGATCGTCTTCATGATCCCGTGCTCCATCAGCAGGTCTTCCAGCTGGTCCATCGTGATGGGGGTCGGGATGGTGCCGTTGCCGGCGTTGGCGTGGATCTTCTGCGCCAGGGTGCGGTACTCGCCGGCCTGCTTGCTCTCGGGCGCGTACTCCAGCACCGTCATGCGGCGCAGCTCGGCGTGCTGCACGATGTTGTCGCGCGGCACGAAGTGGATGAGCTTGCTGCCCAGCATCTTGGCCAGGCTCTCGGCCAGCTCCAGTTCCTTGTCGGTCTGGCGCTCGTTGCACACCAGGCCGCCCAGGCGCACGCCGCCGCTGTTGGCGTACTTCAGGATGCCCTTGCTGATGTTGTTGGCCGCGTACATGGCCATCATCTCGCCGGACATGACGATGTAGATCTCCTGCGCCTTGTTCTCGCGGATGGGCATCGCGAAGCCGCCGCAGACCACGTCGCCCAGCACGTCGTAGGACACATAGTCCACGCCGTCGTAGGCGCCGTTCTCTTCGAGGAAGTTGATCGAGGTGATCACGCCGCGGCCGGCGCAGCCGACGCCGGGTTCCGGGCCGCCCGACTCCACGCAACGGATGTCGCGGTAGCCGATCTTCATCACGTCTTCCAGCTCCAGGTCCTCCACGCTGCCGGCTTCGGCGGCCAGCGAGAGGATGGTGTCCTGCGCCTTGGCGTGCAGGATCAGGCGGGTGGAGTCGGCCTTGGGGTCGCAGCCGACGATGAGGATCTTCTGGCCCATCTCGGCCAGGGCCGCGAGGGTGTTCTGGCTGGTGGTGGACTTGCCGATGCCACCCTTGCCGTAGAAGGCGATCTGCCGAAGTTTGGACATTGGAATGCTCCTGTCGATTCGAGAAGTTGACGAAACGGTTGTGTGAACGGTCGTCGCGATCTCTATGCAGCCTTCGGTGCCTTGGGTAGGTCTTCTTCTGAAGGTCCCTCGGGGTCTGTCACGGGGTCCGCGCCAACGCTCCATCGCAACCGGCGTGCCAACCCCCCGTGAGGGCCTTCCCACATAGGTGAACGAAGGGTCGCGGGCCGGTGCCAGCGGGCGCCGGGCGAATGTTCGAAACCCGACAAAGGTCGACGTTCGACACGACCGCCGTGCCCGCCTTCCCCGGGGCGGGCGGCGTGGTACGGGCCTTGCTGAACCGCCTTCCATATGACGCGCACGCTGCTGCCCATCGCCGTGACGACCAACCCGCACTTCGGCCGCTTCGGCGGCGAAGCGGCGGTGCGGCGCCTGGTGGACGCTTTCTACGGCGCGATGGATTCGCTGGCCGAAGCGCGGACCATCCGCGCCATGCACGCCGACGACCTGGCCTCCACGAAGGTCGTGCTGGCGGACTACCTGTGCGAATGGATGGGCGGCCCCAGGCGCTACAGCGCCACCCGTGGCCAGCCCATGCTGCGCCGGCGCCACCACCCGTTCGACATCGACGAAGCCGCGCGCGACGCCTGGATGGCCTGCATGCAGCAGGCGCTGCAGCAGACCTGCGCCGACGCCGCGCTGCGCGAAGAGCTGGAAGCGGCGTTCGCGAAGATCGCCGACCACATCCGCAACACCGACCCCCACCCACCGCGAGGTACCCCATGAGCACCCCCGTCCTGGACGCCCCCACCTTCGCCGGCAGCGCGTTCGAACGCCTGCAGGCCGAAGGCCGCCTGCTCAACCCGGTCCACAAGGGCCCGACGAAGAAGAGCGGGCGCATCGGCTTCCGCGGCGAACTGGCGCTGCGCTTCGCGGCCAGGATGGCCGACGAGGCGCGCCCGCCCGAACTGACCTGCGACCAGGTCATCGCCGCCGCCGAAGCGGGCAACACCAAGCTGCCCTTCTTCGCCGGCTACCTGCTCAGCTTCGAGCACCTGAAGGACGTGGCCGAAGTGCTGGGCGACACGCTCAGCGCCGGCGGCAAGTACTTCGTCTTCTGCAACAACATCGACCTCAGCAGGAAGTACCAGGTGGCGCTGAAGGGCGCGCTCTTCTACGTGCTGCCCATCGACGAGGCCACGCTCTACAACGAGCTGCTGGACCTGCTGTACCTGGAGCGCAACGACCTGAAGAAGCTGGACACGGCGGCCAAGATCGACCGCATCGCCGACACGGCGGCGAAGTTCGACGTCACCTTCGACACCATCACCTACGAGGAAGGGCTGAAGCTGATGGGCCCGGTCCGGAATCCCAACGAGAACCGCCCCGTGTGAGCACCGGCGATGAGGCCGACCCGCGGCGCTGGTTCAGCACCAACCTCGTGGGCGTGCCGGCGGCGCTGCTGGCCGGCACCGCGTTCAACGCCCACCCGCAGGCGCTGGCCATCGCGGGGGCGCGTGAATGCAACGGCGGCCTCTTCGCGCTGCTGCAGCGCTGCACCACGCCGGCCGACGCGCGCGCCGTGTTCGCCCACTACATGACGCTGGCCTTCGGGCTGGAACGCGAAGAGCCGCGCCGCTGGCGCGCCAGCTACCTGAAGCTGCTGCAGGGCTGGGGCCTGGACGCCAACGGCGGCGCCGGCGCGGTGCTCAAGGGCTGGGTGGAAAGCCGCTTCGGCATCGTGCCCACCTTCCACGGCGCGCCGCTCGGACGCTACCCATCGGCCGCCTGGATGGGCTACCTGGAAGCCAAGCACGCCAGCCGCTTCCACAACAACAACATCCACCAGCAGCTGGACCTGCTGTACGAGTTCTGCCAGTGGATGCTGGCGCGATTTCGCCTCATGGGCGAAGGCCCGCACGTGCGCCTGTGGCGCGGCAGTTCGCTCGGCGGTGAACAGGTGGTGGCCGGCTCGCTGCGCGAACGCCGCTGCACCGTGCGGCTGAACAACCTGGTCTCGTTCAGCCGCGAACGCGAAGCCGCCCAGTGCTTCGGCGACTGGGTGCTGGAAGCGCAGGTGCCGCTGGCCAAGCTGCTGCTGGTGCCCGGCCTGCTGGACACGCGTTCGCTCGACGGCGAATCCGAAGTGCTGGCGCTCGGTGGCGACTACGAGGTGGTGGCCTCCTATGCCTGCTGACGAAGGCATCGCCACCCTCTACGACCGCGCGCTCGGCGCCTACCTGGGGCTGGCGATCGGCGACGCGCTGGGCGCGACGGTGGAGTTCATGACCCCGCGCGAGATCGCCTGGCGCTACGCGGCCGAAGGCGGCGTGCATGACCAGATCACCGGCGGCGGCTGGCTGCACCTGCCGCGCGGCCAGGTCACCGACGACACCACCATGAGCCTGGCGCTGGGCGAAGCGCTGCTGGAAGGCGCGCGCGTGGGCCGGCCGGGCGACCCGCAGCTCATCGCCGAAGCCTTCGCCCGCTGGTGGCGCGGCCGGCCGGTGGACTGCGGCCACACCTGCCTGCGCGGCATCCAGCGCTTCCTGCGCCACGGCACGCTGGAAGGGCCCGAGAACGAAGGCGACGGCGGCAACGGCGCGCTCATGCGCAGCCTGCCGGCGGTGCTGGCCACGCTGGGCGACGACGCCGCGTTCGAACGCGTGGCACTGGCGCAGGCGCGCGTGACGCACCACCAGCGCGAGAGCGACGCCGCCGTGCTGGGTGTGGGCCGCCTGCTGCGCGTGCAGCTGCAGGGCGGCGACGCCGCTGCGGCCGCGCGCGCCTGGGTCACCGCGAACCCGCGCTTCCGCTTCGAGCCCTACCCCGGCCGTGCCAGCGCCTACGTGGTGGACACCGTGCAGACCGTGCTGTACGCCTTCACGCGGCACGACAGCTTCGAGGCCGCCGTCACCTTCGCCGTCAACCGCGGCGAGGACGCCGACACCACCGGCGCGCTGACCGGCATGCTGGCCGGCGCGCGCTGCGGCGCGAAGGCGCTGCCACGGCGCTGGCTGACGCGCCTGGTGGCCGACGTGCGCCGTGCCGTCACCGACCAGACGAGCGCGCTGCTCGCGCTCGCCTGCCACTGAAAGGGATCGACCCCATGCCGATGTACGACTTCCGCTGCCGCGCCTGCGGCCACACCTTCGAAACCCTGGTGCGCAGCGGCCTGCAGCCGAACTGCCCGCGCTGCAGCAGCGGCGAACTCGAACGCGAGATCTCGCGCATCGCCCCGGCGGGCAAGACGGCCGGCGTGCTGGCCGGCGCGCGCCGCCAGGCGGCACGCGAAGGGCACTTCAGCCACTACAGCGCGGCCGAACGGGCGAAACTGCCGAAGTGAGGGGCACCCGCGGGGCACGGTCGCCTGTGGCGCGAGCTTGCGCTACATTCATTTCATGGCCCCGTTGCCCGACGGTGCGACCCCCGACGACGCCGGCGGCGACCTCGACGCCATGGAGGCGCTGCTGGCCGCGGCCGGCTGCGGCGAACCGGGTGACCGGCCGTCCGACGCGCTGTTCGCGGCGCTCTACGCCGAACTGCACCGCATCGCCCGCCGAGAGCTGTTCCGCGGCGCCGGTGCGCTGACGCTGGGCACGACGACGCTGCTGCACGAGACCTACCTCGACCTGCAGTCGCGCGGCCTGCGTTTTCCCGACCGCAACCGCTTCTTCGCCTACGCGGCGCGCGCGATGCGCGGCCTCATCGTCAACCACGTGCGCCAGCGGCGCGCCGTCAAGCGCGGTGGCGAGTTCCACCTCACCTCGTTCGACGCCACCGACGCGCCGTTGCCGGCCGCCGAGGCGGCGCCGCCGCTGGAGGAACTCTCCGCCGCGCTGGACGCGCTGGCGAAGGCCGAGCCCGATCTGGCCGAACTGGTCGAGCTGAAGTACTTCTGCGGCTTCGATTTCGCCGAGATCGCGGCCATGCGCGGCGTCAGCGAACGCACGGTGCAGCGCCACTGGGACAAGGCGCGCGCGTTCCTGAGGCAGGCGGTCGTGCCCCTGTGAACCGGCCGCGTCCGTGACGAAGCACCCTCCGGGCATCGACGCCGCGCGCTGGGTGCGGCTGAGCCCGCTGCTGGACGAGTTGCTCGAACTGGAAACCGCTGCGCGCGCGCGGCGCCTTTCCGAATGGCGCGCCCGCGACCCGCAACTGGCGGCCGACCTGCAAAGGCTGCTGGACAGCGTGCAGTCGGCGCGCGACGAACGCTTCCTCGAAGACCGCCTGGCGGCGCCCGAACCGGCCGGCGCCGGCACCGTCTGCGGCGACTGGGCGCTGGACCGGCCGCTGGGCGCCGGCGGCATGGGCAGCGTGTGGCTGGCGCACCGCGTCGACGGCCGCTACCAGGGGCGGGCCGCCGTCAAGCTGCCGCACGCGGCGGTGCTGGCGCACGGCGGCGCCGAGCGCTTCGAACGCGAAGGGCGCCTGCTGGCGCGGCTTTCGCACCCCCACATCGCCGGCCTGCTGGACGCCGGCGTCGCCACCGGCGGCCAGCCCTACCTGGTGCTGGAATACGTGCAGGGTGAGGCGATCGACCTCCACTGCGAGCGGCGCCGGCTGGGGGTGGAAGCCCGTGTCGCGCTGTTCCTCGACGTGCTCGCCGCGGTCGCCCATGCCCATGGGCAGATGGTGCTGCACCGCGACCTGAAGCCTTCGAACATCCTGGTCGACGGCGCCGGCCAGGTGAAGTTGCTGGACTTCGGCATCGCGCGCCTGCTGGACGCCGGCGAGTCGGCGGCGCCGGCGGAGGCCGGCACGGTGACGCGCGCCTTCACGCCCGACTTCGTGGCGCCCGAACAGGTGCAGGGCGGCGCGGTGGGCGTGGCCACCGACGTCTACGCGCTCGGCGTGCTGCTGTACCTGCTGCTGACCGGGCGCCACCCGACGACGCAGCCGGCGGCTTCGGCCGAACAGCGGCTGCGCGCCGTGCTCGACAGCGTGCCGCCGCCGATGTCGGCCGCCGCGACGCCGCGCGCGCTGGCGGACGCCTTGCGCGGCGACCTCGACGCCATCGTCGCGAAGGCGCTGCGCAAGGCGCCGGCCGACCGCTTCGCGACCGCCGCCGACTTCGCCGCCGACCTGCGTCGCTGGCGCCAGGGCCTGCCGGTGCTGGCGCAGCCGGACCGCGCTTCGTACCGGGCAAGGCTGTTCGTGCGCCGCCACCGCGTGGCGGTGGGGGCGGCGGCGGCGGCGGCCGTGCTGCTGGCGGCGGGCGTGCTGTCCACCGCCTGGCAGGCCACCGTGGCGCGGCGTGAACGCGACCAGGCGCGGCTGCAGGCCGAACGCGCGCTCGCCCGCAGCGAACTGCTGAACCTGATGCTGGGCCAGATGGGGCGCCTGGACGCGCCGCTCACGCAGCGCGAGATCCTGGAAGGCGCGGTGCGCCTGATCGAAAGCCGCCACGCCGCGCAGCCGCACCTGGCGGTGGACCTGCTGCTGCCGATCGCCGGCCAGTTCCACACCATGGGCGACATCGGTGCCGACCTGGCGGTGATGGAACGTGCCACCCGCCTGGCGCGCGCCAGCGGCGACCCCGGACTGGTGGCGACGACCCTGTGTTCGACGGTCGACACCTACATCAAGCTGGACCGCCTGGCAGACGCCCAGGCCGCCCTCGCCGCGGCGGCCGAGTCCATGGCCGGACTGCCGGCACCTCCACCGCCGCTGCAGGCGACCTGCTGGCGCTACGAAGCCGAGCTGGCGGTCGCGCAGGGCCAGGTGCCGAAGGCGCTGGCCAGCGCCGAGCGTGCCCGCCGGCGGCTGGAAGAGACCGCTGAGACCGGCGGCAACCTCTACCCTTCGCTGCTCAGCCTGCTGGCCTTCCTGTACGGCGCCAACGGCGACCCTGCGGCCGCCATGGCGGCGGTCGACCGGCTGGCCGCGCTGCACCGCGCCGGCCAGCGCGAAGGCACGCTGGACGCGGCGATGGTCGAGCGCCGGCGTGCCGTGCTGCTGGCCGAAGCGGGCGAACTGGCCCCCGCGCGCCAGCTGCTTCGCGACCTGGTGGCCCGCTTCGGGCAGCCCGAGCAGGCGCCGCTGCCAATGCTGTTCTCGCTGGCGCTGGTCGAGCTGGACAGCGGCCACGGTGCCGAGGCCGAGGCCGCCACCTCGCAGCTGGAGTCGGCCGGCCGCGCGCCCGGCAGCGTGGGCCGCGGCGTCTGGCCGCCTTTCCTGCGGCTGCTGGCGGCGCTGGAGGCGGGCCGCGCCGAAGAGGCCCGCCGATGGCTGGACGCGATCGACCCCGGGCAGTCCGCGCGCGCCCTGGGCCAGGTCACGCCCACGCTCGAGGTGGCGCGCGCGCGCGTGCTGCTGGCCGAGAAGCGTGTCGGCGACGCAGCGGCCGCCATCGAAGCCGAGCTGGAACGGCTGCAGTCGGCCGGCATCGGCAACCTGGAGCGCCGCGCCGACGCTTGGCGCACCGCGGCAACCATCCAGCTGGCGGCCGGCAACCCCGGCCGCGCCGGCCAGCACGCGCGCGCCGCGCTCGACGCCGCCACCCGCGCCGCGCGCGACCCCGAGGCCAGCGCCCACGTCGGCCATGCCCGCCTGCTGCTGGCGCAGGCGCACCTGGGCGGCGGCGACGCGGCCCGGGCGCGCGAAGAGGCGGCACGCGGCGCGCACGTGCTGCTGCAGGCGCTGGGCCCGGCGCACCGGCTGGTGGCCGAGGCGCAGTCGCTCGCGCGCTGAAGGCGGCGCACCCTTCGAACTGGGGGGAAAGCGCAGCGCCCTGTCGGGTCCCGCGCCGCGTTGGCGATACCCCCGGCAAGCGCCTGGCAAAGGGTCGGGCGACTTCAAGGGAGCTTCGCCATGATGACCTTCAGGAGATGGACCCGGGCCCTGCTGGCCGCCGCCGCCGTGGGCGGCGCGCTGCCGGCCGCCGCCATACCGCTGCCGGCGGCCTTCGTGCTGGGCGAGATGAGCTTCAACCTCGAGACCACGCGCACCTCGCTCGCGGGCTTCGGGGCGCTCGACCATTCGCTCGCGACGCACGGCACGCTGGGCTTCCAGGCCTCGGGCGAACCGCTGCCGGCCATGAGCGTGACCGCGAACCTCACCCCGGCAGGCACCGGTTCGGGCCGCGCCGACGGGCTGCTGCGCTACAGCTTCGAGATCGTCAGCGCGACCGACACCCTGGTGCCGGTGTTCGCCAACGCGACCGGCCACGTCGCCGGCCTGGCCGAGGCCGGCGCCGCCTTCGCCGCCTTTTCGCGCTGGTCACTGCGCAACACGAGCGAGATCACGCTCGTGGGCGACATCCTGGAGGCGTCGACCTCGGCCGGCGGCCCCGGCACGAAGGACTTCGCCGAGTCGCACCTGGTCATGCTGCAGACCAACACCGAATACCGGGTCGTCATGGAGGTCATGGCCACGGGCGGCACGGTGGACGTCGGACGGCATGCCGAGGCCGAGGCCTTCATCGACCCCTGGTTCGGCTTCGGTGAAGGCGTCGACACCAGCCTGTTCTCGTTCCACTTCACCGAAGGCATCGGCAACACGCCGCCCGAGGTGGAAGCCTTGCCGGTGCCAGAGCCCGGCACGCCGGCCACCGTGCTGCTGGCGCTGGGGGTGATGGCGCTCGTGCGCCGCCGGGCCCATGGCCCGGCGGTGAGGGCTTGAACGCGCCCGGGCGGCGGGCTCAGCCCTCGGGCGTGAAATCGCCCTCGGGCCTTCGCCAGGCGTAGCGACCCTTCCGGGCCGCTACGTCCGGGCTCAGCCCTCGCTGTTCAGGTACTCGTGCGGCCACATGAAGACGTGGCGCGCGGTCGCACCTGCCTTCACCGACACGTTCTCGTGCAGCGTGCGGTCGGCGAAGGTGGCGTCCACCGCGTAGCGGCCCGGTTGCAGGCGGGCCAGCAGGAACGGCCCGTCGGACACGGTGTCCAGCACCTGCATGCCCCTGGCGTCGCGCACGACGACGCGCACGTTGGCCAGGTACGAGTTCACCGGCGTGTCCTTGACGGCGAACTCCAGCGAGACCGGCCAGCGCGAGGACTCGGACTGCAGCATGTGCGCCACGTCCAGGTCGACGCCGCCGGTCATGAAGGCCACGCCGGCCTGCTGCTGCACCGGCGGCAGCGCGGGGCCGTCGGCGGCCTGGGCGCCAATCGCGCCGGCGCTCAGGGCCGCTGCCAGGGCGGTGGCCGCAAAGAGGGTTCGGGACAGTTGCTTCGTGTTCATTTGGGGCTCCTTCGTTCAGGTCGGGTTGAGTGACTTCTCGCGCCGGTAGTGCACGTAGCCGACGCTGGCGCCGCTGCGCAGCCCCACGCCCAGCCGCACCGGGGCCAGCGTGACGCCGTCGCGGCGCAGGTAGTTCACGCCGGCGCCGCCGATCCAGTACAGGCTGCCGTCGACGCCGGGGTAGCGCTCGAACAGCGTCGCCGCGTCGGGCAGGTGGTAGACCAGCGTGAAGACCTTCGACGCGTTGGCGCCGAAGTCGAAGCCGATCGAAGGGCCCGACCAGTAGACCTTGGTGCGGGGGCCGGACTTCATCATCAACTCGCCTTCGCCGTAGCGCAGGCCCACGGTCACCGCGGCGGCGGCCTCCTGGCCCTGGATGTAGGCGTTCGGGCGGCCCTGCTCGCGGAACACGCGTTCGAGCACCTTGGCCAGGCCTTCGGTCGTCTGGCCGAAGAAGTCGACGGCCGCCTTCAGCACCGAATCCGGGTCGTAGGTGTCCTCGGCGGCGGCGGCGGCGATGCCCGGCCACGCGGTCGCCACGACGGGCAGCGCGCACGCGGTGCCCATCCGGACCAGCAGGCGTCGTCGATCGGGGCGTTGGATCTGCGTTTGCATGGAAGCTCCTTTCGTTTGCGTCTTCAGGAACGGTCCCGCCAGGGGCAGGTGTCTCCATGCTGGCCGGCGCGCATGGCAGGGCGGCTACGCCCCGCCAGCCGCAGATTGCATCTGTCATCGAGCTTGAAAGACGGATTCGCGGCGGCGTCGATAGCCTGCGCCGATGCCCCGACTCGATGAATCCGCCCTCGCGCTGCCGGCCCGCGCGCCCGCCCCATCGCGCCATGGCCGCTGGCAGCTGCCCGAACTCGTCACCGCCGCCCACGCCGGCGCGCCGCAGGCCGAACGCAACCTCTGGCTGCTGCACGCGCTGCGCTGGCTGGCCCACGACGCGCCGGCGCGCAACGCTCAAGGCACGCCGCTGGCCGTGCTGCGCCTGCGCCAGGCGCTGGCCCTGCTGGAACGCGACCCGGCGCTGGCGGCCGAAGTGGGCCTGCTGCTGCACCGGCTGTGGTTCGAAGCCGACGTCGCGGCGCTGTTCGCCGACTTCGGCTTCAGCGCGCGGCGCGGCTTCGGGGCCACGCTGGTCGCGCGCCTCCTGCGGCGCTGGCTGCCGCCTTCGCCCGACACGCCCGACGGCGCGACGCTGTTCTGGCTGGCCAACGAAGCGATGGCCGACGCCGGCTGGATGGCCGAGATCGACGACGAGACCTTGCTGCGCCTGGCCACGCTGGTGGCGAAGGCGGCGCCGGCGGGCAGCGCGTCCGAGCCGCTGGCCCCGCTGGCGCAGGCGCTGCGCTGGCTGGCCGCCACCACCCACGCGGCCGCACTCGCCCCGGCCCTGCGTTCGCGCCTGGATCCGGTGGCGATGGCGGCCCGCCCCTTCGAACAGCTGGCGGGCGCGGTCGAATCGCTGCTGGACGCGCGCGCGTCCGCGGCCGGCCCGCGGCAGGCGGCGAACTACCTGCGAGCGCTGCTGCAGCACTGCCGCGACGCCGCCGCCGGCGTGCAGGAGCACCTGCGCGCGCACGGCGTCTCGGCCGACCTGGTGCTGGAACAGGAACAGCTGCAGCTGCGGCTGGACCGCCTGGAGGCGCTGACCGACGTGCTGGTCGCCCCGCAACCGGCGGCCGAGGGGGCGCGCCTGCTGGCCCGCCTGTCCGCCGCACAGCGCGAAGAGCGCGGCCTGCGCGCGCAGCTGGCCTGGCAGCACCGCCTGCTGGCGCGCAAGCTGTCGGAACGGCACGCGCTGGCGGGCGAACACTACGTCGCGCGCGACGGCGCCGAATACCGCCAGCTGCTGGACCAGGCGGCCGGCGGCGGCGCGGTCGTCGCCTTCACCACGCTGGCCAAGTTCGGCCTGCTGGCGCTGGGCCTGGCGCCGTTCTGGTCGGGCATGGCCGCCGGCGTCAACTACGCGGCCAGCTTCCTGCTCATCTACCTGCTGCACGGCTCGCTGGCGACCAAGCAGCCGGCCATGACGGCGGCCGCGCTGGCCGCCCGCGCCGGCGAGCTGCAGGCCGAACACGGCAGCGTGCGCGCGGCCGAAGGCTTCGTCGACGAGATCGCGGCGCTGATGCGTTCGCAGCTGGCCAGCGTGATCGGCAATCTGGGCCTCGTGGTGCCGGTGATGGCGGGCCTGCAGGGGCTGGCCTGGTGGTGGGCGGGCCGGCCGCTGATCGGCGACGAGACGGCGCACCACGTGCTGTCCAGCCTGTCGCTGCTGGGGCCGACGCCGCTGTACGCGGCCTTCACCGGCGTGCTGCTGTTCGCCGGCAGCGTGGCCGGCGGCTGGGTCGAGAACGCCTTCGCCTTCCACCAGACCGCCAGCGCGCTGGCCCACCACCCGCGACTGGTGGCGCGCCTGGGGGCGGCGCGCACGCAGCGCTGGGCCCAGTGGTGGCGGCGGCACATCAACGGCCTGGCCTCAAACGCGGCGCTGGGCCTGATGCTGGGCCTGGCACCGGTGCTGCTGGCCTTCGTGGGGCTGCCGCTGGACGTGCGCCACGTGACGCTGTCGGCCGGCCAGCTGACCGCCGCCGTCGCCACGCTGGGCTGGGACACCCTGGCCACGCCGGCCTTCTGGTGGTGCGCGGCCGGCATCGTCGCCATCGGAGCGCTGAACCTGGGCGTGAGCTTCGCGCTCGCGCTGCGCCTGGCCTTGCGCGCGCGCCGCATCGACGTGGGCGACCGTCGCCTGCTGCGCCGCGCGCTGCTGCGGCGCCTGGCCCGGCGCCCGCTGGAATTTCTGTTCCCGCCGCCGGCGCGGGCCTGAGGGCCCGTGCCGGTTCCCCGCGACGGCACCGTGCCCGGTGGCCGCCGCTTCAACCCCCGAAAGGAGCCCATGATGAGACGGACCCTCTCCCCTTCCCGCGGCCGCGCGCGCCACTGGGCCGCACGGGCCGGCGCCGCCGCGGCGGCCCTGCTGCTCGGCGCCTGCGCCGTGCCCGTGACGCGCACCACCCACGTCGTCGAAGGGCCGGAATTCGCGCCCGAGCCGGTGACCTGGGTGCAGTACGGCACCGTGACGCGCATCGAGGAGATCGACACCCGGGTCGGCAACAGCGGCGGCGGCGCCGCGCTCGGCGCGGTGATCGGCGGCGTGGTCGGCAACCAGATCGGCCACGGCTCTGGGCGCGCCGCCGCCACCGTGCTGGGTGTCTTCGGCGGCGCGGTGGTGGGCGACAACGTGGAGCGCAACAACGCGGCCGCGGCGTCGGGCACCATCTACCGCGTCTACGTGCGCTTCGACGACGGCAGCCGCCGCAGCTTCGACTACCGCGGCCTGGGCGGCCTGCACCGCGGCGAACGCGTGCGGCTGCAGGACGGCGTGCTGGGGCGTGGCTGACGAAGCGCAGCGGGCGGCCCGAAGGCCGCCCGCTTGCAGGAACAGGCGCCGCCGTTGCGGGCGGCGCCGTTGAGTCGGAAGCGTCAGAACGCGAACTTCACGCCGGCCACGGTCTGGCCCACGCTGGGCTTGCCGTCGAACACGTTGCGGAAGCGGTAGCGGTCGTAGCCGACGCGCAGCGCCATCGACTTCGTCAGGTCGTACTGCACGCCCGCGCCCAGCTTCAGGGCCGGGCCGCTGTCGCTGCCGGCCGGGGTGCGAAAGCGTGCATGGGCCAGGCCGGCGCTGCCGTAAACCGACCAGCTGGGCACGAACTCGTAGCTGGCCACGCCGTCGGCGTAGAGGCCGCGGCCGCGCACGTCGCCGTTGCCGGCGTCGTCGGAGCGGCCGAAGTCGAAGACGCCGCCTTCGACGGCGAAGTTCGGCGTGAACTGGTAGCCGCCGTAGAGCTTCAGGCCCGGGCCCCGGCCGCCGTCGCCGCTGCCGAAACCGTTGATGCTGCTGCGGTAGTCCGGCGCGGTGAGCGCACCGCCCACGTAGGCGCCTTCGGCGTGCGCGCCGGCGGCGGCGGCCAGCAGGGCCAGGGACAGGACAGAGGTGTGGATTCGCAGGGACATGCGGTGAACCTTTCTTCAGCAAGTCGTACGCAACGGAGATCGATGCGTCGCCCTCACTGTCGCGGCCCCGGCGCATGCGGCGATTGCGATGCCGCGACCCTTCGGTTAAGGATGAAACCTGCGCCGCAACGCAGCCGCCGTCGCACTACCCGCGCCAGGCGCGCGCCAGCGAACGGGCCAGTTCGGCGCGTGTCAGCGGCTTGGTCGCGACGATGCGGATGCCGGCCTCGGCGGCACGCGCTTCCAGCTGCGGCCCGCCGTAGCCGCTGACCAGCACCACCGGCAGGTCGGGCCGGATGCGCCGCAGCTCGCGCGCCAGCGCGGTGCCGGTCATGCCGGGCATGACCTCGTCGGTCAGCACCAGGTCGAAGCGCGAAGGGTCGCGCTTGAACTCTTCCAGGGCCTGCACGCTGGAACTCAGCCCGAAGGCCTCGTAGCCCAGACCGGCCAGCAGTTCCTCGGCCAGTTCGGCGAGCAGCGGTTCGTCGTCGACCACCAGGATGGTCTGGCCGCGACCGGCCGGCGGCTCGGGTTCGGGCAGCGGCGCCGGCACGGCGCTGTCGGCGCTGACCGGCAGGTACAGCGTGAAGGTCGAGCCGGCCCCCGGGTGGCTGGTGACGTCGATCGCGCCCTTCATCTCGGTCACCACGCCATGCACCACCGCCAGCCCGAGCCCGGTGCCACCGCGCGGCCCGCGCGTCGTGAAGAAGGGCTCGAACAGCCGCGCCAGCACCTCGGGGCCCATGCCGGCGCCGTCGTCGGCCACCACCAGGCGTGCGTAGCGGCCGGCGTCGAGCGTCGAGTCGTACAGCACCAGCGGGTGGCGGACTTCCTGTTCGTCCAGCGACACGCGCAGCAGGCCACCTTCGGGCATGGCCTGCAGCGCGTTCGTGCACAGGTTCATCACCGCTTCGTAGACGGCGGTGGCGTCGCCGCGCACCACCAGGTCGGGGGCGCGCAGCTCGCGCAGCACGCGCACGCCGTCGCGCAGCGACCCGCCCAGGTGGTCCAGCACCTCGGCCACCACCGGCTGCAGGCGCAGCGCGGCCACGCGCCGCGGCTGGCCGCGGCTGAAGGCCAGGATGCGTTCGACCACCGCCTTGCCGCGCTGGCCGGCCTGCAGCACCTGGTCCAGGTGGTGCGCCTGCTTGCTGCCTTCGGGCGCCGCCTGGCGCGCCACCTCGCCGAAGCCGATGACGGCGGCCAGGATGTTGTTGAAGTCGTGCGCCACGCCGCCGGCCAGCTTGCCCAGCGCTTCGAGCTTGCGCGAACGCTGCAGCCGGTCTTCCAGCCGTTCGCGGCGCAGCTGGTCGTGGGCGATGCGCAGCGCCAGCCCCAGCGTGACCAGCAGGGCCGAAGCGACGAAGGCGCCCACCAGCCAGGCCATGTCGGACCAGGCGGCCAGCGCCAGCTTCGCGTCGCGCGAGATCACCACCATCAGCGGGTAATGCTCCAGCACCGCCGCGGCCGCCAGCCGGCGCCGGTCGCCGGCGGCACCGGTCTCGGCGGCGACGCTGCCGCCCGCGTGCGCGCCCAGCGCCTGCACCTGTGCCGGCGCCAGCGTGTCGCCCGCCGGGCCTTCGCGCAGCGGCGTGCCGTCCAGCCGGTGCACCGCCATGCGCGTGTCCGCGGTGGCGGCGATGCGGCCGAACTCGCCTTCCAGGAAGTCCGGTGCGGCGATGAGCGCCATCACGCCGCGGAAGCGGCCTTCGGCGTCGGTCCAGTTCATCGTCGCGCTGATCGCCTGCTGGCCGTCGGTCTGCGCCACGTAGGGCGTGGTGATGTACAGCGAGGGTTCGGTCGCCCGCCGCGCGACGCGGAAGAACTCGCTGCCGGACACGCCCCGCGGCGAAGCCGCCTCCGAAGGGCGCGACGTGGCGATGCGCTGGCCCTCCTCGTCGAACACCGACATCGCGCGGAAGGCCTGCAGCGGCGCCACCCGCGCGCGCAGCAGCGCGTCGGCCTGCAGGGTGCCGGGCACCAGCAGGCCGTGCATCAGCTCGTCGCGCGTGGTGCGCAGCACGGTGTCGGCCAGGCCCAGTGTGCGGTCGGCCTGCAGCGACATCGCGCGCGCCAGCGAAGCCAGCGTGCGCAGCTCGCCTTCCACGGTCTGCACCCGCAGGCCCCACAGCGCGGCGGCGGCGGCCAGGGCCACCAGCAGCTCGGCCAGGACCAGCGCACGCAGCCAGCCGAGCGCGAACATGCCCCTCAACATGGCCCCCACCCTTCGCATGGCGATACAGTGAAGGTCCTCATGGCCCCATTAGAACCCCGATGAGTCCAGACGCCGGCCCGGCCCCCGCCGCGGCCGCCCCGCACATCCTGGTGGTCGACGACGACGCCGCGCTGCGTACGCTGCTGCAGGACTACCTGGGCGAGAACGAGCTGCGCGTCACCGCCGTGGCCAGCGGCGGCGAGATGTTCGAGGTCTTCGACCGCGAGGCCATCGACCTCGTCGTGCTGGACCTGCGCCTGCCGGGCGAGGACGGCCTGCAGCTGGCGCGCACGCTGCGCGAGCGGGCCACGGTACCCATCGTGCTGCTGACCGGCAAGTCCGAAGAGGCCGACCGCGTGATGGGGCTGGAGCTGGGCGCCGACGACTACGTGACCAAGCCCTTCAGCCCGCGCGAACTGCTGGCGCGGCTGCGCGCGGTGATGCGGCGCTACCAGGTGCAGGCCGCGGCCGAGCCGCAGGACGAGAAACGGCGCGCCTTCCGCTTCGCCGGCTGGGAGCTGAACCTGCGCACGCGGCGGCTGGCGGCCGCCGACGGCCGCAAGGTGGAACTCAGCAACAACGAATTCAGCCTGCTGGTCGCCTTCTGCAGCGCGCCGCAGCGCGTGCTGAGCCGCGACCAGCTGCTGGCGATGTCGCGCCTGCACAGCGCCGAGGTCTACGACCGCACGGTGGACGTGCAGGTGCTGCGCCTGCGCCGCAAGATCGAGGCGGACCCCTTCCACCCCAGCCTCATCCGCACCGAGCGCGGGGCGGGCTACCTGTTCGACACCGCGGTCGAGACGCTGTTCTGAGCGCCGGCGCCTTCACGGTTCGCGCCGCCCGCGTTCGCCGCGGTCCGGCGGGCGCCCTTTGCGGCTGAGCCGCACCAGCAGCCACGCCAGCGCCGTGCCGCCGCCCGCCGCCAGCAGGCGCAGGCCCAGCGGCGCGTGAAACAGCGCTTCCGGCGGCGCCGGCGGATGCGTGTCGCGCCGGGGGCCTTCGTCGGGCGGTGGGGTGGCGTGGCGGTCCATGGGCGGGCGGGATGCAGGGAGCCCATGTTCGCCGCGTGAAGTTGCGTTTCGATCACGCCGCCGCGCCGCCCTGTTTCAAATGCAATGCAGGTCAGCCCGAGAGCGCCCCCAGCAGCTCCACGCTCACCGGCTCGCTGCCCAGCGTCACCTGGCAGGCCAGGCGCGACTTGCTGCCCACGCCGACCAGGGTGTCGAGCTTGGCGTTTTCCACCGGCGTGAGCCGGCTCACGGTCTTGCGGCCTTCGGTGACGAACACGTGGCAGGCGCCGCAGCTGGCGTTGCCGCCGCACTTCGTCAGGATCTGGGCGCCGGCGGCCAGCAGCACCTGCAGCAGGTTGGCGCCGGGGGCGAATTCGACCTGCGTGCCGGCAGGCTGGAGGGTCAGCGTGGCCATCGGGGGACTCCTTGGTGGGTGGGTTTCAGGCGGTGGCGCCGGCCAGCGCCATCGCGGCTTCGGCCAGCGGCAGGGCGAGGCGGGTGATGCCCTGTTCTTCCAGGAAACGCGCTTCCATGCGCGTGGGTTCGTCGGGCAGCACGGCCCAGTGCGGGCCGCCGCTGCGCTTCAGGACCTGGCGCGCGAAGGCGCGCGGCAGCTGGTCGTTGAAGCGGCAGCCCAGGAACACGAAACCCAGCGTCGCGCGGCGCTGCTGCACCAGCGCGGGAATCGGGGTCTGGATGTCGATCTCGGTCAGCACCTCCACGTGGTCGGAGTCCGACACCAGGTAGTTCGACGCCGGCGCATGGCCACCCCAGGGCTTGTAGAGCACGGTGGCCGCCTCCAAGGGGTCGGGGCACGGTGCGCCGCCGGCGTCGTACCAGCCGCACCAGGTGCCGAAGTGTTCGCTCTGCGACAGGCCCTGCACCTCGGCCCAGTCGCTGCGCGCGGCCAGTGCGCGGCGCAGCGTGTCGTCGTACCACAGGTCCACCAGCAGCGGCGCCGGCAGCGCGGCCAGCCAGCGGTGCAGCGGCGAAGGCTCGGCCGCGGTGGCGAAGGCGCCGTCCATCAGCGACACCAGGGTCTTGCGGTGCTTGAAGTTCTCGACGAACTGGGCCACCGCGGTCAGGCGGTTGCGGATCTTGCCGGGCACGCTCGTTTTCGCCGTCAGCACCGCGGCCAGCGCCAGCGGGTCGGCGGGCGGCGTGGTGCCTTCGCACAGCGCCAGCAGGCCGGGGCCGCAGAACGGCGCCAGGCGGCCGGCGGCCAGGCCTTCGACGACGGTTTCCGGCAGGTGGTCGAGGGTGGTGAAGCTCATGCAGGGGTCCTCAATAGATGGCCGCACCGGCGCCGACGTTGACGGAAGAGTCCTTCAGCGTCTTGACGATGAATTTCACGTGGTCGGCGTCCAGCCCGCCGTGGAAGGGCAGCGCGATGGCGCGGTCGGCGATGCGTTCGCACAGCGGGAAGCGCCCGCGCGCCCAGCCCTGCTGCTGGTAGGCGAACTGCTGGTGCAGCGGCTGGCAGTACACCGCGGCCTCGATGCCTTCGGCGGCCAGGTCCTCGACGATCTGGTCGCAGGCGCTGGCGGTGAAACGCTTGCCCAGGTGCACCACGTAGAGCATCCAGTTCACGTGGTCGACGTCCGGCCCGTGGTACGGTGGCTTGATGCCTTCGAAGCTGCGCATCTCTTCCAGGTAGGCGGCTTCCACCTCGGCGCGGCGTTCCGCGATCTCTGGCAGCCGCGCCAGCTGCGCCATGCCCAGCGCAGCAGTGAGCTCGCCCATGCCCGCCTGCAGCGGCACGCGCGCGCCCACGCTGATGGAACGGCGGTCGGAAAGCGCGCGCCGGCGCAGGTAGCGCAGCTCGCTCGCCAGCGCCTCGTCGTCGGTGACGACCATGCCGCCTTCGCCGCAGGCCAGCAGCGAAGGCTGCGAGAAGTCGAACACGCTGGCGTCGCCGAAGGCGCCCACCGGACGGCCGGCATAGCGCGAGCCCACGGCTTCGGTGCTGTCCTCGATGAGCTTCAACCCATGCTGCCGGGCCAGCGCCTCGAAGCCGTTCCAGGCCGCGGGGTGGCCGTTCACGTTGCCGGCGATGACGGCGCGCGTGGAAGGCGTCAGCACGGTGGCGGCGCGTGCCGGGTCCAGGCAGCCGGACCAGTAGTCGATCTCGGCGAACACCAGCTTGGCGCCCGCCAGCGTGACGGCGTGACCCACCTGGTGCCAGCCGTAGGGCGAGGCCACCACCTCGTGGCCTTCGCCGATGCCCAGCGCGCGCAGCAGCAGCCAGGTGCCGATCGTGCCGCTGGCCACCGCCACCGCATGGCGGCGACCCACGCTGGCGGCGAAGCGGGCTTCGAAGGCTTCCACCAGCGGCCCGGCCGACAGGCGCGGCTGCTGCAGCGCGGCCGAGACGAGCGCGGCTTCGACCTCGCCGACGTCGGGTTCGCTCAGCCGCAGCTCGTGTTCCGGCGCCAGCACCGGCGGCAGCGCTTCGGGCGCGTTCATGGCGTCAGTCGCCCGACAGGCGTCGCGCTTCCACCGTGATGGGCAGCGTGGTGCCTTCGGCCATTTCCGGCAGTTCCAGCGTCCAGCCGTTGGCCAGCGTGACGGTGCCGCCCCACAGGCCGGGCTTCTGCTGCGCGACCACCGGCTCTTCCAGGTCCTTCTTGGCCACGTAGGCCGAGAGCACGCCCGCCGCATTGCGGCGCATCATGACTTTCATGCAAGGGTCCTTTCGGGGGCGGTCTGGAGCAGCGGGCCCAGCGCGCGCACGGCGGCGGCCAGGGCCTGGTCGATGTCGGATTCGGTCGTGCCGCGGCCGAGCGAGAAGCGCAGCGCGGCCTTGGCGCGCGCCGGTGATTCGCCCATCGCCAGCAGCACGTGCGAAGGTTCCGTGCCGCCGGCGCTGCAGGCGGCGCCGGAGCTGGCGATCACGCCTTCGGCTTCCAGCTTGTGGAGCACCTGTTCGGCCGGCAGGTCGCCGAAGCGCAGGCAGCTGGTGTTGGGCAGGCGCAGCGCGGCGGCGCCATGGACGTGCACGCCGGGCAGTGCCTGCAGCAGGCCGCGTTCCAGCCGGTCGCGCAGGCGCGCCATGCGTTCGATGTCGGGCTGCATCGTGCGCGCCGTGTCTTCGCACGCGGCGCCGAAGCCGGCGATGGCGGGCAGGTTCTCGGTGCCGCCGCGGCGCTGCCGTTCCTGCCGGCCGCCGATCAGCGGCGCCAGCGGCAGGCCGCGCTGCACCACCAGCGCACCGCAGCCCTTCGGGCCGTGCAGCTTGTGCGCCGACAGCGTCATCAACTGCCAGCCGCTGCCGGCGAAGTCCAGCGGCGCCTTGCCCGCCAGCTGGGTGGCGTCGACATGCAGCCAGGCGCCGGCGGCCCGGGCCAGCGCCGCCACTTCGGCGGTGGGCTGCAGCACGCCGGTCTCGTTGTTGGCGCCCATCAGGCTGACCAGGGCGACGTCGGGGCCGACGAGGGCGCGCGCCTGCAGCAGGTCCAGGCGGCCCTGGCGGTCGACACCGATGCGGTCCACCGGCACGCCTTCGGCGGCCAGCCGCGTGGCCAGCGCCATCAGGCCCGGGTGTTCCACCGCGCTCAGCACCCAGCGGCGGCGCCCTTCGGCGCGGCGCGCGGCCTGCGTGCCCAGCACGGCGTGGTGGTTGGCTTCGGTGGCGCCGCTGCCGAACACCACGTCGGCCGGCATGCAGCCGGCGAAGGCGGCCACCTGCGCCCGCGCGGCGGCCAGCAGGCGCCGCGCCGCCTGGCCCGGCCCGTGGGTGGAAGAAGGGTTGGCCCAGGTGTCCTGCAGCGCGTGCAGCATGGCCTGCACCGCGGCCGGCGCGGGCGCGGTGGTGGCGTTGTGGTCCAGGTGGATCACGGCCAGAACTCGCGCGAAGGGTCGGCCGCCAGCAGCGCCAGCGCCTGCGCCAGCGGCACGGCGTTGCCCTTCTGCACCCAGATGCCCAGCACGTGGTCGCGTGCGTAGAGCTTCCAGCGCTGGCCTTCGGGCTGCAGGCGCGCGATCTCGATCTCGCCGCCGTCGGCGCGGATGCTGCGCGAACAGTTGGGGCTGCTGACCTTCCAGCCGCGCCCTTCACGCACCAGCCGCGGCTGCACGTACTTGTAGCGTTCACGCCGCGCCAGCGCCTGCAGGATGCGGCGCTCGTCCAGGTTCACCACCGCGCCGACCGGGGCTGGTGCCAGAACGCGACGACTCTTCATCGGGCACCGCGCATCAAGCGGACGCCGCGGGCGGGCCTGGCCCGGCCGCTGGCGGCGCCCCCTTGAGGGGGAGCGCCGAAGGCGCTACGGGGGTGGGTCAAGTGACCACCTCGATCTCTTCTTCCGTGACGCCCAGCACCACGAGGCCGAAGTCCACCAGGTACAGCGGCGTGTCGGTCTCTTCGTGGTGGCCCACGTTGACGATCTCGCCCGGCCCGCCGGCGGCGATGAGCAGGCGGTCTTCCTCGATGTCGGGCAGCGTGCCGTCGTTGTACAGGTCCACCGTGGCGCGCACTTCCTGGCCCCACTGGTACCTGGGCGGGCGCGGGATCTTCATCGCAGGTCCTCCAGAAGGGCGGCCTTGTCGCCCAGCGCGGCCAGCACCTCGGGCGGCAGGTGGTCCAGCGTGCACAGCTCCTTCGCGCGCATGCCCACGCGGTGGCCGGTGGCGGGAAAGTCGACGGCGTAGATGTAGAACTGCTGCAGGAAGGTGCCGATCGACTGCACGTAGCCGAAGTCGCCCTTGGCCACCAGCACGTCGCCGATGTCCTTGCCGGTGTAGGTGCCGTCGTTGCGCACCACGCTGCGCGCGGCCACCCGTTCGCCGATGGCGAAGCGCGGCGGGTGGGCGATCTCGACGACGTCGTCGTCGCGCACGATGTCAGCCATGGCCGGCCTCCAGCGCTTCGATGTCTTCTTCGTCGCGGCCGGCGCGCAGCCGCACGGTTTCCAGCAGCGCGCCGCCCACGTGGTCGGCCGGGTCCAGCGCGCGCAGCAGCGCCAGCGCCTCGCGCGCCTCGGCCTCGTCGCCCAGGCGCAGGCTCAGGTAGGCGTAGCCCTTGAGCGTGAAGAGGTAGAAGCGCGTGCGCGCGTCGGTGAAGGTGCCGGCCAGCGGCGCCTTGGGCACTTCGCGCCACACGCGCGGCAGGCCCAGCGCCTGCGCGCCCACCACCAGCGCGCGCCGCGCCACGTCGCGCGCGGCGGCCAGTCGGTGGCCGTAGAAGTGGTGGCGGTAGAAGGCGATCAGCAGCGCCGGGTGTTCGGGCGCCAGCGCGCTGGCGCGCATCAGCGCGGCCATCGCGCCGGCGGGGTCGGCGCTGCGCAGGCGGCCGGCCTCGGCGAGCGCGGCTTCGGCTGCCGGCGGCAGGCCGGCGCCGAGCACCGCGTCGTCGAAGCCGTCGTCGGCCATGGCCCGGCCTTCAGGTGCGCACGACGCGCTTGATCGAACCCACGCTCACCGCGGCCTGCGCCGGCTTGGCTTCGCTGGTGCTGCAGCCGCAGGCGGCCTGGTTCGGGTTCACGAAGGTCAGTCCGCTCTGCAGCGGGGTGTCGGCGAAGTCGACCGTCACGCCGTCCAGCAGCAGCCGGCTTTCGGCGGGCAGGAACAGGCGCAGGCCGTTCACGTTCAGCTCGGCGTCGCCTTCCTTCAGCGCGCCTTCGACCGTGAAGCTGCTGCTGTAGCCCGAGCAGCCGCCCGGCGCCACGCTGAGGCGGAAGCCGCCGGCCGGATGTTCGGAGAAACGCACCATGCGGCGCATGAACTTCTCGGCCGCGGCCGTGACGGTGACTTGGGGCTGCAGCACGTCAGACCTTCTTGATGCAGCCGTCGACCGGGCACACCGCGATGCACTGCGGCGCGTCGAAGTGGCCTTCGCACTCGGTGCACTTGGCGGGGTCGATGATGAAGGTGCCGCCCTTTTCGCGGATGGCGACGTTGGGGCACTCGGGTTCGCAGGCGCTGCAGCCGGTGCACTGGCTGGCGATGATCTTCAGGGCCATGGTGGGGTCTCCTTCGAAGGGAAAGGTCAGGCGGCGGCCGTGTAGGCGCCCTGGCGGATGCGGGCGTCGCCGCGCGGCTGGTGTTCGATCTCTCCGCTTGCCACGCGGGCGCGGTAGTCGGCGAACCACGAGAGCGCGGCCTTCTCGATGAACTCGTGCGCGTAGCGGTCCACCGGCTCGATGCCGGCGGCGCTGAGCTCGTCGCGCGGGCAGGCGCCGATCTTGGACACCAGCACCGCGTGGCAGTCGTTGATGGCGTTGACGATGGACGGCAGCTGCTCGTCTTCGCCCCAGCCGCCCTGGCAGTACAGGTCCACGCGGCGGTGGCCGACGAACAGCGCCTCGCTCTGGCTCACCTCGAAGATCTGGAACTCGGTGGCGTGGCCGAAGTGCTGGTTGACCTTGCCGCCGCCTTCGGTGGCCACGGCGACCAGCACCTTGATCGACGCGTCCACGCCGTCTTCGACGGCCGCCGCGGCCAGCGCCGCTTCCTTCGCCGCGTGCTGGGCCTGGCGCTCGGCTTCCACCGTGGCCTGGTACTCACGTCGCTTCTCGAGGTCGTAGACGACCTCCATCTCCTCGATCTTGTCGAGCGTGAACTCCTCGCTGCGGTCTTCGCCCAGCAGGCCCACGGCGTCGGCACGGCACTGGCGGCAGTGGCGCATGAGGTTGGCGCCGCCGGCGCAGGCGTCCTGCACCGCCTTCAGCTCCTGCGCGGTGGGGCCGCGCTGGCCGGTCAGACCATAGTGCGTGCCGTGCTCCGCCTCGCTGATGAGCGGCATGATGTTGTGCAGGAAGGCGCCGCGCTTCTTCACCTCGCGGTTCACGTCGATCAGGTGCTCGTCGTTGATGCCGGGGATCAGCACCGAGTTGATCTTGGTGAGCACGCCGCGCGCGGTGAGCATCTCCAGGCCGAGCATCTGGCGCTCGTGCAGGATCTTCGCCGCCTCGTACCCGGTCACGCGGCGGTGGTTCCAGAAGATCCAGGGGTAGATCTTCTCGCCCACCGCGGGGTCCACCATGTTGATGGTGATGGTGACGTGGTCGATGTTGTACTTGACGATCTCGTCCACCTGGTCGGGCAGCGCCAGGCCGTTGGTCGACAGGCACAGCTTGATGTCGGGCGCCTGCTCGTGCAGCGCGCGCATGGTGTCGAAGGTCTTCTTCGGGTTCGCCAGCGAATCACCGGGGCCGGCGATGCCCAGCACCGTCATCTGCGGAATCTCGCTCGCCACCGCCAGCACCTTCTTCACCGCCTGCTCGGGCGTGAGCTTCTGGCTCACCACGCCGGGCCGGCTTTCGTTGCTGCAGTCGTACTTGCGGTTGCAGTAGTGGCACTGGATGTTGCAGGCCGGCGCCACCGCCACGTGCATGCGCGCGTAGTGGTGATGCGCCTCTTCCGAGTAGCAGGGGTGGTTCTTCACCTTCTCCCAGATCTCGGCGGGCATGTCGGCCGGGCCGTCGGAAGAGCCGCAGCTGGCCTTGCCGGCGCCGCCGCTGGTGCCGCAGCCGCCGCTGGCGGCGGTCTCCAGGATCCTGCTCACGGCCTGGCGGCCGCGGCCGAGGTCGGCGATGGAGACGAAGGCGGTGTTGCTCATGCGCGGGCCTCGCAGGCGAAGGGTTCTGGGCCCTCCATTGCGAGACCCGTGCCAACGGGCAGTGCCTTAGGAATCAGGCACTTGGCGCTGCCGGGGCTGTGTGCGGTTCACGACAAAGCCCACAGCGGCAGGCTTCAGTTGGGTGGCGAAGCCGCCTCGTCGTCCACCGCCTTCTGCACCGCGCGGTGGAACTCGTCGCGCTGCTTGCCGGCGGCGCGGTCGCTGGCCGTGGGCCAGCTGCCGTTGCTGGCGATGACGAGCTGGCGCTTGGGGTCGATGAAGATCGCCTGGCCGAAGATGCCGCGCGCCGCGAAGCTGCCGTCGGCGTAGGTCCACCACTGGTAGCCGTAGCCGCGGCCGGGCTGGTCGATGGACGTGCGTTCGGTGGTGGCTTCGGCCAGCCAGCCTTCGGGCACGATGCTCTGGCCGTTCACCTTCGCACCGTTCAGGATGAACTGCCCGAAGCGCGCGAAGTCGCGCGTGGCGGCCTGGATGCAGCAGCCGCTGATTTCCTTGCCGCTGCGGTTCAGGATCCAGGTGGCTTGCTGCTCCATGCCGGCGGGGGTCCAGATCTTTTCCGACAGGTACTGCGCCAGCGGCTTGCCGGTGGCCTGCCCCACCAGCACGCCCACCAGGTTGGTTTCGCCGGTGCTGTAGTGCCAGCGCGTGCCGGCCGGCACTTCGCGCGGCAGCCGGCGCAGGTAGCTCACCAGCGCGTCCACGCCTTCTTCGGGCTTGTGCTTGTTGAACAGCGCCACGTCGGCCTTCGGGTCGGCGTAGTCCTCGTTCCAGCGCACGCCGCTGGTCATGGTCAGCAGCTGGCGGATGCTGACGTCGTCGTAGGCCGAGCCTTTCATCGCCGGGATGTAGGTGCTGACCTTGTCGTCCATGCTGCGGATGGCGCCGTCGCGCAGCGCCGCGCCCACCAGCGTGCTGGTCATGCTCTTGGCGACCGAGAAACTCGTCCAGCGGCCGGCGGCGTCGAAACCCAGGCCGTAGCGTTCCAGCCGCAGCTGGCCGCGGTGCAGCACCACGATGGCGGCGCTGCGCTGCGCGGCCATGTAGGCGTCGACATCCAGCGCCAGCTTCAGCTTCGGGCCCGGCGGCAGCGGCGAAGGCGTGCCGCCGGCGGCGATGACGCGCGACCTGGCCAGGACGGGCAGCCGGTCCAGCGCGCGGAAACCGGCGTCGCGCTGGGGCTGGGTCCAGAACAGGACGTCGGCGTTGGTGGGCAGCGTGGCCAGCAGGGCCCGCGTCTCGCGGTCCAGGCTGAACCAGCCGGCGGTGGCCGCCAGGGCACCGGCTGCCAGCAGCCCGAATGCGATGCGCTTGATCTTCATGTCGTCCTGTCCACTCTGGTCATGTCGCGCCGGCAGGTGCGGCGGGTGGCCAGGGGCCGCCGTCGCCGTCGAGCGCGCGCCGCGCGAGCAGGAAGGTTGCCGCGTTCCAGCTCTGGCCCGCCATGCCGCGCGCTTCCAGCGTGCGGCCATGGAACCACTCGGTGAAACGCCAGCCGTCCTGTGCGTTGGCCTGGGCCAGCGCCTGCAGCGCCTGCCGGGCCTGGCCCTGCAGGCCCAGTTGAGCCAGCACCAGCACCCAGAAGCCGCCGACGAAGGGCCAGAGCCCGCCATTGTGGTACTGGTGCGGCTGGTTCTGCTGGTGGCGGCCCATGTAGGGACGCCACAACTCGTCGCCGCGCGCCAGCGGCTGCAGCACGACGCGCACCGGCCACGGGTCGTCGGCGTGCGCGGCGGCCACCGTGCGCACGATGCGGTGCCCCGTCGATTCGCCGGCCGGCCCGCACAGCACGGCCAGCAGGTTGCCGAACACGTCGCCTTCGTTGCCGGCGAAGGCGAAGTTGACGAAGCTGAGGAACAGGCCCGGGTCGCGGCGCCCGCGCGTGGCGTAGTGGCGCAGCAGGCGCGCGCGGTGGTACTGCGGCAGGTCGCGCTGGAACGGGTGGAACAGGTGCCTGAAGTGGTGGCGCGTGGCGTCCAGCCCCTCCAGGCCGAAGCGCCGTTTCACGTCGTGCCACAGCGCGTTGGTGTAGAGCACGTAGCCCGAACGCGGCATGATGTCGGCCCAGTCGCTGGCCTCGTTCTGCTGCAGCAGCCGGAAATGAGGATGCTCCTGCGCGTGCAGCCAGCCCAGGGCGCGCGAAACCGCGCCGGCCCAGCGGTCGGCAGGCACCGCGCCGGCCCGTCGCAGGTGGTCGGCGGCGATCAGCCACCACAGCGTGGCGTCGATGCAGCCCAGGTACCAGAAATCGGCGTCGCGTCCCGTCGGGTCCACGTATTTCGGGATCTGGCCGTTGGCCGCCTGCTGCGCCGCCAGCGACTCGAGGCTGGCGACCGCCCCGGCCTCGAGGGCCTGGTCGCCGCTGCCGCACATCGCCAGCGCGCAGATCGCGGCATCGCGGCCGAAGATGCGCGTGTAGCGCCGCGCCTCCGACGCCTGGTTGCGCGTGGCCGCCAGCACGCCGTGCGGCGTGAGGTTGGCGCGCAGGAGGGCGATCGACTCGCGGGTGCAGTCGTCGATCGACACCGGGGTGCGGTTGGGCGGAAGCTTCATCGGCTGCGGGCAGCGCGCCGTGCAGCGCCGCGAGCGGCCATTCTCGCAGCAGCGATGCGGCCCGTCGCGCGCGACCGCCTCCGGCCATCGAGAGCGCGCCTTCGACCCCCCTGCCGTCCCAGCGGGCCGGCGCGGGCCGGGCGGGCCCGGTCAGGCGGCGTCGATCCCGCGCGCCACCTTCACCGGCGCGGCGGCGTGTCGCCCCCGCGGTCGCCGGGGAACCAGCGCTCCAGCAGCGCCGCGGCGCGGTCGCGTCCGCCCAGCCCGAAGGCCAGCGCGAGCCCGACCACGATGCCGCCCAGCAGGATCAGGAAGGTCTGCTGGATGAGGCCGCCGCCGATGTCCAGGTGGTCCACCGCCAGCAGCACCACGAAACCCATCACGCCGTACTGCATCAGCCGGCCCAGGACCTCGCCGTCGGCGATCTCGGCACTGCGGCAGTAGCTCTGCACGCTGCGGCCGGCGAAGCGCGCGAAGTAGCTGCCGAACACGATGACCAGCAGCGCCACCAGCATGCGCGGCACGAACAGCAGCACGCGGCCGAGCAGTTCGGTCACCTGCTGCAGCCCCAGGCTGTTGGAGGCGACGATCAGCGAGGCCAGGATCACCAGCAGGTAGGCGAAGGCGCCGAACAGGTCGGTGGTGTCCTTCTGGGTGCCACCCTGCTGCAGGAACTCGTCGATGCCGGCGCGTTCGGTGAGCACGTGGAAGTTCAGCGCACGCAGCGTCTTCACCACGCCGACCCTGAAGGCCTTGGCGAACAGCCAGCCGACCAGCAGCACCACCGCCGCGGTGCCCAGGCGCGGCAGGAAGAGCCCCACCTCCTGCAGCAGCGCGCGCAGCGAATCGAGAATGATGTTGAGTTCCTGCATGGTGGCCGTCTCCCCGGGCTTGCTTCAGTGTGGCGGGCCGGCCAGCGCGGCCAGCCCGGCCAGCGGCACCGACAGCCAGTCGGGCCGGTTGTCGATCTCGTAGCGCAGCTCGTAGAGCGCCTTCTCGATCTCGAACAGTTCCAGCAACGCGAGCGCGCTGTCGAACTCGGCTTCGCGGTACAGGCCGCCGGCCAGCACCACCTCGCGGTAGGTGGCGAGGAAGGCCTCGCGCAGGCGGCGCTCGCACTGGCGCGCCTTCGGGGCCAGCTGCTCGCGCAGCGCGGTGCTCTGCACACCGGACTGCAGCGCCGATTCGCGCGCGTAGTCCAGCGAACGCAGCATGCCGGCCAGGTCGCGCAGCGCGCTCTGCAGGGCCCGCCGCTGTGCCATCGTGCGTGCCGGCTCGCCTTCGAAGTCGATGATGACGAAGTCGTCGCGCACCAGCAGCACCTGCTGCAGGTGCAGGTCGCCGTGCACGCGCGTCTTCAGCCCCGCCGCCGGCACCTGCTGGGCACGCTCGACCTGCGCTGCCAGCCGGTCGCGCGCCGCCAGCACCTGGTCCGCCAGCGGGTTCGGGCTGCCGGCCGTGATCGCCTGCAGTCGGGCCAGGCTGGCGTCGAGTTCGGCACGCACCGAAGCCACCCAGCCGCGCACGTCGTCGGCGCCGACCGGCTGCGGGTCGAACGCGGGATCGCCGGTGCGCCGGGCCAGGGCCACGTGCAGCTCGGCCACCCGGCGCGCCAGCGCCTTGACGCGCTGCGCCATCGCCGCCACCGGGTCCGTGGCGTCCGGGGCGTCGCCGGCGTCCGGGGCTTCCAGCACGTGCACGATCTGGTCGACGAAGTAGCCCCAGGCGTCGCCCTGGTGCGGCACGTAGGACTGCAGCACCGCCAGCGTGGTCGTCGCGCCGTCCGCCGCCACCCATTCGACGCTGCCCAGCACCGGCACGCAGCCGGCGAACTGCACCACGTCGGTCAGGTGGCGTCCCATCTCGACCTCGACGCTGACGCCCGCCTGCAGGCGCCGGTAGGCCTTCAGGAACAGGCGTTCGCCGAGCAGGCTGACCGAATTGCTGCTCAACGACAGCCGGCGCAGCGGCAAGGCCTCCTTCAGCGCGTCGGCCGCCAGCGCCCGGAACGCGGCCCCGGGCACGCCGCGCAGCGTGCCGCTGTCGGTCTTCAGCGACTGCGCCTGGCCGATCAGGCCGACCAGCGCGCGGCAGAAGGCTTCGTCGCCCAGCGCGTCGGCCAGCACACCCATGTGGGCCTGCTGGCGGACCTTGCTCACCGCCGCCGGCGCCAGCGCGCGGGCGCGCTCCTCGTCGTCGTCCTCGAAGGCAATGGCCAGCGGCAGGAAGTAGCGCGCGGCCGCTTCGTCTTCGCCCTGCGTTTCGGCCAGGGACAGCAGCCAGCTCTGGGCACCGGCGGTCAGCATCGTGTTCTCGACCAGCTGCACACGTTGCGGCGCCGTGGCCTTGCTGGCATACCAGCGCTGGCGCTTGACGAAGCGCGGCAGCGTCTGGCGTTCCAGCTGGGCACGCGTCTTCTCCGCCAGCGAGATGCGCCAGGGCACCACGCGCTGGCGGAAGAAGCTGTTCCAGCCGTCGAACAGCACCAGCACCGGCAGGTCGTCGATCGCCAGACGCTCGCTGTGCCAGCGCGGCGGCTCGGCGTCGGTGGCGAGCCGGAACCAGAAGAAGTCGTGCCCCGGCAGGGTCAGCAGGTAGGGCAGCTCGCCGATCGGCGGGAAGGCCGTGCGGCCCATCATCTCCACCGGCACGCGCCCCTTCCAGGGCGCGAGCTCCAGCTCCACCGGCTGCGCCATGCGGCTGACGTTGGCCACGCAGAGGATGACGTCGTCGCCGTGCTCGCGCACGTAGGCCAGCACCTTGCGGTTGCCCGGGTGCAGCATGGTGAAGCGGCCGCGGCCGAAGGCGTGGCTGCTCGAACGCACCGCCAGCAGACGGCGCGTCCAGGCCAGCAGCGACGAGGGCTCGCGCGCCTGCGCCTCGACGTTGACGGCCTCGTAGCCGTACACGGGGTCCTGGATCGGCGGCAGGTACAGGCGCTGCGGGTCGGCGCGGCTGAAGCCGCCGTTGCGGTCGCTGGTCCACTGCATCGGGGTGCGCACCCCGTCGCGGTCGCCGAGGAAGATGTTGTCCCCCATGCCGATCTCGTCGCCGTAGTACAGCACCGGCGTGCCCGGCATCGACAGCAGCAGGCTGTTCATCAGCTTGATGCGGTCGATGTCGTTTTCCAGCAGCGGCGCCAGGCGGCGGCGGATGCCCAGGTTGATGCGCGCCCGCGCGTCGGACGCGTACATGCTGTACATGTAGTCGCGTTCCTTGCTGGTCACCATCTCGAGCGTCAGCTCGTCGTGGTTGCGCAGGAAGATCGCCCACTGGCAGGCGTTCGGGATGTCCGGCGTCTGCTCCAGGATCTCGACCACCGGGTGGCGGTCCTCCTGCGCGATGGCCATGTACATGCGCGGCATCAGCGGGAAGTGGTAGGCCATGTGGCATTCGTCGCCCTCGCCGAAGTACTCGCGCACGTCCTCGGGCCACATGTTGGCTTCGGCCAGCAGCAGCCGGCCGGGGTACTTCGCGTCGACGCGGCGGCGGATCTCCTTGATGACCTCGTGCGTCTCGCGCAGGTTCTCGTTCGTGGTGCCGTCGCGTTCGACCAGGTAGGGGATGGCGTCGAGCCGGAAGCCGTCGACGCCCATCTCGAGCCAGAACTCCATGACCTGGAGCACCGCCTCGCGCACCGCGGGGTTGTCGAAGTTCAGGTCGGGCTGGTGGCTGAAGAAGCGGTGCCAGTAGTACTGGCCGGCCGCTTCGTCCCAGGTCCAGTTGCTCTTCTCGGTGTCGGTGAAGATGATGCGCGTGCCGGCGTACTTCTCGGCGCTGTCGCTCCAGACGTAGAAGTCGCGTTCGGGCGACCCCCTGGGGGCGCGCCGCGCGGCCTGGAACCAGGGGTGCTGGTCCGACGTGTGGTTGACCACCAGTTCGGTGATGACGCGCAGGCCGCGCCGGTGCGCCTCGGCGACGAAGCCGCGGAAGTCCTCCAGCGTGCCGTACTTCGGGTGCACGTCGCGGTAGTCGGCGACGTCGTAGCCGTCGTCGCGCAGCGGCGAAGGGTAGAAGGGCAGCAGCCAGATCGTGTTGACGCCCAGCGACTGCACGTGGTCCAGCCGCTCGGTGAGGCCGCGGAAGTCGCCCACGCCGTCGCCGTTCGCGTCGGCATAGGCCTTGATGTGCAGCTCGTAGATGACCGCGTCGCGGTACCACTGCGGGTCGTCGGCCGGCGCGCGGGCGTCGGCGCCCAGGGCCGCGGCGGCCAGCGAGTCCTTGGGGGCGTCGGCTTTCATGCGGTCGTGCGGGCGTCAGTAGAAGTAGTCGAAGTCGTGCTCGCGGCGCAGGCGCGCGTGCAGCGCCATCACGTGCGCCGGGCAGCGCTGCGGGTCCAGGCTCACGTAGTTGCGCGCCCCCTGCCAGAGGAAGTGCGAGTCCGAGAGCAGGTCGTGCATCTGGTAGGTCTGCTGCGGCTCCAGGCCCAGCGCGCCGGGGTCGAGCTCGATCCAGCCGCTCTGCACGTGATGCGGGTCCAGGTTGACCACGCAGACGACGACGTCGCTGCGGTCGGGCGTGGTCTTCGCGTAGGCGATCAGCTGGTCGTTGTCGACGTCGATGAACTGCAGCCCGTCGTCGCGCTGCAGCGCCGGATGGGCGCGGCGTGCGCGGTTGAGCGCGCCGATGAAGGCCGCCAGCGAGACCGGGTCGTCGCGGTTCCAGGCGTGGAGCGCGAATTTCTCGGAGTCCAGGTACTCCTCGCCGCCGGCGCGCAGCGCGCGGTGCTCCAGCAGTTCGAAGGCCGGCCCGTAGAGCCCGTAGCTGGCGGCCAGCGTGGCGGCCAGGCTCGCGCGCGCCATGAAGGCGGCGCGGCCGCCGAACTGCAGCGCCGCCGGCAGGATGTCGGGCGTGTTCGGCCACGCGTTGGGGCGGAAGTACTCGCGGCCCGGGCCGCGGGCCAGTTCGGTGAAGTAGTCGGTCAGCTCCTGCTTGCTGTTGCGCCAGGTGAAGTAGGTGTAGGACTGGCTGAATCCCAGCTTGGCCAGCCGGTGCATCACCTTCGGCCGCGTGAAGGCTTCGGACAGGAAGATCACGTCCGGGTGGCCGGCGCGCACGCGGGCGATCGCCCATTCCCAGAAGCCGAAGGCCTTGGTGTGCGGGTTGTCGACGCGGAAGACGCGCACGCCCTGCGCGACCCAGAACTCGAACACCCCCGCCAGCGCCTGCCACATCGCCGGCCAGTCGGCGCTCTCGAAGTCGAACGGGTAGATGTCCTGGTATTTCTTGGGCGGGTTCTCGGCGTACTGGATGCTGCCGTCGGGGCGGCGGCGGAACCAGCCGGGGTGCTCGCGCACCCAGGGATGGTCGGGCGCGCACTGCAGCGCGATGTCCAGCGCCACCTCGATGCCCATGCCGGCGGCGCGCTGCACCAGGCGCCGGAAATCCTCCAGCGTGCCCAGCGCGGGCAGCACGTCGAGGTGGCCGCCTTCCTCGGCGCCGATCGCCCACGGGCTGCCCAGGTCGTGCGCCTGCGCCACCAGCGTGTTGTTCGGTCCCTTGCGGTTGACGCGCCCGATCGGGTGGATGGGCGGGAAGTACAGCACGTCGAAGCCCATCTGCTGCACGTAGGGCAGCCAGGCCTCGCAATCGGCGAAGGTGCCGTGGCGCACCCCGTCGCCGGCGGCCGAACGGGGGAAGAATTCGTACCAGCTGGAGAAGCGCGCCCGCTCGCGTTCCACGGTGACGGCCAGCGTGTGCGGGCAGGTCTGCGCATGGCTCAGGTCCGGGTGGCGCGCGGCGAGCGCGGCGCGCGCTTCGTCCAGGCCGATGCGCTTCAGTTCGGCGGCGTCGGCCGCGCCCGCGGCGGCGCGCTCCAGCTCTTCGGCCCAGGCCGCCAGCAGCGCGGCGTCGGCGCCCTGCGCGGCGCGCTGCGCCGCTTCGGCGGCCAGGCGGGCGCCGACGCGGGCCTCCAGGCGCAGGTCCGCCAGCTCGACGCGGCGCGCGAAGTCGTGGCGCCACGACAGAAAGGGGTCCACCCAGGCGCGTACCGTGTACCACCAGGTGCCCAGCGCGTCGACCGTGAAACGGCCGCGCCAGCGGTCGTTGCCGATCGTCTGCATCGGCGCGCTGTGCCAGTCGGAAGCCGTGGCGCCGCGCCACAGCAGGCTGCAGGCGACGACGTCGTGGCCGTCGGCGAAGCAGTCGGCTTCGACCTGCACCTCGTCGCCGAGCACGCGCTTGATCGGGAAGCGCCCCTCGTCGACCACCGGGCCGACCCGTTCGATGACGACGCGGACGCGCCCGTCGGCCAGCCGCACCGGCTTGACCTGGTCGTCGCTCATGCGCGGTCCTCCGGTTCGAGCATCAGCACGCCCAGCGGCGGCAGGCGCAGGTTCAGCGCCTGGAAGCGGCCGTGCGCCGCCACCGGCACGGTGGAGGCCCCACCCTGGTTGCCGACCCCGCTGCCGCCGTACAGCGCGGCGTCGCTGTTCAGCCGCTCGCGCCAGCGGCCGGCCACCGGCACGCCGACCAGGTGGTTGTCGCGCGGCACCGGCGTGAAGTTGGCCACCACCAGCAGCGGGCGGCCGTCGCGTCCGCGGCGCAGGTAGGCGAGCACGCTGTTCTCGGCGTCGTTGCAGTCGACCCATTCGAAGCCGGCGCCTTCGAAATCGAGCTCGTGCAGGGCCGGCGTCTCGCGCAGCAGGCGGTTCAGGTCCTGCACCCAGCGCGCAAGACCGGTGTGCGCCGGGTCGTCCAGCAGGGCCCAGTCGAGCTCGCGTTCGTGCGACCACTCGCGCCGCTGGCCGAATTCGCCGCCCATGAACAGCAGCTTCTTGCCCGGATGCGCCCACATGTGGCCCAGCAGCAGCCGCAGGTTGGCGCGCTGCTGCCAGTCGTCGCCCGGCATCCGGGTCAGCAACGCACCCTTGCCGTGCACCACCTCGTCGTGCGAAAGCGGCAGCATGAAGTTCTCGTCGAAGGAGTAGACCATCGAGAAGGTCAGCGTGGCGTGATGCCAGCGCCGGTGGACCGGGTCTTCGTGCATGAACTTCAAGGTGTCATGCATCCAGCCCATGTTCCACTTCATGCCGAAGCCCAGGCCGCCCTGCCCGGTGGGCCGCGAGACCCCGGGCCAGGCGGTCGACTCCTCGGCAATGGTCTGCGTGCCGGGGTGGTCGCGGCAGACCGCCTCGTTGAGCATGCGCAGGAAGGAGACCGCTTCCAGGTTCTCGCGGCCGCCGAATCGGTTGGGGATCCATTCGCCTTCGCGCCGCGAGTAGTCCAGGTACAGCATGGAGGCCACCGCGTCCACGCGCAGCGCGTCGACGTGGAACTGCTCCAGCCAGAACAGGGCGCTCGACAACAGGAAGGCGCGCACTTCGTTGCGGCCGTGGTTGAAGATGGCCGACTTCCATTCGGGGTGGAAACCCTGGCGCGGGTCGGCATGCTCGAAGAGGCAGGTGCCGTCGAACTGCGCCAGGCCATGGGCGTCGGCCGGGAAATGCGAAGGGACCCAGTCGAGCACGACGCCGATGCCGGCCCGGTGCAGCGTGTCGACCATCACCTTCAGGTCGGTCGGGGAGCCGTAGCGCGAGGTGGGCGCGAAATAGCCCGTGGTCTGGTAGCCCCAGGAGCCGTAGAACGGGTGCTCGGCCAGCGGCAGCAGCTCCACGTGCGTGAAGCCCATGCGATGGACGTACTCCGCCAGCCGTTCGGCCGCCTGGACATAGGTCAGCGGCTGGCCTTCGGGGCCGCGCTGCCAGGAACCCAGGTGCACTTCATAGACGGACCAGGGCGCGCCCAGGCCGTTGCGCTGCGCGCGCGCCGCCATCCACCCGGCGTCCTGCCAGGCGTAGTCGTCTTCGGCCCACACCACCGAAGCGGTGGCCGGGGCGTGCTCGCTGCAGCGCGCGAAGGGGTCGGCCTTCTCCAGCCACCGGCCTTCGCGCGTGAGGATGGCGAACTTGTAGCGCTGGCCCGGCCGCACGGCTTCGGGTTCGGCCTGCCACAGGCCGGTGCCGTCGCCGCGCGGCTTCGCCACGCCGGCGGCGCGGTCCCAGCCGTTGAAGTCGCCGATCACCGAAACGGCCTCGGCGTTCGGGGCCCAGACCGTGAAGCGTGCGCCACCGGGCGTCAGGTGGCACCCCAGGTGGCGGTACAGGCGGCCGTGCGTGCCTTCGCGAAACAGGTACAGGTCCTGCTCGCCAAGCCCGTGGGGAGCGTGCTGGCCGGTCATGGTTGCGGCGCCCGCTGCTCCAGGCAGTCCTGCAGCTCGCGCAGCAGGTGGGCGAAGGTGCGTTCGATCTCGGCGGCGCGCCGCATCGGCTCGTCCAGGCTGCGCGTGAGCCCGCCCAGGCGGCAGGTGTCGGCGCGCATGTACAGCTGGCCGATGTCTTCGGCCGCGGCGCGGTAGTGCGCTTCGATGGCGCGCGCCTGGCGCGCCAGTTCCGCCAGCACGCCCGGTTCGGCGCCCAGCAGTTCGCGCCGGTCCAGCGCCCTTCGGCCGCGCCGCGTCACGGCGCGGGCCCGCGGCCCATGATCACCTTCATGAGCGAACGCTGACGCGGCGGCCCGTCGAATTCCGGCGCCGATGACGGCGCTGCGGTGCCGTTGCGCTGAAGCTGTTCGTGCAGGCGGCGGAACTCCGTGGTCACCAGCTCGCGCAGCGAATCGATGCGTGACGCCTCGGCGTGGTCGGCCCTCTCGCGCGCCTGGCGCAGTTCGGCCGCCAGCCGCCGCAGTTCCAGCAGCGTGCCCAGGCGGGCGCCCAGACCCGCCAGCACGAACAGCAGCATCACCACGCCGGCGGCGCCCAGCACCACCGCACCCAGCGGCACCTGCACTTCACGCAGGACCAGGTTCAGCGGCGCCGGCGCCATCAGCGCCGGCACGTTGAGCAGTGCCAGCAGCGCCAGCAGCGCCGCCGACAGCCAGGCAATCCAGTAGGGCGTGCGTTTCACGGAGGGGCCCTTCGCGAACCAATGTCCCGTTCACCTTAGATTTCCAAAGACGCGGGGTAAAGTCGATTCTTGAAAGGCTTGGTTTTCATTTCTGAAAATGACCCGCGCCCGCTCTTCGCACCCACCGCTTGGCTGGTCGGACTTTCAGCTGGTGCTGGCGATCGCCCGTCACGGCAGCGTGGCGCGCGCCACCGGCCCGCTGGGGATGTCGCACGCCACGCTGCTGCGGCGGCTGGACCAGATCGAGACGCGTCTGCAGACGCGGTTGTTCGAACGCGTGCGCGGCCGCTACCAGCTGACCACCGCCGGCCACGAGATCGAGGAAGCCGGGCGCCTGATGGAGCCCATCGCCGGCAACGCCGAAACGCGCGCGCGCGGCCAGGACCTGCGGCCCAGCGGCGACGTGCGCCTGAGCACTTCGTCGATCATCGCCACCCACCTGCTGCCGGCCGTGCTGGCGCAGTTCGGTTCGGCCTTTCCCGAGGTCCGCATCGAGCTGAACACGTCGCGCGAGCACGCCAACCTGCGGCGGCGCGAAGCCGACGTGGCGCTGCGCATCGCCGACAGCGTGCCCGACTGGCTGGTGGGCCGCGAGCTGGCGCGCGTGCGCTTCCGGATCTACGCGCGCCGGGTGGAGCTGGGAACGACCGGGCCGCGCGACGCCGCCGACCTGTGCCGGCAGCGCGGCTGGATCGTCTTCGAGCGCGACAGCTTCGACCAGAAGTTCGACCGCTGGCTGGCGGCCAACGTCGAGGACGCGAACGTGGTGCTGCGCGTCGACAACTTCACCCATGGCGCCGCGCTGGCGCGCGCCGGGCTGGGCATGACGCTGCTGCCCACCTTCGTGGAACGCAGCCTGCCCGACCTGCAGCCGCTGTGCCGCCCGATCGAGGCGCTGGACACGCCGCTATGGCTGATCACGCACCCCGAGCTGGCCACGACCGCCAGGGTGCAGGTGCTGATGCGCGCCTTCGGGCCCGCCATGGCCAATGCGCTGCGCCGGGGGGTTGCGGGCTGAAGGTGGGTTTGGGGGGGGGTGGCGGTTGCTGATGGCGTTGCGATCGGAGCCCCAATGCTGGGCTCAGAGACTTCTTGAGACTGAACTGAGACATTCGCGCTCGCAGGTTCAATGTCAGCGCCGTCCGAAACCTGACCATCGCGGGCGCTGCCCGCGAGCGACCGTTGTGCTCACATAGCGAACGGTCGAGGGGCACTGCCACGTCGCAGCGCGTGGACGACAGCTTCCATCCGGGGCGAACTCAACAAGTCGACCCGCACCGGACCTAGCTGGGAATGAATCCGGACGCACTGAAGCTGCCGTTCATGCTGGCTATCCCAGACGGGACCGCGGGAACTGCCAGTCGGGGCCGAAGTTCCGAGCCAAACCGCACTGGAGTACCCCTGCACGGCGGTAAGGAAGCGGTCCACCTGAACGTCTGCACCGGTACACCGAGCCGGACGCCGCCTGACTCGATCGGGTGTGCGGATGAAGTGATCCCGAATCGATCTAACCCGCCCACGTGCCATCGAGTCGGGCCCGAATAGATCAGCAGTCCCCTAGTGCCCAAACGAAGCGGAACCAAGGCCAGACAATCGACTTTCTTGACAGCTATCGGGTTACAGCCGCTTCTTGCGCGGCCTTAACTCTCTCGTCGCGTTTCGCCTCCGCCTCTACGATGACTTTCCATAGTGCTTCGGCACCGCTCGGCTGAGTTGCAATACGCCTGGCCAAATCATCGATCGAAATGCCAAGCCATTCCGCATGTTGCGCCGTAATCTGCACTTTTCCGCTATACGTTGAAGCAGTCACATTCTCAGGCCAGTACCGAACAGGGGGAGCAAGTTTCTTGGTCGAAGATGAATTCTCTGGAAATCGCATCTGAGTCTCGGGTTGAACAGAAGGCGCATCAGGAGCGGATGCCGCCGAGAATGAGAGTTCAACGGTTCCGGACGATGTTCCCGCATCCATCGGAGTTTGCGCGCCCCTTGTCAATCTTGAAACCTCTGCTCCCGCGACTTGAATAATGTCTGAGAGCGTCTTGTTCTTTGAGTTCATGGCCGCCTTCAAGAATTGTCCCGTATAGAGGCTATTTCGATCCCCGTCGGCCGCGGCCAGTGCCTTTTGATTTCCGTCAGCGGCATAAACTGTCCGCGTGTATCCCCGATTCGATACCGTAATGTTTCTCTGCGAATTGAGACCGCCCGAGTTGCCATAGTCCTTCGTTTCTGGAAGAAGATGGCGCGGCATGTTTCGACAGGCATCCAGTATGAAGATACTCGCAAGCGGATCCTGACGCGCCACCATCTTGGTAACCTCATGAAACTTTACCAACTGGCCCGCAACATCGTAGTTGCTGCGCAATTGAGCGTCTACGGGCACCAGGTAGTTTTGTTGTTCGTACTCTATTCCATGTCCAGAGTAGTAAAACAATGCCAGGCTCGACCGGTCAATTTGCCTAACAAAACCTTCGACTGCCTTGATCATTTGCTCTCGGGTGAGATCCTGAGTGTTTCCTGCGTTCGTAACCTTGAAGCCAGCCTTCCTTAACAGATCGCTGACGTCGAGCGCGTCTGCGCGAGGACCCCTTAGTTCCTCTTTGTCTAGGTAGTACTTTCCATTTCCGATCACGAGTGCAACAAACTTGCCGGGCCGCTCCTTTGCGAGCGGGCAGGTCACTGTCATCAACAGAATGATGAGCGACAGCCACCTATTCATAAGCTTGCTTCTGCTTTTTCCACTCGGAGAACGTCAATCTCGCATCAGTAGGAAACCTCTTAAGGATTCGCTTTTCGCCAGCGTCCTTCAATGCCAGGTTCTTGTCCCAAGCCGACTGGCCGAATAAGTCGACGCCCTTGTAGATCGCTATCCGCTGCCAATTCTTGACTTCAAGGTCAATCATTGCTTGGCGCAGTATCTCGTCGGCCTCTTCTCTCTTTCTATCCTGAACCCAATACAAGTAATCGTGAATCACGGCGGCGTGGGCATAATCTCCATCCGGGGGCAGCACACTCCAAAAAACGCCTGGAATTGACGCAAAGTCTGTCACAAAGCCTGCGGGTACATCGACGCGCTGCAAGGGCGACGACGCACGGGTGTCCTTCCAACTAGTGGGCGCAAGAAGGGCGTAGTAGCGATCCTTAAACCGACGCAACTCCAGCGGCGGTCCAAGTACCTTCTTTCTCTTTAGACTCGATCGAACCCAACCATCCGTCTTGCTTGAGACGGTGCTCGGTGCGACCGGGGTCGCCGGGTCCGCAGGACCAGCCGCGACGGACTGCGTCCAAGGTAAGCCTGCAAGTCCAATCCATATGGCTTGCCGCCGGTTCAACAACGATGCATGGGACAAGAGTCGGCTCATCCTCAGAACCTCCGTGGGTAGGGGCGTAGCTCGCACTATCGCCGCAAGCCTTGGCAGCGAGACAAGTCGTTAGCGTAACTCGCAGGAAGCATTTTCAGAGCATGGCGAGCCAGAACTTATCGTCGGAGGGAAATGCCGCTGGTAGCGTCAGCTTCCGTGGCGAGTCGCATGCAACTGCCTCAGCCTAACCCAAGACATCCCTAGGTACCTACTCGTCACCGGTTCGGGTGATCGGTTGCCATGCCGTCGGGATGCCAGGAAACTGCCATTCGTCGATCACCGTTGATGGCCGGTCTCGTGAATTCGCGGCCGCGCCGGGAACCTGACCTTCGATCCGACAGCCTCGACCGTGAAGGTCAGCTTACGGCGACACGGACGTAAACCCGGACTCGGCCAGGAGCGGACGTTCGCTCCCTCGCATGTGGTGTCAGATCAACGCTGATTTGAGTCTTTCACCGGAAGCGATCGCAGCGGCCGCGTGGCGCCCATTGAATTCGAAATGGCGCGTCTTGCCGGCTAGTCTGGACGGAAACTGCCTAGACTGGTGAGGACAGATTGCGACCATCGGTCGAGCTGCCACACCGGATCTGGAGCTTTGATGTCACGAAATCGGTTCTTCTCTCTCGACGTCGGTTGGCAGGCGCTGCTGAAGGACTTTGGCCTGCGGCCGGAGCATGTGTTGCGCCGAGCGGGCCTGCCCGAGGACCTGCTTTCTCGTGAAGCACAAGAGCTGTCTATCGAGGACTACTTTCGGTTCTGGAAGAGCCTGGAGGAAGAGGCCGCGGACCCGATGTTTTCGCTTCGGCTGGTCGAGTTGGTCTCCGCAGAGTCTTTCAGCCCGCCTCTGTTTGCCGCGCTTTGCAGCGCCAACCTGATGCAGGCCGTGCAGCGCCTGAGCAAGTACAAGCAGCTTGTGGCGCCGATGAGTTTGGAGGTCGACGTTAGCAAAGCGGGTGATCTCTCGGTCTCGCCGCGCTGGCTGGCCATGCAAACCGATGTGCCCCAGTCGCTTGAGATCGCCGAGGTGGCGTTCCTGCTTCGGTTGGCTCGACTGGCGACCCGCGAGCCCATCAAGGCACTTCGGGTGACGCTGACCAAGCTCCCGCCCAGCGCGTACGCACGACGCTACGAGAACTTCTTCGGCGCGGCCGTGCAACACGGCGCCAACCCGGGCATTACCTTTGCTGCTGCAGACGTTTGGCGACCGTTTCTCACCGTCAACGATGGCATGTGGCGGGCGTTCGAGCCCGAGCTTCGCCGCCGGCTGGGTGAACTCGATGCGACGGCGACCACGGCCGAGCGTGTGCGATCCGTTCTGCTCGAGTTGCTGCCCAGCGGTGCGGCCACCATCGAGAAGGCGGCCGAGCGCCTGGGCATGAGCAAGCGCACCCTGCAGCGCCGTCTCGAAGACGAGGGAGAGAACTTCCGTGCCTTGGTGAATGGAACACGCGAGAGTCTGGCCCGCCACTACCTAGGCAACACGACGATGTCTGGCGGCGAGATCGCGTTCTTGCTCGGGTTCGAGGACCCCAACTCTTTCTATCGGGCCTTTCAAGACTGGACCGGGCAAACGCCCGATGGCGCGCGAAATGCCATGCGCCTGAACTGAGGAAGGCGACATGGACAAACAGCGAACCGTGCTGCTTGCAGGCGGCACGGGGTTGGTTGGTGGCTTGATGCTGGAAGCGCTGCTTGCCGATCCACAGGTCGCAACAGTGCATGCACTGAGCCGCCGGATGCTGGACATCAGCCATCCGAAGCTTCGTGTCCATATCGTGGACTTCCGCAGCCTTCCGGACCTGCCGCGAGTGGACGAGGTTTATCTGGCGCTCGGAACCACAATCAAGGTGGCGGGTAGCCAGGCCGCGTTCCGTGCCGTCGATCTCGACGCCAATCTCGCGGTTGCGCGAGCAGCGGTAGCCGCCGGCGCCCTCCGCGTGGGATTGGTCAGCGCAGCCGGCGCCGACTCGAAATCATCCATGTTCTACAACCGCGTCAAAGGCGAGTTGGAAGACGCGCTGGGGGCCTTGAACCTTGAGGCCTTGGTGCTGGCGCAGCCTTCTCTGCTGCTCGACAAGCGAGAAGGCCTGAATCAGCCGACGCGACTCGGGGAACGGATTGCGATACCGATCGCCAAGGTGGTCGCGCCCCTGTTGCCGGGAGCGTATCGGCCGGTGTACGCACGGGCGGTCGCGCTTGCACTGTTGCGTACCGTGCCAACCGCACGCGGGTGGGTCGCTCTGGCGTCGGATGAACTGGGTCGGCTCGGCGCTTCGCGCCCTTGAGTCATCGTCTTGTGCCGATGGAACCTGCCGATGATCGCAGCGGGCCTGGGCGTGGCTTGGGCAAGGACCGCCGATCCAGGTACTGGTTTGGCGGGCGGACAGCTCGTGGACGGAGCCCCGCGGTCGCGGCCATACAGCGTGGCTTCGCAGCGCAACACAACGGCACCTCGCGTTGCGCCGGTACAGGGAGGCGGCGGGCTTCGATGTAATGCCCACATCGGCGTGCTGCCGGCCCTGGGCGAGCCTTTGCTTCTGACGCAGCCCCGGATCAGCGCTAGTGGCAGGCCAACACGCGGCAAATGGGCTCGGCTATGCTGGCCCACATTGGCTTCCGCATCTGAGCCTCCTGCTCTGGGCGCTGTTGGCCACGGACCAGCTTAGGAAGGGCAACGAGTGGATCGGGCCGAACTGCTTTTACAGGCTGAGTCGGGGCTGGAGCGCCGTTGGGGGAGCCTTCTGTCTGGGATTCGGAGCCTACGTCGTCGGGCCACGGCTTTGGCATTGGTGTCTGCGATGCTGGGATCCGGCTGTTCGAGTGTCGCGCCCGTCAATCCGCAGCTTGGCCAGGTGAATCTGAATGCCGGCTATCGAGCCGGCCGGATTATCGCCACCCGTGAGACCGGCCGCTCTGACTCTTTGGTGCTGCTTGCGTTTTCGGGTGGCGGCACGCGTGCAGCAGCCTTCTCGTTCGGAGTCCTCGAAGAGCTTCGGCGCCACAGTCTGCCGCCGTGGCGCGAAAGCCGCACCATGCTCGATGAAGTGGACATGATCTCCGGCGTTTCTGGAGGGAGCTTCACGGCTCTCGGCTATGCGCTGTATGGCGAGCGCTTCTTCAACGAGTTCGAGCCGCGCTTCCTCAAGCCCAATGTGCAAGGCGATCTGATTGCCCGGGCACTCGATCTGCGCAACTGGAGCGCGCTGGGCAGTCGCCTGTATGGGCGGTCAGAGCTGGCATCTGACTACTACGACGAGATCCTGTTTCATGGGGCCACCTTCGCGGATCTCGAGAAACGCACAGCACCGGTAGCGATCATCTCAGGCACCGATGTGTCCACGGGTGCCCGCTTCGAGTTCTCACAGGACACCTTCGACCACATGTGCTCCGACCTGGGGCCGGTGCGATTGGCCCGCGCAGTTGCGGCGTCTTCGGCCGTACCGGTCATCCTGACGCCGGTCACTTTCCACAACTACGGCGGTAGGTGCGGTGAATCACGGCCCCCTTGGCTCAGCGACATTGAAAGCGCTGATCGGCGTGCCAGGCCCGCCGGACGTGCTCTGCTGCGGGCACGCGACATGCTCAGCCTGCAGGACAGCGGCTCACGCCCCTACATCCACGTCGTCGATGGTGGCGTATCAGACAACTTAGGCCTGCGCGGCATTCTTGAAGGTTTCGAAGCGCTCGAAGCCAGCGAGCGTTTTCGCAACGAGGTTCAGCTCGAACGGGTCCGCCACGTTCTCGTCATCGTCGTCAATTCACGTTCGGCGCCGGCCACGACCTGGGATCGCTCTCCCACGCCGCCTGGTCTCTTGGACCAGCTGTTCCAAGCGTCGAGTGTGCCGATCGATCGCTACAGCTACGAATCCGTGGAGTTGTTGAAGGACATCGCTCGGCGCTGGGACGAAAGACGCCAGTTCGCAATTGCGCAGCAGCAGCTCGCGGGTTCGAACGCTGCGCATGCACAGGCAGCGGTGCCGAACCTGAGCTTCGAGGCCATCGACGTGAGCTTCGATGCCATCGAAGACCAGACAGAGCGCCGCTACTTCATGGAACTGCCGACGAGCTTTGCACTGCCTGCCGAGGCGGTAGATCGGTTGCGCGCGGTGGCCGGGCGTTTGCTGCGTGAGTCCCCGCAGTTCAAGGCGATGCTGGCGCGGTTCGCAGAGCGCCCCATCCCTGTAAGCATCGAGCGCGCAGTTCCCTGACCTGAGGGTGTCTGCTGACCGCGTGGCGCGTTGCTCGATGCAGCCCGCCGCCGCGCCCTGCTGGTAGGGCGTCGGGCGTGGCTTGCTAGGCGGCAGTCGTGCCAATTGCGTGGCGCGTTTTGCCTGGATGGTGGCGCGGATCGCTAGGGGCGTGACGCCCTTCGATTCCTACAGTTGATGGCACAGAAGGCGAACCAAGACCGGCTCGCCAAGGCCCCCAACCCCAGGCAAGGATCGATCGACATGAACACCAAAGTAGCTCTCGTGACAGGCGCGTCTTCCGGCATCGGCGCTGCCACCGCCCTCAAGCTGAACGCCCTTGGATATACCGTCTACGCTGCCGCTCGGCGCGTCGATCGGATGCGCCACCTGGCGGACGCCGGCCTTCACGTCCTCGCGCTAGACGTGACGGACGACGCCTCGATGCAAGCCGGCATCAACGCCATCATCTCCTTGTCCGGACGCATCGACGTGCTGGTCAACAACGCCGGCTATGGTTCCTACGGATCGGTGGAGGATGTATCGCTGGCTGAAGCACGCGCGCAGTTCGACGTGAATGTGTTCGGCGCGGTCCGTCTGATCCAGCTCGCGTTGCCGCACATGCGGCGCAACCGCTCCGGCACCATCGTCAACATCACCTCGATGGGCGGCAAGATCCACACGCCGCTGGGCGCCTGGTATCACGGCACCAAGTTTGCGCTCGAGGCGATCAGCGACTGCCTGCGGATGGAGGTGCAACCGTTTGGCATCGACGTCGTGGTGATCGAACCGGGCGGCATCAAGACGGAGTGGGCAGGCATCGCTGCCGACAAGCTGCGCGAGGTTTCCGGCAAGGGCGTCTACGCGAGCCAGGCGCAGCCGATGGCGGAGTCCATGGTCGGCGAAGCCAGCCGCAAGCGCCAATCGCCGCCTGAACTGATCGCCGACACCATCTGCAAGGCCGTCACGGCGCGCCGCCCGAAGACCCGCTACGCGGTCGGCTTCGGTGCCAAGCCCATGATCTTCATGCGAGGCCTTCTCTCGGATCGCGCCTTCGACGGCTTCATGCGCATGGCCACGGGCATCTCCACCAAGTCGGCTTGACTCGCCGGGAGTACGCCATGCGCGACGTTCTTCACCATTACATCGACGGCGACTGGGTGCCCTCATCCAGTGAAGCAGTCCAGGCCATCACGAACCCGGCAACACGACAGGTAACGGGTCGGTTGGCGTTGGGAACGCCGCTTGACGTTGAGCGGGCTGTGGCTGCGGCGCGGCGGGCCTTCGAGAGCTATTCGAGCTTCTCGGTGGCCGAGCGGATCGCGCTGCTGGATCGTATCGCCGACCTGCACGATACCCGCGCGGACGAGATGGCACGGGCGGTGACTGCCGACATGGGCGCCCCCACGGATTTCGCGCGGCTCACCGTTGGGGCCGGTGCGGCGCAGTTCCGCCTGATGGCGCGATCCTTGGCGGACTACCCGTTTGGCACGGATCGGGGCACGACGCACATCATCAAAGAGCCCATTGGCGTGTGTGCGCTGATTCCACCCTGGAACTATCCCGGCATGCAGTCGGCGGAGAAGATCGCCCCGGCGTTGGCCGCCGGCTGCACGATGGTCCTCAAGCCCGGCACGCCCTACACCGGTCAAGTGCTGGCCGAGATCCTGCACGAAGCGGGGGTGCCGCGCGGCGTCTTCAATCTGGTCAACGGACGCGGTTCAACCGTTGGCACGGCGCTGAGCCATCACCCATTCGTCGACATGGTGGCCTTCACGGGCTCGACGACAGTGGGCATTCAGGTCCAGAAGGACGCTGCCGACACGATCAAGCGGGTCACGCTGGAACTGGGCGGCAAGTCACCACATATCGTTTTGCCGGTGGCTGATCTTGCGGCTGCTGCTCGTCATGCGGTTGCGGGTGTGATGAGCAATGCCGGTCAGACTTGCGCCGCACCGACACGCACATTGGTCCCGCGGCAGCACAAGGATGAGTTCGAACGGCACGCTCGAGTCGCGATCGAAGCGCTGGTTGTCGGCGACCCAACGGCAGCGGTCGACATGGGTCCTGTGGCCAACGAGGCCCAGTGGCACACTGTCCAGCGCTACATCCAGCGCGGGCTTGAAGAAGGTGCACGGTTGATTGCGGGCGGACCCGGCTACCCAGATGGGCTCGAACACGGTTGGTTCGTGCGACCGACAGCGTTCGGCGATGTGCACAACCAGATGTCCGTCGCGCGCGACGAGATCTTCGGGCCGGTAATGTCGGTGATCTATTACGACAGCGTCGAAGAAGCCGTCGCGATCGCCAATGACAGCCCGTACGGGCTGGCAGCCTATGTAGAAGGCAATGATCCGAAGGAGGTTCGACGCGTGGCATCGCAGTTGCGGGCTGGGCAAGTCATGCTCAACGGAGCCCTGCCCGATATCAGTGCTCCGTTTGGTGGCTACAAGCAGTCGGGCAACGGCCGAATCTGGGGCGTTGCGGGCCTGGAGGAGTACCTGGAAACCAAGGCGATCGTGGGACTCTGAAGGATTCACCTTGTGGCCGCGGAAGTCTGAAGACGGGGTGAGACGCAAGTGAGTCACCAGTCTTCCGCAGGTTCCCGCTCCCGGCAACTTGCCTGCCGTGAATGACCAACAAGCACGCACCGGAAGTGCCTTCTCCTAGCGCCAACGACAGCAATCTGCTGCACCGGTGCCGTTGGTCACCCCGAGCTGACCGGCAGGAACGGGTCGGTTCCGCCACTACGGCGGACGACGAAGCGGTCACCGGCCGCCGCCTCCGTCGTGCGCCGGCCTACAACCGCTGTACCCGTTCAGCTGACCTTCACAGGGTTCACCGCCGCCTGACCGAGCGGCTGCTTGGTGCTGGTCAGCGTGAGTTCATCCTCTATGCCCGACTGACCGAGAACGCTGCACGGCCGTCGCTCAGATTGAGTGAGTGAACTGCGGCGAGGATCGCTGGCGCGGCATTGCAGCGAAGTGATGCCTCCCGCACCGCCAATCAAACCCTCTCCACCGCCGCCCAGAACGCCTCCGCCGTAGGCGCCTCTGCCCCAGCCCGGCGATACAGCCGAACCTGCACCTCAATCGGCCACCCGGCACGCCCGGCTTCCACGAGCCGCCCGCCAGCCAGCTCGTCCTCGATCAACGTCCGCGGCAGAAACGCGACACCGCGGCCTTCCATCACCATTGTCTTCAGCAACGTCGCCAGATGCGCCGTGAACACCGGCGCGGCGGCCACGCGCTCCAGCGCATCAGCCCGCAGCGCGCGCACGATGCGCCCCAGCCCCGACTCCGCGCTGTAGCCCAGCAGCGGCACGCTGCCCGCGCCTTCCAGCGCATGGCGCGGCTTGCCGGCGCGGCCGGGCGCGCTCACGGGCAGCAGCACGTCGGTGCCCACCTGCACCGAAGGAAAGGCGGCCGGGTCCAGGCGCCCCGGCACCTGCGGGTGGGCGTGGCACAGCAGGAATTGCACGCGGCCCTGGGCGATGAGCGCTTCGCAGTTGGCGGCCACGTCGGACACCAGCTGGATGGGCCCCAGCGGTAGGCGCTTTTCCAGCGCGCGCAGCCACGGCGGCCAGAAGGTGAGCGACAGCGCATGCGTGGCCGCGAAGCGCAGCGTGGCCGAAGCGGCTTCCGCCACGGCGCGCGCTTCGTCGGGCACGCGCGCCACGCGGGCCAGGATCTCTTCGGCCACGCCGCGGAACCACTGGCCGGCTTCGGTCAGCGCCACCGGGTGGCCGCCGCGGTCGAACAGCGCCACGCCCAGCCATTCTTCCAGCGCGCGGATGCGGCGGCTGAAGGCCGGCTGCGTCATGTGGCGCTGCTCGGCCGCGCGCGAGAAGTTGCCGCTGGCGGCCAGCGCCAGGAAGTCTTCCAGCCAGGTCAGGTTCATCGGTGCTTTGGCGGCATCAAGGCAGAGAAAACGGGCATTGGCCTTCCCGGCGCCGGGCGCCGAAGATGCCCGCATTGTTCCCCGAAGGAGACAAGCGTGCCCACCATCCAGAACTACCGCGGCATCATCCCCGCCATTGCCTGCCCGTTCACGCAGGACCACCGCATCGACGAACCGGCGCTGCGCCGGCTGGCTTCGTGGCTGGCCGGCCAGCCGGGCGTGGTCGCGTTGATGACCAACGGCCACACGGGCGAAGTGTTCTCGCTCACGCCGGCCGAACGCGCCGAGGTCACGCGCATCGTCGCCGCCGAAGTGCGGGGCCGGGTGCCGGTGATCTCGTCCATCGTCTGCGAAGGCCTGGCCGACGCGCGCGAACACGCCCACCGGGCGCGCGACGCCGGCGCCCAGGGCCTGGACGTGATGCCGCCGCACCACTGGCTGCGCTTCGGCTTCCG
>JBGAKY010000026.1:0-74570 GCA_044224175.1 Rubrivivax sp. | reverse complement strand
CAGCGCGCACCTGGTGAACCAGCTGCTGGTGCTTGCGCGCGCCGAGCCCGAGTCGGCCGACCGGCACGCGCGCACGCCGGTGGACCTGCGGCGGCTGGCGCGCGAGGTGAGCGCCGAACTCGTGCCGCGCGCGCTGGCCGCCGGCGTGGACCTGGGCTTCGACGAGGACAGCGCGGCTGACGCACCGGCCGAGGTGGCGGGCATCGAGCTGCTGCTGCGCGAAGCGCTCATCAACCTGGTCGACAACGCGATCCGCTACGCCGGCCGTGGCGCCAACGTGACGGTGCGCCTGCGCAGCGGCGCGCGCGAGGTGACGGTCGAGGTCGAGGACGACGGCCCCGGCGTGCCTGCGAGCGAACTCGAGCATGTCTTCGAACGCTTCGTGCGCGCCACGCACGAGCCCGGCGGCTGCGGGCTGGGGCTGGCGATCGTGCGCGAGATCGTCGAACGCCATGCCGGCAGCGTGCGTCTGCTGGCCGCGGAACCGCACGGACTGGTGGCCCAGGTGCGGCTGCCGGCACTGGCCAAGGGCTGGCCCGCTGCTTCCGCATCCTTAACAAACCATTAAGGACGCAGGCCCGGCGACGCGCTTGATCGCGGACTTCATCGGCTCGCCGGCGAAGAACGGGGTGGCAGCACAAGTGAGTGGCGGCGGCCGGCCAGCGAAGATCCGGCCTCGTACCAGGACCATTCTTCAGCCCTGCCAGCACGTACGGACTCACTTGAAGGGTCAGTTCTTCGACTCTTGAGCGCGGATCTGATCGAGTACACCCCAGGGCATCGAAACAGCGCACTTTCGACCGCCAATTCCTGCCGTCGGCGGCGCACAGGTGGCCGCACCATCGCGCCGATATCCGAAGGCGGTGTGCCCGTGCGCGCCGTGCTCGAACCGACCTGGAGACAACCGAAACATGGCAGCCCTCGCCTTCCGACCGCTCGCGCCCGGCGTCCGGCTCATGCGCCGCATGCGCATCTCGTCCAAGCTCGCGTTGCTGGGCTGCTTCCTCGTGCTGCCGATCGCCTACCGGGCGGTGACCTTCTTCGCGGAAGCCACCCGCGAGCTGTCCTACAGCCAGCGCGAACGCGTCGGCGCCGCGCAGGTGGACCAGCTCGTCGAGGTGGTGCACGCCGTGCAGGGCCTGCGCGACCAGGCCTTCGGCGGTGCCGAAGGCGTCGTCGACACGGCACGCCAGAAGGCGAACGTGAAGTCGGCGGTCGAGAAGCTGGACGGCACGCTGCTGAGCGCCGACGACAAGCACTGGGCCGAGACCCGGCAGGCCCTGAACGCGCTGCTCGAAGGCCGCCTGCCGGAGCAGCGCAACGAGCGCTTCCGCGCCGAGACCCGCCTGGTGCAGCAGCTGCAGACGCAACTGGAGCTCACGGCCGAAGCCTCCGGCCTGCTGCTGGACCCGCAGACCGCCACCTACTTCCTGATGGACATCGCGGTCGGCCGCATGGTGCCCTGGCTCGAGGCGCTGAGCGTGGCGCGGGGCCAGGGCGCGGCGATCGTGCGCCGCGGCGAGGCCACCCACGCCGACCGGGCCGCCATGCTGGGCACGGCCGACCGCGTGGAACGGCAGCTCGAAGGCGTGCAGCTGCGCCTGGACGCGCTGGCCCGCGGCGGCGTCGCCGTGCCCGCGGGCTGGCCCGCGGCGCGCGACGCTTCGAAGCAGCTGGTGGAGCAGGTCCGCCACCTGTTCAGCGGCGGCACGATCGACGCCGATCCGGTCCGCTTCTTCGCCGGTGCCAGCGAGGCGATGCGCCTGGCCTCCGAGTTCGACCACAAGGTCGACGAGGAACTTGCCACCGCGCTGGACGCGCGCATCGCGCAGCAAGGCCGCATGATGGTGCTGAAGATCGGCGCCGCCAGCCTGGGCATGGCGGTGATCGTGTACCTGGCGCTGTCGTTCTACTTCAGCTTCTCGGGTGCGATCCGCGCGTTGCACCGCGGCGTGGACCACGTCGCCTCGGGCGACCTGTCGCAGCGCATCGTGGTCGAAGGGCGCGACGAGCTGGCCGAGATCGGCGCCATGGTCGAGCGCATGAACGAGCGCCTCTCCAGCCTGGTGGCCGAGATCCGCAGCAGCGCGGTGCGCGTCACCATGTCGGGCGAACAGGTCGCCGACGGCAGCCAGTCGCTGGCCAGCCGCACCGAGCAGCAGGCCGCCAGCCTGCGCCAGACCGTGGCCACCGTGCAGCACTTGTCGGCGGCGGTGGCCGCCAACGCGGCCGAGGCGAACGAACTGGACCGCCTGACCGCCCAGCTGCGCGAGCAGGCCGAAGCCGGCGGCGACCAGATGCGCGGCTCGGTGGAGGCCATGTCCAAGCTGGAGGACAGCTCGCGCCGGGTGGCAGAGATCATCGGCGTCATCGACGCCATCGCCTTCCAGACCAACATCCTGGCGCTCAACGCGGCGGTGGAAGCGGCCCGTGCCGGCGAAGCCGGCCGCGGCTTCGCGGTGGTGGCCTCCGAGGTGCGCACCCTGGCGCAGCGCAGCGCCGAGGCGGCGCGCGAGATCCGCAGCCTGATCGCCCGTTCCAGTGAACAGGTGGACAGCACGGTGCAGAGCACGCGCGTGGTGGGCACGGCGCTTTCCGCGCTGGTCGACGGCGTGCGGCGGGTGTCGCAGTCGCTGCAGAGCATCGCGCAGGCCAGCGCCAGCCAGAGCACCGACCTGCAGGAGGTGACCGCCAGCGTCGGCAACCTCGACGAGATCACGCGCCGCAATGCCGAGATGGTGGAACAGTCGGCGCGCGCCGCCGGCGACCTGGTCGAACGTGCCGGCACGCTGCGCGAGTCAGTGGCGATGATCAAGCTGCGCCAGGGCTCGGCCGACGAGGCGCGCAGCCTGGTGGAGCGTGCGCTCGAGCTGGTGCGCAGCCAGGGGCTGGCCGGCGCCGGGCCGGCGCTGCATTCGCGCGAGCAGGGCTTCGTCGACCGCGACCTCTACGTCTTCGTCGTCGACCGCGCCGGGCGCTACCTGCTGCACGGCGCCAAGCCGGCGATGGAAGGCCACCGCGTGCACGAGGTGCCGGGCATCGACGGCGACCGCTTCGTGCGCGAAGCCTGGGCGGCCGCGCAGTCCAACGATGGCCGCGGCGGCTGGGTCGAGTACGACATCGTCAACCCCGAGTCCGGGGCCGTGCAGCCCAAGGCTTCGTTCGTGGTGCCGCTGGACGATCAGCAGATCATCGGCTGCGGCATCTACCGCGTCGGCGGCGCGGCGCGCACCTGAGGCGCGCGCCGCCCGCGCGTCAGTCGCGGTCGGCCGGCATCGCGGCCGGGGCGCCGCCGGGGGCGGCGCCCACGTCGGGTGCCGCGGCCGGCGCGGCAGCGGCGGCCGGCTTCTTCTCGCGCACCAGGTAGCTGTAAAGCACCGGCACCACCACCAGCGTGAGCAGGGTGCTGGTGATGACGCCGCCGATGATGGCGCGCCCCATCGGCGCCTGGATCTCGCCGCCGTCATTCAGCGCCAGCGCCAGCGGCAGCATGCCGAAGATCATCGCAGCCGTCGTCATGATGATGGGCCGCATGCGGATCAGCCCCGCCTGCAGCAGCGCGTCGGCCACCGTGGCGCCGGCCTTGCGCGCGTGGTTGGCGAAATCCACCAGCAGGATGGCGTTCTTCGTCACCAGGCCCATCAGCATCACCAGGCCGATCATGCTGAACACGTTGAGCGTGCTGCGCCAGAGCAGCAGCGCCAGCATGACGCCGATCAGCGCCAGCGGCAGGCTGGCCATGATGGCGATCGGCTGCAGGAAGCTGCCGAACTGGCTGGCCAGCACGATGTAGATGAAGATCACCGCCAGCGCCATGGCGCCCAACAGGCCGTTGAAGGCCTCGGCCTGCTGCTGCATCTGGCCGCCGACGTCGAAGCTGAAGCCCGGCGGCAGGTTGGTCTCCTTGATCAGCTTCTGCACGTCGTCGCCCACCTCGCCCGGGCTGCGGTCCTTCACGCCGGCGAAGACTGCCTCGCGCCGCTGCAGGTTCTGGCGGCGGATGATCTCGGGGTTGAACACCGGCTCGATGGTGGCCACGCTGTCCAGCGCGATCGGCGTGCCGTCCTTCGCGAAGGCCACCGGCAGGCCGCGCATCTGCTCCAGCCGTTCGCGCTGCGCCTCGTTCAGGCGCAGCACCACCTCGACCTGGTCGCCGTCGGGCGTGGTCCAGTAGGTGGCGGTCTCGCCGTTGACGTAGGCGCGCAGGCTGGACGCCAGCTGCGGCGCGGTGAGGCCGATCTCGCGCACCGCGCTCGGCTTCAGGCGCACCGCATAGGCCGGCAGGCCGGGCTTCACCGAGGACTCCACGTCCACCGCGCCCTTGATCTTCTTCACCTTGGCCGCGAACTCGTCGGCCACGCGCGCCAGCCCGTCGGGGTCGCTGCCCAGGATGGCGACGTAGATCGGGCGGTCGAAGCCGAGCGCGGCACTGGTGCCGGGGATCTTGGCGATGGCGTCGCGGATCGCGTCCTCCACCTGCTTCTGGCTGCGCGTGCGTTCCTTGCGCGGCTTCAGCACGATGTTGAGCCACGCCTGGTTGCGCTGGCCGGCGCCGCCGACCCAGGTGGAGACGGTCTCCACTTCGGGCATCGCGGCCAGGATCTCCTCCACCTGGCGCACCTTGGCGTTGGTGCGCTCCAGGCTGGCACCCACCGGCATCGTCAGCTGCAGCTGGGTGTAGCTCTGGTCGGTCTGCGGCACGAACTCGCTGCCCACCAGCGGCGCCAGGCCGAGGGCGGCGACGAAGCTCGCCAGGCCCACGCCCAGGATCACGCCGCGCGGCGTGATGGTGGCGAAACGCAGCCGGCGCGGGCTGGCCTTGTCGCGCTTCGTTTCGGGCCCGAAGCCATGACCGTACATGGGCAGCCAGACGCGGTAGCGGCGCGCCGAGAAGGCCCAGCGGATGAGCTTTTCGTAGACCGCGTGCATGAAGTCGAGCATGCGGTCGGTGGCGTAGATCGCGTGGCCGATGAAGGGCAGGTTCTTCAGGCGCGCCGAGGGCGGGTCCTTCCAGATGCTGCTGAGCATGGGGTCGAGCGTGAAGCTCACGAACAGGCTCACCAGCACCGCCACCACCACGGTGATGCCGAAGGGGTAGAAGAACTTGCCGATGATGCCGCCCATGAAGGCGACCGGCACGAAGACGGCGCAGATGGCGAAGGTGGTGGCCATCACCGCGAGCCCGATCTCCTCGGTGCCCTGGCGCGCCGCCGCGTGGTGGTCCTTGCCCATGTGCACGTGGCGCACGATGTTCTCGCGCACCACGATGGCGTCGTCGATCAGCAGTCCGATGCACAGGCTCAGGGCCATCATCGTCATGAAGTTCAGCGTGAAGCCGAAGGCGTAGACGGCGATGAAGCTGGAGATCACCGCGATCGGCAGCGTGAGCCCGGTGATGATGGTGCTGCGCCAGCTGTGCAGGAACAGGAACACGATGGCCACCGTCAGCAGCGCGCCTTCCACCAGCGTGTGCTCGAGCCCGGTGAGCGAGCCCTTCACCCAGTCGCTGCTGGCGTAGATGAGGCGCAGCTCCACGTCGGGCGGCAGCTGCTTGCGCAGCTCGTCCATCGCCTTCTTCACCGCGTCGCCGGTGGCCACGATGTTGGCGTCCTGCTGCTTGAAGACGTTGAAGTTGATCGCCTGCTGGCCGTTGATGCGGGCGGCCGAGTCGGGCTCCTTCTCGCGTTCGACCAGCTGGCCCAGGTCGGCCAGCGTGAGGGCCAGGTTGCCGCGCCGGGCGACGACCAGGTTCTCGAATTGCTTGGGGTCGCGCACGCGGCCCTCGACGCGCAGCAGCGCGTCGCGCACCGGGTCGGAGATCAGGCCCACCGGCTGGTCGGCGTTGGCCTCGCGCAGCGCGGTGGCGATCTCGGCCGGCGTGACGCCGTAGGCGCGCAGGCGCTGCGGGTCGAGGTCGATGCGCACCTCGCGCACCGTGAGGCCGCTGATGTCGACACGGGCCACGCCCTCGACGCGCTGCAGCCGCTTGCCCACCAGCTGGTCGCCCAGGATCGACAGCTCGCGCCCGCTGCGCGTCTTGCTCAGCAGCGCCAGATTGACCACCGGCTGGTTGTTGTCGTTGTTCCAGCGCGCGATCAGCGGCGCCTTCGAATCCTTCGGGAATCCCGGCTGCACCGCGGCGATGCGGTCGCGCACCTCCTGCATCGCTCGTCCCATGTCGGCATCGAGCCCGAACTCGATGCTGGCCTGCGACCGGCCTTCCAGGCTGCGCGAGGTGATGCGCTTGACGCCGGCCACGCTGTTGACGGCCTCTTCGAGCGGCTTCGTGATCTCGCGCTCCACCGCTTCCGGGCTGGCGCCCGGGTAGGCCACCTCGACCCAGGCGCCGGGGAAGGTGATGTCGGGCATCTGCTCGACGCCCAGCTTGGCCAGCGAGAAGAGCCCCAGCACGCACAGCGCCACCATCACCATGGTGGCGAAGACCGGGTTGTTGATCGAGACGCGGGTGATCCACATGACCGTTTCCTCCTGCGCCTGGCCGCTACTTCAGCTGCGACGGGTTCGACGCGGCGGCCGAAGCCACCGGCGCCGACTTGCCCGCCACCACCAGCGCCTTCGCGCCTTCGCGCAGGTTGTCGAAGCGCGCCGCCAGCACCTGGGCCCCCGGCGTCAGGCCGGTGAGCACCTCGACGCGGCCTTCGCGGTCGTCGCGACGGCCCAGCGTGATGGCGCGCCGCGCCAGCACGCCGTTCTCGATCACCCAGACATGGTCCTGGCCGCTGGTGTTGCCCACGGCGGCGACGGGCACCGTCAGGCGTTCGGCGTCGTCGGCCAGCGTGGCGCGCGCCACCGCGTACTGTCCGGCGCGCAGCATCTCCTTCGGGTTCGCCAGCTCGATGGTGACGCCGATCGAACGCGTACCCGGCTCGGCGGCCGGCGCGATGCGGGCGATGCGCCCGGCCACCGGTTGCGCCACGCCTTCCACCGCCACTTCCACCGCCATGCCCGGCGCCAGGCGCGAAACCTCGTGCGTGCCCACGCTGCCGGCCAGTTCCAGCCGCGACAGGTCGACGATCGTCAGCACCTGCTGTTCGGCGGTGAGCTTCTCGCCCGGCACCGCGTGGCGCTTGCTCACGATGCCGGAGATCGGCGCCACCAGCGAAGTGTCGCGCAGGCTCACGCGGCTGGTCTCCAGCGCCGCCTGCGCGGCGTCGAAGGCGGCGCGCGCGGTTTCCACCGCGGCGCGCGAGTTGTCCAGCGCGATGGTGCTGATGAACTGCTGCGCCGCCAGCCGTTCGTTGCTGGCATGGGTGCGCTCGGCCTGCGCCAGCGTGGCGCGCGCCGACTCCAGGTTGGCCGCCCGCTCGGCGGCGCGGCTGGTGAGTTCGGAAGCGTCGACCCGCCCCACCGCCTGGCCGGCGGTGACGCGGCTGCCTTCGGCGACGTTCAGCGCCAGCAGCGTGCCGCCGGTGCGCGCGCGCACCACGGCCGTCTGCGGCGCCACCAGCGGGCCCGAGAATTCGATCCGGCCGGGCAGTTTCGCCAGTGCCGGCGCCACCACCTCGCGACCGACGAATTCCAGCGCCACCTCGGGCTTGCCGTCCTTGCCGTCCTTGCCGTCCTTGCCCGCCTGGGTGGCCGGCGCGGCCATCGACTTCGGCCCGAAGACGCCGCCCATCCAGGCGCCGCCGGCGCCCAGCGCCAGCAACACGACGACTCCCCCGACCAGCCATTTCCTGCGCATGGCGCACCCTCTTTCTGACGTTCCACCCCGTCTGGCAGGGCGGCCGCAGTGTAGGGGCGGCGGTTGACGCCTTCGAGACCGCGTGCGACGAAGCGCGGGAAGCGGGCGACGGAATGCAGGCCGCGCCGACAGGCGCGACCGCCCGCCGGTGTCAGGCTTCGGCGGTGGCGGCGGCGGCTTCGCGCGCCCAGGCGGCCAGTTCGTCGGCCGGCAGCGGGCGCGCGAACAGGTAGCCCTGGCCGCGGTCGCAGTGCAGGCTGCGCATCAGCGCCGCCTGGCCTTCGGTCTCGATGCCTTCGGCCACCGTGCTCATGCCCAGGGTCTGCGCCACGCGGATGGTGGCTTCGATCAGGACCCGGTGGTAATCCACGGTCTCGGCATGGGCAACGAAGCTGCGGTCGATCTTCACCGTGTCCACCGGCAGCAGGTGCAGGCAGGCGAGCGACGAATAGCCGGTGCCGAAGTCGTCCAGCGCCAGCGCCACGCCCATCGCCTTCAGCTCGCGCAGCGTGCCCTGCACGCGTTCGTCCTGCGCGGCCAGGCTCTCGGTCACTTCAAGCTGCAGCTCGGCGGGCGCCATGCCGTGCTCGGCCAGCACGGCGCGCACCAGGTCGGTCAGGCCGGGCTGCTGCAGCTGCGCGCGCGACAGGTTCACCGCCAGCCGGCCCGGCGCCAGCGACCCCAGCTCGGTGCGCCAGCGCGCGAACTGGGCGCAGGCCGAACGCATCACCACCTGGCCGATGGCGTCGATGAGGCCGGTCTCCTCGGCCACGCCGATGAAACGCGCCGGCGGCACCACGCCCTGCTCGGGGTGGCGCCAGCGCACCAGCGCCTCCACCGCCACCAGGGCGCCGCTGGCCAGGTCCACCACCGGCTGGTAGACGGCGAACAGCTCGCCGACGCGCAGCGCGCGACGCAGGTCCTGTTCCACCGCCAGCTGCTGCATCAGGCGTTCGTGCATGGAGCTGTCGAACAGCACGCTGCGCCCGCGGCCGGCGCGCTTGGCCTCGTACATGGCGGTGTCGGCGTCGCGCAGCACCTCGTCGGCGGTGGCGCCGTCGCGGTCGACGCCGACGACCCCGATGCTCACCGAGCTCTGCACCACCTGCCCGGCCAGCGCGTACGGTTCGGCCAGCGCCAGCAGCAGACGTTCGGCCACCAGGCAGGCGTCGTCGATGTGGCGGATGCCTTCGAGCACCACCACGAACTCGTCGCCGCCGATGCGCGCCGCGGTCTGCAGCTGCGAATCGACGCGGCCGATGGCGTCGCCCGGGCGCAGCGTGTCCTCGATGCGGCGCGCCACCTGGCGCAGCAGTTCATCGCCAGCGCCATGGCCCAGGGTGTCGTTCACCTGCTTGAAGCGGTCGAAGTCCATGAACAGCACCGCGAAGCCGTAGCCCGGGTGGCGGCCCGCGTGTTCCAGCGCGCGCTGCACCCGTTCCACCACGGCGGCGCGGTTGGGCAGGCCGGTGAGCGCGTCCACGCGCGCCGAATGGGCCAGCTGGTCCTGCAGGCGGCGCTGCTCGGTGATGTCGGCGGCCACCATCACGTGGCCGCGCGCGACGCCGCCGCCGTCGCACAGCGGCCGCACGTCCAGGTCCACCCATTGCACGGCGCCTTCGCGCGTGGTGTAGCGCAGTTCGGCGCGCGCGCCCTCGCCCTTGGCCAGCGCGCGCCGCAGGCGGCGCAGGGTGCCGGCGTCGGATGCTTCGCAGCGCAGCAGCCGCGCCGGGTCGTGGCCCTGCGCCTCGGCCGGCGCATGGCCGCTGCGGCGCACGAAGGCGTCGTTCACCCACGCGATGCGGCCGTCGACCCCGGTGACGACGACCATGTTGTCGGTGCTCGCAGCCACCAGCGCCAGCCGCTCCAGCTGCTCGGCCTGTTCGGCCAGCTGGCGCACCTGGCGGCGCACGCTGCGCGCCGCCGGCTCCACGACGAACAGCGCCAGCAGCCCCAGCAGGGCCAGCGTGAGCGCGAAGCCGACTTCCAGCAGGCGCTGCTGGCCGCGGCTGCGCTCGCGCGCCGCGCCCTGCAGTGCCTCGGTCAGGCGGCCGGCGGCGGCCAGCGCCGGGTCGGCCTCGACCTGCACCGCGATGGCGGCCCCCGGCACCGCCGCCGCGTCGCCGTCGGCCAGGTGGCGCAGCAGCGCCTCGCTGCGGTACCAGAGCCTCTCGCGCGCCGCCTGCCAGGCGGCGAGCGCGGTGTCGACCGCGGGCGTGGGGCTGGCCGACAGGCGTGCCTGGCCGGCCAGCAGCGCTTCCACCAGCAGCGCGTCGCTGCGCGAGCGGTCCAGTGCCTCGGCCAGCAGGTCGGCATGGACCAGGGTCACGTGCTCGTCGCCTTCGGCGAGCGCGGCCATGCGCGCCATCTGCTGGGTGAAGGTGCGCTGGCCGGCGGCGAAGCTGATTACCTCGGCGTCGGCGGCGCGGATCCTCTCGTAGCGGTGGGCGTAGCCGGCCTGGAACAGGGCCAGCGCCGCCAGCACGGCGAATGCGAGGTACATCGCACGGCGCACCCGCAGGTGGGCCGTGGCGTCGCGCTCGCGCGTGCGTCGGTCGTTCACGCCAAGGCCGGCAACCTGAAGCGCGAGACCTCGCCGGCCAGGCGGTGCGCCTGCTCGCGCAGCGCCTGCGCCGCGGCCGCGGTCTGCTCCACGAGGGCGGCGTTCTGCTGCGTGGACGAATCCAGCTCGCGCATCGCGCTGGTGGCTTCACCCACGCCGCCGGCCTGCGCGCGCGCGCTGCCGGACAGTTCGTCCAGCAGGTTGCGCACCTGGCGCGCGGTGGAGACGATCTCCTCCATCGTGCTGCCGGCCTCGCGCACGACCGCGTTGCCGCTCTCGACCTGGCCGACGCTGCGGCCGATCAGCTCCTTGATCTCGCGCGCGGCGGCGGCGCTGCGCTGCGCCAGCGCGCGCACCTCGCTGGCCACCACCGCGAAGCCGCGGCCCTGTTCACCCGCGCGCGCGGCTTCCACCGCGGCGTTGAGCGCCAGGATGTTGGTCTGGAACGCGATGCCGTCGATGGTGCCGGTGATGTCGGCGATGCGGCGCGAACCTTCCTGGATCGTGTCCATCGTCTCGACGACACGGCCGATGATGGCGCCGCCGCGCTCGGCCACCTCGGCGCTGGTACCGGCCAGGCCGTTCGCGCGCTCGGCAGTGCCGACGTTGTGGTCCACCGCCTCGACGATGCTGTCCATCGTGGCCGCGGTCTGCTGCAGGCTGGCCGCCGTGCGCTCGGTGCGGTCGGACAGGTCGGCCGAGCCGCTGGCGATCTCGCCGCTGGCCTGCACCAGGTTGTCGGAAGCCGAACGCACCTGGGTGACGATGCGGCGCAGCGACTGCTGCATCTCCTCGAGCGTGCCCATCAGGCGGGCCGGTTCGTCGCGGCCCCAGGCGCGCGGACGGGTCGTGAGGTCGCCGTCGCGCATGGCGTCGATGTGGCGCGCCACCTCCTTGAGTCCGCCGTCGAGCACCTTGCGGAAGGACACGAACAGGTAGAAGGCCGCGAGCAGCCCGCCCACCACCACGGCAGTGGTGACGTTGCGCGAACTCTCCATGCGGCCGACCCGTTCGCCGATCAGGCGGTCCAGCTCGGCGGTGGCGGCGCCTGCCAGCTCCATCTGGGCCGCGTTGGCGCGGCCGGCGGCGGCCGCGAAGGCGTCCAGGTCGCCGCGCGGGCCCTCGCTGCCCAGCAGCGTGGTTTCGATCTGCCCGTCCAGTGCACGCAGCGCGGCCACCGTGGCGGCGGGCGCCACCTTGGCGGCGACGCCGGCGTTGTAGGCCACCGTCTTGGCCAGTCCGGCTTCCACCGCAGCCCGGTTGGCGCCCGTGAGCACGGCCTGCTCGGCGACGTGGCGCACCAGCAGCGGCTGCGCCTTGCCGGCCGACAGCAGGGCGGCGCCCAGGGCGTGCAGGCGGCCCACCGAGTCCGCCATCGCGGGCAGACGGAACATGGCGGTGTCCATCAGGTAGTAGGTGTCGATGTCGGGGTCCAGCGTGAGGTTCGAGCCGTCGGTCGAGGCGCCCAGCAGATCCACCAGCGACTGCAGCGCGCTGTCCTGCGCGGCGAACGTGCGGTCGATGTCGCCGCCGGCCGCCGGCAGCGCGCGCAGCGCCTCCTGTAAGGCGGCGTAGGCCTTGGCGGTGCCCAGCGTCTCGCCGCTGGACTTCTCGGCCGCCGCCAGTGCGGCCAGGGCCCTGGACAACTCGGCTTCGGCGACCGGTTCGCCCGTGCGGCCGGCGGCCTTCAGCACCGCGGCCACGCGCTGGCGCTGCATCAGGTCCAGCACCGGCATCAGCGCGCGCGCGTACGCGACGCCCACGCGCTCCTTGGCCGAGAAGGCGATGGCGTCGGCCTTGTCGCCGAAGTAGCTCCAGCCCAGCACCGACAGCGGCACCAGGAAGGTCAGCGCGATGACCATGGCCTTGGACTTGAAGCCGAGGGCGCGGAACAGCCGCACCCCCGGCGCCCAGGCACCGTGGTAGCGGAAGAACTCGGACAGGCCACCGGCCGTGGGCTGCGCGCCACTGGACAGGGTCTTCATCGATATCGCCCCTTCAGACTGGATGGCCGCCTTCGGGTGGCGGCATTCCAATCTCGGAAGCGAGGGCCCCGTACTTGAGCCGAAAGTGGGACCGGCAAGCTGTCAATTCTGGTTGTTGAGGCTCAGTCCACAGGGGGATCCAGCTTCTGCACCACCCGGGTGCAGGCCAGCCCGACCAGGGCTGTGGTCGCGGCGGCCCAGAACACCGCGGCAAAGCCGAAGCGGGCCGACAGCCAGCCCCCGCCCAGGCCGCCCAGCACGCCGGAAAGGCCATAGCCCAGCGTCGTGTACAGCGCCTGGCCGCGCCCGCGCAGCGGCCCCGGGAACCAGCGGCTGATGAGCGCGATGCAGGCCGCGTGCTGGGCGGCGAAGGTCACCGCATGCAGCAGTTGCGAAGCCACCAGCGCGGCGACGGATTGTCCGAAGGCCGCCACCAGCGCGAAACGCAGCGCCGAGAGTCCGGCCGCCCAGGCCAGCCAGCGCTGCGGCGCGACGCGGCCGAACAGCAGGCCCTGGAACCAGAAGAACAGGATCTCCACCACCACCGAGACCGCCCACAGCGCGCCCACCGCGCTCTTCGGGTAGGCCAGCGAGTCCAGGTAGAGCGAGAAGAAGCCGTACAGGCTGGTGTGCGCCAGCACGGTGAAGAAGACGCTGGCGAAGAACCATGCCACCTGGGGCCGGCGCAGCACGCTCATGACCGAAGGCGCAGCGGCATGCGGACCGTGGTCGTCGCGCCGGGCGGGCAGCCCGAAGGACGCCGCCAGAAGGATCGCGAACATGCCCGTCACCAGCCAGGGGAAGAGGCCGATGCCGCCGAACTGCATCACAGCGCCGGCGCAGACCACGGTGACGATGAAGCCCACCGAGCCCCACATGCGCACGCGGCCGTAGCGGCCCATGTCCATGTCGCCGCTGCGTGCCAGGTGGGCGGCCAGCGAGGCTTCCGACAACGGCACCACGCCGCCGTTGGCCAGGAACAGCAGCGCCACGCAGAAGGCGACGGCCGCGTACTCGCGCACGAACAGCAGGCCGGCGGCCGCCAGCGTGGCGCCCAGCGCGGCCAGCCGCACCAGGCGCACGCGCTGCCCGCCGTGGTCGCCCAGCCAGCCCCAGCCATAGGGGGCGACCACGCGTGTCCACGATTGCAGCGAGACGATGCCGCCGATGGCCAGGGTGGAGAAGCCGAGGTCCTTGAACCACAGCGGCGCGTACGGGTTGAACATCCCGATCGCCGCGAAGTAGGAGAACCAGACGGCGCTGAAGGCGACGACGGGGGCCTTCACGCGAAGGCGACGGGCGTGCCGTGCGGGACGAGCATGCGTGGGAACGGGCGGTGACGCGCTGGGGCGCGCATGATAGACGCCACGCCCCCTGGGCGGCGCTTCAGACCGATGCGGGCAGCTGGAAGCGCGCGACGCGCTCGAGCAGTTCGTTGGCCTGCCCCGTCAGCGCACCGGCGGCCGAGGCGGTCTGCTCGGAGAGCGCCGCGTTCTGCTGCGTCGTCTCGTCGAGGTGGCGCACGTTGTGGTCGATGGCGGCGAGCCCCTGCCGCTGCTGCAGCGCGCCGGCCGCGATCTCCTGCACCAGCTGGCGGATGCGCTCGGCGTTGCCGACGATGTGGGTCATCGTCTCGCCGGCGCGGCGCGCCACCTGGGCGCCGGCGCCCACCTTCTGCACGCTGTCGTCGATGAGTGCCTTGATCTCGCGCGCCGCCGCCGAGGACCGCTGAGCGAGCGCGCGCACCTCGCCGGCCACCACCGCGAAGCCGCGACCCTGTTCGCCCGCGCGCGCCGCCTCCACCGCGGCGTTGAGCGCCAGGATGTTGGTCTGGAAGGCGATGCCGTCGATGGTGCCGATGATGTGCGAGATGCGGCTGGACGCGTCGTTGATGGCGTCCATCGTCACGACCATGTCGCCGATGATGCGGCCGCCCTCGCCGGCCACGGTGGCGTTGCTGCCGGCCAGGCCGGCGGCTTCGCCGGCGACGTCGGCGGTGCGGCCCACGGTGCCGGAGATCTCGCCCATCGAGGCCGCCGATTCCTGCAGGCTGGCCGCGGCGCGCTCGGTGCGGGTGGACATGTCGCCCGCGCCTTCGGCGATCTGCTGGCTCGACGCCGCGATCTGCTCCGAGGCCGAGCGCACCTGCGTGACGATGGCGCGCAGCGACTGCTGGGTCGCCGCCAGCGCCTGCATCAGGGCGGCCGCGTCGTCGCGGCCCCAGGGCCGGGGCGAACTGGTGAGGTCGCCGCTGGCCATCAGGTCCAGATGGCGACGCACCTCGTTGAGGCCACCGCTCATCACCAGGTAGAAGGCATAGAACATGTACGCGGCCACGGCCAGGCAGAAGGCGACGCCGCCCCCGACCCAGGCCAGCCAGCGCCAGGCCGAACGCACGCGCTCGGCCAGGATGCGGTCCAGTTCGTCGACGATGCGCTGCTGCACCGCCCACGCCGCCGCCACCGCCTTGTCGCCGGTGGCGGCCAGGCGGGCCGCTTTTTCGCGCCCGCCCGCGCCGGGGCTGTCGGTGGCCTGGTCGCGCAGTGCGTCGACTTCCTTCACCGCGGCATGCAGGTCGAGCGCTTCCTTGAGTTCGGGGCGCACGGCGGTCACCTTGTCGGCGGCGGCCATCGCCTGGCGCGAGAACTCCTCCACCAGGGTGTCCAGCCGGCTCAGCTCGACGGCGGCGATGTCGCCGCCCTGCCCGGCGGCCGCCACCGCGCCGGCCAGGTCGCGCATGCGCGCCGCTTCGTCGATCAGGCGCGGCAGCTTGCCGACGCCGGCGTCCTGGAGGTAGTAGCTGTCCAGTTCAGGGTCCAGCGTGAGTCCGCTGCCGTCGGCGGCGGTGCCGATGAGCTCGTACAGGGCCACGGCCAGCTTCGAGTTCGTCGCATAGACCTTCATCAGCCCGTCGGCGGGCACGGCCAGCGTCTGTACGGCGGCGCGCACGCGCTCAAGCGCGGGCGCGGTGTGCAACCGCGCGCCCTGCTGCTGCTCCATCCGCGCCAGCGTCTCCAGCTGGGCATCGAAGGACTGGCGGGCCTGCGCATAGGGCGCACCCGGCGTCTGCGAAGCTTCGCGCAGCGCCGCCGAACGCAACTCCTGCGCGGCCTGCAGCAGGCGCGTCGCCTGGCGGTCGTAGGCGACGCCGACCGCTTCCTCGGCGGTGGCGCGCACGGTCTCGAGCCGGCCGTTCACCCAAAGCAGCGCCAGCGCCACCAGCGGCGCCAGGAAGGCCACCGAGATCGCGGCGGCCTTGGCGCCGAACTGCAGGCGCCGGAAGGCCCGCACGCCGGGAGCCCAGATGCCGTGGTGGGCGAAGTAGCTGCGCACACGGACCTTGTCGGGGGCGGGATTCATCGGTGGGACTCCGGGTGGCGCAGGTTCATCGCTGCGCCAGTAGCGTTTCGAGGCCGTCGTCGTAGTTGCCGACGGCGGCGGCGACGGCGCCTTCCGCGTCCAGCCGGACGATGCGGAAGTCGTGCATCAGGTGGCCATCGGCATACCACCACCGCACGCCCAGCAGGCCGGCCGCACGCGTCGTCGCCGCGCGACCGGCGGTGAGGAAATGCCAGTTGTCGCGCGCCAGGCCGCGCGCCTGGCGGTAGTCGCGCCAGGCGGCAGGGGAGTGAAACGCTTCGGAGAATATTAATCCATGATCATTGGTTTGACCGCCAGTTCCATCGGTCTTTTTTATGTGGTGTTCGTTAATGTTTGGTGGAAGCTGATCTTTGTGGCACTCCTGTTTTCTTTCGGACGTGCTCGTCGAGCCAGGCGTCGTCGAAGGCGAACAGGCTGGGTTTCGCGTGCGCGAGTCCGGCCACCAGGGCCAGCGTGGCGGCGACGAGCAGCGTGCGCAGCGGGCCGGCCATCGGATCAGTACTTCTGGATGACCTTCACGTCGGCCGGCGCCTTCGAGACGTAGCCCACGGTGCCCGGGTTGGCCTTGATGGCGGCGATGACCTCGGCGTCGGTGGCGCGCACCGCCGGCGGCGTGAGACCTTCGCGGAAGCCCTTCTTCGACCAGACCGAGGCATAGCGCGCGCCGTCCACCTTCAGGACCCTGGCCTGGAACTCGGCCTGCAGCGAGCCGTTCTCCACGGGCGCGAGCTTGGTGCTGCCGGCGAACTGCTTTTCGCCGAGGAAGACCTCGCGCACCTCGTCGGCGCTGAGGGTGACGCTGGGGTGGCAGACGACCAGCAGGTCGCCTGCCAGGACGGGTGCCGCGGCGGCCAGCAGGGTGGCGCCGGCGATGAAGCGGTGCAGTTGTCGCATGGCGGTGCTTCCTTCGGTTCAGAAGCGGATGGAGTACTGCACCGCCAGGCTGGCGGGCACGCCGTCGACACCGTCCTGCGTGGTGCGCATCCATTCGGCCTTCAGCGCCGCCTTCGGCGAGACGTTGTAGCGCAGGCCGGCCACCGCGCGTCGGTAGCTGCGCCCGTTCTCCTGCAGCGCGAAGTACGGATCGGCCGCCGACAGCGACGTGCGCTCCAGCCGCGCATAGGGCGTGAAGCTCTCGCCGAGGTTGTAGCCGGCCTGCAGGTACCACGCGGAGCTGGCGTGGGTGCCGCTGCCGCCCAGGTCGCGGTTGCGGAAGCCGTAGTACTCGGCCATCAGTTCCCAGTCGTCATTGTCGAACGTGGCGTAGCCGCCCAGCATGTTGAGCCTGGCGCTGCCGCTGGCGCTGTTGTCGGCGTTGTTGCCGCTGGTGCGCTGCGTGAGGCCGTGCAGGCCCAGTGTCAGGCCGCTGCCGGCCACGGCCAGCTGGGTGCGGAAGCCGAGGCCGACGTTGCCGTCGCCGTCGCCGCCGGCCTGGAAGTCCAGCACGCCGTCGCGGATGGCGTCGCCGTTGACGACGTAGAGGTCGTATCCCAGCTTGCCGGCGCCGGTGCGCATCGCCCCGGTGGCCCACAGGCCCACCGAGTGCGCCGGCAGGATGCCGCCGGCATCCTCGAAGTCCAGGAATCGCGGTCGCGACAGGCCGGTCTGGATCTGCGCACCGTGGTGGAAGGCGGTGTTCCAGTAGCCGTAGGGCGTGTGGAAGCGGCCGGCCCACAGCGTGAGCGCGTCGCTGAAAAGGTAGCCCAGCTGCATGCGTTCGGCGTCGACGGCGAGGCCGCCGTCTTCGTCGTACTCGAATGCGATCTCGATCAGCCCCTTCACCTGGCTGCTGATCTGCGGTGTCATGTAGAGGTCGAACACGCCCATCGTGAAGCCGCGCGGCGTGCTGGCGGCGGCGGCCTTGTTGCGCAGGCCGCCGCCGACGTCGGCGAAGCCGTGGATGGGCAGCCCGGTGTCGGCCTGCGCCGCGGCAGCGCTGGCGGCTTCGATCTGGGCGACCGACCGCTCGACCGTCTCGATGCGCGCACCCCACTCGGCACCGACGGCTGCGGGCGCACCGCCCTTGCCTTCCAGTTGCTCGACCCGCTTCTGCAGCGCCTGGAGGGTCTTCAGGCTGGCATCGAGCCGGCCTTCCAGTTCCTTCAGCCGGGCAGCGTCGTCGGCCCAGGACGGCAGGGTGGCCAGGACAGCGGCCACGGCGACGCAAGTCCTCGAAAGAGTTTTCCGCACGAAATACCCCTATTGGTGCGATCAGAAGTCACGATCGAACGATAGGAGTTATCGGACGCACCAGATCGGAACATTAGGGCGGGGTTCGCCCCGCAGTTCCCGTGGCCTCAACGGGCGGCGGCAGGCACGGGCGGCGTGTCCAGTCGGACGTCGCCGCACTGCGCGCGGTGGCGCAGCGCGTGGTCCATCACCACCAGTGCCAGCAGCGCTTCGGCGATGGGCGTGGCGCGGATGCCCACGCAGGGGTCGTGGCGGCCATGCGTTTCCACCGTGACCGGCTGCCCCTGGCGGTCGACCGAGGCCCGCGGCAGGCGGATCGAGCTGGTGGGCTTGATGGCGATGGACACCACCAGGTCCTGCCCGGTGGAGATGCCGCCCAGCACGCCGCCGGCGTTGTTGCCGCGAAAGCCCTGCGGCGTGAGCTCGTCGCCATGCTCGCTGCCGGCCTGTTCGACGCTGGCGAATCCGGCGCCGATCTCCACGCCCTTGACGGCGTTCAAGCCCATCATGGCCCAGGCGATGTCGGCGTCCAGGCGGTCGTACAGCGGCTCGCCCAGGCCGGGCGGCACGCCGCGCGCACGCACCTCGATGCGGGCACCGCACGAATCGCCCGCCTTGCGCAGCGCGTCCATGTGCGCTTCCAGCTGCGGCACGATCGCCGGGTCGGGCGCGAAGAAGGCGTTGCGCGCGATCTCGGCTTCGTCGGTGAAGGGAATGCGGATCGGGCCGAGCTGGCTCATCCAGCCGCAGAACGTGACGCCCAGGCGTTCCTGCAGCCACTTGCGCGCCACCGCGCCGGCGGCCACCGTGGGCGCGGTCAGGCGCGCCGAGGAACGGCCGCCACCCCGCGGGTCGCGGTGGCCGTACTTGCGCCAGTAGGCGTAGTCGGCATGGCCAGGGCGGAAGGTGTCCAGCAGGTTGCCGTAGTCCTTGCTGCGCTGGTCGGTGTTGCGGACGAGCAGCGCGATCGGCGTGCCGGTGGTCAGCCCTTCGTAGACGCCGGAAAGGATCTCCACCTGGTCGGCTTCCTGGCGCTGCGTCACGTGGCGGCTGGTGCCGGGGCGGCGGCGGTCCAGGTCGCGCTGGATGTCGGCTTCGGCCAGCGCCAGCCCGGGCGGGCAGCCGTCGATCACGCAACCGATGGCCGGGCCATGGCTTTCGCCGAAGTTGGTGACGCGGAAGAGCTCGCCGAAGGTGCTGCCGGGCATGGGCGGATTCTAGGTCGCGCCCCTCGGGCCGCCGCCGCGGTTGCGGCGGCCGCAAGGTTGCGGGGCCAAACGGCCGCTGTTCGATCGATCAGATCACGGCAGCTCACGCTCAAATCATCTGTGAGTGACGCTGCTGGTTCGCGTCGTGAAAGTCACTGGCCTGTCGCTCCGGATCCGGGCGATGGCGGCCGGATGCGACAACGAAAGGACTCTCCGATGAAACACTGGACCGTCGGGCGCCGCCTGGGCACGGCATTCGCGCTCGTCATGCTGATCGGCGTGCTCATGGCGGGTCTCGCCGCCTGGGGCATGGAAGCGACCGTCGCCTCGCTGAAGACCGTGTACGACGACCGAACCGTGCCGCTCACCCAGCTGGCCGAGATCAACCATCTCGTCACCTACGACCGGGTGCTGCTGACGGACGCCGCGCATTCGGCCCAGCCCGAGTCCACCCGCCAGCGTGTCGATGAGGTTCGGCGCAACCGCGAACGTGTCGGCGCGCTGTGGAAGGAGTACCTGGCCACCTACCTGACCCCCGAAGAGAAGGGCATCGCCGCCCAGGTCGAGGAGAAGATGAAGTCCCTGGTCGGCGCGGGCCACGAGGCGGTGATCGCCGCGCTGGCCGCCGGCCGCCCCGACGAAGCGCGCAACGCGCTGGAGCAGAAGGTCGGACCCGCCAACCCGGCGTTCACGCAGGCGATGGACAAGCTGATCGCGCTGCAGGCGCGGGTGGCGTCCGAGGAGTATGCCGCGTCGTCCAGGCGCATGACGTTGCTGCACACCGCGTTGGCCACGCTCTCGCTGGTGGGCGTGGTGCTGGCCACCGCGGTGGCGATGGCGATCACGCGCGGCATCGTCAACGACCTGGGCGCCGAGCCGCACGCGCTGGCGGCCGCGGCCGAACGCGTGGCCGCCGGCGACCTGGCCGACGACGGCCGGCCGGCCGCCCGCCGCGGCAGCGTGATGGCTTCGATGCAGACCATGCGCGCCTCGCTCGTGCACCTGGTGGGCACCGTGCGCCAGGGCGTGGAGAACGTGGCCACCGCGAGTTCGCAGATCGCGCAGGGCAACCACGACCTTTCCGGCCGCACCGAGCAGCAGGCCTCCAGCCTGCAGCAGACCGCGGCCTCGATGGAGCAGCTCACCGGCACCGTGCGCACCAGTGCCGACAACGCGCGCCAGGCCAACCAGCTGGCCTCGAGCGCCAGCGACGTGGCCCAGCGCGGCGGCCAGGTGGTGGCCGAGGTCGTGAAGACGATGGACGAGATCCAGAGCTCCAGCCGCAGGATCGCCGACATCACCGGCGTCATCGACGGCATCGCGTTCCAGACCAACATCCTGGCGCTCAACGCCGCGGTGGAGGCGGCGCGCGCGGGCGAGCAGGGCCGCGGCTTCGCGGTGGTGGCCGGCGAGGTCCGTACGCTGGCGCAGCGCAGCGCCGAGGCGGCGCGCGAGATCAAGTCGCTCATCGGCGAATCGGTCGGCCGCGTCGAAAGCGGCGGCGCGCTGGTGAAGTCGGCCGGCCAGACGATGGACGAGATCGTGGGCCAGGTGCGGCGCGTGACCGACCTCATCGCCGAGATCACCTACTCTTCGGACGAACAGAGCAAGGGCATCGGGCAGGTCAACGAGGCGGTGACGCAGCTCGACCAGACGACGCAGCAGAACGCGGCGCTGGTGGAACAGTCGGCCGCCGCCGCCGAAAGCCTGAAGGTGCAGGCGGCGCGGCTGTCGGAAGCGGTGGCCGCCTTCCGGCTGGGGGCGCCTCAGCCGGTGGCCTGACCGGCGCCCGGCTCTTCGGCCGGCCAGTCGCGGATGTAGGCCTTCAGCATGCGGTTCTCGAAGTCCTGCGCGTCGACCACGGTCTTGGCGACGTCGTAGAACGAGACCACGCCCATCAGGGTGCGGTGGTCCAGCACCGGCATGTAGCGCGCGTGGCGCGCCAGCATCATGCGGCGCACCTCGTTGATGTCGGTCTCGGGCGTGCAGGTGAGCGGCGCCTCGTCCATCACCGAACGTACGTGGCGCGTGCCCACGCTGCCGCCGTTGGCGACGACGGCGTTGATGACCTCGCGGAAGGTCAGCATGCCGATCAGGTCGCCGTACTCCATGACGACCAGCGAACCGATGTCGTATTCGGACATCGTCTGCATGGCCTGCCAGAGGGTTTCGTCCGGCGAGACCGTGTAGAGCGTGTTGCCCTTGACGCGCAGGATGTCGGTGACTTTCATGGGGCCAATATAGCCCACAATGGCGGCCCCCTTGACCCCCGCCGCACCCCCGCGGACCGATGCCATGGCCGGAGCCTCCGACCCCGGGTTCGACACCCTCGCGCTGCACGCCGGCGCCGCCCCCGACCCCGCCACCGGCGCGCGCGCGGTGCCCATCCACCTGAGCACCAGCTTCGTCTTCGACGACAGCGAGCACGCGGCCAGCCTGTTCAACATGGAACGCTCGGGCCATGTGTACAGCCGCATCAGCAACCCCACCAACGCGGTGTTCGAGGAACGCGTGGCGGCGCTGGAAGGCGGCGCCGGCGCCATCGCCACCGCCAGCGGCCAGGCCGCGCTGCACCTGGCGGTGGCCACGCTGGCCGGCGCGGGCTCGCACATCGTCGCTTCCACCGCGCTGTACGGCGGCAGCCACAACCTGCTGGCCTACACGCTGGCGCGCTTCGGCATCGAGACCACCTTCGTGAAGCCGGCCGACATCGATGGCTGGCGCGCCGCGATCCGCCCGAACACCAGGCTGCTCTTCGGCGAGACGCTGGGCAACCCGGGCCTGGACGTGCTGGACCTGCCCACCGTCAGCGCCATCGCGCACGAAGCGGGGCTGCCGCTGCTGGTGGACTCCACCTTCACCACGCCCTGGCTGATGAAGCCGCTGGACCATGGGGCCGACCTGGTCTACCACTCGGCGACCAAGTTCCTGTCCGGGCACGGCACCGTGATCGGCGGCGTCGTGGTCGACGGCGGCAGCTTCGACTGGGCCGCGTCCGGCCGCTTCCCCGAACTGGCGGCGCCCTACAGCGGCTTCCACGGCATGGTGTTCAGCGAGGAGAGCACGGTCGGCGCCTTCCTGCTGCGCGCGCGCCGCGAGGGCCTGCGCGACTTCGGCGCCTGCATGAGCCCGCACACCGCCTGGCTCATCCTGCAGGGCATCGAGACGCTGCCGCTGCGCATGGCGCGCCACGTGGAGAACACGCGCAAGGTGGTGGCCTTCCTGGCCGCGCACCCGATGGTCGGCGCGGTCGGCTACCCTGAACTGGAAGGCCACCCCAGCCACGCGCTGGCGAAGCGGCTGCTGCCCAGGGGCTGCGGCTCGGTGTTCAGCTTCGACTTGAAGGGCAGTCGCGGCCAGGGCCGCGCCTTCATCGAGGCGCTGAAGATCTTCTCCCACCTGGCCAACGTGGGCGACGCGCGCTCGCTCGTCATCCACCCCGCCAGCACCACCCACTTCCGCATGGACGACGCGGCGCTGGCGGCGGCCGGCATCGGCCCCGGCACGATCCGGCTGTCGATCGGGCTGGAGGACGCCGACGACCTGATCGACGACCTGAAGCGTGCCTTCAAGGTGGCGGAGAAGGCGCAATGAAGCTCACCGTCAACGGCCAGGCGGCCTACGCCTACACCGGCGGCAAGCCCTTCGACCCTGCCTTGCCCTGCGTCGCTTTCGTGCATGGCGCGCTGCACGACCACAGCGCCTGGACGCTGCTGGCGCGCTGGTTCGCGCACCACGGCCGTTCGGTGCTGGCGGTGGACCTGCCGGGCCACGGCCAGAGCGAAGGCGCGCCTCCCGCTTCGGTGGAAGCGGCGGCCGACTGGCTGCTGGCGCTGCTGGACGCTGCCGGGGCGCGGCAGGTCGCGCTGGTCGGGCACAGCATGGGTTCGCTGATCGCGCTGGAAGCGGCCGCGCGCGCGCCCGATCGCGTCAGCCACCTGGCGATGATCGGCACCGCCTACCCGATGAAGGTGAGCGAAGCGCTGCTGAACACGGCGCGCGAGCAGCCGCTGAAGGCCATCGACATGGTCAACGCGTTCTCGATCAGCAGCACCGCCACCAAGCCCGGCTACCCCGGCCCCGGCATGTGGCTGCACGGCAGCAACCGGGCGCTGATGCGGCGCACCCAGGCCGCCGCGCAACAAAAGCTGGGCCTGAACCTGTTCGCGCACGACTTCGCCGTCTGCGACCGCTACGCCAACGGCCTGCAGGCGGCCGCGCAGGTGCGCTGCCCGGTGAGCTTCATGCTGGGCGCGAGCGACCAGATGACCTCGCCGAAGACCACGCGCGAGATCGCGGCGGCGCTGAAGGCGAGGATCCACACGCTGCCCAGCGGCCATTCGCTGATGGCCGAGGCGCCCGACGACTTGCTGGCGGCGCTGCGCGCCGCGCTGCCGGCCCCCTGAAGGCGCGCGCTCAGCGCGGCAGCACGGGCAGCACGAAGGGCTGCGGCGGCGTCGACAGGGCGCCGATGAAGGCGACCAGCTGGTCGACCTCCTGCTCGTTCAGGTCCAGCGGCTTCATGCTGGCCGACAGGTTGGTCTTCACGATGCCGCCCTGGGCATAGAACTTCACCAGGTCGCGCAGCGTCGCCGCCGAGCCGTCGTGGAAGTACGGCGCGGTGTTGGCGGCCTCGCGCACGGTGGGTGTCTTGAAGGCGCCCTTCAGGCTGGCCACCGGCCGCTGCGCGTAGCGGCCCATGTCGGGGTTCTCGCGCCCGTAGGAGGCCAGGCCCAGGTTGTGGAAGCTGTTGTCGGTGAAGTTGGGGCCGGCATGGCAGGCGGTGCAGTTGCCCTTCTTCGGGTCGATGAAGAGGGCGAAGCCCTTCACCTGGTCGGGCGTCATCGCGTCGGCCTTGCCGGCCACCCACTGGTCGAACGGCGCGTTGTTGCTGACCACCGTGCGCTCGAAGCTGGCGATCGCCTTCGACAAGGTGCCGGCGTCGATCGGCTGCCCGGGGTAGGCCTTGGCGAACAGCGCGCGGTAGCCGCTGCTGCCGTTGAGCCACTTGAACAGTTGCTGCGTGTCGCTGTTCATCTCGACCGCGGCTTCCATCGGGCCCATGGCCTGGTCCTCGAGCGACTTCTTGCGCCCGTCCCACATCTGGATGCTGTTGTAGGCGGTGTTCACCACCGTCGGGCTGGCGCGGCCCAGCACCATGCTCTTGTGGCCCTTGCCGGTGGGCATGCCGTCTGACCAGCCCTGCAGCGGGCTGTGGCAGGTGGCGCAGCTCATGTTGCCGTCGCCGGACAGGCGGGGATCGAAGAACAGCGCCTTGCCCAGTTCGACGCGCGCCGCGGTCGGCTCGTTGTCCTCCGGATGCGGCGGCGTCGCCGGCAGGCGCCACTTCTGCAGGCTGGCGTGGCCGGCCTCCAGGGTGACGACCTGGTCATGGGTGTCGACGACGGTGGGGGCGGCGACTGCCAGGCCGGCGCCGCCGAGCGCCAGCAGGGCGCCCAGGGCGATGGGAAGGCGGACGGTCTTGATCTGCATGTGGAAGGCCTTTCGTGACGGTGAGCCGTGACGTACGCAAGCGGCGACAACCCAATGTCGGAAAGAACTGAGGGATGTTTAGAGCAGTATTCCCGCATTGGACGGTCACGCATGACTGCACAGTGCCGATACCCAAGGCGGGTCCGGCGCCCACCTGGCGGCGCGGTTCAACTTTCGTCTCAGGGAGTGAAGTCATGTTCGGAGTTCGCCATCTCGTGGTCTTCGCTGCCGCGGCCCTGCTGGCCGGCCAGGCGGCGCGGGCGGCCGAGGAACACGTGGTCAGCCAGAAGAACAAGTCCTTCTCGGTGAAGAAGCTCAGCGTGAAGGCGGGCGACAGCGTCAAGTTCGTCAACGAGGACAACTTCGCCCACAACGTGTTCTCGCTCTCGGCGGCCAAGAGCTTCGACCTGGGCTCGTTCGGCAACGGCGGCAGCAAGACGATCGTCTTCGACAAGGCGGGCAAGATCGAGGTCGAGTGCGCGGTCCATCCGGACATGCGGCTGGACATCGAGGTCAAGCCGTGAAGTCGCGGCGGCTGCCGGCCTTCCTGCTGACGCTGGCGTTGTGCGGCGCCGCGCAGGCTGCCGAAGCCCCCAAGGTGCCGCAGGGCGCGCTGCTGCCCAAGGACAGCACCGACGCCGCGGTGTTCCGCGGCGGGCTGGTGTTCGCCAACTACTGCGTCACCTGCCACGGCATCAACGCCGACGGCAACGGGCGCGCCGCGCGCCTGTACAACCCGCGGCCGGCCAACCTTCGTGCCAGCGACAAGAACGACGCCTACTTCGGGCTCATCATCCGCAAGGGCGGCGCCACGCTCGGCCGTTCGGAATTCATGCCGACCTGGGAGGCCGAGCTGACCAACGAGCAGATTGGCGACCTCGTCGCCTACCTGCGCTCGATCAACGTCGTGGCGACACGCTAGTCGGGGCTTTCGAATGCAAGCGCAGGTTTCGAACGTCGCCCCGCGGGCGGCCGCGGCCGGCGGCAGGCCGGCTCACCACGCACTGTGGTCGCCCGGCGTGCGGCTGTTCCGCCGCAGCAGCTTCCTGGGCAAGGCCGCCATCGTCTCGGCGGTGTTCCTGGCCGTGGTGCTGCAGCTGGCCTGGCTGTTCGTCAGCACCACGCAGGCCACGATCGAGACCTCGCGGCGCGAGGTGGCCGGCGTGGCCGCGCTGCGCGAGGTGCTGGGCCTGCTGGACGAGGCCGCAACGCTGCGCCACCAGCTCTACCGCAGTGCCGGCAGCGGCGCCAAGGGACTGCCCGAGGCCATGGCCCGCGTGCAGGCGCGGCTGGACCGGCTGGCCGCGCGCCACGACGCCGGCCTCAGCTACGCCGAGCCCTTGAAGTTCGTCACCGCCGCTCTGGAGCCGCTGAAGCAGCCGCCCACGGACGCCGAGGAGGCCTTCGCCGCCGCCGACAACCTGGTGCAGCAGGCGCTGCGCCTGGCCACCGACGTGGCCGACCTGTCGGCACTCTCGCTCGACCCCGAAGTCGACAGCTACCACCTGATGCTGGCCGCCAGCGGAGAGAACCTGCAGGTCATGCACCTGGTGGGCCGGCTGCGCGACCTGGGCGAGCAGGCACTCGCTGCGGGCAGCCTCTCGTCCATGCAGCGCACCGCGCTGCACGGCGACAGCTACGTCATGTACCGCCAGCTCGAAGGCCTGTTCGCACGCTACGAGCGCGTGGCGAAGGCGAATCCCGAAGCCGGCAAGGCGCTGGCCTTCGAGGAAGCCTTCAAGCCGGCGAACGTCTTCCTGCGCGCGCTGCGCAAGGGCCCGCTGGCCGAAGGGCTGGCGGCCACCGACCCGGCACCCTTCGCCGCCGCCGGCACCGCCGCCATCGACGCAGTGCGCGGCCTCACCGAGCAGTCGCTGGTGGCGCTCGAGGCCATGGTGGTGCGGCGCATCGACCAGCAGCACGCCACGCGCAACCTGCAGCTGGGCCTGGTGGCGCTGGCACTGGCGGTGGCGGCCTACCTGTTCCGCTGCTTCTACCTGGTGACGCTGGGCGGCATGCGCGAGCTCACGCGCCATATCGAGGCGATGGCGCGCGGCGACCTGACGACCGCGCCGCGCCCGCTGGGCAACGACGAGACGGCCGACCTGATGCGCTCGCTGGCGGCCATGCAGGACGCGCTGCGCGGCCTCATCGGCCAGGTCGGCAGCTGCGCTTCGAACGTGCTCAACGCCAGCTCCGAGGTCTCGGCCAGCGGGCGCGACCTCTCGCAGCGCACCGAGGAAGCGGCCAGCCGCCTGCAGCAGACCGCCAGCTCGATGGAACGCATCGGCGACGCGGTGCGCCACACCGCCGACAGCGTGCGCGACTCGGCCGCGCTGGGCGAGTCGAACGCGCGCGAAGCGCAGCGCGGCGGCACCGTCATCGAGGAAGTGGTCAGCACGATGCGCGGCATCCAGGCCTCTTCGGCGAAGGTGAGCGACATCATCGCGCTCATCGACGGCATCGCGTTCCAGACCAACATCCTGGCGCTCAACGCCGCGGTGGAGGCGGCGCGCGCCGGCGAGCAGGGGCGCGGCTTCGCGGTCGTCGCCGGCGAGGTGCGCAGCCTGGCCGGCCGCAGCGCCGAGGCGGCGCGCGAGATCAAGTCGCTCATCGGTCAGAGCTCGGCGCAGGTCGAGCAGGGCACCGGCGTCGTGCAGGCCGCTGGCGAGACGATGGCCCGCCTGGTGCAGAACGCGCGCTCGATGAGCGAGCTGCTCGCGCGCGCCGCCGCCGCCACCGCGGAACAGACGCGCGGCATCGCCGAGGTGGCGCAGGCGATCGGCCAGCTCGACGCCGACACCCAGCGCAACGCGGCGCTGGTGGAACAGACCTCGGCCGCGTCGGCTTCGCTGCAGCAGATGGCGACCGACCTCGCAGGCTCGGCCAGCCGCTTCAAGCTTCCCGCCGCGCACGCATGAGGCCTGCGCGCCGCCGCCTGCTGGCCGCCACGGCGGCCTGGGGCCTGGCGCCACGCGCCGGCGCCGCCGGGGCAGAAACCGGCAGCGTGGTGCCGCGCCTGGCGCCGCCCGCGCTGGCGCTGCAGGACGAGGACGGCAGCCGCTTCGTGCTCGACGCCCGGCTGCGCGGCAAGGCGACCGCGGTGCAGCTGATGTTCACCGGCTGCAGCACCACCTGCCCGCCGCAGGGGGCGCTGTTCGCCGCCGTGGCCGGCGCCGGGCTGCACGCGAACGCGCAGCTGCTGTCGATCAGCATCGACGCGCTGGGCGACACGCCGGCCGCGCTGGCGCGCTGGCTCGCCTTGTTCGGCCGCCCCGCCGGCTGGCATGCCGCGGTGCCGGCACCGAAGGACGCCGACCCCCTGGCCGACTGGCTGAAGGGCGCGCCCGGCCGCAGCGGCACCCACACCGCGCAGGTGTTCCTGTTCGACCGCGCCGGCCGCCTGTGCTACCGCACCGGCGACATGCCGCCGGCGCGCGACATCGCCGCCGGACTGGACGCGCTGGCGCGCGGCGCCTGACCGAGCGCTTCGGCAAGCGTCATCGCCTCGATGCCGGCGCGCGTGCGGAACGCCGCCGTCGCGCCGCCCGGGTGCAGCAGCAGGCCGTCGACCAGCGGCGCCAGCGGCGTGCCGGCGGGGTCCACCAGCAGCACGTGGCGCGGCGTGCCGCCTTCGTCCAGCCGCGCCGCCCAGTCCATGGCCACCAGCAGGTCGAGCACGGGCTCGATCTGCAGCGGGTCGGTCGCCAGCTGTTCGGACAGCGCCGGCAGGCCCATGCCGCGCCGTTCGCCCTGGCGCGCGCGGTCCAGCGCCTGCAACACCATCAGCGCCAGCTCGAAGCGGTCGCCGGGCCGCGCCGGACGCCGCGCCAGGTTCATCTGCAGGCTGGGCGCGTAGGCGGCGATCACCGCGCCCAGCAGCACGATGACCCAGCCCAGGTAGATCCACAGCAGCAGCACCGGCGCGGTGGCGAAGGTCCCGTAGACCGCCGAATAGGTGGGCACGCTGGCCACGTACCAGGCCAGGCCGCGCTTGGCGCCTTCGAACGCGATGGCGACGAAGACGGCGCCCGCCCAGGCGTGGCGCCAGCGCACCGCCGTGTTCGGCACGTAGTGGAACAGGCCTGCCATCGCCATCGCCAGCAGCACGAATTCGACGCCGTTGAGCAGCACGGCCAGCGTACCCGGCATCACGCCCACCAGCCCGCGCGAAGCCGACAGCGCGTACGAGGTGACGCTCAGGCTGACCCCCAGCACCAACGGCCCCAGCGTCAGCGCGGCCCAGTAGACCAGCACGCGCTGGCCGAAGGGGCGCGGCTTGCGCACGCGCCAGATCGCGTTGAGCGTGCGGTCGATGGTGAGCATCAGCGCGATGGCGGTGGCCACAAAGAGCAGCAGGCCCACCGAGCCCAGCCTGCTGGCATTGGCCGCGAACTGCGTCAGCGCGCGCAGCACCGGCTTGGCGATGTTGTCGGGCACCAGGCTCTGCAGGAAGTACTTCTCCAGCGCGCCCTGGAAGCTGGCGAACATGGGGAACGCGGTGAACACTGCCAGGCCCAGCGTGACCAGCGGCACCAGCGCGATCAGCGTGGTGAAGGTCAGGCTGCTGGCGGCCAGGCTGAGATGGTCTTCGCGGAAGCGTTGCCGCAACGTGCGCAGGGTCTCGAACCAGGGCCAGCTTCGCAGCGTCTGCAGCGCTTCGCGTCCGAAGGCGGCACCGCGCGAGAGATCCAGGGCAGGCATGCTGGCTATGATGCCAGCATGACCGATGCGGCCTCTCCGACCCCCGCCGTGCAGAGACTGCGCGCGTTGTCCATCGCGCTGGTGACCGCCCTGGTGCTGCTGGGCCTGGCCTGGGAGCTGGTGCTGGCCCCCACCGGCCGCGGCACGCTGGCGGTGAAGGTGCTGCCGCTGCTGCTGGCGCTGCCGGGCCTGCTTCGCCACCGCCTCTACACCTATCGCTGGCTGAGCCTGGCGGTGTGGCTGTACGCGGCCGAAGGCGCGGTGCGAGGCGCTTCCGAGCGCGGGCTGTCGCAGGCGCTCGCGGTGGCCGAGGTGGCGCTGGTGCTGGCGCTGTTCGGCGTGCTGGGCGCCTACATCCGCAGCCGGCTGCGCGCGGGGCGCGAGGTGGCGGCATGAACGCCGGGGCGCTGCTGCAGGCGTTGCGCCAGGCCGTCGGCCCGGCGCAGGTGCTGGCCGAAGGCGACCTCTCGGCCTACGAACACGACTGGCGGCGACGCTGGCGCGGCCGCGCGCTGGCCGTGGTGCGGCCCGCCAGCACGGCCGAGGTCGCAGCCGTGGTGCGCGCCTGCGCCGCCCATGGCGCGACGCTGGTGCCGCAGGGCGGCAACACCGGCCTGGTGGGCGGCGGCGTACCCGACGAAAGCGGCCGCCAGGTGCTGCTGAGCCTGAAACGCATGGACCGGGTGCGCGCGATCGACGCCGCGAACCTCACGCTCACGGTGGAAGCCGGCTGCGTGCTGCAGACGGTGCAGGAGGCGGCGGCCGCCGCCGGCCTGCTGTTCCCGCTGAGCCTGGCGGCCGAAGGCAGCTGCACCATCGGCGGCAACCTGGCCACCAACGCCGGCGGCACCCAGGTGCTGCGCTTCGGCAACGCGCGCGAGCTGTGCCTGGGTCTGGAGGTCGTGACGGCCGATGGCGAGGTCTGGGACGGCCTGTCGGGCCTGCGCAAGGACAACACCGGCTACGACCTGCGCGACCTCTTCGTCGGCAGCGAAGGCACGCTGGGCATCATCACCGCCGCCACGCTGAAGCTGTTTCCGGCGCCGGCGGCGCAGACCACCGCGCTCGCGGCCTGCGCCACGCTGGCCGACTGCGTGGCGCTGCTGGACCTGGCGCGGGCGCGCCTGGGCGCGGGGCTCACCGGCTTCGAGGTGATGAACCGCTTCTCGCTCGACCTGGTGGCGCGCCACTTCCCCGCCCTGCCCCAGCCGCTGCCCGGCGCGCCGTGGACGGTGCTTCTGGAGCAGAGCGACACCGAAGGCGAGGCGCAGGCGCAGGCGCGCTTCGAGGCGCTGCTGGCCGCGGCGCTGGAAGCCGGCAGCGCGAGCGACGCCGTGGTCGCCACCAGCCTGGCGCAGTCGAAGGCGATGTGGCACCTGCGCGAATCCATCCCGCTGGCACAGAGCGAGGAAGGCCTCAACATCAAGCACGACATCGCGCTGCCGGTGTCGGCCATTCCCGCCTTCTGCGCCGCCACCGACGCCGCGCTGCGCGCCGCCTGGCCCGGCGTGCGCCTGGTCAATTTCGGCCACCTGGGCGACGGCAACCTGCACTACAACGTGCAGTGCCCCGAAGGCGGCGATGCGAAGCGCTTCCTGGCCGACCACGAGGCGGCGGTGAACACGATCGTCTACGACGCGGTGATGGCGCACCGCGGCTCGATCAGCGCCGAGCACGGCGTGGGCGAGCTCAAGCGCGACGAACTGCCGCACCGCAAGTCGGCGGTGGCGCTGGACCTGATGAAGCGCGTCAAGCGCGCCTTCGACCCCGCGAACCGGCTCAACCCGGGCCGCGTGCTCGACCTTTCCCGATGAAACTTTCGACAGAGGACATGACGATGAAGATGCCCGCAACGCTGCTGCTGGCGCTGTGCACACTGGCCTTCCAGGCCCAGGCCCAGACCACCGTGAAGGACGCCTGGGTGCGCGGCACCGTGCCGCAGCAGAAGGCCACCGGCATGTTCGCGCAGATCACCTCGGCCGGCGGCGGCAGGCTGGTGTCGGCCAGTTCGCCGGTGGCCGGCGTGGTGGAAGTGCACGAGATGGCGATGGACGGCAACGTGATGAAGATGCGCGCCGTCGCCGGCGGGCTGGACCTGCCGGCCGGCAAGCCGGTGGACCTGAAGCCCGGCGGCTACCACGTGATGCTGCTGGACCTGAAGAAGGAACTGAAGGCCGGCGACACGGTGCCCGTGACGCTGGTGGTGGAAGGCAAGGACGGCAAGCGCGAGACGCTGGAGGTCAAGGCGCCGGTCAAGCCGCTCGGTGGCGGCGACGGCCACGGCAAGTAGCCGCCGGCCGGACTACTGCAGCGGGCCCTTCAGGGCCCCGGGCACGGGGATGGAGACGACCTCGATGCCCTCTTCGTGCAGCGCGGCTCGCTCTTCGGGCGTGGCGCTGCCGCGGATGCCGCGCTGCGGCGTCTCGCCGTAGTGGATGCGGCGTGCCTCGTCGGGGAAGCGGTCGCCGACGTCTTCGGTGTTCTCCAGCATGTGGCGCACCGCCTTCAGCCAGGCGGCCTGCAGGTCGGCCGGTTGCGCCTCGGGCGCGGCGGCGGGCTGCTCCTTCGCGCCCGACAGGTTCAGGCGCGGCGCGCTGGGCATGCGCGTGACCACGCGGTCGGCGCACAGCGGGCATTCGAGCAGGCCGCGGCCGTTCTGGTCCATGAACTCGTCGTCGGACGCGAACCAGCCTTCGAAGCCATGGCCGTTCGCGCAGCGCAGATTCAACACCTTCATGGCCGGATCATAGGGCCGGGTCGGGATCGGGCTGCCAGTGCAGGTTCCACGCACCGGCGCGCCAGCGCTGCAGCCATTGCAGGCCGACGAGCGTCTTCACGTCGGGCAGGCCGCCGGTGGCGGCCAGACGGTCGAGCTGGGCTTCGTCCAGCGTGAGCACCTCGACGAACTCGCCTTCGTCCAGGCGCTGAGGGCCGGGCACCAGGCCGCGCGCGAAGAAGATCCAGATGCTTTCCGAAGAGTACGCGGCGGCGTTGTGGATCTCGCAGGCGAAGGCCCATTCGCGCGCCCGGTAGCCGGTCTCTTCCTGCAGTTCGCGGCGCGCGCACGCCAGCAGGTCCTCGCCCGCGTCCCGCTTGCCGGCGGGGAATTCGACGATGGACCTGCCGATCGGGTAGCGGTACTGGCGCACCATCACCATGCGGCCGTCGTCCAGCAGCGGCACCACCGCCACCGCGCCGTTGTGGGCGATGTATTCGCGCGTGGCCTGGCTGCCGTCAGGCAGCAGCACGTCGTCGCGCCGCACTTCCAGGAAGCCGCCTTCCAGCAGCGTGCGGCCGCCCAGGCGGCGTTCGATCAGCGGGTCGTCGTCGGCGTCACCCGGGGCCCCCACGGCGGTGGCCTCAGCTGGTGAGCGTCTTGAGGATGGCGTCGCGGCAGATCGACATCAGCCCGCCCGGCAGCAGGCCGAAGCCCAGCACCGCCAGCCCGTTGACGGCCAGCAGCGCGCTCACGCCGCCGCTGCGTTCGATGGCGGCGGTCTGCGAAGGCTCGTCGAAGTACATGACCTTGACGATGCGCAGGTAGTAGAACGCGCCCACCAGCGAGAACAGCACCGCCACCACCGCCAGCCAGATGTAGAGCGACACGTCGGTGGTGACCAGCGCCTGCAGCACGGCCAGCTTGGCGTAGAAACCCACCATCGGCGGCACGCCGGCGAGCGAGAACATGAACAGCGTCATCACGCCGGCCACCCAGGGGCTGCGGCGCGCCAGCCCGGCCAGGTCGTCGATGTGCTCGCTCTCGAAGCCCTGGCGCGAGAGGAACATGATGAGCCCGAAGGTGCCCAGCGTGGTCAGCACGTAGGCCACCACGTAGAACATGGAAGAGCTGTACGCGTTGGCCGCCGAGAGCGTGTTCGCGCTCACGATGCCGGAGGACATGCCCAGCAGCACGAAACCCATCTGCGCGATGGTGGAGTAGGCCAGCATGCGCTTCAGGTTGGTCTGCGCGATGGCGGCCACGTTGCCCACCACCAGCGAGCCGACCGCCAGCACGATGAACATCTGCTGCCAATCCACCGCCAGCGACAGCAGGCCTTCGACCAGCAGCCGGATCGTGATCGCGAAGGCGGCGAACTTCGGTGCGCCGCCGATCAGCAGCGTGACCGCGGTGGGCGCGCCCTGGTAGACGTCGGGCACCCACATGTGGAACGGCACCGCGCCCAGCTTGAAGGCCAGCCCGGCGACGATGAAGATGACGCCGAAGACCAGCACCTGTCGGTTGATGGGCGGGTTGCCGGCGATGATGTCGAAGACCTTGGGGATCTCCAGCGATCCGGTGGCGCCGTACATCATCGACAGGCCGTAGAGCAGGAAGCCGCTGGCCAGCGCGCCGAGCACGAAGTACTTCATCGCCGCTTCGGTCGCGGCGGTGCTGTCGCGGCGCACGGCGGTCAGCGCGTACAGGGACAGGCTCATCAGCTCCAGGCCCAGGTAGACGACCAGGAAGTTGTTCGCCGAGCACATGACGCCGATGCCCAGCAGCACGAACAGCGCCAGCACGTAGAACTCGCCCTTGGCCATCTCGCGCGCGGCCAGCGTGGGCTGGGCGTAGGCCAGCGTCACCATCGTCGCGACGGCGCCGAAGAAGGCCAGCAAGTGGCCCATGGGGTCGACGACCACCATGCCCTGCATGCCGTAGGCGGTGCCGCCGCCCTGGAAGTAGCCCAGGTGCATGGCGGCGTAGACCGCCACCGACAGCTGCGTGAGCCAGAAGGTGGGCCGGCGCAGCGCATCGGTGACGAACAGGTCGATGACAGCGACCGCGCAGACCGCGGCGAGCAGCCAGATTTCAGGATAGATGACGAGCCAGTTCATCGCGGTCTCAGTTCAGCTTGGACAGGGCCACGTGCTTGAGCAGTTCGCTCACCGAGACCTGCATCAGGTCGGTGAAGGGCTTGGGCTGCAGGCCCATCCACAGCACCGCCGCCGCCAGCAGGCCCAGCATCAGGAACTCGCGGCCGTCGATGTCGGCCAGTTCCTTGACGTGGTCGTTGGCGACGTCGCCGAAGTAGACGCGCTTGACCATCCACAGCGTGTAGGCGGCGCCGAAGATCAGCGTCGTCGCGGCCAGCGCGGCGATCCAGAAGTTCGCCTTCACCGCGCCCAGGATCACCATCCACTCGCCCACGAAGCCGGCGGTGCCGGGCAGGCCGCAGTTGGCCATGGCGAACAGCACCGCGAAGGCTGCGAAGCGCGGCATTGTGTTGGCCACGCCGCCGTAGGCCGCGATCTCGCGGCTGTGCACGCGGTCGTACAGGACGCCGATGCACAGGAACATGGCGCCGGAGACGAAGCCGTGGCTGATCATCTGCACCAGCGCGCCCTGCACGCCCAGCTCGCTGAAGATGAAGAAGCCCAGCGTGACGAAGCCCATGTGCGCGATCGAGCTGTACGCCACCAGCTTCTTCATGTCCTGCTGCACCAGCGCCACCAGGCCGATGTAGACCACCGCGACCAGGCTGAGCGCGATGATGAACCAGGCGTATTCGCGGCTGGCGTCGGGTGTGATGGGCAGCGAAAAGCGCAGGAAGCCGTAGGCGCCCAGCTTCAGCATGATGGCCGCCAGCACCACCGAGCCGCCGGTGGGCGCCTCGACGTGGGCGTCGGGCAGCCAGGTGTGCACCGGCCACATCGGCACCTTCACCGAGAAGGCGGCGAAGAAGGCGAAGAACAGCAGGGTCTGCGCCGGCATCGGCAGCGGCAGCTTGTGCCAGGTGGCAATCTCGAAGCTGCCGCCGCTCTTGTAGTAGAGGTAGATGATGGCGACCAGCATCAGCAGCGAGCCGGCCAGCGTGTAGAGGAAGAACTTGAAGGCCGCGTAGACGCGTTTCGGCCCGCCCCAGACGCCGATGATGATGTACATCGGGATCAGGGTGGCTTCGAAGAACACGTAGAACAGCAGGCCGTCGGCGGCCGAGAAGACGCCCACCATCAGGCCCGAGAGGATCAGGAACGCGCCCATGTACTGGGCCACGCGGTCCTGGATGACCTGCCAGGCCGAGATGACGACGATCACGGTGATGAAGGCCGTGAGCGGCACGAACCAGACCGCGAGGCCGTCCACCCCCAGGTGGTAGAAGACGTTGAAGCGGCCGATCCACGGCATCTTCTCGGTGAACTGCAGCGCCGCGGTGGCGGCGTTGAAGCCGGTGACCAGCGGCACCGTGACGGCGAAGCCGGCCAGCGCGCCCACCAGCGCGATGGCCCGCACGACGCCCGCGTTGCGGTCGTTGCCCACGGCCAGCAGCAGCACGCCGAACGCCACCGGCAGCCAGATCGCGAGACTCAGCAGACCCATCGTTCCCTCGTCGTTCTGTTCTTCTTACTGCTGTTCATCGCATCAGGCCCCGCCCAGGAAGGGCCAGAGCCGCCAGGTCATGAAGCCGAAGATGCCCAGCAGCATGACCAGCGCGTACCAGTACAGGTGGCCGGTCTGCACCAGGCGCACGACGCCGGCGATCAGGCCCACCGCGCGCGCCGAGCCGTTGATGACCACACCGTCGATCAGTCCCTGGTCGCCGCCCTTCCACAGGCCCATGCCCAGGAAGCGCGCGCCGGCGGCCAGCACGTGCTCGTTGAACCAGTCCATGTAGTACTTGTTCTCGAGCACGGTGCGCAGCGGCTTCAGCACGCGGTCGAAGGCGGCCGGCAGCGCCGGTGCCTTCAGGTAGAACACCCAGGCCACCACCACCCCGGCCAGCGCCAGGAAGAACGGCAGCGAGGTGAAGGCGTGCAGGCCCATCGCGGTGGCGCCGTGGAATTCCTTCGCCAGTTCCTCGATCGCGTGGTGGCGTTCGGCGTTGACGAAGATCGAATCCTTGAAGAAGTCGCCGAAGATCATCGGCCCGATGGTCATGAAGCCGATCACCACCGAAGGCACCGCCAGCAGCAGCAGCGGCGCGGTCACCACCCAGGGCGATTCGTGCGGCGTGGCATCGTGGTGGCCATCGTGGCCATGGTGGTGGTCGTCTTCCGGCGGGAAGGGCTTGTGGCGGAAGCGCTCCTCGCCGTGGAAGACCAGGAAGTACATCCGGAACGAGTAGAACGCGGTGATGAACACGCCCGCGGTGACGGCGAAGATCGCGAAGCCGGCGCCCGGCAGGTGGCTGGCGTGCACCGCCTCGATGATGCTGTCCTTGCTGTAGAAGCCGGCGAAGAACGGCGTGCCGATCAGCGCCAGGCTGCCCAGCAGCGAGGTGATCCACGTGATGGGCATGTACTTGCGCAGGCCGCCCATGTTGCGGATGTCCTGGTCGTGGTGCATGCCGATGATCACCGAGCCCGCGCCCAGGAACAGCAGCGCCTTGAAGAAGGCGTGCGTCATCAGGTGGAACACCGCCACCGAGTAGGCCGAGACACCCAGCGCCACCGTCATGTAGCCCAGCTGGCTCAGCGTGGAGTAGGCGACGACGCGCTTGATGTCGTTCTGGATCACGCCCATGAAGCCCATGAACAGCGCGGTGATGGCGCCGATGACGAGTACGAAGTTGAGCGCGGTGTCCGACAGCTCGAACAGCGGCGACATGCGCGCCACCATGAAGATGCCGGCCGTCACCATGGTGGCGGCGTGGATCAGCGCCGAGATGGGCGTCGGGCCTTCCATCGAATCGGGCAGCCACACGTGCAGCGGGAACTGCGCGCTCTTGCCCATGGCGCCGATGAACAGGCAGATGCAGATGACGGTGATGAGCGACCAGTCCTGGCCCGGGAACGTGAGCTTGGCCAGCTCGGCGCCCTTCGCGAAGGCTTCCGAATAGGCCAGCGTGCCGCCGTAGGCGACGATGAGGCCGATGCCCAGGATGAAGCCGAAGTCGCCCACCCGGTTCACCAGGAAGGCCTTCATGTTGGCGAAGATGGCCGTGGGCTTCTTGAACCAGAAGCCGATCAGCAGGTAGCTCACCAGGCCCACCGCTTCCCAGCCGAAGAACAGCTGCAGGAAGTTGTTGCTCATCACCAGCATCAGCATCGAGAACGTGAACAGGCTGATGTAGCTGAAGAAGCGCTGGTAGCCGGGGTCGCCTTCCATGTAGCCGATCGTGTAGACGTGCACCATCAGCGAGACGAAGGTGACCACCACCATCATCATCGCCGTCAGGCCGTCGACCAGGAAGCCGACTTCCATCTTCAACGGGCCGACGACCGCCCATTCGTAGATGGTGCCGGCGAAGCGCGCGCCGTCCACCGCCACCGCCTTCAGCACCAGGGCCGAGCCGATGAAGGCGATCAGCACGCCGAGGATGGTGACCAGGTGGGCGCCGCGGCGGCCGACCGTCTTGCCGAACAGGCCGGCGACGACGGCACCGGCCAGCGGCGCCAGCGCTACGGTGAGGAGCAGGTTCTGTGAGATCGAGGCGGCCATGACGGGAACTCTTCAGCCCTTGAGTTCGTCGAGTTCCTCGACGTTGATCGAAGCGCGGTTGCGGAACAGCACGACCAGGATCGCGAGGCCGATCGCCGATTCGGCGGCCGCCACCGTGAGGATGAAGAACACGAACACCTGGCCGGCCATGTCGCCCAGGTAGTGCGAGAAGGCGACGAAGTTCAGGTTCACGGCCAGCAGCATCAGCTCGATGGCCATCAGCAGCACGATCAGGTTGCGCCGGTTCATGAAGATGCCGACGACCGACAGCGCGAACAGGATGCCGCCCAGCGACAGGTAGTGGCCGAGCGTGATATTGCCGAGCATCAGACCGCTCCTCCGGGACCGGCTTCCTTCGCCGCCGCGGGGGCGTCGATGACCGGCTTCATCTTGACCAGCTTCAGCCGGTCGGCCTTCTTGACCTTGACCTGCTGGCTCGGGTCCTGGTGGCGGCTGTCCTTGCGGGCGCGCAGCGTCAGCGCGATGGCCGCGACGATGGCCACCAGCAGCAGCACCGCGGCCAGCTGCAGCGGGTACAGGTAGTTGGTGTAGACCTCGATGCCCAGCAGCTTGGTGTTGCCCAGCTTCGCGGCCTTGGCGCCCATCTCGCTGGCCTGGGTGGGCTGGAAGCCGCGCAGCAGCACGGCCGCCATCTCGAGCGCGATCACCGCGCCCACCAGGCCGGCCAGAGGCAGGTGCTTCCAGAAACCTTCGCGCATGGCGTCGCTGTTGACGTCGAGCATCATCACGACGAAGAGGAACAGCACCATCACGGCGCCGACGTAGACCAGCACCAGCGTGATGGCCAGGAACTCGGCCGACAGCAGCATCCACACGCAGCTGGCGCTGAAGAAGGCCAGCACCAGGAACAGCGCCGCGTGGACCGTGCTGCGGGCCGTGATGACCCGGAACGACGCGAACAGCAGGACGGCCGAGAAGACGTAGAAGAGCGCGGAAGTGGTGTTCATGGTCAGCGGAACTTCGCGTCGGCCTCGCGGTTGGCGGCGATGTCCTTCTCGTAACGGTCGCCCACCGCCAGCAGCATGTCCTTCGTGAAGTACAGGTCGCCGCGCTTTTCGCCGTGGTATTCGAAGATGTGCGTCTCGACGATGGAATCGACCGGGCAGCTCTCCTCGCAGAAGCCGCAGAAGATGCACTTCGTGAGGTCGATGTCGTAGCGCGTGGTGCGGCGCGTGCCGTCGGCGCGCTGGTCGGATTCGATCGTGATGGCCATCGCCGGGCAGACGGCTTCGCACAGCTTGCAGGCGATGCAGCGCTCTTCCCCGTTCTCGTAGCGGCGCAGCGCGTGCAGGCCGCGGAAACGCGGCGACAGCGGCGTCGTCTCTTCCGGGTACTGGATGGTGATGTTCTTGCGCAGGAAATGCTTGCCGGTGAGGGCCATGCCCTTGAACAGCTCGGCCAGCAGGAAGCTGGAGAACAGGTCCTTGACGGCGGTGATGGTCGACATGGGGGCGGCCCTCACTTCCACAGATTGAAAGGCGACTGGATCACCAGCCCGACCAGCACCAGCCACACCAGCGTGACCGGGATGAAGATCTTCCAGCCCAGGCGCATGATCTGGTCGTACCGGTAGCGCGGGAACGTGGCACGCACCCACAGGAACATGGTGACGACGACGAAGACCTTGATCGCCAGCCAGATCCAGCCCGGGATGAACGAAAGGAACTCGAACGGGGGCAGCCAGCCGCCCAGGAACATGGTCACGCACAGCGTGGAGACCAGGATCATGTTCGCGTACTCGGCCAGGAAGAACATCGCGAACGACATGCCCGAGTACTCGATCATGTGTCCGGCGACGATCTCGGATTCGCCTTCCACCACGTCGAACGGGTGGCGGTTGGTCTCGGCCAGGCCGGCGATGAAATAGACCAGGAAGATGGGCAGCAGCGGCAGCCAGTTCCACGAGAACACGCCCGCGCCCATGGAGGCGCCGATGCCGCGCCCCTGCGACATCACGATCTCGGTCATGTTCAGGCTGCCGGTGACCATGAGCACCACCACGAGCGCGAAGCCCATCGCGATCTCGTAGCTCACCATCTGCGCCGAGGCACGCAGCGCGCCCAGGAAGGCGTACTTCGAGTTGCTGGCCCAGCCGGCGATGATGACGCCGTACACCTCGAGCGAGGCGATCGCCATGATGAACAGCAGGCCGGCGTTGACGTTGGCCAGCGCCACCTCGGGGCCGAAGGGCACCACCGCCCAGGCCGCGAGCGCCGGCATGATGGTCATGATGGGGCCCAGGAAGAACAGGCCCTTGCTGGCGGCGGTGGGGCGGATGATCTCCTTGAAGATCAGCTTCACCGCGTCGGCGATGGGCTGCAGCAGGCCGGCGGGGCCGACGCGGTTGGGGCCCAGGCGGATCTGCGTGAAGCCGATGCCCTTGCGTTCCCAGAGCGTCAGGTAGGCCACGCAGCCCATGAGCGGCAGCACGAGCACGACGATCTTGATCAGCGTCCACAGCACCAGCCAGAGGCCGGGGCCGAGCAGCGAGTTGCCGAACTGGTGGAGGGGCTCGAACATGGCTCAGGCCCTTTCCACGGTGACGGCGCCGAACATCGCGCCCAGCGAGACCACGGTGGAGTGGCCGGCGGGCACGCGCACCGCGTTGTCGGCCAGCGTGGCGTCTTCGCGCGCCGGCATCAGCACGGCGCCTTCGCCCTGCGCGATCAGCACCTTGGCTTCGCCCGACAGGCGCAGCTGCCGCCACAGCGACGAAGGCAGCGAAGCGACGGGCGGCTTCGCGTCGCTGGTGAGCTGCAGCGAAGGGGCGCGCCGCACGATCGAGTCGGTGCAGTAGATCGGCACGTCGGCCACACGCTCGAAGCCGCGCACGGGCTGCGGCGCCGCGAGGTCGGCCAGCGTGCTGTTGTCCAGCCGCGTGACCAGGCTGCCGGTGTCGCCCAGCGCTTCGGCGCGCACTTCCTCGGCCGTCTCCTGGTTGAAGCCGGGCAGGTCGAGCAGGTTGCCCAGCACGCGTAGCACCTTCCAGGCCGGTCGCGCGTCGCCACGCGGCTTCACCACGCCGGCGAAACTCTGCACGCGGCCTTCGGCGTTGACGTAGGTGCCGGCGGTCTCGGTGAACGGGGCCACGGGCAGCAGCACGTCGGCGTTGTCGACCGCGGCGTCCTTGAACACCGTGAGCGCCACCACCAGGCCGGACCCGGCGAGCGCCTTCTTGGCCGAGATCGCGTCGGCGGCGTCGAGCGCCGGTTCCACGTTCAGCAGCAGCAGCGCCTTCATCGGCTGGTGCAGCATCTGGCCCGCGTTCAGGCCGCCATTGCCCGGCAGCGCGCCGACCAGCTGGGCGCCCACGGTGTTGGCCGCCTCGCCCAGGTAGCCGACGGTGGCGCCGGTCTCGCGGCCGATCCAGTGCGCCAGCGCCAGCAGCAGCGAAGCCTGCGGGTGCTGCGCGGCGGCGTTGCCCAGCAGCACCGCCTTGCGCGTGCCGCCCATCAGCGAAGCGGCAATGGCGCGGGCATCGTCACCCGGGTAGGCGTCGTCGACCGGCGACGGCATTTCCTTGAGGGCGGCGACGGCATTGGCCACCTGGGCCAGCGCCAGCGGCCAGCCCGAAGGCGCCGCGGTCATGCGGTTCGCCACCGGCAGCAGCCAGTCTTCGTGCAGCGCGTGCAGGCTGCTCACCTGCGCGCCGTGGCGCGCCGCCTGACGCAGCCGCTGCGCGAACAGCGGGTGGTCCTTGCGCAGGAACGAGCCGACGACGAAGGCGCGCTCCAGCTTCGAGAGCGATGCGATCGGCGTGCCCAGCCAGCGCGCGCGGCCGTCACCGGTGCGGTTGCCGAAGTCGGCATGGCGGGTGCGGAAGTCGATGTTCTCGCTGCCCAGGCCACGCACCAGCTTCGCCAGCAGGTGCAGTTCTTCCACCGTGGCGTGCGCGCTGCCCAGCGCGCCGATGCCGGTGGCGCCGAACTCGGCCTTCACGCGCTTCAGGCCGTCGGCCACGTAAGCCAGCGCGGTGTTCCAGTCCACCGTCTTCCATTCGCCGCCCTGCTTGATCATGGGCTGCGTCAGGCGCTGTTCGCCGTTGAGCGCTTCGTAGCTGAAGCGGTCGCGGTCGGCGATCCAGCATTCGTTGACGTCCTCGTTCTCGAACGGGACGACACGCTTCACCTCGTTGGCCTTGACCTGCACCACCAGGTTGGCACCGGTGCTGTCGTGCGGGCTCACGCTCCTGCGGCGCGCCAGCTCCCAGGTGCGGGCGCTGTAGCGGAAGGGCTTGCTGGTGAGCGCGCCGACCGGGCAGATGTCGATCATGTTGCCCGACAGCTCGCTGTCGACGCTGCGGCCGACCATCGTCGTGATCTCGCTGTGCTCGCCGCGGTGGATCATGCCGAGTTCCATGACCCCGGCCACTTCCTGGCCGAAGCGCACGCAGCGGGTGCAGTGGATGCAGCGGCTCATCTCTTCCATCGAGATGAGCGGACCGACGTTCTTGTGGAAGACGACGCGCTTCTCTTCCGTGTAGCGGCTGGCGCTGGCGCCGTAGCCCACCGCCAGGTCCTGCAGCTGGCATTCGCCGCCCTGGTCGCAGATGGGGCAGTCCAGGGGGTGGTTGATGAGCAGGAACTCCATCACCCCCTGCTGGGCCTTGACGGCCTTCTCGCTCTTGGTGCGCACGATCATGCCCTGCGTCACCGGGGTGGCGCAGGCCGGCATCGGCTTGGGCGCCTTCTCGATGTCGACCAGGCACATGCGGCAGTTGGCCGCGATGCTGAGCTTCTTGTGGTAGCAGAAGTGCGGCACGTAGGTCTCGGCCGCGTCGGCCGCATGCATGACCATGCTGCCTTCAGCCACGCTGACTTTATTGCCGTCGATTTCGACTTCGATCATGGGGTCAGGCCGTCAGACGTATTGCGGCACGGCGCAGGTCTTGTGCTGCACGTGGTAGGCGAACTCGTCGCGGAAGTGCTTCAGCATGCCCTGCACCGGCATCGCCGCCGCGTCACCCAGGGCGCAGATGGTGCGGCCCTTGATGTTCTCGGCCACCGAGTCCAGCAGGTCCAGGTCTTCCTGCCTGCCCTTGCCGTGCTCGATGCGGTCGACCAGTCGCCACAGCCAGCCGGTGCCTTCGCGGCAGGGCGTGCACTGGCCGCAGCTCTCGTGCTGGTAGAAGTAGGACAGGCGCAGCAGGCTCTTGACCATGCAGCGCGAGTCGTCCATCACGATGACGGCGCCCGAGCCCAGCATGGAGCCGGCCTTGGCGATGGCGTCGTAGTCCATCGTCAGGTCCATCATGACCTTGGCGGGCAGCACCGGCGCCGACGAACCGCCCGGGATCACCGCCTTCAGGCTGCGGCCGGAGCGCACGCCGCCCGCCAGTTCCAGCAGCTTGGAGAACGGCGTGCCGAGCGGCACCTCGAAGTTGCCCGGCTGGTTGACGTCGCCGACCACGCTGAAGATCTTGGTGCCGCCGTTGTTCGGCTTGCCGCATTCCAGGTAGGCCTGGCCGCCGTTGTTGATGATCCACGGCACCGCGGCGAAGGTCTCGGTGTTGTTGATCGTGGTCGGCTTGCCGTAGAGGCCGAAGCTGGCCGGGAACGGCGGCTTGAAGCGCGGCTGGCCCTTCTTGCCTTCGAGCGATTCCAGAAGCGCCGTCTCTTCGCCGCAGATGTAGGCGCCGAAGCCGTGGAAGGCGTGCAGCTGGAAGCTGAAGGGGCTTCCGAGGATCCTGTCGCCCAGGAAGCCGGCGGCGCGCGCCTCTTCGAGCGCCAGCTCGAAGCGCTGGTAGACCTCGAAGATCTCGCCGTGGATGTAGTTGTAGGCCGTCTTCACGCCCATCGCGTAGGCGGCGATGGCCATGCCTTCGATGACGATGTGCGGGTTGTAGGCCAGGATGTCGCGGTCCTTGCAGGTGCCCGGCTCGCCTTCGTCGCTGTTGCAGACCAGGTACTTGGGGCCCGGGAAGGCGCGCGGCATGAAGCTCCACTTCAGGCCGGTCGGGAAGCCCGCGCCGCCGCGGCCGCGCAGGCCGGAGAGCTTGACGTCGGCGATCACCTGCTCGGGCGTCATGCCGGTGCCGCCGTCGGCACCCAGAATCTTCTTCAGGGCCGTGTAGCCGCCGCGCGCCACGTAGTCGTGCAGGCGCCAGTTGCTGCCGTCGATGCCGGCGTAGATCTGCGGGTTGAGGTGCCGGCCGTGGAAGCAGGTCTCGGTGCCGCGGGCCTGGAACTTGGACAGGTCAAGCATGGGTGGCCTTCAGCATCGCGAGCAGCTCGTCCAGGCGCTCGGTGCTCATGAAGCTGAGCATCTGGCGGTCGTTCACCAGCATCACCGGCGCGTCGGCGCAGGCGCCCAGGCACTCGCTGGGCTGCACGGTGAACTGGCCGTCGGCGGTGGTGCCGTAGGGTTCGACGCCCAGGCGCTTGCACACGTGCGCCAGCGCCTTCTCGCCGTCGCGCAGGGCGCACGGCAGGTTGGTGCAGACGTTGAGCTTGTACCTGCCCACCGCCTGCTGGTTGTACATGTTGTAGAAGGTCGTCACCTCGTGCACCGCGATCGGCGGCATGCCCAGGTAGGCGGCGACGGCCTCCTCGGCTTCGGGCGAGACGTGGCCTTCCTCGTTCTGCACGATGGCCAGGCAGGCCATCACGGCCGACTGCTTCTGGTCGGGCGGGTACTTCGCCACTTCCTTGGCGAAACGCGCGCGGGTGGCTTCAGAGAGTTCCATCATCGATCGATCTCGCCGAACACGATGTCCATGGTGCCGATGATCGCCACCGCGTCCGCGATCATGTGGCCGCGCGCCATCTCGTCGAGCGCGGCCAGGTGCGGGAAGCCGGGCGGGCGGATCTTCATCCGGTAGGGCTTGTTGGCGCCGTCGCTGATGAAGTAGATGCCGAACTCGCCCTTCGGATGTTCCACCGCCGCGTAGGCCTCGCCCTCGGGCATGTGCATGCCTTCGGTGAAGAGCTTGAAGTGGTGGATCAGCTCCTCCATGCTGGCCTTCATCTCCACCCGCGTCGGCGGCGCCACCTTGTGGTTGTCGGTGATCACCGGGCCGGGGTTGGCCTTCAGCCAGTCCACGCACTGCTTGATGATGCGGTTGGACTGGCGCAGTTCCTCCACGCGGCACAGGTAGCGGTCGTAGGTGTCGCCGTTGGTGCCCACCGGGATGTCGAAGTCCAGCCGGTCGTAGACGTCGTAGGGCTGCGTCTTGCGCAGGTCCCATTCGATGCCGGAGCCGCGCAGCATGGGGCCCGAGAAACCCAGGTTCTTCGCCCGCTCCGGCGTCACCACGCCGATGCCCACCGTGCGCTGCTTCCAGATGCGGTTGTCGGTGAGCAGGGTCTCGTACTCGTCGACGTAGCCGGGGAAGCGCTTGGTGAAGTCGTCGATGAAGTCCAGCAGCGAGCCGCTGCGCGCGTCGTTCAGTTCCTTGACCGCGCGTTCGTTCTTGATCTTGCTGACGCGGTACTGCGGCATGCGCTCGGGCAGGTCGCGGTAGACGCCGCCCGGGCGGAAGTAGGCCGCGTGCATGCGGGCGCCCGAGACCGCCTCGTACATGTCGAACAGGTCCTCGCGCTCGCGGAAGCAGTAGATGAAGATGTTCATCGCACCGCAGTCCAGCCCGTGCGCGCCCAGCCACAGCAGATGGTTGAGCAGGCGCGTGATCTCGGCGAACATCACGCGGATGTACTGCGCACGCACCGGCACCTCGACGCCGAGCAGCTTTTCCGCCGCCAGGCAGTAGGCGTGCTCGTTGCACATCATCGACATGTAGTCCAGGCGGTCCATGTAGGGCAGCGCCTGGAGGTAGGTGCGGGTCTCGGCCAGCTTCTCGGTCGCGCGGTGCAGCAGGCCGATGTGCGGGTCGGCGCGCTGGATCACCTCGCCGTCGAGTTCGAGCACCAGGCGCAGCACGCCGTGCGCGGCCGGGTGCTGGGGCCCGAAGTTGAGGGTGTAGTTCTTGATGTCGGCCATGGGGATGTGGCTCGCCTTCGGCTCAGTGCAGCCCGCCGTAGTTGTCTTCGCGCACGACGCGCGGCGTGATCTCGCGCTGCTCGATCGTCACCGGCTGGTAGACCACGCGCTTCTGCTCGGCGTCGTAGCGCATCTCCACGTGGCCGATGCAGGGGAAATCCTTGCGCATCGGGTGGCCGATGAATCCGTAGTCGGTGAGGATGCGGCGCAGGTCGGCGTGGCCTTCGAAGAGGATGCCGTAGAGGTCGAAAGCCTCGCGCTCGAACCAGTTGGCCGAGTTCCAGATCTCGTTGACCGTGGCCACCGCGGGCAGGTCGTCGTCGGGGCAGAACACCCGCACCCGCAGGCGCCAGTTGTGCTGCAGCGACAGCAGGTGCGAGACGGCCGCGAAGCGCGGGCCTTCCCAGGGCTCGTTGCGGTAGTCGGCATAGTCGACGCCGCACAGGTCCATCAGCTGCTCGAAGGCCAGCGTGGGGTCGTCGCGCAGCGTGCGCATGGCGGCGGCGTATTCGGTCGCGGGCAGCGTGACGGTGATCTCGCCGCGCTCGCGCACCAGCTTCGTCATCTTGCCGCCCAGCGCCGCTTCCAGCGCCGCCTGCAGGGTGTCCAGTCGTGCGGTCATCTTGGGTTCTAGCGGGCGATGGTGTTCTCGCGCCGGATCTTGTTCTGCAGCTGCAGGATGCCGTAGAGCAGCGCCTCGGCGGTGGGCGGGCAACCCGGCACGTACACGTCCACCGGCACGATGCGGTCGCAGCCGCGCACGACCGAGTAGCTGTAGTGGTAGTAGCCGCCGCCGTTGGCGCAGGAGCCCATGCTGATGACCCAGCGCGGCTCGGCCATCTGGTCGTACACCTTGCGCAGCGCGGGACCCATCTTGTTGCACAGCGTGCCGGCGACGATCATCACGTCGCTCTGGCGCGGGCTGGGACGGAACAGCATGCCGAAGCGGTCGATGTCGTAGCGCGCTGCGCCGGCGTGCATCATCTCCACCGCACAGCACGCGAGGCCGAAGGTCATGGGCCACAGCGACCCGGTCTTCGACCAGTTGATCAGCTTGTCGACCGAGGTGGTGACGAAGCCTTCCTTCAGAACGCCTTCGATGCCCATGTCAGGCCTCCTGCCGGGCCGCCCCAAGGGAGGCCTGCGCCCCCTCGGGGGGCAGCGAACGAACGTGAGCGTGGGGGTCCATGGTTCATTACTCCCAGTCGAGAGCGCCCTTCTTCCATTCGTAGATGAAGCCGACGACCAGGATGGCGAGGAAAAGCATCATGGCCCAGAAACCTGACGCGCCGATGTCGCGCAGCGAGACCGCCCACGGGAAGAGGAAGGCGATCTCCAGGTCGAACAGGATGAAGAGGATGGCGACGAGGTAGTAGCGCACGTCGAACTTCATGCGCGCGTCCTCGAAGGCTTCGAAGCCGCACTCGTAGGGGCTGTTCTTGGCCGCGTCGGGTCGGTTGGGACCGAACACGAAGCCCAGCACCTGGGGCGCGACGCCGACACCCACGCCGACCAGGATGAAGAGGATCACGGGCAGGTAGCCGGAGAGTTCCATGGCGCGGGGCGTCCTCAAGAGCAGTGTGCGAGTGTCGTCGGGTCGCAAAAAAGCGCGCCTTGTGCAGCATCAACATTCCGCACTTCGGGCGCGCCCTGTGTCACGGGCACCACGTTGCCCGTGACTGCTGTCGCGGGCCTGACCGGACCCCACCACAACATGTCGAAAGACTTCTTCTGGTGCCGACGGCGAGACTCGAACTCGCACAGCTTTCGCCACTACCCCCTCAAGATAGCGTGTCTACCAATTTCACCACGTCGGCACGACGTGAACATTCAGCGCAGAGCGAGCCGGACGCGTTGAGGTCCTGCGTCCGGACAACGAAGGATTCTATCGCCGATTCAGCGGGCCAATCCTTCGCTGGCCAGGAGCATCACTTCGTCGGGATCGCCGAGGCCGCGGTCGCCGGCGCGGTGACCGGCGCGGCGGGCAGCGCGCCCGGGATCTCGCCGGTGGCCGGCGCGGCCGGCGCGCTGGCGGGCGCCGCGGGCCGGTCGAGCACGCTGCCGCCGGTGCTGGCGCGGCTGCCGGCGTTGGACATGAAGGCCAGCGCCAGCGTGCAGACGAAGAAGACCGTGGCGCACACCGCGGTGGAACGCGACAGGAAGTTGGCACTGCCGGTGGCACCGAACAGGCTGCCCGAAGCGCCGCTGCCGAACGACGCGCCCATGTCGGCGCCCTTGCCGTGCTGGATCAGCACGAGGCCGATCATCACCATCGCCGCCAGCAGTTGCAGCACCAGCACCAGGGTCATCCAGATTTGCATGTGAGTTCTCTTCTGTCGTGGGGCTGCCGGCGGCAGGCGCGGCAGATGGCGATGAAGTCGGCCGCCTTCAAGGAGGCGCCGCCGATGAGGCCGCCGTCGATGTCGGGCTGCCTGAACAGCGACGCCGCGTTGTCGGCCTTCACGCTGCCGCCGTAGAGGATGCGCATCTTGTCGCCATGGCCGGTGGCGGCCTGCAGCTGCGCGCGCAGCACCGCGTGCACGGCCTGCGCCTGTTCCGGCGTGGCGGTGCGGCCGGTGCCGATCGCCCACACCGGTTCGTAGGCGACCACGATCTCGCTGGCGCAATGTGCCAGGCGGTGGATCACCACCGAGAGCTGGCGCTTGACCACCGCCTCGGTCTGGCCGGCGTCGCGCTGCTCGAGCGTCTCGCCGACGCAGACGATGGGCGTCACGCCCTTGCCCAGCGCGGTCTGCGCCTTCTCGGCCACCAGCGCGTCGCTCTCGCCGTGGTAGGCGCGGCGTTCCGAGTGGCCGACGATGGCATAGCGGCAGCCGCATTCGGCCAGCATCGCCGCCGAGACCTCGCCCGTGTAGGCGCCCTGCTCGTGCGCCGAGACGTCCTGCGCGCCCCAGCGCAGGTCGCTGCCGGCCAGCGTGGCGGCGGTCTCGCTCAGGTAGACGAAGGGCACGCAGACCGCCACGTCCGACGTGAACGGCCGCGCCGCCAGCAGCGCCGACAGCAGCTCGGCGTTCGCCGCCCGGCTGCCGTGCATCTTCCAGTTGCCCACCACGAGCTTGCTGCGTGTTGCCATCTCAGTTCCAGGTGAGGACGATCTTGCCGACATGGGTGCTCGACTCCATCAGCGCGTGCGCCTCGGCCGCCTTCGCGGCCGGGAACACCTGGTGGATGACGGGCTTGACCTTGCCGGACTCGAGCCAGGGCCAGGCCTTCGCGCGCAGCGCCTGCGCCAGCTGCGTCTTGTAGGCCACCGAACGCGGCCGCAGCGTGGAGCCGCTGACCGTGATGCGCTTGCGCAAGAGCAGCCCGCTGTCGATGGCGCTCTTCGTGCCGCCCTGCACCGCGATGACGGCGATGCGGCCGTCGTCGGCCGTGCATTCGATCTCGCGGCCCAGGTAGTCGCCGGCCACCATGTCCAGCACCACGTCGGCGCCGCGGCCGCCGGTCAGGCGCTTCGTTTCGGCCACGAAGTCCTGCGTCTTGTAGTTGATGGCGTGGTCGGCACCGATCGCCACGCAGGCGGCGCACTTCTCGTCGCTGCCGGCGGTGACGATGACGCGCGCGCCATGCGCCTGCGCCAGCTGGATCGCGGTGACGCCGATGCCGCTGCTGCCGCCCTGCACCAGCAGCGTCTCGCCCGGTGCCAGGCGCGCGATCTCGAACACGTTCTGCCAGACGGTGAAGCAGGTCTCGGGCAGGCTGGCCGCCTGCACCATGTTCAGCCCCATCGGCGATGGCAGGCACTGGCCCGCCGGCGCCACGCAGAGCTCGGCATACCCGCCGCCGGCCACCAGCGCGCACACCGGGTCGCCGATGGCCAGACCGGCCGCCGCCAGGTCGGCCGGCGCACCGCCGGCCACCCGGCCGGCGATCTCCAGGCCCGGCAGGTCGGACACGCCGGGCGGCATGGGGTACAGGCCCTTGCGCTGCAGCACGTCGGGCCGGTTCACGCCCGAGGCCTGCACCGCGATCAGCAGTTCGCCGGCAGCCGGCACCGGGTCCGGGCGCTGCGTCTCGCGCAGCACCTCGGGCCCGCCCGGCGTGGCGATCTCGATCGCTCGCATCGCCCTTACTCGGCCTTCGGCTCGGCCTGTGCGTCGCCGTTGCCGCCTTCGGCGGCGGGCGCCGCCGCTTCGGCCGCGGGCTCGCGCTCGCGGCGCGGACGGTCGTCGCGGTCGCGGCGCGGGCGGTCGCCACGCTCGCCGCGGTCACCCCGGTCGCTGCGTTCGCGACGCGGACGCTCTTCCTCGACGAAGCCTTCCGGCCGGTCGAGCAGCGCCTTCATGCTCAGCTTGATGCGGCCCTTCTCGTCGGTTTCCAGCACCTTGACCTGCACGACCTGGCCTTCCTTCAGGAAGTCCTCGACACGTTCGACGCGCTGGTGCGCGATCTGGCTGATGTGCAGCAGGCCGTCCTTGCCCGGCAGGATGTTCACCAGGGCGCCGAAGTCCAGGATCTTGGTGATCGGGCCTTCGTAGACCTTGCCCACTTCGGCCTCGGCCGTGATTTCGGTGATGCGCTTCTTGGCGAACTCGGCCTTGTCGGCGTCGACGCTGGCGATGGTGATGGTGCCGTCCTCGCCGATGTCGATCGTGCAGCCGGTCTCCTCGGTCAGTGCGCGGATGGTGGCGCCGCCCTTGCCGATGACATCGCGGATCTTCTCCGGGTTGATCTTCATCGTGTACAGGCGCGGGGCGAACTTGCTCACCTCCTCCTTGGCGCCGCCCACGGCTTCGACCATCTTGCCCAGGATGTGCAGGCGCGCTTCCTTGGCCTGCGCCAGGGCGACCTGCATGATCTCCTTGGTGATGCCCTGGATCTTGATGTCCATCTGCAGCGCGGTGATGCCGCTGGAGGTGCCGGCCACCTTGAAGTCCATGTCGCCCAGGTGGTCCTCGTCGCCCAGGATGTCGGTCAGCACCGCGAAGCGGTTGCCTTCCTTGATCAGGCCCATCGCGATGCCGGCCACGTGCGCCTTCAGCGGCACGCCGGCGTCCATCAGGCTCAGGCAGCCGCCGCAGACCGAGGCCATCGACGACGAGCCGTTCGATTCCGTGATCTCGCTCACCACGCGCAGCGTGTAGGGGAAGTCTTCCTTCGTCGGCAGCACGGCGACGAGCGCGCGCTTGGCCAGACGGCCGTGGCCGATCTCGCGCCGCTTCGGGCTGCCCACGCGGCCGGTCTCGCCGGTGGCGAAGGGCGGCATGTTGTAGTGGAGCATGAAGCGGTCCTCGAACTCGCCGGCCAGCGCGTCGATGCGCTGCGCGTCGCGTTCGGTGCCCAGCGTGGCGGCCACCAGGGCCTGCGTCTCGCCGCGCGTGAACAGGGCGCTGCCGTGGGTGCGCGGCAGCACGCCGGTGCGGATCTCGATCGGGCGCACCGTGCGCGTGTCGCGGCCGTCGATGCGCGGCTCGCCGGCCAGGATCTGGCCGCGCACGATGCGGCTCTCGATCTCGAACAGCAGGCCTTCGACCTTCACGCTGTCGAAGCTCATGCCCTCGGCCTTCAGGCCTTCCATCACGGCCGAATAGGCGTCGCGGCAGGCCTGGGTGCGGGCCTGCTTGCTGCGGATCTGGTAGGCCGCGCGCAGCTTCTCTTCGCCCAGCGCGGTGACCTTGGCGATGAAGGGCTCGTCCTTGGCGGGCGCCTGCCACTGCCATTCGGCCTTGCCGGCTTCGCGCACCAGGTCGTTGATGGCGGCGATGGCGACCTTGCCCTGCTCGTGGCCGAAGACCACGGCGCCGAGCATGATCTCTTCGCTCAGCTGCTGCGCTTCGGATTCGACCATCAGCACGGCCGCCTCGGTGCCGGCGACGACCAGTTCCATCTGGCTCGAAGCCAGCTGGGTCTGGCCCGGGTTCAGCACGTATTCGCCGTTGACGTAGCCGACGCGGGCGGCGCCGATCGGGCCGTTGAACGGGATGCCGCTGATGGCCAGCGCGGCGCTGGTGCCGATCATGGCGGCGATGTCGGCCTGCACCTCGGGGTTCAGGCTCAGCACGTGCACGACGACCTGCACTTCATTGAAGAAGCCGTCCGGGAAGAGCGGGCGGATCGGGCGGTCGATCAGGCGGCTGGTCAGCGTTTCCAGCTCGCTCGGGCGGCCTTCGCGCTTGAAGAAGCTGCCGGGGATCTTGCCGGCGGCGTAGGTCTTCTCGATGTAGTCGACCGTCAGCGGGAAGAAGTCCTGCCCGGCCTTGGCCTCGGTCTTGGCGACCACGGTGGCCAGGACGACGGTGTCTTCCATCGTCACGACGACGGCGCCGCTGCTCTGGCGGGCGATCTCGCCGGTCTCCAGCGTGACCTGGTGCTGGCCCCATTGGAAGGTCTTGGTGACCTTGTTGAACATGCTCATGGACTATTGCCTTTCGCTTGTGGCGGGCCGGCGCGATGCCATTCCAGCGCTGCCCTGGAAAAGGCGTCGGTGGAATGACACGGCTGCGTCGTACCCGGCTGTTGAAGGGATGGGCGGGCCGCCTGCGGCGGCCCCTTGCCGTGTGCTTACTTGCGAAGACCGAGCTTGGCGATCAGCGCGGTGTAACGCTCGGCGTCGGTTTCCTTCAGGTACGACAGCAGGCGCTTGCGCTGGTTGACCATCTTCAGCAGGCCCCGGCGGCCGTGGTGGTCCTTCAGGTGGGTCTTGAAGTGCGGGGTCAGTTCGTTGATGCGCGCGGTGAGCAGCGCGACCTGCACTTCGGGGCTGCCGGTGTCGGCGGCGCCACGGGCGTGGGCCTTGACGATGTCGGCTTTCTGGGTGGTGGCCAGGGGCATGGGATTTCCTGTGTAGGCTTGGAAACCGCCACGCCGCCTGCGCCCGTTGCGGGCCGGCGGATGGAACGGTTTCGCGGGTTTCGACTTGCGGACACCAGTGAAACCGACCGGTGCCGTGCTGTACCCCTTCAAGATCAGGGGAACCCGAAGATTATAGCCGCAGTGCCTCGGCCAGCCTTTCAAGCCCGGCGTCCAGGCGTGAAGGGTCGCGCGCGGCGAAGCACCAGCGCAGCCAGCCTTCGCCTTCCGGGCCGAAGGCCGCGCCCGGCGCCAGCCCCAGGCCGTGGCGGGTGACCAGGCGCTTGGCGAAGGCCAGCGAATCGGCTTCGCCTTCCACCTGGAAGAAGGCGTACATGCCGCCCGGCGGCTTCGCCACCGTCACCTGCGGCAGGCGCTGCAGCCCGGACAGCAGGCGGTCGCGGCAGGCGCCCAGGCGCGCCACCAGGGCGGGCACGAAGGCGTCGGCCATCTGCAGCCCGGCCAGCCCGCCGCGCTGCACGAAGACCGGTGCGCAGGAGGTGTTGAACTCGATCAGCTTGCCGATGGCGTCTTCGCAACCGGCCGGCAGCACCAGCCAGCCCAGCCGCCAGCCGGTCATCAGGAAGCTCTTGCTGAAGCTGTGGGCGACGACGACGCGGTCTTCGGCGGTGGCGATGTCCAGGAAGCTCGGCGCCGAGGTGCCGCCATCGAAGACCAGCCGTTCGTAGACCTCGTCGGCAACGATCCACGTACCGGTGCGGCGGCAATGGTCCAGCAGCGCCTGCTGCTCGGCGCGCGCGAGCGTCCAGCCGGTGGGGTTGTTGGGCGCGTTCACCAGCAGCACGCGGGTGGCGGGCGTGACCTTGGCGATCAGCTCGTCCAGGTCCAGCGACCAGCGCCCGCCCTGCGGCCGCAGCGCCACGCGCGTGACGCGCGCGCCCAGGATCGCCGGCTGCGCCGTCAGGTTGGGCCACACCGGCACCACGGCCACCACCTCGTCGCCGGCACCGGCCAGCATCTGCATCGCCAGCATCAGCGCGTTCACGCCGCTGGAGGTGACGGCGATGCGCGACTTCGCCACCGGGCCGTGCAGCCGGCTCGTGTAGTCCGCGATGGCCTGGCGCAGCTCGGGCAGGCCCAGGTTGTGTGAATAGAAGGTCTCGCCGGCGGCCAGCGAGGCGGCGGCCGCTTCGCGGATGGGTGCCGGCGTGACCTCGTCGCTCTCGCCGAACCAGAAGGCCAGCACGTCGCTGCGGCCGAGGCCGGCGTTGGCGACCTCGCGGATCTTCGAGCCCGGCAGGGCGGCGATGGCTTCTCTCATGCGGTGCGTTCGGGTGGGATGGTGGAGACCGCGTCCAGCGGCCAGCGTGGCAGCACGTCGAAGGCGCCATCCTCGCGCAGGTCGGCGATGCCGGCCTGCAGGCGCAGCGCGGCGGCCAGCGCGATCATGGCGCCGTTGTCGGTGCACAGCGCCAGCGGCGGGTAGTGCACGCGGGCGCGCAGCTTCGCGGCACCGGCGTCCAGCCGTTCGCGCAGCAGCGTGTTCGCGCCCACCCCGCCGGCCACGACGATGCGCTTCAGACCCGTCTCGCGCAGCGCGCGCAGCGACTTGGCGACCAGCACGTCGACGATGGCCTCCTGCGTGGCCGCCGCCAGGTCGGCCTTGGCCTGTTCGCAGACATTGCCGCCCAGCTTGCGCAACTGCGTCATCACCGCCGTCTTCAGGCCGGCGAAGGAGAAGTCGAGGTCGCCGCTGTGCAGCAGCGGCCGCGGCAGCGTGAACGAGGCCGCATTGCCGAAAGCCGCCAGCCGCGACAAGGCCGGCCCGCCCGGGTAGCCCAGGCCCAGCAGCTTGGCGCTCTTGTCGAAGGCCTCGCCGGCGGCGTCGTCGATGGTCTCGCCCAGCAGTTCGTAGCGGCCCACCCCTTCCACGCGCATCAACTGCGTGTGGCCACCGGACACCAGCAGGGCGATGAAGGGGAATTCCGGCGCCTCGTCGGCGAGGAAAGGCGACAGCAGGTGACCTTCCAGGTGGTGCACGCCCAGCGCCGGCTTGCCCAGCGCCGAGGCCAGCGCCACCGCGACGCCCGCACCCACCAGCAGCGCACCGGCCAGCCCGGGGCCGCGCGTGTAGGCGACGACGTCAAGGTCCGCCAGCTGCGCGCCGGCGCGCGCCAGCACCTCATGCGTGAGCGGCAGCACCCGGCGGATGTGGTCGCGTGATGCCAGCTCCGGCACCACGCCGCCAAAGGCCTGATGCATCTCGGCCTGGCTGTGCAACGCGGCCGCGCGCAGTCGCGGCACGCCGTCGCCGGCGGTTTCGACCAGCGCGACACCGGTCTCGTCGCACGACGATTCGATTCCGAGCACCTTCACCGTGACCGAGTGTAGCGGTGACGTGCGTCACGCCCTTCGCCGGTGCGGGGTCCGGATCTTGCACGGACCCGGGCGTGAATCCCGGAGCCCCTCGCATCGTCATCGTTGCCCCCGACGCCCTGGCACCCGAGCCGGCCGACGCCGGCGCGCTGCGCGAAGCCGAACGTTCGCGCCTGCTCAGGCTGGGCCTGCTGGAAGCGGGCTACACGGTGGTGGCGGTGCTGCCGGTGGACCCCTTCCTGCCCGAACGGCTGGCGCAGATCGCACCCGAGATGATCATCGTCGACGCCGAGAGCCAGGCACGCGACACGCTCGAGCACGTCGTGCTCGCGACGCGCGACGCGCCGCGCCCGATCGTTCTGTTCACCGACGACCAGGACACCAGCCATGTGCGCGACGCCATTGCCGCCGGGGTGACGGCCTACGTGGTGAAGGGGCTGGCGCCCGAACGCGTGAAGCCGGTGCTCGAGGTGGCCCAGGCCCGCTTCGAGCACGAGGAACATCTGCGGCGGGAACTGCACCAGGCGCGCAGCCAGCTGGCGGAACGCAAGATCATCGACCGCGCCAAGGGCCTGCTCATGCAGCGCCACCGCATCGACGAGCCCGAGGCCTACGAACGCCTTCGCCGCGCCGCGATGGACCGCGGCCTGCGCGTGGCCGAGGTGGCCCAGCGCATCGTCGACGCCGCCCAGCTGCTGCTGTAGGCCGACGCACCGGATTGCGCTGCAGCGCAGCAATCTGGTGCGGCCGGCCGGGTCCGGCCCCGATCCTTTCCAGGGCCGCCCGACCGAGGAGAAAAGCACCTGCGGCAGCACCCGCCGACGGGGTGGCACGCCGCTTGCGAGCGCTTCGGTACAGCAGCGGTCAACGTCGATCGCTGCACCAAGCGAAGGCGGCACGGCGAACGTGCCGCCCGAGCCGGACAAAGGCGTCCTCATCCCGGTGGCCCCATGGGCTGCCTGCGGTGCGGACGCCTTTTCGTTTTCGTCAACCGAAGAGGCGAGTGGTGCAGTCGAGTCCGAAGTCCGAATCAGCTCTCGAACGTGTGCGCATCGGGTTCATTCCGCTCACCGACTGCGCTTCGCTCGTGATCGCTGCCGAACGCGGCTTCGACCGCCGCCACGGGGTGCGCATCGAGCTCGTTCGCCAGCCTTCCTGGTCGGCCGTGCGCGACCGTCTGCTGGCCGGGGAGCTGGACATGGCGCACATGCTTTATGGCCAGGTCTACGGGCTGCAGCTCGGGCTGGGCAGCGTGCAGTCCGAGATGGCGGTGCTGATGGGGCTGAACCAGAACGGCCAGGCGATCACGCTTTCGCGGCGGCTCGCCGAGCAGGGCGTTCACGACGGCGCCAGCCTGGCCGCACACATCGCCAAGGGCGGTCGCCGCTTCGTCTTCGCGCAGACCTTTCCCACCGGCACCCATGCGATGTGGCTGTACTACTGGCTGGCCGCTGCCGGGGTCGACCCGTTCGGCGACGCCAGCGTCGTCACCGTGCCACCGCCGCGCATGGGCGCGCACCTGGGCGCCGGCTCGATCGACGGCTTCTGCGCCGGCGAGCCCTGGAACGGCCTCGCGCTGCTGGACGGCCAGGGCGTGACGGTCGCGACCTCGCAGTCGATCTGGCCCGACCACCCCGAAAAGGCGCTCGCCTGCACGGCAGCGTTCTCGAGGGCCCGCCCCGAGACCTGCCGGGCGGTGGTGCGCGCGGTGCTGGAAGCCGCGCGCTGGATCGACGAGAACGACGCGCACCGCACCCTGGCCGCGGAGACCATCGCCGGCAGCGCGTATGTCGGCGTCGGCGTCGACGCCCTGCTGCCGCGCATGCTGGGCCGCTACGAGGACGGCCTGGGCCGCGCCTGGCAGGACGAGTCACCCCTGCGTTTCCACGGCAACGGCGCCGTCAACTTCCCCTGGCTCAGCGACGGGCTCTGGTTCATGACCCAGTTCAGGCGTTGGGGGCTGCTGCCCCGGCACCCGGACTACCAGGCGGTGGCTGCATCGGTGCAGCGCATCGACCTGTTCCGCGAGGCGGCCGCCAGTGTCGGCGTGCCGCTGCCCGCAACTTCCATGCGATCGAGCCGCCTGCTCGACGGCCGACTCTGGGACGGCCTCGACCCTGCGGCCTTTGCCGACGCCTTCCCGCTCGCGGCGCGCCCGCTGGCCAGCGCCTGAGTCTGACGCCCCCCACACCCCTGCCCCTTCGAAAGGACCCCCCGATGAACCGCTCCCACCGCAACCTGCCGCGCCGCCGCTTCCTGGCCGGTGCCACCGCCCTCGTCGGCGGCAGCGCGCTCGGCGTGCAGGCGGCCACCCGGCCGCAGGTCGAGAAGGAAGTGCTCAAGTTCGGCTTCATCAAGCTCACCGACTGCGCGCCGCTGATCGTGGCCTACGAGAAGGGCTACTTCGAAGATGAAGGCCTGAACGTCACGCTGGAGGCGCAGGCCAACTGGAAGGTGCTGCTGGACCGCGTGATCGACGGCCAGCTCGACGGCGCGCACATGCTCGCCGGCCAGCCGCTGGGCGCCACCATCGGCTTCGGCACCAAGGCCGACATCGTGACCGCCTTCAGCATGGACCTGAACGGCAACGGCATCACGGTCTCGAACGCGGTCTGGGAGGAGATGAAGCCCTTCCTGCCCAAGGACGGCGACCGCATCGCGCACCCGATCAAGGCCGACGCGCTGAAGAAGGTGGTCGACAAGTGGAAGGCCAAGGGCCAGACCTTCAAGATGGGCATGGTCTTCCCGGTCTCGACCCACAACTACGAGCTGCGCTACTGGCTCGCCGCCGGCGGCCTGAACCCGGGCTACTACACCGCAGGCGACGTCTCCGGCACCAAGGGCGCCGACGTCCTGCTGTCGGTGACGCCGCCGCCGCAGATGCCGGCCACGCTGGAGGCCGGCACCATCAACGGCTACTGCGTCGGCGAGCCCTGGAACCAGCAGGCCGTGGTCAAGGGCATCGGCGTGCCGGTCGTCACCGACCTGGAGATCTGGAAGAACAACCCGGAAAAGGTGTTCGGCGTCGCGCGCGCCTGGGCCGACAAGAACCCGAAGACCCACGTCGCGGTGGTGAAGGCGCTGATCCGCGCCTGCATGTGGCTGGACGCCAGCATGGCCAACCGCGTCGAGGCGGTGAAGATGCTGGCCAAGCCCAACTACGTGGGCGCCGACGCCGCCGTCATCGGCAACAGCATGACCGGCACCTTCGAATACGAGAAGGGCGACAAGCGGCCGCTGCCCGACTTCAACGTTTTCTTCCGCTACTTCGCCACCTACCCCTACTACAGCGACGCCATCTGGTACCTGACCCAGATGCGCCGCTGGGGCCAGATCACCGAGGGCAAGCCCGACAGCTGGTACCTCGAGGTCGCGAAGAAGGTCTACCTTCCGGCGGTCTACCTGGAAGCCGCGAAGGCGCTGGTCGCCGAAGGCAAGGCCAGGGACGCCGACTTCCCGAAGACCGACGGCTTCAAGGGTGCGCAGGACGGCTTCATCGACGGCATCGTCTACGACGGCCGCAAGCCCAACGAGTACCTGAACAAATTCAGGATCGGCCTCAAGGCCAAGGACGCGGCCTGAGCCGCGCCGGGAAAGGACGTTGGCGATGGAACTCGTGACGAAGCTCTTCGGCGGGCTGCGCGACCCGCGCGAGGCGGCGCGCGCGCTCTGGTTCGCGCTCGGCGTGCCGGCGCTCGCGCTGGCCCTCTTCCTCGGCCTGTGGGGCGCGGTGGCGCCGCGCATCCAGACCAGCCTGGGCGCCGTGCCCGGCCCGGTGCAGGTGGCTTCACAGGCTGCCGCGCTGTGGAACGACCACCGGGCCGAACGCGAGAAGCGCAGCGCCTTCTACGAACGCCAGGACCAGCGCAACCGCGAACGGTTGGCCGAGAACCCGAACTACCAGCCGCGCCAGTTCGAATGGACCGGCAAGCCGACCTACATCGACCAGATCCTGACCAGCCTGGCCACCGTGTTCACCGGCTTCCTGCTCGCCACCGCGGTGGCGGTGCCGCTGGGCATCCTGGCCGGTTCCTCGCGCGTGCTGCAGAGCGCGATCAACCCGATCGTGCAGCTGTTCCGGCCGGTCTCGCCGCTAGCCTGGCTGCCGATCGTGACGCTGATCGTGAGCGCGGTCTACGTGACCAGCGGCAAGCCGATGTTCGAGAAGAGCTTCCTCATCTCGGCCATCACGGTGACGCTGTGCTCGCTGTGGACCACGCTCATCAACACCTCGATCGGCGTGACCTCGGTCGACCGCGACCTCGTCAACGTGGGCAAGGTGCTGCAGCTGCCGCTGGCCACCCGCGTGCGCCGCATCGTGCTGCCTTCGGCGCTGCCCTACATCTTCACCGGCATGCGGCTGTCGCTGGGCGTGGGCTGGATGGTGCTGATCGCCGCCGAGATGCTGGCGCAGAACCCGGGCCTGGGCAAGTTCGTCTGGGACGAGTTCCAGAACGGCAGCAGCGACTCGCTGGCCCGGATCATGGTGGCGGTGTTCACGATCGGCCTCATCGGCTTCGCGCTCGACCGGCTGATGCTGGCGCTGCAGAACCTGGTGTCCCAGCGATGAGCGTCGCCCTCAAGACCCGCCCGCTGGCCGCCGGCACGCCCACGCTGGCCGCCGTGCCGGCGCCCGCCGCGCTGGAGCTGCGCGCGGTCGCCAAGGGCTTCGGCAGCGGCCGCGCGCGCACCTCGGTGCTCGAAGGGCTGGACCTGCGCATCGAGCGCGGCGAGTTCGTCGCCATCGTCGGCTTCTCCGGCAGCGGCAAGACCACGCTCGTCAACCTGCTGGCCGGCCTGGTGGCGCCCGACGCCGGCCAGGTGCTGAAGGACGGCCGCGCCATCAGCGGCCCCGGCCCGGACCGCGGCATCGTGTTCCAGAGCTATTCGCTGATGCCCTGGCTGACGGTGCGCCAGAACGTCGCCCTGGCGGTGGACCGCGTGTTCGCCGCCGAGCCGGCGGCCGCACGCGCCGAGCGCGTGAAGCGCTACGTGGCGATGGTCGGCCTGAGCGCGGCGATCGACAAGAAGCCGGCCCAGCTGTCCGGCGGCATGCGCCAGCGCGTCTCGGTGGCGCGCGCGCTCGCCACCGACCCCGACGTGCTGCTGCTCGACGAGCCGCTGTCGGCGCTGGACGCGCTGACGCGCGCGACGCTGCAGGACGAGATCGTGCGCATCTGGAGCGAAGACCGCAAGACGGTGCTGCTGATCACCAACGACGTCGACGAGGCGCTGATGGTGGCCGACCGCATCATCCCGCTGGAGCTGGGGCCGGGCGCGAAGCTGGGGCCATCGTTCACGGTCGGCATCGAGCGCCCGCGCGACCGCCGGCAGATGAACCACGAACCGCGTTTCCAGGCGCTGCGCGGCGAGATCACCGAGCACCTGCTGGCGATGGCGCATCGGCGCGACGCCGGGCGCAGCGGCCGGGTGATCCAGCTGCCGCAGCTGCAGCCGGTCGACGTGCAGGCGCCGGCGGCGCGGCGCACGCTGGCCAGCGCGATGGGCCTGCGCCATGCCGCGCTGGCCGAGCGCATCGAGACCGAGGCGCGTGCCGAGGTGAAGCGCCCCGTGGCGCCCGGCAAGGCGGCCGGCCCGCAGCCGCTGCCCGCCAGCCCGGTGGGCGAGCGCTTCGTCGACTTCTCCCAGGTCGTCAAGGTCTACCCCACGCCGAAGGGACCGCAGTGCGTCGTCGACGGCTTCGACCTGACGATGAAGCGCGGCGAGTTCGTCTCCATCATCGGCCACTCGGGTTGCGGCAAGTCGACCGTGCTGTCGATGGTGGCCGGGTTGACCGGGATCAGCGAAGGCGTGATCGTGCTCGACGGCCGCGAGGTGAACCAGGCCGGCCCGGACCGCGGCCTGGTCTTCCAGGCCCCCAGCCTGGTGCCCTGGCTGTCGGCCTTCGACAACGTGATGCTGGGCGTGGCACGCGTCTTCCCCGACGCCACGCCGCAGGAGCGCGCCGACGTCGTCGGCTACTACCTGAACCGCGTCGGCCTGGGATCGGCGATGGGCAAGCGCGCGAGCGAGCTGTCCAACGGCATGAAGCAGCGCGTCGGCATCGCACGCGCCTTCGCGCTGCAACCCAAGCTGCTGCTGCTGGACGAACCCTTCGGCATGCTGGACTCGCTGACGCGCTGGGACCTGCAGGAAGTGCTGATGGAGGTCTGGACGCGCAGCCAGGTGACCGCCGTGATGGTGACGCACGACGTCGACGAGGCCATCCTGCTGGCCGACCGTGTGGTGATGATGACCAACGGCCCCAGCGCCCGCGTCGGCCAGGTCATGAAGGTGCCGCTGCCGCGGCCCCGCAACCGCGAGACCTTGCTGAAGCACCCGCGCTACTACGAGCTGCGCGAGGAACTGATCGGGTTCCTCGAGGACTGCGGTCGCCAGCACTGAACCCCGAGCCCATTCACCCTTCTTCCCCACCGGAGCGCTGCCCATGGCCTACCTTGCCCCCGCCGAGTTCGTGACCAAGATGGTCGACGCCGGCGAATCGAAGATCTTCATGTCGACGCGCGACACCGTCATCCGCGCCTACATGGCCGGTGCCATCCTGGCGCTGGCGGCCGCCTTCGCGGTCACCATCAGCGTGCAGACGGGCCAGCCGCTGGTGGGGGCGATCCTGTTCCCGGTCGGCTTCTGCCTGCTCTACCTGCTGGGCTTCGACCTGCTGACCGGCGTCTTCACGCTGGCACCGCTGGCGGTGCTGGACAAGCGGCCCGGCGCCACCTGGGGCGGCGTCGCGCGCAACTGGACGCTGGTCTTCCTGGGCAACTTCGCCGGTGCGCTGACGGTGGCGGTGATGATGGCGGTGATCTTCACCTTCGGCTTCACCACCGAACCCAACATCGTCGGCCAGAAGATCGGCAGCATCGGCGAGAGCCGCACCGTCGGCTACGCCGCCCACGGCGCGGCCGGCATGCTGACGCTGTTCATCCGCGGCGTGCTGTGCAACTGGATGGTCTCCACCGGCGTCGTCGGCGCGATGCTGTCGACCAACGTCTCTGGCAAGGTGATCGCCATGTGGATGCCCATCATGGTGTTCTTCTACATGGGCTTCGAGCACTCGATCGTCAACATGTTCCTGTTCCCCTCGGGGCTGATGCTGGGCGGCAAGTTCTCGATCTACGACTACTTCGTCTGGAACGAGATCCCCACCGTGGTGGGCAACCTGGTGGGCGGCATCACCTTCGTCGGCCTGACGCTGTACTCGACCCACCTGCGCACGGCGCCCAAGCGCGTGGTCGCCTGAAGCAAGGGCTGCTCCACCCACGGACCCGGTCATGGCTGTCGTCGACGTCGGCACCGCGTCGTCCGCCTCCCTGCGCGTGGCCTTCGGCCAGCACAGCGAACGCGGCCGCAAGCCGCTGAACCAGGACTTCCACGGCCTGCGCATGCCGGGCGCGGCCGAACGCGCCGCCAAGGGCGTGGTGGCGGCGGTCGCCGACGGCATCGGCAGCAGCGCGGTCAGCCAGGTCGCCAGCCAGGCCGCGGTGCGCGCCGTGCTGGAGGACTACTACGCCACCAGCGACGCCTGGAGCGTGAAGCGTTCGATGCAGTGCGTGCTGGCGGCCACCAATTCCTGGCTGCACGCGCAGACGCAGCGCAGCGCACACCGGCACGACCATGAACGCGGCCATGTCTGCACGATTGCGGTGCTGGTGCTCAAGGGCCGCAGCGCGCACCTGTTCCACGCCGGCGACACGCGCATCTGGCGCCAGCAGGGGCGCCGCCTGGAGCCGTTGACCGCCGACCACCGCGTGCACGTCGGCGGCGGCCAGAGCTACCTGAGCCGTGCGCTCGGCTTCCACCCCGCGCTGGACCTGGACTACCGCTGCGTGGCGCTGGAGGCGGGCGACCTGTTCGCGATCACGAGCGACGGCGTGCACGAATCGCTCGGCCTGGCCGCCTTCACCGACACGCTGGCCGCCGCCGGCGACGACCTCGACGGCGCGGCACGGGCGCTTGCCGCGCAGGCGCTGGCGTGCGGCAGCGACGACAACCTCACGGTGCAGCTCCTGCGCGTGGACGAATTGCCCCCCGCCGACGTCGCCGAGACGCGGCGCCAGCGCGCCGGTCTGCCGCTGCCGCCGGCGCTGGCGCCGCGCACCGAGTTCGAAGGCTTCCGCATCGAACGCGCGCTGCACGCCAGCCACCGCAGCCACGTCTGGCTGGCGACCGACCTGGACAGCGGCCGCCTCGCCGCGCTGAAGCTGCCGGCGGTGGACCTGGCGGCCGACGAATCGGCGCTCGACCGCTTCGTGATGGAGGAATGGATCGCGCGCCGCGTCGACAACCCGCACGTGCTGCGGCCGCATGTGCGCGAGCGCCGGCCCGGCCACCTGTACCTGGCGACGGAATACGTCGAAGGCGTCACGCTGGCGCAATGGCTACGCGACCACCCCAAGCCGACGCTGGCCCAGGTGCGCGCCTTCGTCGAGCAGATCGCGCGCGGCCTTCAGGCGCTGCACCGGCTGGAGATCCTGCACCAGGACCTGCGGCCGGAGAACCTGCTGGTCGACGCCAGCGGCACCGTGCGCATCATCGACTTCGGCAGCGCCCGCGTGGCCGGCCTGGCCGAAAGCGAGACGCCGCCGCCGCAGGCCGAGGTGCCGGGCACGCTGGCCTACACGGCACCGGAGTACTTCGTCGGCGACCCCGGCAGCGAGCGCTCCGACCTCTATTCGCTGGGCGTGATCGCCTACCGCATGCTCAGCGGCCGCCTGCCCTACGGCGCGGACGTCTCGCGCCTGCGCACGCACGCCGAGCTCAGGCGCCTGCGCTACCAGCCCGTGCGCGACGACGAGCACGACATCCCGGCCTGGATCGACCACGTGCTGATGAAGGCCGTGCACCCGCTGCCGGCGCGCCGCCACGAAGCGCTGTCGGAGTTCGTGCACGAGCTCTACCAGCCGCCGCGAAGCTATCTGGCGCGCCACCAGGCGCCGTTGATCGAACGCCACCCGGTGCTGTTCTGGAAGCTGCTGTCGCTGCTGCTGGCACTGGCGGTGCTGGCGCTGGTGGCCACGCGGCCGGCGCCGACCCGAAGCCATGACAAGGAGAACGCCTTGACGAGACCCCTGACAAGGGCCGCCGCATGAAGACCTTCATCCGCGTGGCCGAGGTGTGGCGCCCCGACGCCGAAGGCAGCCTGCTCGAATTCGGCGGCGGCCTCTACGGCGAGGCGCGCCGCTTCGGCGCCGCCAGCCGCCACATGTGCTTCGGGCGCGGCGAAGGCCTGCCCGGGCGGGCCTGGGAACAGCGGCGGCCGATCGTGCTGAAGGCCTTCGAAGGCTCGTACTTCCGCCGCACCGAGGCCGCCGCCGCCGACGGTCTGACCTGCGGCATCGCACTGCCCTTCTTCGCCGGCGAGCGCCTCACCGCGGTGCTGGTGGTGTTCTGCGGCGACGACGAGGAACACGCCGGCGCGCTCGAGCTCTGGCACAACGCACCCGCCGAAGGGCCCGACCTGACGCTGGACGACGGCTACTACGGCACCACCGCCGAGGTGTTCGAGTTCGTCTCGCGCAACACGGCCTTCCGCATCGGCACCGGCCTGCCCGGCCTGGTCTGGCAGCACGGCCGGCCGGTGTTCATGCCCGACCTCGGCAAGGCGACCCATTTCCTGCGCGCCGACAGCGCACGCCGGGTCGGCATCAACCGCGGCTTCGCGCTGCCGGTGTCGACACCGGCGCCCGAGGTCTGGATCCTGGCCTGCCTGTCGGCGCTGGCGACGCCGCTGGTCGGCCGCCTGGAGACCTGGCGGCCCGACGCCGGCGGCCGCCGGCTGCTGCGCCTGGAAGGCCACTGCGAGGTCGCAGGCACGCTGGGCGCCGGCGCCGCCGCCGACGCGGTGACCTTTGGCGAAGGAGCGCTCGGCCGCGCCTGGCAGGACAAGGCGCCGCAGGTCGCGGAGGCCGCGGCCGGCGAGCCCGGCGGCGTGGGCCTGGCGGCGCGTGAAGCCGGCCTGAAGTCGCTCGTCGCCCTGCCCGTCATCCACGACGGCGTCGTCACGTCGCTCGTCACCTGGTACTTCTGAGAGATCGCGAGGTTGTTGATGAAGAAGATGAAACTGGTCCTCGTCGGCAACGGCATGGCCGGCGTGCGCACGCTGGAGGAACTGCTGAAGATCGCGCCCGACCTCTACGAGGTCACGGTCTTCGGTGCCGAGCCGCACCCCAACTACAACCGCATCCTGCTGTCGCCGGTGCTGGCGGGCGAACAGACGGTCGACGAGATCATCCTCAACCCGCTCAGCTGGTACGCCGAGAACGGCATCACGCTGCACACCGGCAGGAAGGTGGCGCAGATCGACCGCGTGCGCCGGCGCGTCGTCGCCGAGGACGGCACCAGCGCCGACTACGACCGCCTGCTGCTGGCCACCGGCTCCAACCCCTTCATCCTGCCGGTGCCGGGCAAGGACCTGGCGGGCGTGATCAGCTACCGCGACATCGCCGACACGCAGGCCATGATCGACGCCGCCGCGAAGTACCGCCACGCGGTGGTGATCGGCGGCGGCCTGCTCGGCCTGGAGGCCGCGAACGGCCTCAAGCTGCGCGGCATGGACGTCACGGTGGTGCACATCATGCCGTGGCTGATGGAGCGCCAGCTCGACCGCACGGCCGGCGGCCTGCTGCAGAAGTCGCTCGAACAGCGCGGGCTGAAGTTCGAGATCGGCGCCCAGACCGAGGCCCTGCTGGCCGACGAGGCGAGCGGCCGCGTGCGCGCGGTGCGCTTCAAGGACGGGCGCGAGATCGCGGCCGACCTGGTGGTGATGGCGGCCGGCATCCGGCCCAACACCACGCTGGCCGAAGCGGCCGGCCTGCACTGCCACCGCGGCATCGTCGTCAACGACACGCTGCAGACCATCACCGACCCGCGCATCTACGCCGTCGGCGAATGTGCGGCGCACCGCGGCATCGCCTACGGCCTGGTGGCGCCGCTGTTCGAGCAGGGCAAGGTCTGCGCCACCCACCTGGCGCAGTTCGGCATCGGCCGCTACACCGGCAGCCAGACCAGCACCAAGCTCAAGGTCACCGGCATCGACCTCTTCTCGGCCGGCGACTTCATGGGTGGCGAAGGCAGCGAGGAGATCGTGCTCTCCGACCCCTACGCCGGCGTCTACAAGAAGCTGGTGATCAAGGACGAGAAGCTGGTCGGCGCCTGCCTGTACGGCGACACCGTCGACGGCAGCTGGTACTTCAAGCTGGTGCGCGACGGGCGCAAGGTGACCGACCTGCGCGACAAGCTGATGTTCGGCGAGAGCAACGTCGGCGACACCGGCCACCAGGGCCAGAGCCGGGCCGCGCTGATGGCCGACGGCGACGAGGTCTGCGGCTGCAACGGCGTCAGCAAGGGCCGCATCTGCCAGTCCATCAGGGAGAAGGGCCTGCTCACGCTGGAGGACGTGCGCAAGCACACCAAGGCCAGCGCGAGCTGCGGCTCCTGCACCGGACTCGTCGAGCAGCTGCTGATGCTGACCGCCGGCGCCGACTACAGCGCGACGCCGAAGAAGAAGGCGATGTGCGGCTGCACCGACCACGGCCACCAGGCGGTGCGCGACGCGATCCGCGAACAGCACCTGCTGACCATCGCCGACGTGCAGGCCGCGCTCGGCTGGCGCAGCCCCAACGGCTGCGCGAGCTGCCGGCCGGCGCTGAACTACTACCTCCTCAGCACCTGGCCCAAGGAGGCGAAGGACGACCCGCAGAGCCGCTACATCAACGAGCGCAGCCACGCCAACATCCAGAAGGACGGCAGCTACAGCGTGATCCCGCGCATGTGGGGCGGCGAGACCAGCGCCTCGGAACTGCGCCGCATCGCCGACGTGGTGGACAAGTACCGCATCCCCACCGTCAAGGTCACCGGCGGCCAGCGCATCGACCTGCTGGGCGTGAAGAAGGAAGACCTGGTCGGCGTCTGGCAGGACCTGGGCATGCCCTCGGGCCATGCCTACGCGAAGGCGCTGCGCACCGTGAAGACCTGCGTCGGCAGCGAGTGGTGCCGCATGGGCACCCAGGACAGCACGCAGATGGGCAAGGACCTGGAGCGCGCGCTCTGGCGCATGTACGCGCCGCACAAGGTGAAGCTGGCGGTGAGCGGCTGCCCGCGCAACTGCGCCGAATCCGGCATCAAGGACGTGGGTGTCATCGGCGTCGATTCGGGCTGGGAGATCTACGTCGGCGGCAACGGCGGCATCAAGACCGAGGTGGCGCACTTCCTGGCCAAGGTGAAGACCGCGGCCGAGGTGCTGGAGTACTCGGGCGCCTTCCTGCAGCTGTACCGCGAGGAAGGCTGGTACCTGGAACGCACCTGCCACTACATCGCGCGTGTCGGCCTGGACCACGTGAAGGCCCGCGTGCCGGACGACGCGGCCGGCCGCCAGGCGCTGTGGGAGCGGCTGCAGTTCAGCCTGGACGGCGAACCCGACCCCTGGTTCGAATTCGCGAAGGCGCAGGTCGACCTGCGCCAGTTCCAGCCCGTGCAGGCGGCCGCCGTCGCCAGGGAGATCACATGACAACGCCCGACTGGACCGCGGTCTGCCGCGTCGAGGACATTCCGCGCCTGGGCGCGCGCCGGGTGGCGCGCGAACGCGGGCTGCAGGTGGCGCTGTTCCGCACCGCCGACGACAAGGTCTACGCCCTGCTCGACCGCTGCCCGCACCGCGGCGGGCCGCTGTCGCAGGGCATCGTCTTCGGTGCCAGCGTCGCCTGTCCGCTGCACAACTGGACCATCGGCCTGGCCGACGGCTGCGCCGCAGCGCCCGACGTGGGCAGCACGCCCGCCTTCGCCTGCAAGGTGGAAGGCGGCGAGGTCTTCCTCGACGCCGCCGAGCTGGCCACCAAGGGCCTGGACCTGCCGGCACCGCAGGCCGGCCCCTGCCTGCGCCAGGGCGCCACCGCCTGAAGCCGGCGATGCGAGAGACCCGCTCCACCTGCCCGTACTGCGGGGTCGGCTGCGGCGTCATCATCGAAAGCGATGGCGACCGCATCACCGGCGTGCGCGGCGACCCCGCGCACCCGGCGAACGCGGGCCGCCTGTGCACCAAGGGCAGCACGCTGCACCTGACCGCCGCCGCGCCGGTGCAGATGCAGACGCGCCTGCTGCGCCCGTTGCGGCGCGAACGCCGCGACCAGGCGCTCGCGCCGGTGTCGTGGGACGAGGCCCTGGACACGGTGGCCGAAGGCCTGGTGCGGGTGGCCGGACAGCATGGGCCGGACGCGGTGGGGCTGTACATCTCCGGCCAGTTGCTGACCGAGGACTACTACGTCTTCAACAAGCTGGCCAAAGGGCTGCTGGGCACCAACAACGTCGACACCAACTCGCGCCTGTGCATGAGCAGCGCGGTCGCCGGCTACAAGGCCAGCCTGGGCGCCGACTCGGTGCCCGCCTGCTACGAGGACCTGGATCACGCGGCGACCATCTTCATCGCCGGCAGCAATGCCGCCTGGGCGCACCCGGTGCTGTTCCGCCGGCTGGAAGACGCACGCGCCGCGAACCCGGCGCTGAAGCTCGTCGTCGCCGACCCGCGGCGCACCGAGACGGCTGCCGTCGCCGACCTGCACCTGCCGCTGCTGCCCGGCACCGACGTCGCACTCTTCCACGCCATGCTGCACGTGATGGTGTGGGAAGGCCTGGTCGACGAGGCCTACATCGAGGCCCACACCACGGGCTGGCCCGAACTTCGGCAACGCCTGCGCGACTACACGCCCGAACACGCGGCGCGCATCTGCGGCCTGCAGGCCGACGCCATCGTGCAGGCGGCGCGCTGGTTCGCCAATGTCGACGAGGGCGGCCTGCGCCAGCCCACGCTGTCGCTGTACTGCCAGGGCCTGAACCAGAGTGCCAGCGGCACCGACAAGAACAGCTGCCTGATCAACCTGCACCTGGCCAGCGGCCAGATCGGCAGGCCCGGCGCCGGCCCGCTGTCGCTGACCGGCCAGCCCAACGCGATGGGCGGCCGCGAGGTCGGCGGGCTGGCCAACCTGCTGTCGGCGCACCGCGACCTCGCCAATCCCGCGCACCGCGAGGAAGTGGCGGCCTTGTGGGACGTGGCCGAGGTGCCTTCGAAACCCGGCCGCACCGCGGTGGAGCTTTTCCAGGCCGCCGCCGACGGCGAAGTGCGCGCGCTCTGGATCGCCAGCACCAACCCGGCCGCGTCGATGCCCGACCAGCGCATGGTGCAGCGCGCGCTGGAGCGTGCCGAACTCGTCATCGTGCAGGACGCCTATGCCGGCGTCGCGACGCTGCGCCACGCCGACATCGTGCTGCCGGCCGCCGCCTGGGGCGAGAAGGACGGCAGCGTCACCAACAGCGAACGCCGCATCTCGCGCGTGCTGCCGGCGGTGGCGCCGCCCGGCGAGGCACGCGCCGACTGGCGCATCGCGGTCGACGTGGCGCGCCGCATCGAACAGCGCCGGCCGCCGGCGCGGCGGCGCGGCGGCCGCTCGATGTTCGGCTACGAGAGCGCCGAGGCGGTGTGGTGCGAGCACCGCGAAAGCACGCGCGGCCGCGACCTCGACATCACCGGCCTCGACTACCGCCTGCTGGAGCAGGCACCGCGCCAGTGGCCCTGCCCGCAGGGCCAGACCGAAGGCCGCGCACGCCTGTACGAAGACGGTCGCTTTGCCACCGCCGACGGCCGCGCGCGCTTCCTGGCCCCGCCCTGGCGCGCGGTGGCCGAACCGCGCGATGCGCGTTATCCGGTGTCGCTGAACACCGGCCGCCTGCGCGACCAGTGGCACACGATGAGCCGCACCGGCACGCTGGGCCGGCTGTTCACCCACTCGCCCGAGCCGGCGCTGGAGATGCACCCGCAGGAGCTGGAGCGGCGGGGCTGGCGCGCCGGCGACCTGGTGCGCGCGCGTTCGCGCCGCGCCGGGCTGGTGCTGCCGGTGCAGCCCAGCGAGGCCGTGGCCCCGGCGCAGGCTTTCATCGCCATGCACTGGGGCCCCGAATACCTGCGCGGCGGTGTCAACCTGCTCACCACCGGCGCGCGCTGCCCGCAGTCGAACCAGCCCGAGCTCAAGCATGCCGCGATCCGCGTCGAGTCCGCCGCCCTGTCCTGGCAGCTGGTGGGCGCGGCATGGCTCGACGCCGGCCAGGTGCTGGTGCGGCGCGAGGCGCTGCGGGCCCTGTTCGACCGCTTCGAGTTCGCCAGCTGCGTGCCCATCGGGCGCGAGCCCGACGGCCCGCTGGGGGTGCTGTTCCGGGCCGCCGCCGCGACGCCGGTGGACGATGCGCAGCTGACCGGGATCGAACACCTGCTCGGGCTGGACCTGCGTTCGGTGCTGCACTACGAGGACCGGCGCAACGGCCAGCGACGGGCGGTCCGGCTCGGCGACGACGGCACCTTGCAAGCGTTCCTGCTGGCCGGCAACACCGCCGCCGCGGACTGGATGCTGCCGATGCTGCAGCAGCGAGGCCATGCCGCGCCGCTGGGCCGCCAGATGCTGGCCGCCAGCCGTTCGCCGCCGGGCCGTCCGGCACCGGCACGGCGCCAGGTCTGCAGCTGTCTCAACGTGGCGGAGGACAGCATGGTCGAACTGCTGGGCCGGACCGAAGGGACGCCGGAGCACCGGCTCGCCGCGCTGCAGTCGGCGCTGCGCTGCGGCACCCAGTGCGGGTCCTGCCTGCCGGCGATTCGGGTGCTGGTGCGCGAGCATCCGGCCACGGCGACCGCCTGAACCCGCCCTGTCACTCTGGCACGCCGCTTGCGAAGGAGTGATCGACACCTTCGTCCGGTGTCTGTCTATCTCCTCAGCAGGGCAAGAGGCCCTTTCGTCCGACCTCCCCGTCACACGACGGGGAGGTTTTTTTCTCCCGGCACGGCCTCGTTTCGGTGCGCAAGCCCGGCAGGCACGGTGTCGCAATGGTGCAGCAGCGCCCCACGGCAGCGCAGCCAGGCCGCTTCGGCTTCGGAAAGGACCGCCGCAGGCAGCGGCCGCGGCCGCTCGATGGTGCTGCGCTCCTCGCCCAGCACATGGCCGGCGCGGATGTTGGCCGAGAAGTCGCCGAAGCCATCGTCACCCGAGCGCCGCCGCACTCGATAGTCCAGCGCCGAAGGCAGCGCGACGCCGAGCCAGTGACCTATGGCGTCGAGCAGTGCCTGCGGTCGCTGCACCACCGCTTCGGCGTCGAAATAGAGCGCGCGCCGGCCCAGCCTGCGGCCGTCTTCGCGCAGGCGGTGCAGGCGCGAGACGTAGTAGTCGCAGCAGGCCTGCGCGTCGTTGTAGGCCTCGCCCGGACCCTTGCTGGCGGCCAGCGCCATCAGGCTCTGCAGCGCGCGTTCGGGGCGCCGCAGGAAGATCAGCGCACGCACGCGCTCGGGCTCCACCAGCCGGTCCAGCGGCTTCACCCGGTTGTGCAGCACCTTGTCGAGCAGCCAGGGGCCGGACAGCGGTTCCCCGGTCGAACGCTGGATCGTGCGCGCCAGGCGCCACAGGTCCAGCCGCCAGCGGTAGCGCAGCTGGCTCTCGCCGTAGCCTTCGATCGCCGGCGCGCTGCCCAGCAGATGTGCCAGCACGCTGGAGTAGCTGCGCATGTGGCTCAGCAGCAGCAGGTAGCGGTGCTCGCGGCCGGCCGCCTGCGTGAGCGCGGCACGCCCGGCGGCGTCGAGTCGCAGGCCTTCGTGCAGCAGGGGCAGGCCGATCGCCATGCCGACGATCCTAGGCAGCGCGCTCGTCGCGCACGTCGGCGCGGGGTGAAGTTTCGTTGCGCTGTGCCAGCGAACGTCAGCGCGCCCGGGCCGGAGCGATCAGTGTTGTTCCTTGGCGTGGTTGATCGAGTACTTCGGGATCTCGATCGTCACATCCTGGTCCGACAGGATGGCCTGGCAGCTCAGGCGCGAGGTGGGCGTCAGGCCCCAGGCGCGGTCGAGCAGGTCTTCCTCGGCTTCGTCCATCTCGCCCAGCGACGCGAAGCCTTCCTTCACCACCACGTGGCAGGTGGTGCAGGCGCAGCTCATCTCGCAGGCGTGTTCGATCGCGATGCCGCTTTCCAGCAGCGCTTCGCAGATGCTGGTGCCGGCGGGGGCCTCCACCGTGTCGCCCTGCGGGCAGTACTCGGCGTGCGGCAGGATGTGGATGACGGGCATCAGACTTCCTCGACCCGGCGCCCGGCCAGGGCCTGGCGGATGCCGTGGTTCATGCGGGCGGCCGCGAAGGCCTCGGTGCCGACGGTGAGCGCCTTGGTGGCGGCTTCCACCGCCTCGGCGTCGGTGCCGCGCGCGGCCATCTCGGCGGCGGCGGCCAGGGCTTCCACCTTGGCGCGGTCGTCGTCGTCGAGCAGGTGGCCGTCGGCGGCCAGTGCCGAGCGCGTGGCCAGCGCCAGGCGTTCGGCTTCGACGCGCGCTTCGCGCAGGCGGCGGCCGTGCATGTCTTCCTCGGCGTGGGCGAAGCCTTCGCGCAGCATGGTCGCGATCTGGTCGTCGCTCAGGCCGTAGCTGGGCTTCACGGTGATGGCGGCCTCGACGCCCGAACCCTGTTCGCGCGCCGACACGTTGAGCAGGCCGTCGGCGTCGACCTGGAAGGTGACGCGTATGCGCGCCGCGCCCGCCACCATCGGCGGGATGCCGCGCAGTTCGAAGCGCGCCAGCGAACGGCATTCGCTGACCAGTTCGCGTTCGCCCTGCACCACGTGGATGGCCATCGCGGTCTGGCCGTCCTTGAAGGTGGTGAAGTCCTGCGCCTTGGCCACCGGGATGGTGGTGTTGCGTTCGATCACGCGCTCGACCAGCCCGCCCATGGTCTCCAGGCCGAGCGAGAGCGCGATCACGTCCAGCAGCAGCAGTTCGCCGTCCTTCGCGTTGCCGGCCAAGGCGTTGGCCTGCACCGCGGCACCGATGGCGACCACCTCGTCGGGGTTCACGTTGGTGAGCACCTCGCGGCCGAAGAGTTCGCCCACTGCGGTGCGCACCAGCGGCATGCGCGTGCTGCCGCCCACCATGACGACGCCCTGCACGTCTTCACGGGTGACGCGGGCGTCGCGCAGCACCTTGCGGACCGACGACAGCGTGCGGTCGATCAGGGGGCGTGCCAGCGCCTCCAGCTGCGAACGCGTGACGCTCAGCGCCCCTTCGCGGCCGCCGATGGCGCAGCGCCATTCGGCCGCGTCGGCCGACGACAGTGCTTCCTTGGTGCGGCGCGCGGCGACGAGCGCGCTGCGCTTGTCCTGCGGCGTGACCGCGGCGACGCCGCTTTCCGAGAGAGCCCAGTCGGCGAGCGCACGGTCGATGTCGTCGCCGCCCAGCGCGGCGTCGCCGCCGGTGGCCACCACCTCGAACACGCCGCGCTGCAGGCGCAGCAGCGAAATGTCGAAGGTGCCGCCGCCCAGGTCGTAGACCGCGTAGAGCCCTTCGGAACTGTTGTCCAGCCCGTAAGCCACCGCTGCGGCGGTGGGCTCGCTGATCAGGCGCAGCACGTTCAGGCCGGCCAGCTGCGCCGCGTCCTTGGTGGCCTGTCGCTGGGCTTCGTCGAAGTAGGCCGGCACCGTGATCACGGCGCCGAAAAGGTCGGCGTCGAAGCTGTCCTCCGCGCGCTGGCGCAGCCGGGCCAGGATCTCGGCCGACACCTCCACTGGCGACTTCTCGCCGTCGCGCGTGGCCAGCGCCAGCATGCCGGGGCGGTCGACGATGCGGTACGGCAGCTTGCCCGCGTTCGCCACGTCGGCCAGGCCGCGGCCCATGAAGCGCTTCACCGAGACGACGGTGTTCTCGGGGTCGTCGGCCTGGCGCGCCAGGGCCTCGTGGCCCACTTCGCGGCGGCCGGCTTCCAGGTAGCGCACCGCCGAAGGCAGCAGCACGCGGCCTTCGGCGTCGGGCAGGCATTCGACGACGCCGTGGCGCACCGCGGCCACCAGCGAATGCGTGGTACCCAGGTCGATGCCCACCGCCACGCGCCGCTGGTGCGGGTCGGGCGACTGGCCGGGTTCGGAGATCTGCAGCAGGGCCATGGTGGTGTCGTCAGCGGGCTTCCAGGCTTTCGAGCCGGCGGCCGATGTCTTCGCGGAAACGGCGCACGAACATCAGCGCGCGCACCTCGGCAGCGGCGGCGGCGGGGTCGGCGGCGTCGTCCAGCAGGCGCTGCAGGTCGGCCAGCAGGCGGCGTTCGGCGGCGGCGACGTCGTCGTCGATCTTCTCCACCGCGGCCAGGCCGTCGGCCTCGTCCAGCGCCTCGCGCCACTGCATCTGCTGCATCAGGAAGGCGGGCGGCATCGCGGTGTTGCGCTCGGCGTCGATCGCGGCGCCGCGAAGTTCGCACAGGTAGGCGCCACGCGCGAGCGGCTCCTTCAGGCGCTGGTAGGCCTCGTTCACGCGCACCGCCCACTGCATGGCCACGCGCTGGGCGGCGCCACCCTGGGCGGCGAAGCGGTCGGGATGCACCTCGGCCTGCAGCTGGCGCCAGCGGTGGTCCAGTTCGGCACGATCGAGCGCGAAGCGCTGCGGCAGCCCGAACAGGGTGAAGTCGTCGTCGGTCAGGTTCATAGGCGCTTGGCCATGAAGAGCGACAGGCCGTTGTCGGGGTAGCCGCCGAAGGCGGCGCGCGGCCGGTAGCCGCAGCGCTGGTACAGGCGCACCGCCTCGGCCTGGTCGCGCCCGGTCTCCAGCAGCGCCAGGCGCACGCCTTCTTCGGCCAGGCACTGTTCCAGTTCGCCGAGCAGGCGTTCGCCGATGCGCTGGCCGCGCTCCGCCGGGTCGACGTACATGCGCTTGATCTCGCCGTAGCGTTCGCCGCCGGTGTCGGGCTCGCCGGCCATCAGGCGCACCGCCCCGGTGCCGACCGCACGCGCGCCCATGCGGGCCACGTGGAAGCGCACCGAAGGCGCCAGCAGCGCCTGCACGTCCAGC
>JBGAKY010000025.1:0-77620 GCA_044224175.1 Rubrivivax sp. | reverse complement strand
TGCAGATCTGGCCTTGATGGAAGGGCCGGGCGCCGCCCGCCGTGATGTTCCAGCCGAGATAAGTGCCGAGCGGTGCGTCGTGCAGCACGACCGGCACGCCGCCCACTTCGTTGCCGTCAGCATTGACGCGCGGCACCTTCATGTTGATCACCTGCCTGATCGGTGGCGGCAGTTTGGTGGGCACACCCGAGCCATCGTTGGCATTGAAGTCCGGCCCCCAGTCGTAGTCGAAGGTGGGCATGATGAAGTTGTCCGGAATCGACGGCGGAATGCCGGGGATCGTCGGGAAGCCCATCGCAGCCTTGTTCGAATCCACCAGCTCACCCTTGCTCAGGCGCGGCCACACGCTGGGTGGCGGCGCGATTCCCTGCATCACCCAGTTGCGGAAGTGCTGCCGCAGTGCGTTGACGGTGTGAATGTGCGGCATCACGTTGGGCGCGAGTACCGCAGTGCCGAAGTTGTTGCCGGGGCAATTCGGCGGCGGCAGCGTTTGCCCCGCAAGGCTCGCGTTGAACATGGTGTTCGGCGTCGGCACGATGTAGCCACCGTGATTGCTGCTGGCGATGTAGTAGCGGCGCACGTTGTCGGGCAGCGGCAGGTCGGCACGGCCGTCGGTGCCCACCCACTCGGGCGTGAGCTTGAGCGCCCACACCTCGGCCGAGCCGAAGTGTTCGATCACCTTCGGGCAGGTGGCGGTGCTGCGGCAGCGTTCCAGGATGCCGGTGGCGCGGCCGCCGCGCACGGGGTCGGGCGCGTCGCCCCACCACTGCGGGCCTTCACTGCCGGCCTGGTAGAGCTCCAGCACGCCGTCGGGCTGGGCCCAGCGGAAGTTCAGCGCGATGCGGCGGCCGGCGATGATGGGCCACAGCCCGTCGTGCACCATGGAGCCGTTCTCGCCGCGGTTGAAGCCCAGGTGCAGCCAGCCGCGCAGGAAGTTGCCGCTCTGCGAGATGCCGCGCCCGATGCTGTGCGCGACCGCGCCGGCCACCGGGTTGGCCACGCCGGCGTCGTCGGCCTTGGCTGTCTTGAAGAACTGGCCCACGTCGCGCCAGGCGGCGAAGCCGATGCCCAGCACGTAAGGGTCGATCGCGGCGTAGACCACCTGGTACAGGCGCTTCGCGTCGAAGCCGCCCTTCACGCACACCTGCGTGGGGTCGGGCGTGCCGGGGAAAGGGTTCTCGGCGGTGCAGCGCGCCCAGGCCCAGTCGGTGGCCGGGATCTCGCGTTCGTCGACCACCGTGCCGTCCTGCTTCTCGGCCGCCCGCGAGACCAGGCGCGCCTTCGTCGTGTCCAGGCTCGCCGGCCTGTAGGGCACCGGGTTGGTCTGCACCATCAGCGGCTGCGAAGCCGGGCCGCTGCGGTTGACGATGCGGCCGAACACCTGGCCGGTGATGCGCTCGCCGCCCGCGCCCTGCGCCACCGGCAGGTGCAGCCACTGCATGCCGGCGGCACTGGCCTTGTCGCGCACCCTGGTGGCGCCGGCGTTGTCGCCCTGCCAGGCGCTGGACAGCAGCACGTCGCCGGCGGCGCGCTCGGGCGCCGCCATCGGGAAATTGCGGCCGCGGTTGGGCACGTCGTGCCACATCAGGCCGCTGGCGGCCTTCAGGTCGACCGGCTTGGTGATCACGAAGGTGGCCACGTAGCGCACCTTGCCGTCGGCGCTCTTCGCCAGGCCGATGTCCTGGATGATGGCGTTGCCCGGCAGGGCCGGGTCCAGCTCGCCGAAGGCACGGCCGGCCACCTGCTCGTAGGCGGGGCCGGGGCCGGCGGGCAGCGGCAGCGTCTCGTCGACGACGATGCGCGTCACGCGCGCCTGGGCCCCCGGCGGCAACAAGGCAGCGGCGAGCGCCGCCGCCAGCAGGAGGCGGGTCATGGTCTGTCTCCGGATCTGGTTCTTGTGGGCCGCAGTCTAGGGCGCTTCCATCCCGCGCGCCGCCAGCCAGGCTTCGGGGTCCTGCAGCAGTTCCTCGAAGCGCTGCACGAAGCGGCCCAGGTGCAGGCCGTCCATCAGCGCGTGGTGCACCTCCACCGAGAGCGGCATCATCAGCTTCGCGCCTTCGGCATCGGCACGGCCGAACGAGATCTTGGGCACCGCGTCTTCGCGCCCCCAGTTGCGGGCGTGCGAGAAGCTGGTGAAGTGCACCCAGGGCAGGGTGGTGAAGTGCAGCAGCGCCTGTTCGTCGCGCCGCGGTTCGAAGCCGGCGCCGCTGTCGCGCGCGGCGGTGATGGCCGCGCCGGCCTTGGCGCAGAAGGTCTCGAAGTCGGGGTCGTAGTCCAGGTAGGCGAAGCCGAAGCTTTCGTCCTCGCGCAGCACGGTGGTGGCGCCGTCCACGCGGTCGAGCACGCGCACGCGGCCCTGTTCCAGCCGGTAGCGGAAGGCTTCGATCTCGTGGGCCAGCAGCAGCGACGCGTGGTAGCACGCCAGGCCCAGCCCGCCGGCCCTCGAACGGTCGAGCGCCGCCTTCAGGGGCGCGACGTCCACCCGCGTGCAGACACTGAAGTAGGGCTTGTCGAACGTGCGGAAGTACTCGAAGGCCGCGCGTCGCGGCCAGCGCTTCAGGTCCAGGTAGCGGGGCATGGCTGGATGCTAGCGCCGTGCCGCCGCTCAAGCCGGCGCCGGGCGGGCCGATATGTACCGGAGGGACCGAGTGCCGTGTCGGCATCGCCCTGCCCGGAAAGCGTCACCCATGATCACCTCACCCGAAAGGCGTGCCCTGCTGGCCGCCGCCCTGGGCAGCCTAGCGGCCTGGCCGGCGCGTGCCGCGGCCAGCTACCACTTCTCGCCCGTGAACCAGTACGGCATCCAGGTCACCGCCGCCTACTGGAACCCGATCATGGACTACGTCTCGGAAAGGAGCGGCGTCCAGCTCAAGCTGAAGATCGGCCGCACCTCGGCCGACACCACCGCCTACGTGCTGGCGCAGGAGGTGGACTTCGTCTTCACCAACCACCTGTTCAGCCCCGAACGCGAAGCCCTGGGCTGGAAGGTCTTCGGCCGCCGCCTCACGCCGCCGGTGCACGGCCAGATCGTGGTGCCGGCCGATTCGCCCATCACCGACCTGGCGCAGCTGGCCGGCAAGGAAGTGGCCTTTCCGGGACCGGAAGCCACGGTGGCCTACAAGTTCACCTACGCCCAGCTGCTGACGCAAAAGATCGACGTGCGGCCGGTCTTCGCCGGCAACATGGACGGCGCCTTCGTGCAGCTGTTCAGCGGCCGCGCCGCAGCCGCGGGCGCCAATTCGCAACTGGTGGAAGGCTACACGCAGCGCGAAGGCAGGCGCTTCCGCGTGCTGTGGTCCTCGGCGCCGCTGCACGACCTGGCGCTGATGCGTTCTGCCAAGGTGCCCGAAGCCGACGCCAAGGCGGTGGAGCGCGCCTTCCTGGGCATGCACGGCGACCCCAAGGGGCGCGAGGTGCTGGAAGCCGCCGCCAGGACCGCCGGCCTGACCGGCGACCCGCGCTTCATCGCTTCCGACGGCAGCGAGTACGCGGCCTACCGCGACTTCTACCGCACCGCCCCCACCCAGCTGCGCTGATGCCCATGCTGCCGCGCCTCCCGGGGCCGCGCTCGCTGATGGGGCGCGTGTTCGCGCTCTACACCGCGGCGCTGGTGGGCTTCGTCGTCATCGGGCTGGCGCTGTTCTACCGCCACCAGTTCACGATCGAGGTCGAGAACGCTCAGCAGCGCGCCGAAGGGCTGATGGCCGTCATCGCGCCGGCCGTCACCGACAGCGCCGTGATCGGCGACTACGACACCATCCAGCGCATGCTGGAACGCGCCATCCGCGGCTCGGACTTCGCCAGCGCGGTCTTCATCGACACCCGCGGCGGCCGCCTCGTCGTGAAGGCCGGGGAGCATGCCGCCGCCGCACCGCCGCGCTGGCTGTCGGACCTCATCGCCACCCGGCTGTACGACACCAACCAGACCATCGCCGCCGGCGGGCGCGACTACGGCGTGCTGCGCTTCAGCTTCGCGGCCGACCGCATCGCCGGCGGGCTGTGGCAGCAGGCGCGCTTCGCGCTGCTGCTGGGGCTGCTGGCGCTGGCCGGCGGCCTGGTGGGCATCCACCTGCCGCTGAAACGCTGGCTGGGCGACCTGGACCGGCTGCAGAGCTTCGACCGCCCGCGCGGCGACGCCGGCCCCTCCACCCTGCCCGACGCCACCGACGCGCCGATCGAGCTGCAGCGCACCTTCCAGACCCTGAAACGCGCCGCCGACGCGCGCGAAGCCGCGCTCACCGCGCTGCGCGGCGTGCTGGAAGGGCTGATGCCGCAGGCCGCCGGGCCCAGCGCCGGAGGCGACGACATCGAGGCCATCTCGCGCCTGATCGCGCAACTCACGCTCACCTTGCAGGAACGCGGCGCACAGCTGGACGCCATCTTCGCGCTCAGCCCCGACGGCTTCGTCTCCTTCGACGGCCGCCGCCGCGTGCATTACGTGAGCCCGGCCTTCGCGCAGCTCACCGGCCTGGCCGAACGCGACCTGCGCGGCCTGGGCGAAGACGACTTCCTCGCGCTCTGGCGCGGCTTCGGCCGCCTGCGCCCCGAGCAGCTGCCTTCTTTCGCGGCGCTGCGCCCGGGCACCGACGGCGCCGCGGGCGCGCGCCTGCTGGTCGACCTGGAGCGGCCGCGCCGGCGCGTGCTGCAGGTGGCGCTGCGCACCGGCGACGGCGCCGCCGTCTCGCAGCTGCTGCACGTGCGCGACGTCACGCACGAGACCGAAGTCGACCAGATGAAAAGCGAGTTCCTGTCGACCGCCGCGCACGAGCTGCGCACGCCCATCGCCAGCATCTACGGCTTCGTCGAACTGCTGCTGCACCGCAAGATGAGCCCGGAGCGCCAGCGCGACGCGATGGAGACGGTGCACCGCCAGACCGGGCTGATGATCACCATCATCAACGAGCTGCTGGACCTGGCGCGCATCGAGGCGCGGCGCGGCAAGGACTTCGAGTTCGAACGCACCGAGCTGGCGTCGCTGGTGCGCGAGTGCACGCACGACTTCACCGTGCCCGAAGGCCGCGCCGCCCCGGTGCTGCGGCTGCCGGCGTCGCCGGTGTGGGTGTCGGTGGACCGCGGCAAGCTGCTGCAGGCGCTGCGCAACGTGCTGTCCAACGCCTACAAGTATTCGCCCGCAGGCGGCGAGGTCTGGGTGACGCTGCAGTGCGCCCCGTCCGAAGGCGGTTCGCCGACGGCGACGCTGTCGATCCGCGACCACGGCATGGGCATGACGCCCGAGCAGCTGCGCCGCGTGTGCGAACGCTTCTACCGCGCCGACACCTCGGGCAGCATCCCCGGCACCGGCCTGGGCATGGCGATCGTCAAGGAGATCGTCGAGCTGCTGGGCGGCCGCCTCTCGCTGGCCAGCACGCCGGGCGAAGGCACAACGGTGCACGTGGCGCTGCCGCGGCTGGCCGAGAAGCCGGTTCCGCTCGCCCTCGAAGCGCCCTGACGCGGCGCGTCTTCAGGCCCGCGGCGGGCGCTGGTCCCGGCCCGTCATGACGCGCCGCAGGTGCTTCACCAGGCGCGCCGAATCGATCGGCTTGGGGGCGAAGAACACGCCCGCCGGCAAGGCACGGCGCGGCCGGCCCGCGGCGTCGCAGTCGGCCGACACCACCACGATCAGGCGCGGCCCGTCGGCCGACAGCGCGGCCAGCTGGCGCAGCATCTCGAGGCCGTCCATGTGCGGCATCGCGATGTCGGTGATCAGCAGGTCGGGCGGCCGGCGGCCGATCGCCACCAGCGCCTGCACGGCGCTGTCGAAGGCCAGCACCGAGGCGGCGGGCAGCGCGGACTGCACGATCGCGACCAGCAGTTCGCGGTCGTCGGGGTTGTCGTCGACGACGATCGCCACCGGCACCGGCGGCGGCCGTTCGGGCCGCACCTGGTGGCCGGCCGCGAGCAGGCGTTCCGCGCTCGCGGCTTCGATGCGCCGGTGGCCGCCCGGCGTCTTCCAGGCGCTCAGGCGACCCGCGTCGACCCAGCGCTGGATGGTCGGAATCGACACCCCCAGGCGGTCCGCCAGCTCGGCGGTGGAATAGGAACGCGGGCTGGCGGGCTTCTCGGCGGGCGGCACGTGCCGAGTCTATGCGCTGCCTTCGGCAGCGCCGGGCGGCAGCGGGCGCAGCGCGGCCAGCACCGCGCCCAGACGAAGCTCGAACTCGTCGACGAGCGCCGGCAACGCCTCGCGCCGCCCGGCCAGCAGCGCCCGCTGCAGCGCCAGCGCCGCCGCGGAGAGCGGCTCGGCGCCGATCGTGCCGGCACTGGACACCGTCGTGTGCGCGATGTGCAGCAGCTCGTCCAGGCGCCCCTGCGCCAGCGCCGCGCGCGCCTGCTGCGCCGCTTCAGCGCGGTTCTCGACGAAGCGCGCGGTGATGCGGTCCAGCAGCTCCTCGCGCCCCAGGCAGCGCTGCAGCCCCAGGTCCCGGGAAACGGGCGCCTGCGGCGCGGCCGGGTCCGGGAGGGCGGCATCGGTCGGCCCGCGCGGGCTGCGCACCGCGCGCGCGATGGCGGCGAACAGGTCGGCCGGATTGAACGGCTTGGAGACGAAGTCGGTCATGCCCAGGGCCAGGCAGCGCTGCCGGTCCTCTTCCATCGCGAAGGCCGTCATCGCGATCACCGGCAGCCCGGCGTGGGCGGGGTCGGCGCGCAGGCGGGTCGTGGTTTCGTAGCCGTCCATGCCCGGCATCTGCAGGTCCATCAGGACGACGTCGTAGCGCGCCTGCGACAGCCGGCGCAGCGCCTCGTGGCCGTCGCCGGCGTGATCGATTTCGGCGCCGGCCACCTCGCCCAGCAGGTCGCCGGCGACGAAGCGGTTCAGCTCGTTGTCCTCGACCAGCAGGATGCGCAGCCCGCGCAGCGCGGCCGGCGCGCGGCTGCGCTCCGGCGCCGCGGGCGCCGCGCCGGCGCCGGAGGCCGCCAGCAGGTCGGCCAGCGCCAGCGTGCCCACCGGCTTGGCCAGCGTGGCTTCGAAGCCTTCCTGGCGCGCGCGCGACGCCACCGCGTCGGCGCCGTAGGCGGTGACGAGCACCAGCCGGGGCGGCGGCCGCAGGTCCTCGGCACGCAGGGCGCGCCCGAGTTCGAAGCCGTCGGTGCCCGGCATCTTCCAGTCCACCAGCACGAGGTCGAAGCGCCGGCCGGCGCGCGCGCCGTGGCGCAGCTCGGCCAGCGCCTCGTCGGCCGAGCCCACGCAGACGAAGCTCTGGCCCAGCCCGGCCAGCAGGTCGGCGAAGATCTCGCGCGCGTTCGCGCTGTCGTCGACCACCAGCACGTGCTGCGGCGCCGCCGTGGGCGGCGGCAGCGGTGCGGCAGCCTGCGCCGGCAGGCCCAGCGGCAGCGAGAAGAAGAACTCGCTGCCCTTGCCCGGCTCGCTGCGCACGCCGATGGTGCCGCCCATGCGCTCGACGAGCTGGCGCGAGATCGCCAGGCCCAGGCCGGTGCCGCCGTGGCGCCGCGTCGTCGCGGCGTCGAGCTGGTCGAAGGGCCGGAACAGGCGGTCGATCTGCGTCGGGTCGATGCCCACGCCGGTGTCGCGCACCGAGAAGCGCAGCACGCACTCGCCGGGGTCGCGCCGTGCCACCTTCACGGTGACGACGACGATCTCGCCGCGTTCGGTGAACTTCACCGCGTTGCCGCACAGGTTCAGCAGCACCTGGCCGAGTCGCAGCGGGTCGCCCACGAGCAGCGGCGGCACGTCGGTCGCGGTGTCGAGCAGGAAGTCCAGCCCCTTCTTCGTGGCCTCCAGGCCGACGAGCGCGGTCACGCGGTCCAGCACGTCCTGGAGCGCGAACTCGTCGTGCTCGATCTCCAGCCGGCCGGCTTCGATCTTCGAGAAGTCGAGGATCTCGTTGATGATCGTGAGCAGCGAGCCGGCCGCCTTCTGGATGTGCGACAGGTAGCCGGCCGCCTTCGGCGGCAGGCCGCCCACGCGCTGGGCGAGGTCCGACATGCCGATGATGGCGTTCATCGGCGTGCGGATCTCGTGGCTCATGTTGGCCAGGAACTGCGCCTTCGCGCGCGTGGCCGACTCGGCGGCGTCGCGCGCCAGCGCGAGCGCCTCGTTGCTCTGCGCCAGCTCCTGCGTGCGCTCGGCCACGCGCTGCTCGAGCGAGTCGTTCAGCGCCTGCAGCGCGCGTTCGGCCTGGCGCCGCTCGGTCACGTCCTCGCCCGAACTGAGCACGCCCAGGATGGTGCCGTCGGCGTCGCGCAGCAGCGCCCGCTGCCAGCGCACGGTGCGCCGTTCGCCGCTCCGGGTGACGACCTCGTTCTCGGGCTTCGCCTGCGGCTGGGCCTGGCCGGCGACGATGCGCCGGTAGCGCGCCAGCGCGGTTTCGCGGTCCTCCGGCGTGCGCACCTGCTGGAACCAGTTGCGGCCGTCGAGTTCGCCTTCCGCATAACCCAGCAGCCGGTGGCCGGCGATGTTGAGAAGCGTGACGCACCCTTCGCGGTCCAGCGCCACCAGCGGCGCGGCGTCGATCTGCAGGTAGTGCCGGGCGCGGTCGCGCTCCAGCCGCAACGCGCGCTCGGCCGCCACCCGGTCGCTCACGTCCTGCACCATCACCAGGGTCGCCGGGCCGTCGGCCAGCTCGATCGGGGTGAGCGAGATCAGGCAGTGGAAGGCGCTGCCGTCCAGCCGCAGCACCTCCAGCTCGTAGCGGTTGGCTTCCGAGACGCCGCGTTCGCGGCGCCGGCTGCGCGCCTCGAATCCCGCACGCTCCGCCGGCGCGACACGGTCCAGCACCGGCGTGCCCACGGCGTCCTCGGCGCGCGCGAAGCCGAACAGGCGGGCGAAGGCGGGATTGGCGTAGACCATGTGGTCGCCGCGCGAGATCGCGATCGCCACCGGTGCATCCTCGATCAGCCGGCGAAAGCGCGTCTCGCTGGCCTCGACATCGCGCGCCGCCTCGCGCCGCGCCGAGACGTCGCGCACCACGCCGGCCATCATCGTCGCCCTGCCCTGCGCGTCGCGGACCGCGAGTCCGTGGGTCTCGAGCCAGCGCACGGTGCCGTCGGGCCACACCACCCGCTCCTCGGCGCGGTAGTTGGGCACCAGGCCCTTCAGGCAGGCGACGAACCGGGTGCGCGAGGCCTCGACGTCGTCGGGGTGCATGCAGCGCAGGAAGTCCGGGAAGCGGCCGCCGAACGCGCCGCGCGGCAACCCCAGCAGGGCCGCCATGTCGCCGAACCATTCGACGCGCTCGTCGCCGAGGTGCCAGATCCAGGTGACGATGCCCATCGCCTCCTGGACCTGGGCCAGTTCGGGCGGCGCGATCGCCGGTGCGACCGCCTTGCGTCTGGGCGGCGGTGTCTGACGCGACGACGCCATGCGCAGTCCCCCCTCTGGCCAGCTCAGGCGCCTTCATCATGCCTGAGCCACCGGCCGCCGCCAGCGGCACGACCCTGAAGGGGTCGAGCCCGCGAAATGGCGGTTCCGGCAGGGTTTGTTCATCCACCGATGTTCATTTTGTTCACTATAAAGTGCCGCCGGCGGCCGCCGATAGCCATGCACGGCGACTGCGCCCTGAACCGGAGAACCCCGATGAGAACGCTGGATGGACTGAAGATCGGCGAGCGGCTGGCCCTGCTGCTCGGCCTGCTGATCGCCTTGCTGGTGGGGCTGGCGCTCACCGGGGCCTGGGGCCAGGGCCAGCTCTACGGGCTGTCGCACGACGCGCTGACGCAGGACGTCCAGCTGGCGCACCGCGCGGCGTCGATCCGGTCGCTCGTGCTGCAGCACCGCCGCTTCGAGAAGGACACCTTCATCCACCTGGCCGCAGCCGAGACCCGCCAGCAGTACGCGAAGGAGTGGTCGTCCGCCCACGACGCCCTCGAACGCGCCCTCGCCGAGGTCGAGGCGATGGACCTGGAACCGGAGGACCGCGACGCCGCGCGCGCCATGCGCGCGAGCCTGCAGGCCTATGCCGCCGGATTCGGCGCCACGCTGGAGCAGATCAACGCCGGCCGCATCACCTCGACGCAGGACGCGAACCGCGAGATGGGCCGCTCGAAGGCGCAGATCCACGCGATGGAGGCGGCCAGCGACAAGCTCAGCCAGCGCGCCCTGGTGCGCGCCGGGCAGGTGCTGCCGCGGCTGGACGCGGTGCGCCAGCGGGCCCTGGCCGGGCAGGCGGCGCTGGCGCTCGTGGCGCTGGGGCTGGCGGCCGGCGCCGGCTGGTGGGTCGCGCGTTCGATCACCCAGCCCATCCGCCGCGCCGTCGAGGTGGCCCAGACCGTGGCCAGCGGCGACCTGCGGTCGCGGATCGACGCCGGCGGGCGCGACGAGGCGGCGCAGCTCATGAGCGCCCTCGCACGCATGAACGCGAGCCTCGTCGGCATCGTCACCGGCATGCGCGGCGCCGCCGAGTCGATCGCGACCGGCTCGACGCAGATCGCCGGCGGCAATGCCGACCTGAGCCGCCGCACCGAGACGCAGGCGTCCAGCCTGCAGGAGACGGCGGCATCGATGGAGGAAGTGGGCGGCACCGTGCGCGCCACCGCCGACAGCGCACGCGCGGCGGCCCAGCTGGCGGGCGACGCCGCGTCGGCCGCCGCCGAAGGCAGCCGTGTCGTCGGCCGCGTCGTGCAGACCATGGGCGAGATCTCGCAGCACAGCGAACGCATGGCGCAGATCCTGGCGGTCATCGACTCGATCGCGTTCCAGACCAACATCCTGGCCCTCAACGCCGCGGTGGAGGCGGCGCGCGCCGGCGAGCAGGGCCGCGGCTTCGCGGTCGTTGCCGGCGAGGTGCGCACCCTCGCCCACCGCAGCGGCGACGCGTCGCGCGAGATCCGATCCCTCATCGCCGCCTCGGTCGAGCGCGTGCAGGCCGGTGCCACCCTGGCCGACGACGCCGGCCACGCGATGACCGACGTCGTCGCCCGCGTCGAACGCGTGAACCATCTCATCGCCGGCATCAGCGCCGCCTGCAGCGAGCAGGACCGCGGCATCGCGCAGATCGGCGACGCGATGCAGCAGCTCGACCAGGTGACGCAGCAGAACGCCTCGCTCGTCGAAGAGAGCGCCGCCGCCGCCGAGAGCCTGCGCCAGCAGGCTTCGCAGCTGAGCGCGTCGGTGGCGCGCTTCCGCGTCGCCTAGTTCCAGCCCGCCGGGTCGGCGGCCGCCAGCGCCGCCACGTGCTCGCACACCGCGCCCGGCGTGGTGAACCACAGCTGCCCGGCGTCGCGCAGCCGCGCCAGGTGTTCGAGCGCGCGCCGCAGATGGCGCAGCCGGTAGGGCTGGCCCACCAGGTAAGGGTGCAGCGCGACGCCCATCACCAGCGGCTGCGCGCGTGCCTGCAGCAGCATCTCGTCGGCCTGGTCGACGATCATCGCGGCGAAGTCCTTCGCGTCCAGCTGGCGCGCCACGATCATGGGAATGTCGTTCAGCTCCTGCGGGTAGGGCACGGCCCACAGCGTGCGCCCGCCGCGGCAGCGCAGCGGCAGCGGCTGGTCGTCGTGGCACCAGTTGAGCGTGTAGCGCCAGCCGGTCTCGGCCAGCAGGTCGGGGGTGGCGAAGCTCTCGCTGATCCAGGGCGAGAGCCAGCCTGCGGGCGCGCGGCCCGTGCGGCGTTCGATCGTGCCGCGGCAATGTTCCAGCAGCGCGCGTTCGGAGGCTTCGTCCAGCGCGCCCTGGCGTTCGGCGTTGGTGTGGCCGTGGCCGACGATCTCGTCGCCGCGCGCGGCGAAGGCGGCCGGCAGCTCGGGCGCGTGGTCGTACAGGGCCGTGTTGACGATGCAGGCGGTGGGCAGGGCCAGCCGGTCGAACAGCTCCAGGCAGCGCCAGGCGCCGACGCGGTTGCCGTATTCGCGCCAGCTGTGGTTCAGCACGTCGGGCGGCGGCGAAGGCGGGCCCAGGTTCGCGCCCAGCCCTTCGCCGAACGCGAAGTGCTCCAGGTTGAAGCCCAGGTACACCGCCAGCCCGGCACCGTTGGGCCAGCGGTAGTGCGGCCGGCGCGTGATGGGGCGGTAGCCGAAGCGGCCGTGGTCGCGCAGCGGGCCGAACGTGGGGGCGGTCATGGCGGCGAACTCCTTGCGCGCGAGTATCGTCGCGGCCCATGCAATTGGCGCGCATCCTCTTCAGCCAGGGCTTCGGCACCCGCCGCATGTGCGCCGGCCTGGTCGAAGCCGGCCTGGTGCGGGTGGGCGGCGCGGTGGTCGAGGACCCGGCCGCCGAGTTCGACACCGAAGGCCTGGTGTTCCAGGTCGAAGGCACCGACTGGCCCTTCCACGAACGGGCGCTGGTGCTGCTGAACAAGCCCGCCGGCTACGAGTGTTCGCGCAAGCCGCGCCACCACCCGCCGGTGCTGAGCCTGCTGCCGGCGCCGCTGCGCGAGCGCGGCGTGCAGCCCATCGGCCGGCTGGACGAGGACACCACCGGCCTGCTGCTGCTCACCGACGACGGCCCGCTGATCCACCGCCTGACCAGCCCGCGCCATCACGTGCCCAAGGTGTACCAGGTGACGGCGCGCCACCCGGTCAGCGACGAGCAGCTGGCCGCCCTGTGCCGCGGCGTGATGCTGGACGACGAACCGCAGCCGGTGGCCGCGGCCGCCGCCGTGCGCACCGGCGAACGCACGCTGGACCTGACGCTCACCGAAGGCAAGTACCACCAGGTCAAGCGCATGCTGGCCGCGGTGGGCAACCGCTGCGACGCGCTGCACCGCAGCCGCTTCGGGCGGCTGGAAGTGCCGCCCGGCCTGCCGCCCGGCCGCTGGTGCTGGGTGCGGTCGGACGACCTCTGAATCAGCCCGGCCGGTACCAGCGCGGGAAGAACTTCGCCACCTGCGGACCGTCGGACTTCAGCGCGTGGCAGCCGTCGATGCTGAACGGCTTCTCCTGGGCATCGCGGGTGAGCTGTTCCCACAGGGCCTGCAGCACGGCGCTGCCCATCACGCCGGCCAGTTCGTTCATGTGGGTGCAGCCGGCGGTGCGGCCGAACAGCTTGCGGATGGCGTCGCGGTAGCCGCGACCCACCTGCACGCCGGCGAGCCGGCTGTAGTCGGGTGCGATGGTGCCGCAGGCTTCGCCGTAGGGCCCGGCGTCGGTGGCGGCCTGCACGGCCACGATGGTGGCGGTGCTGTCCACCGTGAAGCGCAGCCACATCGAATGCATGGCCTGGCCGGCCGGCAGCAGGCCGCCGGCGCAGGGCACGGGGTGCGGCCAGGCGTCGGCCAGGTGGCCTTCGATGTCCCACAGGCCGTCTTCGCGGGCGTAGGCCTGGATCGTGATGGAGCGCTGGTGCGAAGGCTCGCGCGCGCAGTCGGGCGGGGGCAGGGGCATGGCGGGAAGGGGCGCGCGATCAGCGCCTGGAGAGTTGGGCGATCTGGTCTTGCGCAGCCTTGCGGTCGGCCGCCACCTTCTGCGCGGCGGGGCGCTGGCCCACCATTGCCACGTAGGCCTTCCAGTCGACGCCCTGGGCCACCAGCAGGTCTTCGCCCAGCACCAGCTTCGTGGCCATGCCAACCAGCGGCAGGCTCACCCAGGCCGCGCAGTCGGCCTGCGTGAAGCTTTCGCCGGCCACGTAGGGCGCGAACTTCGCCAGCCGCTTGAAGGCGGGGATGTTCTTCGACAGCCGCTTCTTCACGCTGGCCTTCACCTCTTCGGTCACGGTGCCGCCGAAGAAGGCCTGCGCGTACAGCTCGCGCGCGACCAGTTCCAGGTGCAGGTCGATGAAGACCGACAGCTCGCGCACCTTGGCGGCGGCGTAGGCGTCGGCCGGCAGCAGCGGCGGGCTGGGCTGGATCGCCTCCAGGTAGGCCATGATGGCTTCGCTCTCGCACAGCGGGCCCTGCGGCGTGCGCAGGAAGGGCACCTTGCCCAGCGGCGACGCCGAGAGCACGGCTTCGTCCTTCGAGCCGGTCATCACCAGCTCTTCCTCGAACGGGATGCCCTTCTCCAGCAGGGCCAGCTTGACCTTGTTGTAGTAGTTCGAAACGGCGAAGCCGCAGAGCTTGATCATGAAAGGGGTCTCCGGTCGGTGGAGCGCACAGTGTAGGCAAGGCGGAGCAGGCGCCCTTTTCTGCCATGCTTGCACGCATGGGCCTCGTCTACAGCACCGACCACGGGCGCACCTGCCCCACCTGCCGGCAGCCGCTGGCGGCCTGCACCTGCAAGAGCGCCAAGCCGCCGCCGACAGGCGACGGCACCGTGCGCGTCAGCCGCGAGAAGCAGGGCCGCGGCGGCAAGACCGTCACCGTGGTGCGCGGCCTGCCGCTGGACGCCCAGGCCCTGGCCGACACCGGCCGCCAGCTGCGCGCCGCCTGCGGCGCCGGCGGCACCGCGAAGGACGGCGTGCTGGAGGTGCAGGGGGACCATGTGGAGCGGGTGATGGGGTGGTTGCAGCAAGCCGGGTACAAGGTCAAGCGGGCGGGGGGCTGAGGCTGCCCGTTCCGTGCGCAAGCGCGCCAGCGGGGGCAATCGACCCGATATCAACGTCGAGACGTAGAGCGAACCCACCTCGATGGCGGGCGCAGCCAGCAGGGAAGTGGCGTCCACCATCATGTCCAGCCGCAGGTCTTCGACCTTCTCGCGGAGCGACTGGCCCGGCGCACGCGGCAGCTCACCCTTGATGGGCGAACGGCGACGCGCGCGTGCGATACCGCGCCGCCGCGAGAGCAGCCACAAGGCCACGAGGACCGGCCCTGTCAATACGGCACCGGCCACCAGCACCCACGCCAGCGTTTCGACGGCTGCGTTCACGCCGACCCCAGGTTGTCACTGTCGACGCGTTCACCAGGGTTCATGAAGTCGTGAGAAGTGCGTTGCGGAAGTTCCGGTGCCTCTGGGCGGGGATGCCGGTGTTCAGTCAGGACTCTTCAGCAGGTCCGGGTGGTCGGCGGCCAGACGCTGCTGCAGCTTCTTGCGAAGGGCCTTCGCCTGCACCACACACTCGGCCACGACAGCCGGTGTGACGGGCTGGCCGGTGTAGTCGTTCGCATTGCGCTGCTTGCGCAGCGCGTCCAGCACCACCCAGACATCGTTGGCCACGCCAAGGGTCAGCGGCAGCGACTGGATCAGTGTCTGGTGATGGCCCGCTTCGCTGGTGGCCGGGCGGTAGCCGGCAGCCATCATGGCCACCAGCGCGCACTGCATCACGGCCTTGTAGGCGGCGTCGAAGCGCGTCTCGTCGCTCACCGCCGCGACCGCGGCGTCGGCCAGGTTGCGGTCGATCGCCTGCAGCAGGCGCTGCACTTCGGCGGGCGTCGGCGCATGGGCCTTAAGCCGGCCGATGCGCAACAAGTTCTGCAAAGTCATCTTCGCTCCCCAGCAGCCAGATGCGCGGCCCCTGAACCACGCTGCGCGCAAAGCCGTCGCCGCCGGCCAGCTTCGCCGCAAAGTCCTTCGGCTTCATCAGCGTCGGGTTCACCTCGCGCCGCAGAATTTCCTGCACAGGCGCCAGCGCGCGCACCAGGTCGGCAAAGCCCACGGTGCCCAGCGCCATCAGGTCCACGTCGCTGCCCGGCCGCTCGGTGCCTGCGGCCACGCTTCCGAACACGAATGCCAGCGGAACCTTGCGTTGCAGAGGCAGCAGCGCTTCCCGCAGCACGTCGGCCAGGCCCGAGGTCTTGCGCAGCAGGCCGGCCAGTTCGGCAAAGATCGGACTCGCCTCGTTGGCACGGTAGTGCACCTGGTGGCCCACTTCCTGCCGCAGCAGCAGGCCCAGAGCAGACAGGGCGCGCAACTCGCGGTGCAGTGACCCTGCAGAGGCGCCTGTGAGCCGTGCCAGTTCGCGCACGTGCAACGAGCGTTCAGGGTGCAGGAGCAGGGTGCCCAGCACGGCGGCCCGCGTCTGACCCAGCAGTTGTCCGGCAATGGATGGCATGTAGCTGATTTTGCTACAAGTGGAGCCGTTCTGAGAACAGTGGTGTCTCGCGCCGGCGCTGCTTGCCGCCGCGGTTCCCCCAGCGTGCGACCAGGGCGGCCGTGGTGCTGTTCGAGCTGACTTCGAACCCCTGCGCGGTCAGAGCCTGTACTCGACAGACCCGTTGTCCTTCAACCGACAGTGGCCCTTCTGCTGCAGCCAGCCCAGGACTGCCGAAGTCGTCACGCCAGGGCTCTTGTCGACCATGGCCTTCAGGTGCGACTTCAGCGCCAATCCGGTGCCGGGCAGCGCCGCCTTTAACTTCATCCTGCGAAGCGCAGCAAGCGCCTTCTTTCCCATGGCGTCCACGGTGGGCGCGGCGGCCTTCTTGGCCGGAGGCCTGGCGGTGGGCACCCGCGGGAGCGCCGGGTACTTCCGCGCGTTCTTTTCCAGCTTGCGCGCCACCGCCGCCGCCAGGTCCACCTGGCTGCGGTCGGCCAGCTGCAGCAGGTAGATCAGCACGTCGGCCACCTCGTCACCCACGGCTTCGTGCAGCACCGGGTCGGCATGCGTGCGCCAGGACTCTTCGGGTGACATCCACTGGAAGATCTCGGCCAGCTCCGCCGCTTCCACCATCAGCGCGGTGGACAGGTTCTTCGGCGTGTTCAGCTCGTCCCAGCCGCGGTCGGCGGCGAACTGGCGCAGGGTGCGTTGCAGGGCTTGCAGGTCCATGGGCGAAGGCGATTCTGGCGCAGCGGCCGCCGGCTGCGGCATGGCATGCTGCGTGCAACCAACCGCACCGCCATGGACATCGACTTCGCCCAGCTCACCGCCTACCAGCGCTACAAGCTCATGGCCAGCCTCATCGTGCCGCGGCCGATCGCGCTGGTCACCACGCTGGGGCCCAGTGGCGTGGCCAACGCGGCGCCGTTCTCCATGTTCAACATGCTGGGCGAAGACCCGCCGATCCTGATGCTGTCGATCAACAGGCTGAAGGACGGCCGGCTGAAGGACACCGCGGCCAACATCCTGGCGCGGCGCGAATTCGTGGTCCACCTGAGCGACGAGCCCATGGCCGCGCAGATGCACGCCTGCGGCGAGACCCTGCCGCCCGAGGTGAGCGAACTGGAACGCTTCGGCCTGGCGGCGGTGCCTTCGCACGCGGTGGCGCCGCCGCGCATCGAATGCGCGCCGGTGGCCTTCGAATGCGTGCTGCACGAGACGCTGGAAACCGAAAGCCGCTATGTCTTCATCGGCCGCGTGCTGTGGCTGCACGCGCGCGAAGGCCTGGTCGACCCCGCCACCTGGCGCGTGCGGCTGCAGGACTACCACCCGGTGGGCCGCTTCGGCGCCAGCTTCTACGTGACCACGCGCGACCGCTTCGCCATCGGCGGCCCCGAGCGCGAGACCAGCGCCAGCACGCCCATCGACGAGATCTGAAGGACGCCGCCGCGATGCCCCCCACCGAAAGCGACCACGAAGCCATGCGCCAGGCCATCGCCGCTTCGCGCCGGGCGCTGGCCGAAGGCAACAAGCCCTACGGCGCCTCGCTGCTGTCGCCCGAAGGCCGCCTGCTCTGGACCGCGCACAACCACCAGGTGACCGGCGACGACTGCACCGCCCACGCCGAGATGGTGCTGGTGCGCGAAGCCAGCGCCACGCTGGGGCCGCAAGCGCTGCAGGGCGGCACCGTCTACGCCAGCGGCGAACCCTGCGCCATGTGCGCGGGCGCGATGTTCTGGGCCGGCGTGCGGCGCGTGGTCTTCGCGGTGCCGCAGGCCGAGATGGCGGCGCTGCTGGGCGGGCCGCTGCTGCCCGTTTCCTGCGCGCAGACGCTGGCGGGCGCGCAGCCGGCGGTGATGGTGGAAGGGCCCATGCTGCAGGAAGAGGCGGCGGCGGTCTTGAGGCAGGCGGCAGGAGCCGCCGCACCCGTGGCACGCCACCCGCTGCCGAAGGACCTTCGATGAGCGAGCTGCTGATCCGCGGTGCCCGGCGCTGGGGCCATGCCGGCATGGCCGACGCTTGCGTTCGCGAAGGCGTCATCGCGGCCATCGGCCCCGACCTGCCCGCCGCGCCCGGCGCCGAGGTGATCGAAGCCGCCGGCTGCCTGATGCTGCCTGGCCTGGTAGACGGCCACGCGCACCTGGACAAGACGCTGTGGGGCACGCCTTGGCACGCGCACCAGGCGGGCCCGCTGCTGCGGGACAAGATCGACAACGAACGCCGGGTGCTGGCGCAGCTGGGCCTTTCGCCCGAAGTGCAGAGCGCGCACATCCTGCGCCACATGCTGGCCTGTGGCACCACGGCCTGCCGCACGCACGTGGACGTCGGCCCCGACATCGGCCTGAAGCACTTCCACGGCGTGCTGGCCATGCGCGAAGCGCACCGCGAAGTGATGGACCTGCAGCTGGTGGCCTTTCCGCAGACCGGCGTGATGGTGCGGCCCGGCACGCTGGACCTGCTGGAACAGGCGGTGCGCGAAGGCGCCGAGGTGCTGGGCGGGCTGGACCCGATGGGCATCGACCACGACCCCAAGGGCCAGCTGGACGGGCTGTTCGACATTGCCGGCCGCCACGGCTGCGAACTGGACATCCACCTGCACGACCCCGGCGCCCTGGGCGCGGCCACCTTCGAGATGATCGCCGAGCGCACCCGGGCGCTGGGCCTGAAGGGCAAGGTGGCCGTGAGCCACGCGTTCTGCCTGGGCCAGGTGGAGCCGCCGCGGCTGGAGCAGCTGACAAGGCTGCTGCTGGACAACGACATCGCCATCATGAGCCACGCCCCTTCGGGGCCCACGCTGTTCCCGCCGCTGCGCCTGCTGGCCGAACGCGGCGTGCGCCTGTTCACCGGCTCCGACGGCGTGCGCGACACCTGGAGCCCGCTGAACAACGGCGACATGCTGGAGCGCGCCTACCTCATCGCCTACCGCAGCGGCTTTCGCGACGACCCCGGCATCGAACTGGCGCTTCGCTTGGCCACGTTCGGCGGTGCGCAGGTGATGGGGTTGAAGGGGTTCGGGCTGGAGGTGGGGTGCGTGGCCGACCTGCTGATGGTGGAGGCGGAGACGGCGGCGGAGGCGGTGTGCTTTCACCCGGTGAGGCAGTGGGTGGTGAAGCGGGGGAAGGTGGTGGGGCGTGGGGGGCGGTGTTTGGTGGCGGGGGGGTGAGGGCCAGTGGGGCGCCGTGGAAGTCAACCGGTCCGTGCCGCGAAGCGGGCTTGCGTGAGCCGCATGGACCGCCGGACATCGCTGCACGATGTGCGGCTTGCCACCTTCGGCGAGAAAGGCCTCGATCCCCGTGGCGCTTGCGGGCTCGACGAGGCGAACCAGACTTTCGCACTGTCCGCACTTGCAGCTCCGCTGGCGCTGGTCCGACAACAGCTGTCGCCACACGCTACACATACCGTCAATGTGCCACGGACACACCTCAGCGCCGAGCGGTACGTAACTATCATCGAGGCGTGCATTGCCTGAAGCGAGTCCAAAACTTGACAAGACAGGGAGATAGGAACCCGTGGCAAGGAAGAGAACCAGTGCGGCCGACGATCTCCTGAACTTGGTGGCGATGCTGCCATGGTGGGTCGGTGTGTTGTTAGCTCTGATCAGCTATGTGCTGTTGCACTCCATCGCAGCCCAACCGGTAGTGGCACCGCCGCAACCGGGTCAAATGGGTGCAATGGTCGCCCAGACCTTCTGGAAGACTTTGGCCAGCTTTGGTCAGTACCTCTTGCCCCTTATCTGTTTGGCAGGCGCAGGCATGTCTGCGTGGAGGCGCAAAGAGCGGAAAGGCCTCCTCGCCGACGTTACGAACGGCAAAGCGAGTGACTCCCTTCATGGCATGAGCTGGCGCGAGTTTGAAATCCTCGTCGGCGAGGGGTTTCGCCTGCAGGGGTACCGGGTTGTGGAAACCGGTGGTGGTGGCGCTGACGGAGGTGTCGATCTGGTGCTCACGAGGCCGGGCACCAACGGAGGCGAGAAGTTTCTCGTCCAGTGCAAACAATGGCGCGCCTTCAAGGTTGGGGTGGACGTGGTGCGTGAGTTGTACGGCGTGATGGCCGCTCGCGGTGCCACGGGCGGCTTCGTGGTGACTTCGGGGCGTTTCAGCGAAGACGCAGTCAAGTTTGCGAGCGGCCGCAACGTGAAATTGATCGACGGTCCAAAGCTTCAAGCACTGCTCGATCAGGCCAAGGCGAGAACCGCTCGTTCAGCAGCCGCGCCTGCTGCAGGCTCCATCGTGCCGGCGAAAGAGCCCGAGGGGCAGGTCACAAACTGTCCGCTGTGTACCAAGGCCATGGTGCGAAGGACCGCCAAGCGAGGGGCGAATGCCGGGGGTGAGTTCTGGGGCTGCACGGGCTATCCGGCTTGCCGTGGCACGCGACCCATTGAGTGACGCCAGAGCCAAAAAATGGCGCTGCCCGATGGCCTGTATGACCTGCTGCTCACCGAGGGCCTTGCAGGCTCGCTGGCCACCATTCACTCAAGCAGCGCGCAGTTGTTGGCGGTCAAGGGCGGCGCCACCGAGTTCCTGGCCGATGTCGTCACTCGCCAGCTAGCGACCATACTTGACGATGTTGCGGGTGAGGACGCCGACAAGTCCAAGCGACAACTCGACTTGGTCAATGGTCTGCTAGTAGCGCTGCGTGAGCGGCTCAAACCCTGGGTCGACTCGTCAGAGGAAGTCCCATCTGCTGACGTTGTCGACTTGGTGGCGTCGCCGATGCGCTTTCTTCGAGCCATCAAGCGCGACCAGCAGTTCTCGGCGCCGCCGGAAGTTGGGTTGGCCGTGCCCTGGCTCTTCACTGCCGGCAAGGGCTCGCCCTCACTGCTGCAGGAAATCCGCCGCGAGTTGGCTTCTGCCGATCAGGTAGACATCCTGGTCAGCTTCATCACGGTGTCTGGAGTCCGCAAGCTGCAAGACGTACTGCAGCAGATCACCGCTGCGGGCGCGCGTGGCCAAGGCGCCACACGGCTTCGCATCCTCACCACTACCTACACCGGCGCCACCGAGGCGCGTGCGCTCGATGAACTTGCGCGACTGCCGGGCTGCGAGGTTCGGGTGTCGCTCGACGGTCGCCGAACGCGCCTGCATGCAAAGGCGTGGATGTTCCAGCGTAAGACGGGCTTCGGCTCCGCATACGTGGGCAGCGCCAATTTGTCGGGCGCTGCGCTGACAGGTGGGTTGGAGTGGACTGTCAAGCTGACCCAGCGCGCCCAGGGACCGCTGTTTGCTCGAGCGATCGCCCACTTCGAGACGCTCTGGGACGACAGCGAGTTCCAGCGATACGACCCAGACAACGTCGAGCACCGCGAAGCGCTGGCCGCTGCGCTTGGGCGCGAGTCCTTTGGTGGCGAGTCCACAGACGCGATCAGCTTCTTTGATCTGCAGCCGAAGACCTACCAGCAGGACATGCTTGAGCAGTTGGCGACCGAGCGCGCCCACGGTCGCCACCGCAACTTGGTGGTGGCGGCCACCGGCACCGGCAAGACAGTGGTTGCAGCGTTCGACTATCGGAATACTTGCCGCAGGGAAGGCGGGCGCCCCCGTCTCCTCTTCGTCGCGCACCGCGAAGAAATCTTGCGGCAGGCCTTGCGTACCTATCGCGAGGTGCTGCGAGACCCCGACTTCGGTGACCTGCTGACCGGTAGCCATCAGCCCGAACGCTGGGACCACCTCTTCGCCACCATCGACAGCGTGACCAGCCGAGGCCTCGTGGCCACGGTCGGTGCCGAACACTGGCACACCGTCGTCGTGGATGAATGCCACCGGCTGGCCGCAGATCGTTTCGATGCGTTCGTGAAGGCCGTTCGCCCTCGGGTGCTGTTGGGGCTGACTGCCACTCCGGAGCGCAGCGACGGGCAGCCGATCACGCCGTACTTCGATCCCAGGCCCGACGGCAGCCCGGCCGTCGAGTTGCGCCTGTGGCATGCGTTGGACCTGCAGCTTCTCGCGCCGTTCGAGTACTACGCCTGCGACGATGCCACTGACTTTTCGGCGGTACCGTGGGATAGACCCGGCGAGCGCGAGGCGGTCGACAAGCTGGTCACAGGCAACGATGTGCGCGCCCGGCTGGTGGTGAATGAATGGCGCCGCCTGGCGTCCGATGCATCGCGGTCACGTGCCATCGTGTTCTGCGTGTCGCTCGCCCATGCCGAATTCATGACCGATTGGCTCAACCGCGCCGGCCTGCCCGCCGCCTGCGTGGTGGGCACGACGAACACCGAAGACCGCCGTCGTGCACCGCAGCGTCTGCTCCGTGGTGAACTGTGCGCGCTGGTGACAGTCGACCTCTACAACGAAGGCATCGACCTGCCGATGGTCGACACGCTGTTGCTGCTGCGGCCCACGCAGAGCCCGGTACTGTTCCAACAGCAGATCGGCCGCGGTCTGCGCCTTGCACCGGGCAAAGAGAGCTGCCTGGTGCTCGATTTCGTTGGCCAGCATCGCTCCGAGTTCCGGTTCGACCGCCTTCTGTCGAGCCTGAGCGGCCTGTCGCGCCGCGAACTCGCGGATGGCGTCGAGAATGGTTTTGGCAGTCTGCCGCCAGGCTGCCACATCCATCTCCAACGCCAGACGCGAGAGCAGGTCCTGCAGGGCCTGCGCGCGTTGACGACGCAGAACTGGCGCCGCCTGAAGACGGAGTTGCAGACCTATGCTGCACTACGCGGCCGTGCAACGGTACGGCTGGCCGACTTCCTGCACGACCAGGCGCTGGAACTCGAGGATGTCTACCGCGCAGGCACCGGCCAGGGCCGCAGCGGCTGGACGGCGCTGAAGCGCGATGCCGGCCTGATCGCCGCGGAGCCTGGGCCCGAAGAGGACTACTTCAGCCGACGATTTGCTGACCTTCTGCACGTGGACGACGCGAAGCGGCTGGAAGTGATCGCCGCGGTCGGCGCTCGGCAGGGCCACCCGTCTGTGCCCGACGCGATGGATGCACTGGGCGTGCAGATGCTTGCCTACCAGATCGATGGCCGGCACGAACAGCGGGCAGGCCCGGAGGCCTTCATTGAGCGCGTCGAGCGCCACCCACCCATCGCTGCCGAGTTGGTCGAGCTGTCAGGCCTGCTGCAGACGCGCACCACACTGGGTGCAAAACTCGTCCCTGGGCTTGAAGACACAATGCTGTGCCTGCACGCCACCTACGGCGTGCGCGAGGTGCTAACGGCCGTTGGTTGGCTGACTGCGGCGCGGCGCGCACCCTTCCAGGCCGGTGTGCTGCCGCTGACCAGCCGCAAAGTCGAACTGCTATTCGTCACGCTCGACAAGAGCGAGGGCTATCACGACCGTATCTCGTACCATGACTACGCGATCAGTGTCGAGCGCTTTCATTGGCAGACGCAGAACAGCGCAGGTCCGGACACGCCCAGCGGGCGGCGCTATCTGGAGAGCTCGACAAACAATTGGCAGTTCCAGCTTTTCGTTCGTCCGCGCAAGGGCGATGGCTACCGCGCTTGCGGGCGCGTGGCTCTGGAGTCTGCCGAAGGCAACCGACCGATGACCATCGTGTGGAAGCTGGAGACACCGCTTCCGGTGCGGCTGTTCCGCGAGTTCAGCGTGTTGCGCGGGGTGTAGCAGCAGCTGCCATCCTGCACCGCAGGGCCTGGCGCAGGGCACTCTCCCTCACGAAGCGCTCCAAGCAGCTTCGCCAGGCGTCGCCCCTTACCACGATACTGCCGCCGGATACGCGTCAGCGCATTCTCGACGAGGTCCATCGACTGAAGAGCGGCGTCCCGTTGGGTTCGCTGCCTGCGGCGAAGCAGCGCACCGCGAAGAGCTCCTCGAATGGAACGTGAGCAGTTCGAGCCTCAGCAGGCCATCAGTGGAAATCCTCTTCCCGCTGGTGACGCGCGCCGATGACGAGGACCAACTCCGGTGTGCGTATGTCGAAGCGAAGGACGTAGCCTGTGGAGCCGAACGGGACGATGAGTTCGCGCAATGTCGGGCGTTGACCGACCTTGCGGTAGCTGTAGGGGGTGGTCGAAAGGTGGCTGTTGGCCACGGTGCGAAGGACCTCGACGGCCTCGTAGGCACGCATGGCGTCTTCGACAGTCTCGGCGCGTTCCAGCAGGAAGTCGAACAAGCGATCCAGATCGGCGTCGGCCTCAGGCGTGAACTCGACCTTGAACGTCATTTGCGCAGTTGCTTCACCCGTGCTGCGATCTTGGCCTCGAGCTTCGACAAGACGACGTCCGCCGGGATGGAGATTCCGGTGCGCTCGTACGCTGCCAACGAGGCGTCGCAACGCGCGGCGAAGTCCGTTTGCACGCGACGGAACTCGACGGCGCGGCGCACCGACGCCTCGACAAATTCGGTCAGCGTCTCGCCAGGCAGGAGCACAGCATCAAGATCAGCGCGCAACTCCGGCTCGACACGGACTTGGGGAATGACGGCGGTCTTCATGCGCTGAGTGTAGTGCGTTCGCACTACACGCTCAACCGCTACACGTCAATATTCGCCGCCCGCAACGCATTGCTCTCAATGAAGTCCCGACGCGGTTCCACTTCATCCCCCATCAGCATCGTGAACACCCGATCGGCCTCGATCGCGTCCTCGATCTGCACGCGCAGCAGGCGCCGCACCGCCGGGTCCATGGTGGTCTCCCACAACTGTTCGGGGTTCATCTCGCCCAGCCCCTTGTAGCGCTGGCGGCCCACCGCGCCTTCGGCCTGGCCCATCAGCCAGGCCATCGCGGCGCGGAAGTCGTCCACCTTCTGTTCCTTCAGCTTCTCGCCTTCGCCGCGGCGCACCACGGCTTCGGGGCCCAGCAGGTCCTTGAAGGTCTCGCCGGCTTCCTTCAGCGCCGCGTAGTCGGCGCCGTGCACGAAGTCCTGCGTGATGACGCTGGCCTTCACGTTGCCGTGGTGGCGGCGGCCGATGCGCAGCAGGTGCTTGTCGGTGCGGGCGTCGAACTGCGCTTCCACGCTGGCGTCGCTGCCGGTGTTCTTCAGCGCGGCCTGCAGCGCCACGGCGCTGGCTTCGGCGGCGGCAGCGCTGTCCAGGTCCAGCTTCAGGCCGTTGGCCAGCGCGCGCAGCGCGTCCAGGTCCATCCAGTTGGACAGGCGTTCGATCACGTTGTTGGCCAGCAGGTACTTGCGCGCCAGCTCTTCCAGCGTGGCGCCGGTGATGGCGTTGCCGGTGTCGGTGCCCCCGGTTCCACCGTTCGGCAGAACGGCGGCGCCGTCCAGCGCCACCTTCAGCAGGAAGGCGTCGAGCGCGGGGCCGTCCTTCAGGTATTCCTCGTGCTTGCCGTGCTTCACCTTGTACAGCGGCGGCTGCGCGATGTAGATGTGCCCGCGCTCCACCAGCACCGGCATCTGGCGGTAGAAGAAGGTCAGCAGCAGGGTGCGGATGTGCGCGCCGTCCACGTCGGCGTCGGTCATGATGATGATGCGGTGGTAGCGCAGCTTCTCGACGTTGAAGTCGTCGTTGCCGATGCCGGTGCCCAGGGCGGTGATGAGGGTGACGATGGCGTCGCTGGAAAGCAGCTTTTCGTAGCGCGCCTTCTCCACGTTCAGGATCTTGCCGCGCAGCGGCAGGATCGCCTGGAACTTGCGATCGCGGCCCTGCTTGGCGCTGCCGCCAGCACTGTCACCTTCGACGATGTAGATCTCGCACAGCGCGGGGTCCTTCTCCTGGCAGTCGGCCAGCTTGCCGGGCAGGCCCATGCCGTCCAGCACGCCCTTGCGGCGCGTCATCTCGCGCGCCTTGCGCGCGGCTTCGCGCGCACGCGCGGCGTCGACGATCTTGCCGCAGATGATCTTGGCGTCGACCGGGTTCTCCAGCAGCCAGTCGTTGAGCAGCTTGCCCACGATGTCTTCCACCGGGCCGCGCACTTCGCTGCTGACCAGCTTGTCCTTGGTCTGGCTGCTGAACTTGGGTTCGGGCACCTTCACGCTCACCACGCAGGCCAGGCCTTCGCGCATGTCGTCGCCGGCGATTTCCACCTTCGCCTTCTTGGCGAGTTCGTTGTCTTCGATGTACTTGTTGATGACGCGCGTCATCGCCGCGCGCAGGCCGGTCAGGTGGGTGCCGCCGTCACGCTGCGGAATGTTGTTGGTGAAGCAGAGCACGCTCTCGTTGTAGCCGTCGTTCCACTGCATCGCCACTTCGACGCCGATGCTGGTGTTCTGCTCGCTCATCTTGTCGCCGATGGCGTGGAACACGTTCGGGTGCAGGACCTTCTTGCCCTGGTTGATGAACTCGACGAAGCCCTTCACGCCGCCGGCGAAGGCGAAGTTATCCTCCTTCGCGTTGCGCTCGTCCACCAGGCGGATCTTGACGCCGTTGTTCAGGAACGAAAGCTCGCGCAGGCGCTTGGCCAGCACGTCGTAGTGGAAGTCGATGTGGCTGAAGATCTCGTCGTCAGGCAGGAAGTGCACTTCGGTGCCGCGCGCTTCGGTGGGGCCGGTGATCTTCATCGGGCTGGTGTCGAAGCCGTCGCGCTGCTCGATCTGGCGGTCCTGCGTGACGCCGCGCTTGAACTCGATGTAGTGCGCCTGGCCTTCGCGCCGCACCGTCAGGCGCAGCCACTTGGACAGCGCGTTCACGCAGCTCACGCCCACGCCGTGCAGTCCGCCTGAAACCTTGTAGCTGTTCTGGTTGAACTTGCCGCCGGCGTGCAGTTCGGTCAGCGCAATTTCGGCGGCGGAGCGCTTGGGCTCGTGCTTGTCGTCCATCTTCACGCCGGTGGGGATGCCGCGGCCGTTGTCGATGACGCTGATGCTGTTGTCGGTGTGGATGGTGACGACGATGTCGTCGCAGAAGCCGGCCAGCGCTTCGTCGATGCTGTTGTCCACCACCTCGAACACCAGGTGGTGCAGGCCGGTGCCGTCGGAGGTGTCGCCGATGTACATGCCGGGGCGCTTGCGCACCGCTTCCAGCCCTTCCAGGATCTGGATGCTGCCCTCGCCGTAGCTGGTGTCGGGGCCGGGCTTGGGATCGTCTTGCGGGGTGGCAGTCATCAACTCTCAGTTCCAATGAAACGCGAAAGCGGGCCGGCGGGCCCGCTGCGGTGTGGGGGCGGCGGCGGCCGCCTTCAGATCCGCATGGGCATGACCACGTACTTGAAGCCGGCGTGGTCGGGCAGCGTGAACAGGGCGCTGGCGTTGCCGTCCTGCAGTTCCAGCTTCACCATTTCCTGGCTGGCGTTGGCCAGCACGTCGATGAGGTAGGTGACGTTGAAGCCGACCTCGATGGTGTCGCCGTTGTAGTCGACTTCCAGCTCTTCCTTCGCCTCTTCCTGCTCGGCGTTGGAACTGGCGATGCGCAGCACGCCGGGTTCGATGTTCAGGCGCACGCCCTTGAACTTCTCGCTCGTCAGGATGGCGGCGCGCTGCAGGCAGGCCAGCAGCGGCGCCCGGCCCAGCGTGACGGCGTTCTTGTGGTTCTTCGGGATCACGCGGTTGTAGTCGGGGAACTTGCCTTCGACCAGCTTGGTGACGAACTCCATGCCCGAGAACTGGAACTTGGCCTGGTTGGCGGCGAAGCGCATCTCGATGGGCGTGTCCTCGTCGGACAGCAGGCGCTGCAGTTCCAGCACGGTCTTGCGCGGCAGGATGACTTCCTGCTTGGCGGGCACTTCGGTTTCCAGCGCGCTCTGCGCCAGCGCCAGGCGGTGGCCGTCGGTGGCCACCAGCGTGAGCGTCCTGCCTTCGGCGATGAAGAGGATGCCGTTCAGGTAGTAGCGGATGTCGTGCACCGCCATCGCGAAGTGCACCTGGTTCACCAGCTCGCGCAGCGTCTTCTGCGGCACCGAGAAGGCGGGGCCGAAGTCCACCGCCTCGTTGACGAGCGGGAAGTCGTCTGAAGGCAGCGTCTGCAGCGTGAAGCGGCTCTTGCCGCCCGCCAGGGTGAGCTTGTTCTGGGCCGAGGAGAGCGTCACCACCTGGTCGGCCGGCAGCGCGCGCAGGATGTCGATCAGCTTGCGCGCGCCCACCGTGGTGGCGAAGGTGCCGGCGTCACCGCCCAGCTCGGCGCTGGTGCGGACCTGGATCTCCAGGTCGCTGGTGGTGAACTCCAGCTGCGGGCCGTTCTTGCGCAGCAGCACGTTGGCCAGGATGGGCAGCGTGTGCCGCCGCTCCACGATGCCGGCCACCGACTGCAAGGCGTCGAGCAACTTTTCCTGTGGCGCCTTCAGAACAATCATCTTTTCCTCTTTTCAAGCCTGGTAGTCGTAGTAGGCCGCCGGGATGGCTGGGGAGAACCGTATTTTCGCCTTTTCCAGCAAGGGTTTAGCCGGCGGCGAACCCTGTGGGCCGGGTCGGTATGGGCCGACGCCGTTTTGGGGACAAGAACCGCGCTGCGGCCTTCGCTGTGGACAAGACCCGGCTTGTGCCGGAACTGTCCCCAGGCTTGTCCCGGGGGTGTTCTCTCTCCTCCTCGCTAGCCCTTGAGGGTCTGTTCCAGCACGTGCAGCTGCTGGTTGAGTTCTCCGTTGCGCTGCCGCTCGTCGCCGATCTTGCGCACCGCGTGCAGCACCGTGGTGTGGTCGCGGCCGCCGAACAGTTCGCCGATCTCGGGCAGGCTCTTCTTGGTCATGTCCTTGGCCAGGTACATGGCGATCTGGCGCGGCCGTGCGATGCTGGCGGGCCGCTTCTTGCTGTACATGTCGGCGACCTTGATCTTGTAGAAGTCGGCCACCGTCTTCTGGATGTTCTCCACGCTGATCTGCCGGTTCTGGATCGACAGCAGGTCCTTCAGCGCCTCGCGCGCGAGGCCGATGTTGATGTCCTTCTGGCTGAAGCGGCTGTAGGCCAGCACCTTGCGCAGCGCGCCTTCGAGCTCGCGCACGTTGGCGCGCACGTTCTTGGCGATGAAGAAGGCCACGTCCTCGGGCATCTCGGCGCCTTCGATGCGCGCCTTGGTGATGAGGATGGCCACGCGCATCTCCAGCTCCGGCGGCTCGATCGCCACCGTGAGCCCGGCGTCGAAGCGGCTGGTCAGCCGCTCGTCGATGTCGACCAGGCCCTTGGGGTAGGTGTCGCTGGTCATGATGATGTGCGCCTTCTTGGCCAGCAGCGCCTCGAAGGTGTTGAAGAACTCCTCCTGGGTGCGGTCCTTGCCGGCGAAGAACTGCACGTCGTCGATGAGCAGCAAGTCCAGGTTGTACTTGTCCAGCTCGTCGAAGGTCTTGCGCTGGTAGTTCTTGACGACGTCGCTGATGAACTGCTCGGCATGCAGGTAGAGCACGCGCGCGTCGGGGCGGTCCTTCAGCAGCGAATTGCCCACCGCGTGCACCAGGTGGGTCTTGCCCAGGCCGACGCCGCCGTACACGAACAGCGGGTTGTAGATGCCGCCCGGCGCGCCGGCCACGTGCAGCGCGGCGGTGCGGGCCATCTGGTTGGCGCGCCCGGCCACCAGGTTGTCGAAGGTGAGCGCCGGGTTCAGGCGGTGGCGCGGCGGCGGCGGCGCCGCTTCGGCCACCGCGGATTCGGCGTGGCCGTTGCCCATGACGGCCATGCCGGGCAGCGCGGCGGCGGCCTGCTGCAGGCCGTGGTGGCCGTTGTGGCGCGCCGGCGGGGCCGGGTCCGGCGCGCGCGGCGCCAGCGTCAGTTCCAGCCGCACCGGGCGGCCGGCGATGTCGGACAGCACGCTTTCGATGCGGCCGGCGTACTGCGCGCGGATCCAGTCCAGCTTGAAGCGGTTGGGCACGCGCAGCGAAACCACGTCTCCCGCGGCTTCGGTGCCGGCGCGCGCACGTCCGGCGCCGGCAGGGGCCGGATCCAGGTGTTGAACTGTTGTTCGGGCAGCTCGGCCGCGAGTCGCTCGCAGCCGCGTTGCCAGAGGTCGGCTGTCAGGAGATCTTGTTCGTCAGGACCCCCTGACCGGCGGAACGCGGTTATCCACAGTTTTCTGCCGCCGGTCAATCCCCGCCGACAGCCGCATCCTGTGGTGCAAGTGTTTGACCCTCCAGGGCTTTTTTGGTCCAATCGCGGGTTTCCGGAATTTTTCCTTGGCGCGCCGGGGAGATCGGGGGCCTCGCCCAGGATCCGCAGCGCCGACCACCCCAAGAGGCCCCCGAGCCTAAGGGAACCACCCCCGAAGAGAGTCCACGCCATGGCCATGAAGCGCACCTACCAACCTTCCAAGATCCGTCGCGCCCGCACGCACGGCTTCCTGGTCCGCATGAAGACGCGCGGCGGCCGCGCCGTCATCAATGCGCGCCGCGCCAAGGGCCGCAAGCGCCTGGCCGTCTGAACCCGGCATCGCCACGACCGCTGCCATGCCGCCATCGGCAGCGCCGCGGGTGAAGGCGCTTTTGCACAAGTCGGACTTCGAGCGAGTGCTCGCGACACCTTCGTGTTCGCGGAGTGCTCACTTCGCCGTTCACCACGTGTCCGGCCGGCCTTCTGGCCCGCGCCGGCGCCTGCCGCAGCCGGCGCCGCAACAGTTATCCACAGTCCCTGCACCGGTTGTGCAACAGCCTGTGGATGACTTGCCCGCAGCGGGCTCCGAAGCGGTGCCCGTTCAGGGCCAGTGGGCGGGGTGCGTGGTGCCCAAGCGGCACGCGAAGCGAGCGGTCACGCGCAACCTGCTCAAGCGCCAGATCCGCGCTGCGCTGGACCGCCACGCGGGCCAGCTGGCGCAGGGCCTGTGGCTTGTGCGGCTGAAGTCGCCCTTCGCGCCGGCGCAGTTCCCTTCGGCCGCTTCGCTGGCGCTGCGGCGCACGGTGCGCGCCGAACTCGACACGCTGCTGGCGCGCCTGGCGCTGGCCACGCGGGTCCCGTCATGAGCACCCTCCTGAAGTCCTTGCTCCGGCTGCCGCAACGCATGCTGCTCCTGCTGGTGCGCGGCTACCGCTTCTTTCTCAAGCCCTGGCTGGGCAACGCCTGCCGCTTCGAGCCCACCTGTTCGCAGTACGCGCTGGACGCCCTCACGCGCCACGGCGCGCTCGGCGGCAGCCTGCTCGCCGGCGGGCGCCTGCTGCGCTGCCACCCCTGGTGCCGGGGGTCACGACCCGGTGCCCGGCCAGTTCAATTTCACCGCCCAAGGGCTGTTCACGCGCCTCGTGCCCCGCGCGACGCCCACCGTCCATGACCGATTTCGCCGGACCCTGCTGTGGGTCGTCTTCCGGCGACTTCGCTGTTCCTGTTGTGGGACGCCTGGAACAAGGCCAGTGGCCACGGTTCCATGTTCAGCCCGCCGCCGCCGCCGCGCCCGGCCGCTTCGGCCGCTGCCGGCAACTTACGCCGCCGCCGGCGGCGTGCCGGCCGCCGCCGGCGCCACGGCCGCCGCGCCGGCCGCCCCCGCGGCCTCCGTGCCCGAAGGCCAGCTGGTCACGGTGACCACCGACCTCGTCAAGGCCACCTTCAGCAGCACCGGCGGCACGCTGGAGCGCCTGGAGCTGCTGCGCCACAAGGACCCGCAGGAGCGCCCCTGGTACGAGCCGCTGACGGGCCTGTTCGGCGCCAGGCACGACGTGCCACCGGCACCCAACGTGGTGCTGTTCGACCACACCGCCAGCCACGACTACCTGGCGCAGACCGGCCTCGTCACCACGACACCCGGCGTGGCGATGCCGAACCACCTGACGCCGATGAACGTGGTGGCCGGCGAGCGCACGCTGCCCGAAGGCGCGAAGGAGATCTCGATCCGCTTCGAGTCGGCGCCGGTCGACGGCCGCAAGCTGATCAAGACCTACACCTTCCGCCGCGGCGACTACGCGGTGGCGGTGAAGCACGAGTTCGTCAACGAAGGCACCACCCCGGTCAACGCCCAGCTCTACCTGCAGCTGGTGCGCGACGGCAACGGCGCCACCGGCAGCTCTTCCTTCTACTCCACCTTCACCGGCCCGGCGGTGTACACCGACGCCACGAAGTACAAGAAGATCGAGTTCAAGGCGATCGAGAAGAACGAGGCCGAATACGAGAAGAAGGCCGACAACGGCTGGGTTGCCATCGTGCAGCACTACTTCACCTCGGCCTGGCTGGTGCCCAACGGCAGCGAGCGCGAGTTCCGCATCGCCAAGGTGCGCGACAACCTCTACTCGGCGGCGCTGGTGCTGCCGCTGGGCGAGGTGGCGCCGGGCGCCACGCGCGTGCAGGAAGCGCAGCTCTACGCCGGCCCGCAGGAGGAATACAAGCTGGCCGCGCTGGCGCCGGGCCTGGAACTGGTGAAGGACTACGGCTGGCTCACGCCGCTGGCCAAGCCGCTGTTCTGGCTGCTGACGCAGCTGCACGCCTTCATCGGCAACTGGGGCTGGGCCATCGTGGCGCTGGTGGTGCTGCTGAAGATCGCCTTCTACTGGCTCAATGCCAGCGCCTACAAGTCGATGGCGAAGATGAAGGCGGTGAACCCGCGCGTGATGGAACTGCGCGAACGCTACAAGGACAACCCGCAGCAGATGCAGCAGGAGATGATGCGCATCTACCGCGAGGAGAAGGTCAACCCGCTCGGCGGCTGCCTGCCGATCGTGGTGCAGATGCCATTCTTCATCGCGCTGTACTGGGTGCTGCTGTCCACGGTGGAGATGCGCAGCGCGCCCTGGGTGGGCTGGATCACCGACCTGTCCGCGAAGGACCCCTTGTTCATCCTGCCGCTGCTGATGACGGTGACCTCGCTCATCCAGGTGGCGCTGGGCGCCAAGCCGCCCGACCCCGTGCAGGCGAAGATGATGTGGATGATGCCGCTCGCGTTCTCGGTGATGTTCTTCTTCTTCCCCGCGGGCCTGGTGCTCTACTGGCTGACGAACAACATCCTGTCGATCGCGCAGCAGTGGTTCATCAACAAGCGGCTGGGCGTGTCCAACAAGTGATCGCACTGCACCATGCGCAGTAGCGCACGGGCGCCGTTCACGGTTCCCCCGAATGGGGGTTGAGTCGGCCGGAGGATCGGCCGACGATGCATCCCATGCGGGCGACCCGGCTTGAACGGCCGGCTCAGGAGCGCAGCGGGGGACCCAGGCCGGGTGGTCCCGCGACTCCACCCGCGCCATCTGCCGAAGCGGCGCGCCACAATGACTCTTCCATGTGCGCCGCTCCCGCGGGCTCGCTGGCCCGCCTGAAGGACCCCATCGTTGCCATCGCCACCGCCCCCGGGCGGGCGGCCGTGGGCATCGTGCGCGCTTCGGGCACCGACCTGGCGCCGCTGGTGGATGCACTCTTCGGACACGCGCTCGCGCCGCGCACGGCCACCCTGCTGCCTTTCCGCGCCACCGACGGCGGCGTGCTCGACCGCGGGCTCGCCATCCACTTCCCCGGTCCGCATTCGTACACCGGCGAAGACGTGCTCGAACTGCAGGCCCACGGCGGGCCGGTGCTGCTGCAGCTGCTGCTGGCGCGCTGCCTGGAAGCCGGGCGCGCCATCGGCCTGCGGCTGGCGGCGCCGGGCGAGTTCACCGAACGCGCCTTCCTCAACGACAAGCTCGACCTGGCGCAGGCCGAAGCGGTGGCCGACCTCATCGACGCCAGCACCGAAGCCGCCGCGCGCTCGGCGGCGCGCTCGCTGGCGGGCGCCTTCTCGCAAGAGGTGCATGCGCTGGCCGAGCGCGTGGTGCGCCTGCGCACGCTGGTCGAAGCCACGCTCGACTTCCCCGAAGAGGAGATCGACTTCCTCGAGCAGGCCGGTGCGCGCGCGCAGCTGCAGGCGATTGCCGACAGCGTGGAGGCGGCACTCGCCGGCGCGCGCCAGGGCGCGCTGCTGCGCGACGGCATGGCGGTGGTGATCGCCGGCCAGCCCAACGTGGGCAAGAGCTCGCTGCTGAACGCGCTGGCCGGCGCCGAGCTGGCCATCGTGACGCCGGTGCCCGGCACCACGCGCGACCGCGTCGGGCAGACGATCCAGATCGAAGGCGTGCCGGTGCACGTGACCGACACCGCCGGCCTGCGCGACGAGGGCGCCGATGAGGTGGAACGCATCGGCATCGGGCGCAGCTGGGAAGCGATCGCCACGGCCGACGCCGTGCTCTTCGTGCACGACCTGTCGCGCCGCGGCGAGCCCGGCTACGAGGCGGCCGAAGCCGCCATCGCCGAACGGCTGCCGGCCCAAGGCGTGCTGCACGTGCACAACAAGGCCGACCTGACCGGTGCGGCGCCGCCGTCCGAAGGCATCGCGCTTTCGGCGCGCACCGGCGCCGGTCTTGCCGCGTTGCGCCAGGCGCTGCTGGAACGCGCTGGCTGGCAGGCGCGGCCCGAAGGCGTGTTCATCGCCCGCGCGCGCCACGTGCATGCGCTGCAGCGCACGCGCGAACACCTGGCCCTGGCGCAGCAGATGGCGGCGCAGCGCGACGCCGCGCTGGACCTGCTGGCCGAGGAGTTGCGCCTGGCCCATGGCGCGCTGTGCGAGATCACCGGCGAATTCGGCACCGAGGACCTGCTGGGCGAGATCTTCGGGCGCTTCTGCATCGGGAAGTAAGGCCGCGGCCGCGCCGCCCTCCTCCCGAGAACAAGGGATCGTCAGTCCCCTGTGCGAGCGATTGGCGCCGCCCCGGGGGCCACCCCATAATCAAGTCAAAACCGCGAAAACACGCCCGCAACGCTGCACTGAACAGGCGTCAACGGCAGCAGGAAGGCACCGCTCTCCGACATGGACATCACCGCTCTGGTCCGTGCCATCGAAGGCCAGAAGGCCGAGGACGCGTTTCCTCTGCGGCTGGCCGCGCCGCAATGGCAGCGCCTGGGCCAGATCCTTGAAAGGCGCGAACTTGCCACCGGCGACCTGCTCATCCGCCGCGGCGACCGCGAGCGCGTGGCCTACCTGCTGCAGGAAGGCAACCTGCAGGTCTTCGTGAGCGGCGGCCCGCCGGGCACGCACCGCATCTCGCGCCTGCGTGCCGGCGCCATCGTCGGCGAACCGGGCCTTTTCATCGACGCGCCGCGCATGGCCAGCGTCGAAGCCATGACGCCCTGCGTGTTGTGGGCGCTCACTGGCGAACGCATGGAATCGCTGGCGCACGACGAACCCAAGCTCGCGCACGCGCTGCTGTTCGCCGCCGGTTGCGTGATGGCGGTGCGCATGCGTGCCAACCTGGAACGCGGCATCCCGACCACCTGAGCGGGGCGGTGCGCGGCGGCGGCGCTCAGTGGCCGTCGAACTCGACCAGGGTGAACAGCGACAGCCCCGATTCGCGCAGCCGCTTCGAGCCCTGCAGCTCCGGCAGGTCCACGATCGCCGCGCCTTCGATCACCGTGGCGCCCAGCCGCTCCAGCAGCTTGCGCCCGGCCATCATGGTGCCGCCGGTGGCCACCAGGTCGTCGATCAGCACCACGCGGTCGCCCGCCTTCACCGCGTCGACGTGCATCTCCACCGTGGCCGAGCCGTATTCCAGCTCGTAGCTCTCTTCCACCGTCGAGAAGGGCAGCTTGCCCTTCTTGCGGATCGGCACGAAGCCCACGTTCAGCTCGTACGCCACCACCGAGCCGATGATGAAGCCGCGTGCGTCCAGACCGGCGATGGCCGAAGGCCGCACGTCGAAGTAGCGGTGCACGAACTCGTCGATCAGGACGCGGAAAACGCGCGGGTTCGACAGCAGGGGCGTGATGTCGCGGAACTGCACCCCCGGTGCCGGCCAGTCGGGCACGGTGCGGATGTGCGACTTGATGTAGTCCGACGGCGTCATGGTCTGGGTCATCGGCGGTACTCCCTAGCCCCGCAGCAGTTTCTCTTCGGCCAGCGCCAGCGGCTCGGGCAGGCCGGCCAGCACCAGCGTGTCGCCGGCGCCCAGCGGGGTCTCGCCGGGCGGCTGGTCGGTCACGGCGCCGGAGGCGCGGCGCAGCGAGACCACGGAAACGCCCACCGCGTGCAGTGCCAGCGAAGCGAGGGTGCGCCCCACGCAGGCCGAAGCCGACGGCAGCGTCACGCTGGCCAGGCGTTCCTGCTGCAGTTCTTCCACCGTGTCGTCGTCGGCGCCGTGGAAGTAGCCGCGCAGCAGGCCATAGCGCGCGTCGCGCGCGTCGCGCGTGAGTCGGATCACCTTGCGCATGGGCACGCCCACCAGCGCCAGCGCATGGCTGGCCAGCATCAGCGAGCCTTCGATCGCTTCCGGCACCACCGTGGTGGCGCCGGCGGCACGCAGTTTCTCGAGGTCGCTGTCGTCGATGGTGCGCACGACCACAGGCACCGCCGGCGCGTGCTGGCGCACCAGGCTCAGGATGCGCAGCGCCGAAGGCGTGTCGGGATAGCTCACCACCACGGCGTTGGCGCGCGCCAGGCCGGCGGCCATCAGGCTGGGCAGGCGCGCGGCGTCGCCGAAGACCACGCTCTGGCCGGCGGCGGCGGCCTGGCGCACGCGGTCGGGGTCCAGGTCCAGCGCCATGTACGGGATGCCCTGCTTGTCCAGCATGCGCGCCAGGTTCTGCCCGCTGCGGCCGTAGCCGCAGATGATGACGTGGCGCTCGGCGCGGATCGCCTTCTTCGCGATCGAGGTCAGCGCCACCGACTGCAGCAGCCAGTCGCTGGCCGACAGCCGCATGACGATGCGGTTGGCATTCATCACGATGAAGGGCGTCGCCAGCATCGAGAGCACCATCGCCGCCAGGATGGGGCTCTGCCAGGTGGGTGCCACGAGCTCGTTCTCGGCCCCCAGCGAGAGCAGCACGAAGCCGAACTCGCCGGCCTGGGCCAGGTACAGGCCGGTGCGCAGCGCCACGCCGGCCGGCGCCTTCAGCAGCCAGGCCAGCAGCGCGACGAGGCCGAACTTCGCCACCAGCGGGCCGCAGGTGAGCACCGCCACCAGCAACCAGTGGTCGTGCAGCGTGTGCCAGTCCAGCTTCATGCCGATGGTGATGAAGAACAGGCCCAGCAGCACGTCGTGGAAGGGCCGGATGTCGGTCTCCACCTGGTGCTTGTATTCGGTCTCGGCCACCAGCATGCCGGCGACGAAGGCGCCCAGCGCGAGCGAAAGGCCCGCATGCTCGGTGAGCCAGGCCAGGCCCAGCGTGACCAGCAGCAGGTTCAGCACGAACAGCTCCTCGCTGCGCCGGCGCGCCACGAGGGTGAGCCACCATCGCATGACCTTCTGGCCACCCACCAGCAGCACGGTCAGCAGGCCGGCGGCCTTCAGCAGCGCCAGCGCCAGTTCGGACATCAGCCGCCCGCCGCCGGCCGAGAGGGCCGGGATCAGCACCAGCAGCGGCACCACCGCCAGATCCTGGAACAGCAGCACGCCCAGCACGCGGCGGCCATGCTCGGACTCCAGCTCCATCCGTTCGGCCATCAGCTTCAAGACGATGGCGGTGGAGGACATCGCCATCGCCGAGCCCAGCACCACCGCGCCCTGCCACGACATCTGCCACACCTGGCCGCTGACCCAGCCATACGCCAGCACCAGCAGCGCGTGGCCGGCGAGCGCGCCGCCGATCGTGAGCACCACCTGCGCCGATCCCAGTCCGAAGACTTCGGCCCGCATGCTGCGCAGCTTGGGCAGGTTGAACTCGAGCCCGATCACGAACATCAGGAACACGACGCCGAACTCGGCCAGCACCTTCACGCCCGCGCTGTCGTGCGCCAGCGCCAGCGCGTTGGGCCCGATGATCACGCCCACCGCCAGGTAGCCCAGCATGGGCGGCAGCTTCAGGACGCGGCAGACCACCACCCCGGCGACCGCCGCCACCAGGTACAAGAGAACGAGTTCGAGAGTGGTCGCCATCTAGAATCCCGATCCTATGCGACGCCGTTGCCAGCCCTCGATTCGCGCATGACGTCGACCTCCCGTTTCGACCCCGCACGCGCACTGCAGCTCGCGGCGCGCACCTTCGAGATCGAGGCGCGCGCGCTGCAGGCGCTGGCCGCGCAACAGGGCGAAGGCTTCGCCGCCGCGGTGGGCGCCATGCTCGATTGCCGCGGCCGCGTGGTCGTGATGGGCATGGGCAAGAGCGGCCATGTGGGCCGCAAGATCGCCGCCACGCTGGCGTCCACCGGCACGCCGGCCTTCTTCGTGCACCCGGCCGAGGCCAGCCACGGCGACCTGGGCATGCTGATGGGCGGCGACGTGGTGCTGGCCATCAGCAACAGCGGCGAAAGCGACGAACTCGCGGCCATCCTGCCCGCCATCCGCCGCCTCGGCGTGACCCTGGTCGCGATGACCGGCAACCCCGAGTCCACGCTGGCGCGCCATGCCGAGATGGTGATCTCCAGCGCGGTGGCCGAAGAGGCCTGCCCGCTGAACCTGGCGCCCACCGCCAGCACCACGGCGCAGATGGCGCTGGGCGACGCGCTGGCCGTCGCGCTGCTCGACGCGCGTGGCTTCCGGCCCGAGGACTTCGCGCGTTCGCACCCCGGCGGCAGCCTGGGCCGCAAGCTGCTGATGCACGTGCGCGACCTCATGCGCAGCGGCGAAGCGGTGCCGCGCGTGGCGCCGGCCACCGGCTTCAACGAGCTGCTGCGCGAGATGACGGGCAAGGGCCTGGGTTTCACCGCCGTCGTCGGCGAAGACCAGCGGCCGCTGGGCATCTTCACCGACGGCGACCTGCGTCGCCTGATCGAACGCGGCGCCGACCTGCGCGCGCTGACCGCGCGCGACGTCATGCACACGGGGCCGAAGCTGGTGCGCGCCGACGCGCTGGCGGTCGACGCCGCCGAGGTGATGGAACAGCACCGCATCACCAGCGTGCTGGTGGTCGATGCCGAAGGCCTGCTGGTGGGCGCGCTGAACTCGAACGACCTGATGCGGGCCAAGGTCATCTGATGGCGGCGCTGGCCTTCGCCCCGGCCCTGCTGCTGCGCGCCCAGGGCCGCGGCCTGGGCATGAAGGCGGCCATCTTCGACGTCGACGGCGTGCTCACCGACGGCCGCCTGTACATCGGCGAACAGGGCGAGACGGTGAAGGCCTTCAGCACGCTGGACGGCCACGGCCTGAAGCTGCTGCGCGAAGGCGGCATCGAGCCGCTGGTCGTCACCGGGCGCGACTCGCCCGCGGTGCGGCGCCGCGTCGCCGACCTGGGCCTGGCGCACGCGGTCTACGGTGCCGGCGACAAGCTGGCGGCCGCGCAGGCGCTGCTGGCATCGCTGAACCTGGAGTGGCCCGACGTCGCCGCCATCGGCGACGACTGGCCCGACCTGCCGCTGCTGGCGCGTGCCGGCTTCGCCTGCGCACCGGCCAACGCGCATGCCGAGGTGAAGGCGATCGCGCACCACGTCACCGCCGTGCCTGGCGGCCACGGCGCGGCGCGCGAGTTCTGCGACCTGCTGCTGATGGCCGCCGGCCGCTACGCGGCGCTGCTGCAGTCGCACCTGAAGACCCTGGACGCGCGCTGAAATGAAGCCCCCACGCTCGCTGCCGCTCGCTGCCCCCCAAGGGGGCGCACAGTGGCCTCGGGCGGCCGAGCGCCACTGAGATGCCCGTCGAACTGCACCTCCCCGACCTGCCCGAGGTGCCCATCAGCCTGGGCCCGCCGGCCTACGCCGGCCCGGACCGGCGCCGCACCCCCTGGCACGTCCGGCTGCGCGACGGGCTGTCCTCGTACCTGCCGCTGCTGCTGATGACGCTGCTGGCGCTGGCCACCTGGTGGCTGGTGCGGCACACGCCTTCGGCCGGCGGCGGCACCGAGCAACCGCCCGAGCGCATCGACCCCGACTACACGATGACGCAGTTCGCGATCGAGCGCTTCGACGCCAGCGGGCGCCTGAAGGTGCGCATCGAAGGCGACCGCGTGCGCCACTTCCCCGCTTCCGACCGGCTGGAGGCCGAAGGCGTGCGCATCCGCGCGCTGTCGCCCGACGGCCGCGTCACGCTGGCGACCGCAAAGCGCGCCATCAGCAACGGCGACGGCAGCGAAGTGCAGCTGGTCGGCGGGGCCCGCGTCGTCAGCGACGACGGCAGCGGCGTGACACTGGAAATGAGTGGCGAGTTCCTGCACGCCTTCCTGGTCACCGAACGCGTGCGCAGCCACCTGCCGGTGCTGGTCAGGCGGGGCGGCACGGAGGTGCGCGCCGCCGGGCTGGAATACGACCATGGCAAGCGCAGGCTCGACCTGAAAGGCCCGATGCGCGCCGTGTTCGCGCCGCTGGGAGGAGCGAAATGAACGTACCGCTGGTCTTCATCACCGGCGCCTCCAGCGGCATCGGCCAGGCCCTGGCGGCGCGTTATGCGAAGGCCGGCTGGCGGCTGGGCCTGGTGGCGCGCCGCAGCGCCGAGCTGGAAGCCTGGGCGCGTGCCCAGGGGCTGGGGCCCGAGCGCTGCGCGGTCTACAAGGCCGACGTCGCCGACGTGGCCAGCATCGTGGCCGCGGGCAAGGCCTGCATCGAAGCCCAGGGCCTGCCCGACGTGGTGATCGCCAACGCCGGCATCAGCATCGGCATGGAGAGCGCCGTCTACGAAGACCTGCAGGTGATGCAGGACACCTTCGCCACCAACAACGTCGGCCTCGCGGCCACCTTCCAGCCCTTCCTGAAGGCCATGCGGCAGCAGCGCCGCGGCACCCTGGTGGGCGTGGCCAGCGTGGCGGCCATCCGCGGCCTGCCGGGGCACGCCGCCTATTGCGCCAGCAAGGCCGGCGTGGTGGCGTATTGCGAAAGCCTGCGCGGCGAATGCCGCGCCAGCGGCGTGAAGGTGGTGACCCTGCTGCCGGGCTACATCGCGACCCCGCTCACCGCCGGCAACCGCTACCCGATGCCCTTCCTGATGCCGGCCGACGCCTTTGCCGACCGCGCCTTCCGTGCCATCGAGTCGGGCAGCAGCTACTGCGTCATTCCCTGGCAGATGGCGGTGGTGGTCAAGCTGCTGCGCCTGCTGCCCAACCCGCTGTTCGACCGCCTGTTCGCGAACCGCGGCCGCAAGAAACGCCGGGGGGAATGAGAAAGGCGCCCCGCAGGGCGCCTTCTTGCGTGGAACCGGTGCCGGTTCAGTAGCCGCCGCGGCTGCCGCCGCCGCCACCACCGCCGTAGCCGCCGCGGCCACCGCCGCCGCCACCACCGCCGTAGGGGCTGCGGCCACCGCCGCCGCCGCCACCGCCGTAGGGGCTGCGACCACCGCCGCCGCCACCGCCACCGCCGTAGCCGCCGCCACCGCCGCGGCTGCCGCCGCCGCCACCACCGCCGAAGCCGCGGTCTTCACGCGGACGCGCTTCGTTGACGACGATCGCGCGGCCGTCGATGGCCTGGCCGTTCATGCCGTTGATGGCGGCCTGCGCTTCCGCGTCAGAGCCCATCTCGACGAAGCCGAAGCCCTTCGAGCGGCCGGTGTCCCGGTCCATCATGACCTTGGCCGACGTCACGTTGCCGAACGGCGCGAACGCCTGTTGCAGAGAGTCGTCACGGACCGAATAGGCCAGATTGCCGACGTACAGTTTGTTTCCCACTTCAGAAGCCCCTCGAACGATTTCCTAACTCACCACCATGTGGAGCTTCAACCCTGCATGACCTACTCAGGCGAAAGGCGCGGCTTCCAGACACAGACACCTAATTATGGACACCACCAGCCCGATCGTGTAAAGGGCGCCGAAGCCTTTTTGTTGTTTTGGCGCCCCGGGGGAACCCCGGCCCTGACGGCGGGGGCTCGCGCCGAGGCGAGGGCTAGGATGCGCGGATGGATCTTCTCAAGCCGCTGATCGCGCTGCTGGCGATCGTGAACCCGATCGGCGTGGTCCCCTTCTTCATCCACTTCACCCAGCATTTCAGCCGCGAGCAGCGCCGGCGCACGATCCGCATCAGCGCGCTCACGGCCTTCCTGGTGATCGCCCTCAGCGCCCTGGCAGGCCTCAAGATCATCGAATTCTTCGGAATTTCGATCGCTTCGTTCCAGGTGGGCGGCGGCATGCTGCTGCTGACGAGCGCGATTTCGATGCTCAACGCCAAGCCTGCCGAGAGCAAGCCTGACGACGTGAGCGAAGGCCAGGAGAAGGTGGACGCCGGCGCCAGCATCGCGGTGGTGCCGCTGACCATTCCGCTGCTCACCGGGCCGGCGACCATCTCCACCATGGTGATCTACGCCGAGCGCACGCGCCACTGGTGGGAGCTGGCGGTGCTGGTGGGCTACGGCGTGGTCGTGGGTCTGGCCACCTTCCTGGCGTTCTCGGCTTCGGGCGCCATCGCGCGCTGGCTGGGCCGCACCGGCATCAACGTGATGACGCGCCTGATGGGCCTGATCCTGGCCGCGCTGGCGGTGGAGATCATGACCGACGGCCTGGTCAAGCTGTTCCCGGTGCTGGCCGGGGGCAACGCGCACTGAGAGAACCCGAGCGATGGCAGAACCCGAATTCGACTACGTCGTCGTCGGCGCCGGCACCGCCGGCTGCCTGCTGGCGAACCGGCTCTCGGCCGGCGGCACCCACCGCGTGCTGCTGCTGGAAGCCGGCGGCAAGGACGACTACCACTGGATCCACATCCCGGTGGGCTACCTGTACTGCATCGGCAACCCGCGTACCGACTGGCTCTACCGCACCGAGCCCGACGCGGGCCTCAACGGCCGCCAGCTGCGCTACCCGCGCGGCAAGGTGCTGGGCGGCTGCTCCAGCATCAACGGCATGCTCTACCTGCGCGGCCAGTCGCGCGACTACGATGGCTGGGCCGCCGAAACCGGCGAACCTGGCTGGCGCTGGCAGCATTGCCTGCCCTACTTCAAGCGCCACGAACACCACTGGCGCGGAGCCGACGAATGGCACGGCGACAGCGGCGAATGGCGCGTCGAGCGCCAGCGCCTGTCGTGGCCGCTGCTGGACGCCTTCGCCGCCGCCGCGCGCGAAGCCGGCCTGCCGGCCAGCGACGACTTCAACCGCGGCAACAACGAAGGCGTGGGCTACTTCGAGGTGAACCAGCGCCGCGGGGTGCGCTGGAACACGTCCAAGGCCTTCCTGCGGCCGGCGCTGGCACGCCCCAACCTGGAACTGCGCACCGGCGCCCAGGTGGTGAAGCTGCGGGTCGAGAACGGCCGCGCCACCGGTGTCGAGCTGCGGCGCGACGACGGCAGCCTGCAGCAGGTTCGCGCGCGGCGCGCGGTGGTCATGGCCGCCGGCGCCATCGGCACGCCGCAGATCCTGCAGCTGTCGGGCATCGGCCCGGCGCCGCTGCTGCAGGAGATGGGCCTGCCGGTGGTGCACGAGCTGCCCGGCGTGGGCGAGAACCTGCAGGACCACCTGCAGATCCGCGCCGTGTTCTCGGTGGCGCACACGAAGACGCTCAACACCATCGCCAACAGCTGGCTCGGCAAGGCCAAGATCGCGCTCGAATACGCGCTCAACCGCTCGGGGCCGATGAGCATGTCGCCTTCGCAGCTGGGGGCGTTCGCCAAGTCCTCGCCCGAACTGGCCTGGCCGAACCTGGAATACCACGTGCAGCCGCTCTCGCTGGACGCCTTCGGCGAGCCGCTGCACCGCTTCGACGCCCTGACCGCCAGCGTCTGCAACCTCAACCCCACGGCGCGCGGATTCGTGCGCATCCGTTCGCCGCGGCCGGAAGTAGCGCCGCGCATCCAGGCCAACTACCTGTCGACGCCGGAAGACCGCCTCGTCGCCGCCGAATCGCTGCGCCTGACGCGCCGCATCGCCGCCATGCCGGCGCTTGCGCGTTACGAACCGCGCGAGGTGAAACCGGGCGTGCAGTTCCAGACCGACGACGAACTGGCGCGCCTGGCGGGCGACATCGGCACCACCATCTTCCACCCCGTGGGCACCTGCCGCATGGGCCGTGCCGACGACCCGCAGGCCGTGGTGGACCCGCGGCTGAACCTGCGCGGCCTGCAGGGCCTGGTGGTGGCCGACGCCAGCGTGATGCCCGTCATCACCAGCGGCAACACCAACGCCCCCACGCTGATGATTGCCGAGCGCGCCGCCGAATGGCTGCTGGCCGCGGCGGGAAAGTCCTGATGCCCTGCGCCGGGGCGCCCCGTAGAGTGCGCCCACTCGCAGCGACCGCGCCGCTGTCTGCGAAGGCGGCCGATCGCTGGGCGGGGGACTGAGGAGACGGACGAAAGACGACGAGACGACGAGACGAAGAACAGGACGTGCCTTCACCGGGGCCGAGACGAATCTCCCGGGTGGGCACGAGCAGGCGCCGCGCAGACGGCGCCTTCTTTTTTGTCCGTCCGCTTCGAAGATGGCCCCGGAAGGCCCCGCTGATGCGGCGATGCCCGCGCGACCGCGTCCCTAGCATGGGACCACCCGCCGCTGCGCCCACCGCCTTCGAAGCCCGCCATGTCCGTCCAAGCCGAACTCCGCACGCTCGACATCGACATCCCCGCGCAGCCGGAGGCGCTGGTCAAGCTGTCGCTGCTGCTGGCCGAGGACGACCTGAACCTGGTCGCCATCTCGGCGCTGATCGAAGGCGACATGGCGCTGGCCGCCGCGGTGCTGAAGGCGGTGAACTCTTCGCTGTACGGCCTGAAGGGGCGCGTGCAGTCGGTGCAGCAGGCCATCACCTACCTGGGCATGCGCGAGGTCGCCGCCATCACCTTCGAGATGGGCCTGCGCGCCGCCTTCGGCCCGGCGGCCGAACTGGAGCCGCTGTGGGAGCGCGCCGCGCGCCGCGGCGTGGTCATGGGCCGGCTGGCGCAACGCCTGTCGGTCGACGCCTGGGCCGCCCACTCGGCCGGCCTGTTCGAGGAATGCGGCAAGGCGGTGCTGTTCCGCCACGCGCCCGACCACTACCGTTCCATGCTGAGGGCGGTGGGCAGCGACGCCGAACTGGTGGAACTGGAACGCACCGGCTTCGGCGTCAGCCATGACGCGCTGGGCGCCGCGCTGTGCGAGAGCTGGGGCCTGGACACCGCGGCCACCGCCAGCGTGCGCCACCACGTGGCCATCCAGTCCACGCACCAGGTGCCGGCGCACATGTCGCGGCGCTCGATCGGCGTGCTCTCGGGCATCGTGCACGCGCTGCTGGAGGAGCCCGCCACCCTGGAAGAGGTGGCCGCGACCCTGGCGCCGCAGGCCGAACTGGACGCCACCCTGGTGCTGCGCGGGGCGCGCGCCGTGCAGGAGCAGCTGGCCGAAGCCGAAGCGCACGGCCGCTGAACCCCGGATTTCCCTGCTGTGGCAGGGCGGTTGCGTTCGCTAGTCTCGGCGTCCCGATCACGCCGAGAACGGCCGTCACGCAACGGCCGGCCCCCGCCATGGCCACCGACATCGCCGACGAAGCGCTCGCCCTGCAACGCCTGTACCACTGGGAGAAGACCGCGCCCGACAAGGTGGTGCTGACGCAGCCCCTGGGTGGCGGCGCGGTGCGCGACTACACCTGGCGCCAGGCCATGGACGAGGTGCGCCGCATGGCCGCGCACCTGAAGGCGCAGGGCTTCGAGCCCGGCTCGCGCATCGCGATGCTGTCGAAGAACACCGCCCAGTGGCTGCTGGCCGACTTCGCCATCTGGATGGCCGGCCACGTCTCGGTGCCGCTGTACCCCACGCTGGCCGCCGGCACCATCCGCCAGATCCTGGAACACAGCGGCGCGCAGCTGCTCTTCGTGGGCAAGCTCGACGGCTGGGAGCAGATGAAGCCCGGCATCCCCGCCGGCCTGCGCTGCGTCGCGCTGCCGCTGGCGCCATCGAACGACTACGAGCGCTGGGAAGACATCGTCGGCCGCACGCCGCCGCTGACCGGCGACCCGGTGCGCCCGGGCGAGGCGCTGGCCACCATCATGTACACCTCGGGCACCACCGGCGCGCCCAAGGGCGTGATGCACAGCTTCGCCACCTTCGCCTGGAGCGTCACCTCGGGCCTGAAGCGCGTGGCGGCGATCAACGCCAATGCGCGCATGCTGAGCTACCTGCCGCTGTCGCACGTGGCCGAGCGCACGCTGGTCGAACACGGCCTGCTGGCCACCGGCATGCACGTGTTCTTCGCCGAGAGCCTGGAGACCTTCACCGCCGACCTACAGCGCGCGCGCCCGACGGCCTTCTTCTCGGTGCCGCGCCTGTGGGTGAAGTTCCAGCAGGGCGTGCACCACAAGATGCCGCCGGCCAAGCTGGAGCGCCTGCTGAAGATCCCGCTGCTCGGCGGCATCGTGCGGCGCAAGGTGCTCACCGCGCTCGGCCTGCAGGAGTGCCTTTTCGCCGCCGGCGGCGCCGCGCCGATGCCGCCCGAGCTGCTGCGCTGGTACGGCCGCCTGGGCCTGGACCTGGTCGAGGTCTACGGCATGACCGAGAACTGCGGCGTGAGCCACGCCACCCTGCCCGGCAAGCAGCGCCCGGGCACCGTGGGCCTGCCCTACGACGGCGTGCTCTGCCGCCTGGACCCGGCGACGGCCGAGATCCAGGTCAGGAGCCCCGGCCTCATGCTGGGCTACTACCGCGAACCCGAACTCACGCGCGAAGCCTTCACGGCCGACGGCTGGCTCAGGACCGGCGACAAGGGCGCGCTCGACGCCGAAGGCAACCTGCGCATCACCGGCCGTGTGAAGGACCTGTTCAAGACCAGCAAGGGCAAGTACGTGGCGCCGGCGCCGATCGAGGACAAGCTCGTGATGCACGGCGCCATCGAAGCCTGCTGCGTGGCCGGCGCCAACCTCGGCCAGCCGCTGGCGATCGCGATGCTCAACGCCGACGCCAGCGCGCGCGCCACGCTGCCCGACGGCCGCGCCGCGCTGGAGGCTTCGCTGGCCGAGCACCTCAAGGGCATCAACGCCGGCCTGGACCCGCACGAACAGCTCGAATGCATCGTCGTCACCACCGAGCCCTGGTCGGTGGAGAACGACCTCATCACGCCCACCTTCAAGGTCAAGCGCAACCGCATCGAGGAGCTGTACTCGAAGCACTACGCGGCCTGGGAATCGATGAGGAAGCCGGTGATCTGGGCCGCGCCGCGCTGAATCGTTCACGCCCTTCCACCCGTTCGCGCGGGCCGGGCGCCGCCGCGCGGCTGCGATGATGAAGGGCATGACGCCCGCGCCTTTCCCGCCCTGGCGCCTGCGCCTGCTGGGGGCGGTGGCGCTGGCCGACGCCGCCGGCCGGTCGTGCCGCCTGCCCGGCCGACCGGCCACGCTGCTGCTGGCGCGGCTGGCACTGGCGCCGCAGCGCGACCTGCCGCGCGAACAGGCGATCGAGCTGCTGTGGCCCGGCGTCGCGCCTGAAGTCGGGCGCAACCGGTTGCGCCAGATGCTTTCGGTGCTCAAGCGCGAGCTCGAACCCGAAGGGCGCGAAGTGCTGCAGGCCGACCGCATGGCGCTGCGCCTGCTGCCGGGCACCCTGGCCTGCGACGTGGCCGATTTCGAAGCGCTGCTGCGCGAAGGCCGGCGCGACGAAGCGCGCGAACGCCACCCCGGCGAGCTGATGCCCGGCTTCTACGAAGAGTGGGTCGAAGAGGAACGGCGCCGCCTGGAAGCCTTGCTGGAAGCCGAGCCGCGCGCCGCGCCACTGCCCGCCAGCGTGGACCGCGCCGCACCGCCGGCCTACGCCACGCCGGCCTTCGGCGTGGGCGAGCTGCGCGCCGCGCTGGTGCAGCAGCTGCGCACCCATCGCCTGGTCACGCTGCTGGGCATGGGCGGCGCCGGCAAGACGCGGCTGGCGGTGGAAGTGGCGCAGGCGCTGCGCGGAGCCGCCGACTCGCCCTTCGACCGCGTGGCCTGGGTGCCGCTGGCCGCCTGCGTGAGCCGCGTCGCGCTGCTGGACGCGCTGGGCGACGCACTGGCCGGCCGCGGCCGCGGCGACGACCCGCTGGAACGCGTGGTGCAGACCCTGGCCGGCCGGCGCTGCCTGCTGGTGCTGGACAACTTCGAGCAGCTGCCCGAGGACGCCGCCGCGGTGCCCGCGGCACTGCTGGCGCGGCTGCCCGGGCTGCACCTGCTGGTGACCTCGCGCCGCCCGCTGGGGCTGGAAGCGGAATGGCAGTTCCGCGTGCCCGCGCTCGCACTGCCGCCCGAAGGCGCGGGCGTCGGCGCCGCGCTCGCCACGCCGGCGCTGGCGCTGTTCCTGGAACGTTCACGCGCCGCCGGCGCGGCGCTGGAGCTGACGCCGCGCAACCTGGCGCCGTTGCGCGTGCTGATGTCCACGCTGGACGGGCTGCCGCTGGCCATCGAACTGGCGGCGGCGCGCGCGCGCACGCTGAGCGTTTCCGAACTCATCCAGGAACTGGCCGCCGCCAACCCCAAGCCGGCCCGGCGCGCCACGCTGGACGCCTCGCTCGACTGGAGCTGGCGCCTGCTGGGCGCCGACGCGCAACGCGCGCTGGCCGCGCTGTCGCTCTTCGAGGCGCCCTTCACCGCCCGCCAGGCACAGTGGCTGGTGGGCGAAGCCGAGGCGGTGTCGCTGCTGCAGGGCTTGTCGGACCACTCGCTGCTGCGCGCGCTGCCGCGCGACAGCGACGGCCTGGCGCCGGTGCGCTTCGAGCTGCCGCAGGCGGTGCGCGAGTTCGCCGCCGCCCGGCTGGCGCCGGCGGCGCGCGACACGCTGCACGGGCGGCTGCGCGCCGGCCTCGTGGCCTGGGCCGAAGCGCTGCCGCCCGCCGTGGCCCCGCGCGAAGTGGACCCGGCCCTGCCCCATGTGCGCGCCCTGCTGGCGCGCGCCGCCGCGCCAGCCGAAGCCGAAGCAGCATGGCGCGTCGCGCTGGCCCTGCGCCGCTACTGGGACAGCGACATGCTGCCGCTGGCCGGCATCCAGGCGCTGGAAGCGGCGCTGCCGGCCGTGGTGGCGGCACGCCGCAGCGAGGCGCTGGAACTGCTGGCCTACCTGCGCTTTTCGGCCGGCTTCGCCGAGGCCGCGCTCGACCACGCCGATGCCGCGGTGGCGGCCGCGCCCGACCCCGTGCTGCGCGCGCGCGCGCTGGTGCGCCGCGTCTGGGTGTGCGTGGCCGGCGCCGACGACGCGGCGCCGTTCGCCGCCGCCATCGAGGAAACGCTGGCCGCCGCGCGCGCCAGCGGCGACCTCGAAGCCGAAGCGCGCGCGCTGCACCAGCAGGCGGTGCTGCTGCACCCGCAGGCCGGCGGCGCGCGCCGCGCCGAAGCCTGCTTCGAACGTGCGCAGCAGCTGTGGGAACGGCTGGGCGACCACCGGCGCGCGATGGCCCAGCTGGCACACCGGGGTCAGTGCTGGCTGGGCACCAGCCGCACGCGCGAGGCGCTGGCCGCCTTCGAGGCCTGCGAGGCCGTGGCACGTGATGACGGCGACTGGCTGGCCCTCATCGTCACCGCGCAGTCGCGCGCCAACGCGCTGGCGCAGCTGCGGCGCTGGGGCGAAGCCCACGCGGCGTTGCGGCTGGGGCTGGAAGTGGCCTGGCGGCGCGAGCACCTGCACGCGCTGCTGTGGGGACTGTGGGGCCTGGGCCGCCCGCTGGCGCGTCTGCGCCGCCCGCGCGAGGCGATGCGCCTGATGGCCTTCTGCGAAACCTACTGGCGCCAGCACTACGGCGTGCCTTCGGCCGACCGCCTGCGCGAGTTGCGGCGCGTGCGCGCGCTGGCGGCGCACCTGGCTTCGCCGCTGCAGGCCCAGGCCTGGGAGATCGAGGGCCGCGCGCTCGAACTGGCGGCCGCGGTCCGGCTGGCGCTCGACTGAGGCCGCTCAGCGGGCCGGCGTGCCCTGCAGCGCGGCCACGCGCTGGCGCGCCACCGCTTCGCCTTCGAATGGCTGCTTCATCGCCAGCGCCGCCTGGTAGGCGCTGGCCGCGGCGGCGGGCTGGCCCTGCTTCTCCAGCGCCTGGCCCAGCCGGAACTGCAGCGCCGGCGCGCGCGGCGCCGCCTGCGTGGCCTTGCGCCAGGCCTCGACCGCCTGCGCGGGGTGGCCGAGCGCGAGTTCTATCGAGCCCAACGTGTCCAGGTACACCGGGTTGCCGGGCGAGAGCTCGAGCGCGCGACCGATGTCGCTGAGCGCGCGGTCGAGCCCGGCGTTGCGCACCACCGCCAGCCAGGCGACGTTGTTCCATGCCACGTGGAACTTCGGGTCGGCCTGCAGCGCCTTGCGGTAGGAGGTGTCGGCTTCGGCCGGGCGCGAGGCGGCTTCCTGCAGCGTGCCCAGCTGCACGAGCGCGGCCGCGGCCGCGCTGCCCTGGGTGGCCGCGACGACGCGCTGCTGCTCGGCGATGGCGTCGTCCAGCCGGCCCTGCGAGCGCAGCACGCCGGCACGCACGGTGCGCGCCTGCAGGTTTTCCGGCTGCTGGCGCAGCACGGCGTCGACTGCGGCCAGCGCCTCGGGGTGTCGCTTCTGCGCGGCCAGCACCTCGGCCAGTGCCAGCTTCGGCGCCGCCTGGTCGGGCGCCAGCTGGGCGCTCTGCTCGAACGCGCGCTGCGCGCCGGCCAGGTCGCGCCGCGCCACCAGCGCACGGCCCAGGCCGAAGGCGGCGCCGGCATGGCGCGGGTCGGCGGCGGCGGCGGCCTTGTACGCGTCGACCGCCTCGGCCGGCCGCGACATGGCCAGCAGCAGGTCGGCCAGGTCCAGGCGCGGCACCACGTACTTCGGGTCGAGCTGGATCGCGCGCTTGAACTCGCGCTCGGCGTCGGCGGCGCGGCGCTGCCCGGCCGCCACGCGGCCGGCGGCCGTGGCCACATCGGCGGACTGCGGCGCCAGCTTGCCGGCCTGCGCCGTCAGCGTGGCCGCGGCGGCGAGGTCGCCGCGCCGCAAGGCCACGTCGGCCAGGCCCAGCACCGGCGCATAGGACTTCGGGTCCAGCCCGGCCGCCTTCCTGAATCCGGCTTCGGCGGCATCGAGCGCGCCGTCCTGCAGCTGGGCGCGCGCTTCCTGCCAGGCCGCCCGCGCCGGGCCTTCGGCCGGCGGTGCCGAGCCCGCGGGCCGGTAGGCGTCGGCGCCGGCGGCCGATGGCGCGCGCGCTGACGGTTCGATCGGCCCTGCACCAGTCGTCACGGGGGCGGCGAAGGCCGAAGGGCCGAGCGACATCAGCAAGGCCACGATCACTCGAACGAGGGGGGTGGCGGAGGAGGAGTGAGAAATCACGGCGCTGTCCTGGCGATGAGGCGTCTGCCAGTGTGCCGCACGCGCCTGCAGCGGCGTCAGGCACGGAACGTGAAAAAGTTGGCTGTCGAAAAATTTAACGTCTCGCACCCCTCAACTGGACCGCTATTTCCTAACCCATTGATCAGAGCGGCCAAAGCGGACCTGGCCCGATGGTTGCTAATTGTTGTCGGCTGTCTCCAGCGGGGGACTGGCGTCACAAACAGCGGAGAGGTCATATGAAAGCGATTCTCAAGAAGACTTTGATTGCCGCGTCGCTCGCCGTCGCCGCGATCGGTGCCCAGGCGGCGAGCGCGGTGCTGGACACCGGCACCATCCAGATGGGCGTGTTCGACAACGGCGGCCTCGGCGCGTCGGGCGTCGGCTTCAACAGCCCGGTCGGCGGCGACTCCATCATCCGTGGCTGCCTGTGCGAAGGCTGGGGCGCCTCGGCCAACGGCACCAGCGGCACCGTCTATGGCGGCAGCGGCAGTGGCATCACCAGCGCGCTGCTGACCACCACCGACGCCAGCGGCCTGGACCTGTCGGCGCAGTCGGTCGTCATGCTGGCCAACGGCCTGCAGATCACGCAGACCTACTCGGCCGTCAGCGCCACGCTGTTCAAGGTGCAGGTCACGCTGACCAACACCGGCGCCGCCACGATGACCGACGTGCGTTATGCGCGCACGCTGGACTGGGACGTCGCGCCGGGCTTCTTCAGCGACAACTACACCACCGTCTACGGCGGCACGCCCACCGGCCCCGGCGGCAAGGTGCTGCACACCTCGACCAACCCGTTCTTCGTGCCCGACCCGCTGGTGTTCAACTCGTTCCAGGCCGACACCAACGTCGTGAACGCCGTGGGCGACCTGGGCGGCTACTTCGTGTTCGGCTTCGGTGACCTGCTGGCCGGCGCGTCGACCACCTTCGACACCTTCATCGGCGCCGAAAGCACCGTGGCCGGCCTGCTCGCTTCGCTGGGCTCGGTGGGCGTGGAAGCCTACTCGTACACCACCGGCTCGGCCACCGGCGCCGACGGCGCGAAGGCGCCGGCCTACGGCTACGGCTTCGCGGGCCTGGGCCTGCCGCCTTCGCTGGGCGTGCCGGAGCCGGGTTCGCTGGCCCTGGTCGGCCTGGCCCTGGTGGGTGGCGCCGCGACCCGCCGCCGCAGCGCCAAGAAGGCCTGATCCTCCGACCGCGACCGGGCCTTCGGGTCCGGCTCGCAGCGCGAACGACGAGCCCCGCCCCGGCGGGGCTCTCTTCATTGCGCTTCCCGGACCGACCCCCCCCATGGCCCGGGGGCCCGCCGTCGCTTCGCGCTAGCGGTGGGCTAACACCGGCTCCCGACACTGGCCGCGTCTTCATCAACGCGACCCCTGGAGGGAGCCCCGCCATGAACCTCATGCAACGCCTCATCGGTGCCACCGTCCTGGCGCTGGCCGGCCTGCCGCTGCATGCGGCGCCAGTCAGCTACGTGGCCGGCGCCAGCGCCCAGACCGACGCCGGCTTCAACGTCAGCTTCGCGCAGCAGACCAGCGCCGCGCAGTCCAGCAGCTACGCGCCCGACGCCACCATCACCGAAAGCGGCAGCAGTTCGGCCGACCTCGCCACCGGCAGCCTGCACGTGGCCACGAGCAACCTGGCCAACGGCTCGGTACAGGGCCAGATCGCGATGGCCACAGCCTTCGTGGGCGACAGCTTCACGCACAGCGCCGGCCCGGATCCGTTCACCTGGACGTCCAGCTCGCTGGCCACCTTCAACATCGCCGTCGACGGCAACAACTCGCTCGACCCCGGCACCGGCACCGTCTTCAACTTCAGCTACATCGCGCTCATCATCTACAAGCCCGGAACGCTCACCAGCGACGTGTCGTTCTGCGACTCCACCGTGACGCAGGCCTTCTTCTGGTCGATCGGTGCCGAGAGCCAGCCCACCGACCCCTGCGGCCACGCCTTCCTGGGCAACCTGAGTGGCGCGATCGACGAGACGCTGTCGGTCAGCTTCGCGCCCGGCGGCGACTTCGACTTCGCCTTCGGCATGCGCGTCGGCGGCGCCATCGGCCCCGACGCATCGGGCGACCCCTTCACCGCGAGCTGGATCAACGACTTCAGCCACACCGCCACGCTGAGCTACGTGGCGCCCGAAGGCGCGACCGTGCACTCGGCCTCCGGCCTGTTCCCGGGCAGCGTGGCCGCGGTGCCGGAGCCCGGTTCGCTGGCGCTGGTGGGACTGGCGCTGGTGGGTGGCGGCGGCCTGCGTCGGCGTGTCGGACGCGCCTCCTAGCGCACGATGACCCCGCCGCCCAGGCACACCTCGCCTTCGTACAGGACCGCGCTCTGCCCTGGCGTCACCGCCCACTGCGGTTGCTCGAAAGCCAGGCTGAAGCCTGCGTCCTGCAGCGCCAGCGTGCAGGGCGCGTCGGCCTGGCGGTAGCGTGTCTTGGCGGCGTAGCGGCCCGGTGCCGGCGGGCTGCCGGCGACCCAGCTGGTGGCGTCGGCTTCGAGCCCGTTCGACAGCAGCCAGGGGTGGTCGTGGCCTTGCACCACGGTGAGCACGTTGCGGTCCAGGTCCTTGCGCGCCACGTACCAGGGCTCGTGTTCGCCGCCGCCGGACTTCACGCCGCCGATCCCCAGGCCCTGGCGCTGGCCCAGCGTGTAGAAGGACAGGCCCACGTGGCGGCCCACCTCGCGGCCGCGCTCGTCTCGCATCGGACCGGGCGCCTGGCTCAGGTAGCGGTTCAGGAACTCGCGGAACGGCCGCTCGCCGATGAAGCAGATGCCGGTGCTGTCCTTCTTCTTCGCGTTCGGCAGGCCGATCGCGGCGGCGATGCGGCGCACCTCGGTCTTCGCCAGCTCACCCACCGGGAACAGCGTGCGCGACAGCTGCGCCTGGTTCAGCCGGTGCAGGAAATAGCTCTGGTCCTTCGCGGGGTCCAGGCCCTTGAGCAGCTGGAAGCGGCCCGCGGTCTCGCGCACGCGGGCGTAGTGGCCGGTGGCGATCTTCTGCGCGCCCAGCCGCATCGCGTGGTCGAGGAAGGCCTTGAACTTGATCTCGGCGTTGCACAGCACGTCGGGGTTGGGCGTGCGGCCGGCCTGGTACTCGCGCAGGAACTCGGCGAACACGCGGTCCTTGTACTCGGCGGCGAAGTTGACGTGCTCGACGTCGATGCCGATCACGTCGGCCACCGCCGCCGCGTCCAGCCAGTCCTGGCGCGAAGAGCAGTATTCGCTGTCGTCGTCGTCTTCCCAGTTCTTCATGAACAGGCCGACGACCTCGAAGCCCTGTTCCTTCAGCAGCCAGGCGCTGACCGCGGAATCCACGCCGCCGCTCAAGCCGACGACGACGCGCTGCTTTCCGCCCATGGGGCGATTATCCCCAGGGGCGTGAAACCTGCCTCCTCAGCAGGCCAGCATCTTGGAGCCGGAGCGCACCATCTCCCGCCCCCGGTTGAGCGCGTAGTGGATGGCCTCGTCGGGCGAAGGCCAGCGGTAGCCGCAGGCCAGGCTTTCGTCGCGGTAGGCCTCGCGCCGGCGGCCGGGCACTTCGCCCCGCACGCGGTCGACGACGAGGGCGGCGATGTAGCCGTCGCCCTTGGGGGCTTCGACGGCGCCGACGAAGATGCGGTAGTCGCCTTCGTGGATCTCCTGGAAACGCATGACCGGACTCCTTCGCAAACTGGGCGCGATCATGGGCAAAGCGAGTGGCGCCGCAAATCCCTCTCGGGGGGGAGACTGCCGAGTTCAATCTGGGGACTGCATGGGATGATGACCGCATGAATCGACCTGCCGCCGCCTACCTGCGCCAGCCCACGATCGCGGGCGACACCCTTGTCTTCGTCGCCGACGACGACCTCTGGCGCGTCGGTGCCGACGGCGGCACCGCCTGGCGCCTGACCGCCGGCCTGGGTGAGCCGGCCAGCCCCTGCCTGTCGCCCGACGGGCGCTGGCTGGCCTACATCGGCCGCGACGAACAGCATGGCGAGGTCTGGCTCATGCCCGCCGCCGGCGGCGCGGCGCGCCGCCTCACCTGGATGGGCGCCGACGGCGCGGTGCGCGGCTGGTCGCCCGACGGCCGCATCGTGCTGACCAGCAACTTCGGCCAGCCCTTCTTCCGCCACTGGCACGCCTTCCTGGTGTCGCCCGAAGGCGGCGCGCCGGAAGCGCTGCCGCTGGGCCAGGTGAACCACCTCGCCTGGGGGCCGAAGGGCGCACGCGTGATCGGCCGCAACACCGCGGACCCCGCGCGCTGGAAGCGCTACCGCGGCGGCACCGCCGGCCACCTGTGGGTCGACGCCGAAGGCGGCGGCAGCTTCCGCCGCCTGCACGAACTGCAGGGCAACATCACCAGCCCCATGTGGCTGGGCGACCGGCTTTGGTTCCTGTCCGACTTCGAAGGCGTGGCCAACCTCTATTCGTGCCGCCCCGACGGCGGCGGCCTGGCGCGCCACACCGACCACGCCGACTACTACGCCCGCCACGCGCAGACCGACGGACGGCGCATCGTCTACCAGTGCGGCGCCCAGGTGTGGCTGTTCGACCCCGCCAGCGGCCGCACGCGGGCGCTGCCGATCGAGGTGCCGAGCGCGCGCACCCAGGCCGCGCGCCGCTTCGTGCCGGCGGCCGAACACCTGCAGGGCGCCACGCTGCACCCGCAGGGCCACGGCGTGGTGGTCGAAGCGCGCGGCCAGCTCTTCAGCATGGCGCTGTGGGAAGGCGCGGTGCACGAGCACCTGGCCGCCGAAGGCGCGCGCCACCGGCTGGGCCAGTGGCTGGCCGACGCCTCGCGCCTGGTGGCGGTGGCCGACACCGACGGCGAAGAGCGGCTGGTCGTCTTCAGCGGCGATGGGGCGCAGGTGCAGCCCTGGGACATCGGCCGCGCCACCGAACTGGCCGCCGCGCCGCGCGGCACGATGGTGGCGCTGGCCAACCACCGCAACGAGCTGCTGCTGGCCGACCTGGCCGCCGGCACGCTGCGCGTGGCCGACCGCAGCGACGCCGGCCGCGTGCGCGACCTGGCCTGGTCGCCCGACGGCGCCTGGCTCGCCTACGCCTTCGACACCAGCGCGCGCCACACGGCCATCAAGCTGCTGCAGGTGGCCAGCGGCGAGTCGCGGCTGGTCACGCGGCCCGAGTTCCGCGACTGGAGCCCTTCGTTCGACCCCGAGGGCCGCTACCTCTATTTCCTGTCGCTGCGCACCTACGACCCGGTGTACGACAGCGTGCAGTTCGAGCTGAGCTTCCCGCGCGCCGCCCGCCCCTACCTGGTGGCGCTGGCGGCCGGCGGGCCACCGCCCTTCGACCCCGCGCCGCGCGCCCCCGGCGACGACCCGGCCGACGACAAGCGCAACGGCACCGAAGCGCCGGCCACGAAGGTCGACTTCGAAGGCCTGGAGCGCCGCGTCGCCGCCTTCCCGGTGCCCGAAGGGCGCTTCGGCCGCATCGCCGGCGTGGCCGGCGGCAAGGTGGTGTGGACGCTGATGCCCATCCCGGGCGCCCATGGCCGCGGCGGCCACAAGGAATCGCCGGGCCGGCTGGAGCTGTTCGACTTCGCCACCGCCGAGGTCAAGCCCGTGCTCGACCGCGCCGACGACTTCCGCGTCGGTGCCGACCACCGCACGCTGCTGGTCCGCGAAGGCCAGCGTCTGCGCGCGCTGAAGGCCAAGGCACGCGACGACAAGACCGACCGCGACGGCGACACCCCTACGCGCAAGAGCGGCTGACTGGACCTCAAGCGCGTCCGCATCGCGGTGGACCCGGCGCTCGAATGGCGGCAGATGCTGCGCGAGGTGTGGCGCCTTCAGCGCGACCACTTCTGGACCGCCGACATGTCCGGCGTCGACTGGAACGCGGTCTGGGCGCGCTACGAACCGCTGCTGCCGCGCGTGGCCACGCGCGGCGAGCTGTCCGACCTGATCTGGGAACTGCAGGGCGAGCTGGGCACCTCGCACGCCTACGAATTCGGCGGCGACCACCGCAAGCCGCCGGCGGTGGCGCTGGGCTTCCTGGCCGCGCAGCTGCAGGCCGGCGAAGCCGGCAGCGAGATCGTCTCCATCGTGCAGGGCGACCCCTGGGACGCGGCGGCCGACTCGCCGCTCAACGCGGTGGGCGTGGAGGCGAAGCCGGGCGACCGCATCGTGGCCGTCGCGGGGCGGCCGCTGGCGGCCGGCGAATGCGCCGAATCCAGGCTGGTGCACCAGGCCGCAGCCAAGGTGGCGCTGACGCTCAAGCGCGGCGAGACCCGGCGCGAGGTCATGGTCACCCTGCTCGCCGACGAGGCGCCGGCGCGTTACCGCGCCTGGGTGGAAGCGAATCGCGCCTGGGTGCACGAAGCCAGCGGCGGCCGGGTGGGCTACTTCCACCTGCCGGACATGATGTCGGCCGGCTTCGCCGAGTTCCACCGCTACTTCGCCACCGAATGCGACCGCGACGGCCTCGTCGTCGACGTGCGCTTCAACCGCGGCGGCCATGTGTCGCAGCTGCTGCTGGAGAAGGTGGCACGCAAGCGCATCGCCTGGAACCTGATGCGCTGGGGCCGCCCCGAGTGCTACCCCGAGGCGGCGCCGGCCGGCCCGGTGGTGGCGCTCACCAACGAACACGCGGGCAGCGACGGCGACATCTTCAGCCACGGCTTCAAGCTCATGGGCATCGGCGACCTGGTGGGCACGCGCACCTGGGGCGGCGTCATCGGGATCTGGCCGCGCCACCTGCTGGCCGACGGCAGCACCACCACGCAGCCGGAGTACTCGTTCTGGTTCAAGGACGTGGGCTGGGGGGTCGAGAACTTCGGCACCCGGCCCACCGTCGAGGTCGACAACGCGCCGCAGGACGCCGCCGCCGGGCGCGACCGCCAGCTGGAGGTGGCGCTCGCCACCGCGCTGCAGGCGATCGAAAGGCAGGGCGTGGCGCGGCCTCAGTTCGGGCCGCGGCCGAACCTGGCCGTGCCGAAGCTGCCGCCTCGCGGATGAAGCTCAGTCGACCTTGGCGCCCGAGGCCTTCACCACGCCGGCCCACTTCTTCGTCTCGGCGTCGATGAACTTCACGAACTCGGCCGGCGTGATGCCGCTCGGAATGGCGCCCTGCGAGAGCAGCCGCTCCTTCAGCGCCGGCGTGCCCAGCGCCTTCGCCGTTTCGGCCTGCACGCGGTTCACCACGTCGGCCGGCGTCCCGGCGGGCGCGAGCAGGCCGAACCAGGAGCTGGCCTCGTAGGTCTTCAGCGCCGGCAGGCCCGACTCGGCCACCGTGGGCACCTCGGGCAGCGCCGCCTAACGCGTGCCGCAGGTGACCGCCAGCGCCTTCAGCTTGCCGCTCCTGATGTGCGGCAGCGCCGAAGGCAGGTTGTCGAACATCACGTCCACCTGGCCGCCCATCAGGTCGATCAGCGCCGGCCCCGATCCGCGGTAGGGCAGGTGGACCATGAAGGTGCCGGTGAGGCTCTTGAACAGTTCGCCGGACAGGTGGATCGAGGTGCCGTTGCCCGAACTCGCCATGTTCAGCCGGCCCGGATTGTCCTTCAGCGCCTTCACGAAGCTGGGCACGTCGGTCACGCCCAGCCGCTGCGCGGCGGCCGGGTTGATGACCAGCACGTTGGGCACGCCGGCCACCAGCGTGATCGGCGCGAAGTCCTTCACGTGGTCGTAGGGCATCTTCGGGTACAGCGCCGGGTTGATGGCGTGTGTGCCCACGGTGCCCATCAGCAGCGTGTAGCCGTCGGGTGCCGACTTCGCGACTTCGGCGGCACCGGTGTTGCCGCCGGCACCGGGCTTGTTGTCGACCACGAAGGACTGGCCGAACACCCGCTGCAGCTCGGGCGCGAGCGAGCGCGCCAGGATGTCGGTGGTGCCGCTGGCCGCGAAGGGCACGACGATGCGCACCGCCTTCGAAGGCCAGGCCCCCTGCGCCCGCGGCGCCAGCGGCAGCGCGATCAGGGTGGCCAGGGCGGTGCGGCGGGTACTGGGCATGGTGTGTCTCCGTGGGGTCGTTCTAGAGCTTGATCTCCAGCCGCAGCTGCCAGTTGGTGTACGAAGGCCCGGTGCTGCGCGCCGTTTCGGCGAATGTCTCGGTGGCGATGGTATTGCGAGTCTCGTAGTCGCGCGGGGCCAGGTTGCTGGCCAGCACGCGCAGCCCCAGGGCCGGGTTGAAGGTCCACAGCGCGTAGAGGTCGAACACCCGCTTGGTCGACACGCCGGTGCGCTGGTTGACTTCCAGCTGCGTCTCGTAGCCGGGCACCCAGTTCAGGTTGCCGCCCAGCGTGAGCGGCAGCCCGCGGAAGCGGTGGTCGGCGCCGACGTTGGCGGTGGCATGGGCCTGCTGGTCGAGCCGGTTGTCGGGGCCGGGCACGCTGTCCACCTTCGAGCGGTAGAAGGCCGCGTTGGTGCGCAGCTCCACCCGGGGCGCGTCCGGCACCAGCTGGTCGAGCCCGAACTTCGCTTCCAGCTCCACGCCCTGGGTGGTGGCGTCGCCGATGTTCTGCTGGCGCGAGACCCAGCGCTGGCCGCTCGGGTTCTGCGCCCAGGGCACGGTCTCCAGCGAGGTCACGCTGCGCATCAGGTTGCGGATGCGGCGGTGGAAGACGTTGGCGCTGAGCAGGCCGCCGCCCGAGAGGTAGCGTTCGACGGCGAGGTCGAGGCCGATCGCCAGCTCGGGCTTCAGGTCGGGGTTGCCGACGCGGTCGGGCGTGGTGGCGTCGTTGTCGCCGCGAACCGGCGCGCGCGGGTTCAGGGCCGGCCGAGCGATCAGCGCGCCCAGCGAAGGCGAACGGTAGCTGCGCGTCAGGCTCAGACGCACCTGGTCGCGCGCCTTGGGGTCGGGTTTCCACACCGCGTGCAGCAGCGGTGTGGCCACGCTGCTGCGGTTGGTGGGTCGCTCGCCGTCGCCACCGTCGCCGGTGGTGGCGATGCCTTCCCAGCGCAGTCCCGCGTGCAGCGACCAGTTCGGCGTCGGGTTCCACTCGTCCTGCAGGTAAGCCGCCAGGCGCAGGCTGCTGGCCTGCAGGTTGTCGCCGGCGCCGTCGGCCACGGTCTCGACGCCGCCGGCGGCTTCGGTGGTGGTGTGAACCTCGGTGCGGCGCACGGCTTCGGCCTCCAGCCCGCCCACCGCGCTGTGTTCGCCGCCGGGGGTCGCGTCGGCGCCGCCGAGGGCCTGCGAGAGCTTGAGCGTCAGGTTCGCCGAGCGCTCGCGCGTGCTCGCCAGGTCGGTGAAGACGCGCGGCGCGGTGCCCAGCACCTCGTCGCGGTGCAGGTCGCTGCGCGAGCGCCAGCCGCCCAGGCCGCCGTTGAGTTCGCTGCGCAGCCCGTCCTGCCAGCGCGTGCGCCACTGGCCGTTCAGCCGCGCGGTGGTGAAGGTGCTGCGCGTGAGCGAGTGGCCGTCGTCGTAGGGGCGGTCGCCGCCCACGTCCTGCGCGAGCACGAAGTCGCGGTCGCCGCGCGACTCGGCGTGGAACACGTGGGGCGAGAGCGAGACCATCTCGCCTTCGCCCAGCCGCCACTGCAGGCGGCCGGTGCCGTTCAGGCCCAGCCGGCGTTCGCGCGTGGCGGCGCTCTCCGTGTAGTCGCTGATGATCCCGCCGCTGGCCAGGTCGACCTGGGTGGTCTCGGTGCTGCCGGCGGACCGCCGGTGGTTGTTGAAGGCCGAGGCCGAGACGTTGTACGTGAGGTTGTCGGCGCTGTCGTTGCGCGTCCAGCTGCCGCCAGGGGTGAACTGGCCGTTCTCCACCGCCACGCCCACGCGCAGGTCGTTGATGCGCCGCTTGTAGCCTTCACGCGTGACGATGTTGATGGTGCCGGCGATGGCGCGCGCGCCGGTCTCGGCGGTGGGGGCGCGCAGGATCTCGATGCGCTCGATCTGCTCGGGCGAGATCGATTCCAGGCTGAAGCCCGGCGGCACGCGCTGGCCGTCGAGCAGGATCTGCGTGTAGCCGCTGCCCAGCCCGCGCAGGCGCGGCGGCCCGCCGCGGCCGGGCGCGCCGGGCGTGGTGACGCCGGGCAGCCGGCGCAGCACCTCGCCCAGGGTGCTGTCGCCGTACTTGTCGATCTCCTCGCGGCCGATGACGATCTTGGCGGCGGTGGACTGGCGGCGCTGTTCGGTGTCGGACTCGCGGCCGCCGGTGATCTCGATCTGCTGGGGAGCCGGGGTGGCGGGCTTGGATGGGGTGGATTGATCCTGTGCGACTACGTGCGATGCGGCTAGCGCGGTCGACAGAAAGCCCGCGACCAACGGACGAAGAAGGTCAGTCACGTTTCGATTGTCGGGAGAAGTATCACTTCGCAATTCGGGACGAACCCAGGAGCCTACGGCACAACGCATCGAGCACGCGGGAATTGCGGCACTGACACTCCCAAATGCGCTCGACTCGCCAGCCGAGCGCTCGAAGGGCGCGCGACTTGCGCCTATCTCGCTCTCGGTTGTCGCCGATCTTCGCGGCCCAGAACTCGGCATTCGATTTCGCCGCGACCCTGCCGTGACCACAGGAGTGTCCGTGCCAGAAGCAGCCGTGAACGAACACGACCGCGCCGCGCGCCGGTAGCACGATGTCGGGTGTGCCGGGCAGACTTCGATCGTGCAGGACGAAGCGCAGGCCGGCGCGGTGCAAGTGCCGGCGGACCGCAAGCTCGGGGGCAGTATTCTCGCGACCGATGCGCTGCATCAACGCCCTGCGCGGAGGGGTGGGAGGAAGCAGAGGAGCTGACTTCATGGGTGCCCTGATGGGACCATCGATCCTGGTCCGAACGATGAGCAAAGCCACGCGCCGTGGCGGCGAACTCCGAGAGTGGCAATACCACTCACGAAGCGACAACCACTCGAAGGTCGCTTGTTGGACCGTCTTGCTCGATCTCCTTTCGAATTGCGAACCCATACGGAAGCGGGCGGAACGAGGCGAGCTCGGATTCCGCATCAATCACGTCATGGTCGGTCCGATCAACAAGACGTTGGACCTCGTAGTCACCCTGGTCGCATCCGATCGCGGGAAGGCGGCGAGATCGACGTTCATGGATCTGGTCGACCGGTACGGAATCGAACTGACCGCCGATGAGCGACAGGCCGCGCAAGCGCTGCCAACAGTTCTCGAGGACCTCCGCGACGACGTCTCGGAAGTGGCCGTCGCCCTGGAGGCTAAGGCCTGCATGACCGAACACGGCAAGTCGATCCCACGACTTCATGCAGAGATTCTTGCAACGGGATACCTCGCGCGGAGCGCGTCTCCGCAGTGCATAACGGTCTCCTACACGCTCGTCAATGCAGCCGTGACGTTCATCAGCCCCGGCAAGATGGGAAAGGTGAACCGGCACTCGCAGCCGCAAGACGCCAAACGGGTGGTGGAGATGCTTGGTCGAGCCATTCCCCTCGCGCGGAGCGCCCGCGAGATCGGTTACGACGTTGTGGGCGTCAACGTGATTGAGTGTGCGAATGATGGCTCCCCGGTCGTCCTGGCGTCTGGCGAGGCGGCAGCATCCCGTTCGGAGCACATCCACTACGAGCGCATGATCGTGTCGCTGTGCAGCGAGTTCAGGCGTCGTTTCGCGTAGTCAGGCCGCCAGCAAGTCGAGACTGCGCTGTGCGTGCTCCGGAGTCGTTGCGCTCATGCGTTGCGCATGGCTCTCGATGGCGGCGATAAATCCCGGCTCGAATCTCAGCTTGGCACGGCGTGTGCGACTGAGGAAGCCGAGTGTTGCCTTCAGAGACAGCGGTGACTGGCCCTGCGTATCCGTCAGGAAGTCGGTCAGCGGTGGTGGCTGCAAGCCCACCGGATCAGGGCCGATCGCCACGGCGAATCGGCTGCGACCGTCGAATCGCGCTGCACGCGGCGCCTTGCCATCCGAAGGAAAGGGAAGGTCTCGCTTGAGGTCGTACTCACCCGGCTTGATCAAGCGGCGACCGACCCAAGTCGCGACAGGCACGCTCACGGCGCTACCGACCAAACCCCAGCGCGCGGACGCGCGGGCGATGCGCTCCGCCGGCGCTGTCCAGTCGGCATCGAAGCCCTGCAATCGCTCGACGTCGCGCAGCCCGGGTTTGATGACGCGACCGTCGGGAAGGAGCACGGCCGGGGGTGAAGGGATGCCGATCGTGCTGCCGTTCTTTAGTGTTGGCACTGCATCCACGGCCCAGCCCAAACCGCCCAAGCCTTCCGTCCAGTAGAAGCCGTGCGCCCGTTCGCCCAGCGCAGAAGCGGGGCGGACTACAGGGGCTGAGTCGCAAAGCAACACCGCGGACGGATCGACGTCGCGCGATGCTACGAGGAAGACACGTTCACGCCTTTGCGGCAGGCCGAACCCGAAAGTGTCTACAACCCGATATGCCCAGCGATAGCCTCTTCGTTCGAACTCATCGACGATCGCTCGCATCGCGTTGCCGCCGTTAAGCTGCAACATGAACGGAACGTTCTCGACAATCACGGTGCCCACGCGCCGTCGCGAGAGCAGACGGAAGACCTCGCCGATGAGGCCGGAGCGCTCCCCCTCCAGGCCGGCAGTCTTGCCAGCCTGGCTCAGGTCCTGACACGGGAAGCCCGCGCAGATTGCATCCACGTTCGACGGGAGCGAGCGTAGTTTCGTGATGTCGTGTTCGTAGGCGACGCCCGAAAACCTGGCCTGCAGCACGGCCTGGGCGGTCGGAAGTACATCGCACAGCAATTCAGCATGGTGACCCGCGCGCGACATGCCGAGTTCGAAGCCACCGATGCCCGCAAAGAGACCCGCAACTCGCATATGTATGCCCATCCAGTTGTCTGGATCATAGCTGTCGAGCGCCTGCCAGGGTAGTCTCGGCGACTCGGAGTCCCCTCACGCCGCGGGGCGGTACCCGCGCGGCACCGCCGCCAGCAGGCGGCGTGTGTAGTCCTCGCGCGGGGCGGCCAGGATCTGCTCGGCGCCCGCCTGTTCGACCACCACGCCGTCCTTCATCACCAGCACCTCGTCGCTGATGAAGCGCACCACCGCCAGGTCGTGGCTGATGAAGACGTAGGACAGGCCGAACTCGTCCTGCAGGTCCTTCAGCAGGTTCAGCACCTGGGCCTGCACGCTGACGTCGAGCGCGCTCACCGCTTCGTCGAGCACCAGCACTTCGGGGTTCAGCGTCAGGCAGCGCGCGATGGCCACGCGCTGGCGCTGGCCGCCGGAAAATTCGTGCGGGTACTTGCCGAAGGCGCGGCCGTCCAGGCCCACCTTCTCCAGGATGGAGCGGGCGCGCGCCTCGCGGTCGGCGGTGCCCTCGCCGATGCCGTGGATGGTCATCGGCTCGATCAAGGTCTGGCCGATGGTGAAGCGCGGGTTCAGGCTGGCATAGGGGTTCTGGAACACGATCTGGATGCGCCGGCGCATGGCCTGGCGTTCGCGGTCGGCCAGCGTGAGCAGGTTGCGGCCGTCGAAGATCACCTCGCCGGCGGTGGGCTCGTGCAGGCGCAGCAGCGTCAGGCCCATGGTGGTCTTGCCGCTGCCCGATTCGCCCACCACGCCCAGCGTGTGGCCCTTGCGGAGCTGGAAGTTCACGCCCTGCACGGCCTTGAACTCGCGCTTGCCGAACAGGCCCTGCCGGAGCCAGAAGCTCTTGGCCAGCGAACGCACTTCCAGCACCACCGGCGCCGCCGGGTCCTTGGGCTTGCCCACCTGCTGCGCAGCGCGGCCGGCCATGTGGTCGTCGATCACCATCAGCCGCGCCGGGTTGCCGGCCAGCGTGGGGCGGCAGGCCAGCAGCGCCTTGGTGTAGTCGTCCTGCGGCGCTTCGAAGATGCGCGCCACCGGGCCCTGTTCGCGCACCTGGCCGTGGCGCATGACCACCACGTGGTCGGCGATCTCGCCCACCAGCCCCAGGTCGTGGCTGATGAACAGAAGGCTCATGCGGCGCTGCTGCTTCAGCCGGCCCAGCAGTTCCAGGATCTGGCGCTGGATGGTCACGTCCAGCGCGGTGGTGGGCTCGTCGGCGATCAGCAGCTTGGGTTCGCAGGCCAGCGCCATCGCGATCATCACGCGCTGCTGCTGGCCGCCGGACATCTCGTGCGGGTAGCTGGCGAGGCGGCGCTTCGGCTCCGGGATGCCCACCTCGGCCAGCAGTTCCTCGGCGCGCGCCAGCGCCTGCCGGCGGCCCAGGCCCAGGTGCTTCATCAGCGGCTCGGTGAGCTGCTTGCCGACGTTGAACACCGGGTTCAGGCTGCTCATCGGGTCCTGGAAGACGCAGGCGATCTCCTTGCCGCGCAGCGCCTGCAGGTCGGACATGCCGGCCTGCAGCAGGTCGCGCCCGCCCTGCCACGCGATGCGGCCGGAGCGTTCGGCGTTGTCGGGCAGCAGGTTGAGTACCGACATCGCGGTCACGCTCTTGCCGGAGCCGGATTCGCCCACCAGCGCCAGGGTGCTGTTCTCGGGCACGTCGAAGCTGACGCCGCGCACCGCGTCGGCGCGCTGGCCGTGGCCCATGCGGAAGCTGACCGCCAGGTTCTGGATCGACAGCAGCGTGCTCATTCGAGCCCCCTCAGCTTCGGGTCGAGCGCGTCGCGCGCGGCGTCGGCCATGAGGGAGAAGGCGGTGACGAAGGTCGCCATGAAGAGCGTGGCCGCGGCCAGCTGCCACCAGTGGCCCAGGATCAGCTCGGCCTGCGCCTCGCCCAGCATGGTGCCCCAGCTCACCTGTTCGATGCTGACGCCCAGGCCCAGGTAGGACAGGATCACCTCGGCCTTGATGCAGCCCACCACCAGCAGCGCCATGCGCACCAGGATCACGTGGCTCACGTTGGGCAGGATGTGGCGGAACATGCGGGAGCTGGCCGTCGCCCCGATCGCTTCGGCGGCGCGCACGTACTCGCGCGAGGAATGCTTCAGGAACTCGGCACGCACCTGGCGGTACAGGCCGGTCCAGCTGGTCAGGCCCAGGATCAGCACCACCGGACCGACGCCGCGCCCCAGCACGGCGGCGAAGGCGAAGATGAGCAGGATGCCGGGGATCGACTCGAACACGTTGTACAGCCACTCCAGGAAGTCGCCGACGGCGCGCCCGAAGAAGCCGCTGAAGGCGCCCAGCACGGTGCCGATGGCGGTGGCCACCAGCGCCGCCATCACGCCCACGAAGACCGAGATCTGGGTGCCCTTCACCGCCTTCGACAGCACGTCGCGGCCGAAGCGGTCGGCGCCCAGCGGCAGGGTCTGGCGCTTGGCGCCTTCGCTGGTCTTGAGCTTGGCGGCGCGCTCTTCCCATTCCTTGTAGCGCGGCGCCAGCGGGTCGATGTCGGAGATGTCGACGTTGGGGCCCTTGGGCACCTCGATCGCGCCGGCGTTCTCCGGCGGCGCCGGGCCCATGAAGGTGGGCGGCGCGTTGGCGACGCCCACCTCGTCCTGCCAGTGGGCGGCCACGAGGCCGGTGGCCGACAGCACGATCAGCACGATGAAGGCCAGCACCACCCACATCGCCGCGAAGCCCACGCGGTCGCCGCGGAAGCGTCGCCAGGCGGCGTGCCAGACGCCTTCGCTCTTCTGGTTCGCGTCCTCGAGCGAACCGCCGGCGGGCAGGACGGCGCTCACTTGAGCACCACCCGCGGGTCGGCGATCTTGTAGGCGATGTCGGTCAGCAGGTTGATCACCATCGTCAGCACGGCCAGGTACACGGTGACGGCCTGGATCACGGGGTAGTCGCTGCGGTTCACCGCCAGCAGCACTTCGCGCCCGAGGCCGGGAATGGAAAAGAAGACCTCGATCAGGAAGTTGCCGACGAAGATGCCCGGCAAGGCCAGCCCGATGTTGGTGAGGATGGGGATGAGCGCGTTGCGCAGCACGTGGCTGAACAGCACCTTGCCTTCGGTCATGCCCTTCGCGCGCGCGGTGCGCACGTAGTCCTGGCCCAGTTCGTCCAGGAAGAAGCTGCGGTACAGCCGCGTCTGCGGCGCCAGCCCCACCATCACCGCCAGCATCACCGGCAGCGGGACGTAGGTGGTGAGGTTCTTCCAGGTCGAATCGGTCCAGCCCTGCACCGGGAACCAGCCGAGCTGGAACGCGAACACGTACTGGCCGACGATGACGTAGACCAGGAAGCTGATCGACAGCGCGACCGTGGTGATGACCATGATCGCGCGGTCGGTGAGCGAGCCTCGCCGGTACGCCACCCACATGGCGATCGGCAGCGCCAGCAGCGTGTCGAGCACCAGGATGGGCAGCAGCACCGTCAGCGTGGCGGGCAGGCGGCTCGCGAAGAGGTTGCTCACCGCTTCGTTGGTGGCCCAGCTGCGGCCCCAGTTGAAGGTGACGATGCTCTTCAGGAAGATCCAGAACTGCACGTACAGCGGCTGGTCCAGGCCCAGCTCCTGGCGGATGGCCGCGATCTGGGCCTGGGTCGCGTTCTGGCCGGCCAGGATGACGGCCGGGTCGCTGCCGAAATAGTGGAACAGGATGAACACCAGCAGCACCACGCCGGCCAGCGTGGGCACCATCTGCCAGAGTCTTCGCAATACGTAGGCGGCCATGCGCTAGTGGTTTCTCCGGGGAAGGCCGAGTGTAGGGTGGCGGCTCGCCGGCCCCCGACTATCGCAAACCCCGTGCCCGGGCGGGGAAGCGCTGCGCGCCGTCCCCCGGGCCGCTAGACTTCCACGCGCCCATGAACGAAGACCGCCCCGAAGACGACAGGATCCAGCGCCGCACGGTGCTGGCGGCGCCCCTTGCCCTTGCCGCGCCGGCCTGGGCTGCCGCGCCGCCCGCCGCCGGCGGTGGCCCGCGCGTGCTGCGGGTGGCCTTCCGCAACCCCGAGACCAGCTTCGACCCGCCGAAGCTCTCCGACCTCTATTCGCGCGTCGTCACCTCGCACATCTTCGAATCGCTCTACGGCTACGACCACCTGGCGCGGCCAGTGAAGGTGGTGCCTTCGCTGGCCGAGGGCATGCCCGAGGTCTCGGCCGATTTCCGCGTCTGGACGGTGCGCCTGAAGAAGGGCGTGTTCTTCCAGGACGACCCCGCATTCAAGGGGCAGCGGCGCGAACTCACGGCCGAGGACGTGCTCTACCCGCTCAAGCGCGTGGTCGACCCGGCGAACAAGGCGCCGGGGGCGCAGGGCGTGCTGGAAGAAGGCATCGTCGGGCTGGAGAAGGTGCGCCAGGCCGCGCTGGACAGCAAGAAGCCCTTCGACTACGACGCGCCGGTGCCGGGCCTGAAGGCGCTGGACCGCTACACCGCGCAGTTCACGCTGGAGAACCCGCGCCCGCGCTTCGTCACCGCGCTGCTCACCGGCGCCAGCATCTACGGCGCGCAGGCGCGCGAGGTGGTGGAGTTCTACGGCGACAAGATCGACGAGCACCCGGTGGGCACGGGCCCCTTCCGCCTGAAGAAGTGGGTGCGCAGCTCGAAGATCGTGCTCGAGCGCAACCCCACCTACCGCGAGCGCTACTACGACGCCCAGCCCGGCCCCGACGACGCCGAGGGCCAGGCCCTGCTGGCGCGTTTCAAGGGCCGCCGCCTGCCCATGGTCGACGAGGTGCAGGTGTCCATCATCGCCGAGAGTCAGCCGCTGTGGCTGGCCTTCGTGAACGCCGAGATCGACGGACTGGTGACCAACGCGGGATCGATCCCGCCCGAGCTCATCACGCTGGCGGTGCCCAACGGCAAGCTGGCGCCGCACCTGGCCAAGCGCGGCATCCAGCACAAGCGCAGCGTGCTGGCCGACACCGCGCTCATGACCTTCAACATGGACGACCCGGTGATCGGCGGCTACACGCCCGAGAAGGTGGCGCTGCGGCGCGCCTTCTCGCTGGCGTACGACGTGGATCGCGAGATCAACCTCATCCGCCGCGGCCAGGCGGTGCCGGCGCAGTCGATGATGGTGCCCTTCACCACCGGCTTCGACCCCGCCTACAAGAGCAACGCCAGCGAATACGACCCCGCGAAGGCACGCGCGCTGCTGGACCTGTTCGGCTACGTCGACCGCGACGGCGACGGCTGGCGCGAGATGCCCGACGGCAAGCCGCTCGTGCTGGTGATGTCCACCGAACCCGAGCTGATCAACCGCCAGTACAACGACCTGCTGCGCAACAGCATGAAGGCCGTGGGGCTGCGCGTCGAGTTCGAGACCGCGCAATGGGCCACCCACCTGAAGCAGGCGCGCGCCGGCAAGCTGATGATGTGGTACCTGGGCCTTTCGGCCGCGGATCCCGACGGCCAGACCGCGCTGCAGTACTTCTACGGCCCGCAGGCGGGCGAACAGAACATCGCCTTCTTCAAGCTGCCCGAAATGGACCGCCTGTACGAGAAGCTGGGCTCGATGGCCGACGGGCCCGAACGCGAGCAGCTGTTCCTGGAGGCCAAGCGCCTGTACGCCGCCTACATGCCCTACCGCTACCTGGTGCACCGGCTGGGCAACGACCTCATGCACCCTTGGTTGCATGGCTACCGGCGTGGCGTGTTCTGGAGCAACTGGTGGCACATGGTCGACATCGACCCGGGCCATGGCGTGCCCGCCTGATCCCGCTGCCGGCATGAGCCTGCCCGTCACGCGCCGCGCGGCCGGCGCCGCACTGCTGGGCGTGGCCGTGCCGGGACTCGCCGCCGAGACCGTGCCCCCGCCGCCGAGGAAGCGGCTGCGCTACGCCTTCCGCGTCGCCGAGACCGGCTTCGACCCGGCGCGCATCTCCGACCTCTATTCGCGCACCGTCACGCCGCACATCTTCGAGGCGCCCTACCTGTACGACCACCTGGCGCGGCCGGCGAAGATCCGCCCGCTCACCGCGGCGGCGATGCCGGTGGTCGAAGACGACTACAAGGTCTGGACCGTTCGGCTGCAGCCGGGCATCTTCTTCGCCGACGACCCCGCGTTCAAGGGGCAGCGGCGCGAACTGGTGGCGGCCGACTACGTGTTCAGCTTCAAGCGCTTTGCCGACCCGGTGAACAAGAGCCCCAGCTGGAGCAGCGTCGAGGAGATGCAGATCCTGGGCCTGGACGCGCTGCGCGAGCAGGCGCTGAAGTCGCGCACGCCCTTCAACTACGACCGCGAGATCGAAGGCCTGCGCGCACTGGACCGCTACACGTTCCAGTTCCGGCTGGGCGCGCCCCGGCCGCGCATGCTGGAAGACCTGGCCGCCTGCGACCTGTACGGCGCGGTGGCGCGTGAGGTGGTGGAACTCCATGGCGAGCAGACCGCCGCCCACCCGGTGGGCACCGGCCCCTTCCGGCTGAAGGAATGGCGCCGCAGTTCGCGCATGCTGCTGGAGCGCAACCCCGGCTACCGCGAACGCTACTATGAGGACGAGGCCGAGGCCGGCCCCGGCGACGCCGAGGCGCTGGCGCTGATGGCGCGCTTCAAGGGCCGCCGGCTGCCGCTGGTCGACGAGGTCGAGATCTCCATCGTCGAACAGCCGCAGCCGCGCTGGCTGGCCTTCCTGAACGACGAGGCCGACTTCTGCGAACGCGTGCCCGAGGAATTCGTGGCCACCGCCATGCCCGGCGGCACGGTGGCGCCCCACCTGGCCAAGCGCGGACTGCGCGGCGTGCGCACCGTGGGCCCCGAAAGCACGATGACGGTGTTCAACATGGAGCACCCGGTCGTCGGCGGCTACACGCCGGAGAAGGTGGCGCTGCGGCGCGCGGTGGCGCTGGCCACCGACGTGCAGCGCGAGATCAACACCGTGCGCCGCGGCCAGGCGGTGCCGGCGCAGTCGCCCTGCGTGCCGCACACCACCGGCTTCGACGCCGCCTTCAAGAGCGAGATGGGCGACTTCGATCCGGCGCGCGCACGGGCCCTGCTGGACATGTACGGCTATGCCGACCGCGACGGCGACGGCTTCCGCGAACAGCCCGACGGCAGCCCGCTGGTGCTGGTGCGGCGCACCGTCTCCGAAGGTCTGCAGCGTCAACTGGACGACCTGTGGGCCAAGAACATGAAGGCGGTGGGCCTGCGCACCGAGTTTCCGGTCGCGCAGTGGCCGGAGAACCTGAAGGCGGCGCAGGCCGGCAACTTCATGGTCTGGGGCGTGGGTTCCTCGGCTTCGCAGCCCGACGGGCTGGGCGCCCTGCAGCGGCTGTACGGGCCCGGCAAGGGTGGCGCCAACCTCTCGCGCTTCCAGCGCGACGACTACGACCGCGTGTACCTGCAGCTGCAGCGTTTGCCCGACGGCCCCGAACGCGAGCGCCTGTTCTTCGCCGCCAAGCGCATGGCGGTGGCCTGGATGCCCTACCGGAACCACGTGCACCGCATCTACACCGACATGATGCAGGCGCGCCTGGTGGGCTACCGGCGGCCGTTCTTCTCGCAGCGCTGGTGGCACATGTCGGACATCGACGGGAGTGCCACGTCGCCGGCCTGAACCGCTGCCAGGCTCCTAGACGACGTGCACGTGGGACATCATGCACATGTCCTCGTGCTCGATCAGGTGGCAGTGGAACGGGAAGTCGCCTGAAGCGCCGGGCGGGAAGAAGACCAGCAGCTCCACCAGCTGCCCCGAAGGCACGGCCACCGTGTCCTGGCGCGCGATGCGGTCCAGGTCGACCGTGGCCGTGGCCTGCTCGACGAAGCGCGCGCTCGTGGCGTCGCCGTCCAGCAGCCAGCGCCTGGTGACCACCATCTGCGCGCCGTGGATGTGGAACGGGTGCATCTCGGGCGCCCCGTCGTCGCCGGCCAGCGGGTACGAATTGCCCACGTTGGCGACGTACCAGCGTTCGTAGGTGCCGGCGCGCGCCACGTAGGCCGGCGCATGCAGCGCCGGGTAGGCCCTGGCGGTGGTGATGTCGGCATTGCGCGCGGCGGCGAAGAAGCGCTGGCGCAGCAGCGCATAACCCTGCTGCGTGGCGCTGGCGGTGCCCGGCGCGGGGTTGCTGCCGGTGGCCAGGTCCACCGCGAAGGGCAGCGACCAGTCGCTGCCGCCGGCGCCCAGCTCGAAGATCTGCAGCGCATTCCAGTCGGTCACGCCGTTCACGCTGTCGCCGGGCAGCGTGCCCTGGGTGTTGGTCACCAGCAGCAGCAGCCGGTTGGGGCCGAAGACGGCACCGGCGGGCGCCGCCAGCGTGATGCCGTCCCAGGTGAAGTCGTCGTCGGCCGCGGCCGAGGCCAGCACCGTGTCGACCGCGCTGCGCGAAGGCGTGGCCGGCGCGCCGGCGGCGGCTGCCACCGGCACGATGTCCAGCACCGAGGCCATGGGTGCGTTGAGCGCGCCGTACAGCGTGAGGTCCAGCGAGCTGAAGAACTCGCTCTGCGGCACCAGCACGCTGGCGCCGACGCTGGAGAACAGCCCCTCCACCAGGTGCGGCGGGCTCGATTCGGCGAACGGCCGCAGCGCCACGTTCACCAGCCGAAGGCGCTGCACGCCGGCCGGCACGGCGGACAGGTCCAGCAGCAGGTCGCGCCGCTGCGCCGGGGCGACCACGATGACGTCGGTGTTGTGCAGCTCGACCGAACGGCCCAGCAGGCCGCCGTCGGCGCCGATCACACGCACCAGCCCCGTGTACCAGATGCGGCGCGCGGGGGTGTCCACCGCGTCGGCGTCGCACAGCGCCAGCGCCAGCGTGCGCGTGTTCGACGCGTTGAGCACGCGCAGGCGCCAGCTGCGCCGTTCCATCGCCACCTCGCCCGCGGGGTGGCCGTTGACGAAGATGGTGGTGCCCAGGAACTCGGGCCGGCTGCCGGCGTCGTCGTCGCCGGTGCCGACGATGCCGCTGCCCAGGTCGATGCTCACCTGGTCGGGCAGCAGGATGCGGTCCTGCACCACCAGCGGCAGTTCCTGCGTGGCGCCGCCCAGCAGCGCGAGCACGGCGTCGTCGGCGGCGTCGCGCACGAAGTACAGCCCGGCCAGGCCGGCGTGCACGTTCTGGCCGGTGCGGTCCATCGCGTGGTCGTGGTACCAGAGCATGGCCGCGCGCTGCGCGTTCGGGTAGGTGAACTCGCGCGACGTCGGGAAGCCGTAGGGGTTGGACGCGAAGCCCAGCGGGGCCAGCGGCCAGCCGTCGGAACTGCCGGCCACGCGCGCGCCGTGCAGGTGCGTGACCACGCCCACCGCCGACTGCTGCGTCACCGCGCCGCACAGCGAAGGGGCCAGCGGCGCGTTGATCGGCGGGTCGGCCAGCAGCAGCGGGCTCGCGCCCGAGGCCGGCAGCGTGTTGGTCCAGGTGATGGTGCAGGGTGCGCCACGCCGCACGTTGATCGTCGGCCCCAGGTGGTTGGCCAGCACGCCGCCGGCGGCGGTGACGCCTTCGGCCGCGTAGACCCAGGCGTTGGCGCGCGCAGGGTCCTTGCCTGGCACCCATTGCACCTGGCGCGCCTGCACCGACATGGACACGCGCGAAGGCTGGTCGATGGTGGGTATGTCGGACTTCGGCGCCGAAGGGCCGCCGCCTGCGTTGTCGGCACTGCCGTCGCCGCCCGAGCCGCCGCAGGAGCCTAGCAGCACGCTGCTGCCCGCCAGCGCGAGCGAACCGCCGAAGCCGAAGCTCCAGCCCATGAAAGTGCGCCGATCGACTTGTTTCGGTGAATTCAACTGCAGCCCCTCCGGGGCTTGGAGCCCCCGTCGGCCCAGTATAGAAAGGCCGCGCCTGCGCGGCTGTCCCCTACTCGTGGCGTTGCCGTCGCGCCGCGAAGGCCAGGTACCAGTCCACGCAGTCGGCGTTGGCCATGGCGTCGCGGTTGAGCACCTTCTGCGGGTCGGCGCCCATCAGCAGCTTCTTCACCGGCAGTTCCATCTTCTTGCCCGACAGCGTGCGCGGCACCGCCGGCACCTGGAACACCTCGTCGGGCACGTGGCGCGGCGAGAGCGCGGCGCGCACCGCGGCCTTCAGGCGGGCGGTGAGCGCGCCGTCGAGCACGAGCCCTTCGCGCAGCACCACGAACAGCGGCATCCAGCTTTCGCGGCCCAGGTATTCCATGTCCACGACCAGGCTGTCCAGCACCTCGGGCAGCGCTTCCACCGCACGGTAGAGCTCGGAGGTGCCCATGCGGATGCCGTGACGGTTGATGGTGGCGTCGCTGCGGCCGTAGATGACGGCGCCGCCTTCGGGCGTGATGCGGATCCAGTCGCCATGGCGCCAGACGCCGGGGAACGTGTCGAAGTAGCTGTCGAGGTAGCGCCGGTCCTGCGGGTCGTTCCAGAAGCGCAGCGGCATCGAAGGGATGGGCTGCGTGCACACCAGTTCGCCCACCTCGTCGGTCAGCGACCGGCCGTCCTCGCTCCAGGCTTCGACCGCCGCGCCCAGCCAGCGGCACTGCATGACGCCGCGCACCTGCGGCAGCGTGACGTTGCCGCCGACGAAGGCGCCGGCGAAGTCGGTGCCGCCGCTGATGGCGTCGATCCAGATGTCGCGCCCGTCCACCTTCGGGCAGCGCTGCCAGATCCAGTCGTGGCACTCCTCCGACAGCGGCGAGCCGGTGCTGCCGATGGCGCGCAACGAAGACAGGTCGGCCGCTTCCATCGGCTTCACGTCGGCCTTCAGGCAGCTGGCGTAGAAGGCGGCGCCGGCGCCGAAGAAGGTGGCGCGCACCAGGCCGGCGAAGCGCCACAGCGTGGTCCAGTCGGGCGCCTTCGAAGGGCCGCCGGGGCTGCCGTCGAAGATGCAGAGGGTGGCGCCGGCCAGCAGCCCCGCGACCTGCGCGTTCCACATGATCCAGCCGGTGGTGCTGTACCAGTGGAAGCGGTCGCCGGTCTCGACGCTGGGCCCGATGTCGTTGTGCAGCGTGCCCTTCAGGAACTCCAACATCACGCCGCCCTGGCCGTGCACGATGGGCTTGGGCAGCCCGGTGGTGCCGCTGGAATAGACGATCCACAGCGGGTGGTCGAAGGGCAGCCAGCGCGGTTCGAAGCCGGCGCCTTCGCCTTCGGCCAGCAGCCGGTCGATGGCCTCGCCCCGCACCGCGTGCTGCACGCTCGGCAGCGCGGCCAGCAGTTCGTCGACGTGGGCGCGGCGGTCGTGGTGCTGGCCGCCCCAGCCATAACCGTCGCAGGCGACCAGCACCTTGGGTTCGATCTGGCGGAAGCGGTCGAGCACCGCCACCGGCCCCATGTCGGGCGAGCAGATGCTCCAGATGGCGCCCAGGCTCGCCACCGCCAGGAAGACCGCCGCCGTCTGCGGCGTGTTGGCCATCACCGCGCAGACGCGGTCGCCCGGCTGCACGCCCATGCGGTGCAGCGCGGCGGCGAAGTTCGCCACCTGGCGGCGCAGCTCGGGCCACGAGATCTCCTGCTTCTCGCCGCGGGCGAGCATCGCCTCGTTCGCGAACACGATGGCCGGCAGCCCGGCGGCCTGCGCGGCGTCGGCATGGCGGAACACCTGGCGCGCCAGGTTCACCTGCGCGCCTTCGAACCAGCGTGCGCCGGGCATCTTCGCTTCGGCCAGCACCGCGCGGCAAGGCGTCGGCGACTCGAGGCGGAAGTGGTCCCAGATCGACGACCAGAACCCCGGCAGGTCGCTCACCGACCAGCGCCACAGCGCCTGGTAGTCGGGAAACGAAAGTCCGCGGTTCGCGGCCAGCCAGTCCTGGTACAGCGTGATGCGGGCGCGGCGGGGCATGCGGCCACTGTAGCCGCAGGCCCGTCAGCGCCGCATCAGGCTTTCGCGAAGGCGACGATGGCGCCGGCCGGCACCGCGCCCGACTGGCGGCCCGTCTCGCGCCCGTTCTCCAGCCGCACCAGGGTGGGAATGCTGCGGATGCCGAAGCGCGCCGACAGCTGCGGGTTCTCGTCGCTGTTCACCTTCACCAGCAGGGCGCGGCCGGCGAGCGTCTTGCCGGCCTGTTCGAAGGCCGGCGCCATCATCCGGCAGGGGCCGCACCAGGCAGCCCAGAAGTCCACCAGCACCGGCAACGGGCTGGCCTGGACGACGGCGTCGAAGTCGGCGTCGCCCAGTGTCAGCGGGCTGCCGTCGAGCAACGGCTGGCCGCAGCGGCCACAGACGGGCTGTTCGCCCAGGCGTGCCGCCGGCAGGCGGTTGGTGGCCGCGCAGTGCGGGCACTTCACGAGCAGGGAAGTCGGCTGGTCCATGCGGTGGAGGTGGGGTCCGGGCCGCCGGAAATCAACCGCCGCTTCGGCCCGCGCCGCCGATTGGTAACCGCTTGCAGGCCCGTCACCCGGTGGCGGACCGCCGGGGCAACCGGCGGATACATCAGCCGTGACAAATGTCACGAACGGTCGGACCCCTGCGCCGACACTCGGCGTCGCCCCCAGGGAGAACCATGACGCCGACCCCCGACCTCGCCGTGCAGTCGCTGGCGCGCCGCATGGGCCATGTGCTGCGACTGACGCCCATGCTGCCCGACCCGCTGCCGCCCCCGCAGCTCGTGGCGCGTGCCACCACGCCGCTGGCCCCGGCGATCCTCTCGCGTGCCCACGTGATGCCGCGCGCCCGCCAGGACGCGATGGCCCGCTACGAGCACTGCCTGAACCACTTCCGCACCCGCGTGCAGCGCGGCGCGACTGAAGACGACGCCGGACTGGCGGCCGCCTACTTCATGCTTGCCAACGTGGCGGCGCTGCACGACCTGCACCCGCGCAGCGAAGCGCTGGAGCGGGTGGAAGCGCAGATGCGCCACGCGCTGGCCAGCCTGGACAGCTGGCGCGCCGCGCCGCTGGCGGACCGCCAGTCGGCCTTCGAGCAGTTCGCGGTGCTGGCGGTGCTGGTGGCCGACGCCACCCATCGCGCGCGCGAACAGGGCGGCACCGCCATCGTGCCGGTTCGGCGTTCGGCCTACGCCACGCTGGCGCAATGGCTGGACGTGGAGCCGGCGCGCCTGGTCATCGGCGAACGCGGGCTGGCGATGGAGCTGGCGACGGCCTGAGCGCGCCGGGCCGCTCCCAAGCGCTCATCCCGAAGCCCGCAGGGCGGAGGTCCGTCCAGCAAGCCTCGCGCTCAGCGCGCGAGGGCTTGGGCCACCGCGTCGCCCACCTGCTGCATGAAGACGCGCACGCGCGCCGTCTCGCGCAGGTCGGGGTGGGTCAGCATCCAGACCGGCTGCGCCAGTTCGGGCACGGGGTCGGACACCGGCACCAGGTCCGGATGGCGGGGCGCCATGAAGGTGGGCAGCAGGCCGACCCCGATGCCGGTGTGCAGCATCGCCACCATCGCGTTGAAGATGTCCACCCGCAGCCGCACCTGGGCGCCCGCCAGGTGCTGGCGCATCCAGCGGTCGTAGACGCGGCTGGTGGCGTCGCGCTCGAAGGCGATCCACGGCGCTTCGCGCACCAGCTGCGGCAGCGACGCCGGGGCCTGCGGCAGGCCGGGCGCGCCGCGCAGCGCGTAGACGCGGCATTCGGTCATGCCCAGGCGCCGGCCCACCAGGTGCTCGGCCACGCTGGCCGACAGCCGCAGCGCGACGTCGGCTTCCAGCCGCGTGCGCGAGCCGGCGCTTTCGGCGCTGCGGCGCGACAGGTCGGCCAGGAAGGCGTTCTCGACCACCTCCACCTCGATGCCGGGGTAGGCGCGCGCGAAGTCGGCCAGCGGTTGCGGCAGCAGGTATTCCATCACCACGAAGGCGCTGGTCACGCGCAGCGGGCCCGTGAGTTCGCGGTCGCGGCCGAGCACGCGGCGTTCGATCTCGTCGGCCTGGTCGGCCATGCGGCGTGCCTGTTCCACCACCACCATCCCGGCCTCGGTGGGCTGGTAACCGCTGCGCGCGCGTTCGAACAGGCGTGCGCCCAGGCGCCGTTCCAGTGCGTCCAGCCTTCTCTGCACGGTGGTGGCGTTCACCCCCAGCTGACGCGCCGCCGCGGCCACCGAACCCAGCTGGCCGATGGCCAGCGCGTAGCGCAGGTCGCTCCAGTCCATGTCGGCCATCGCAGGTCCCCGTTGGCTGCAGAACTGCAGACTCTACTTGCAGACAGGTCCGTTGTTGGCGCGAACGCACCACTCTACAGTCGTCGGGTGCAGGTAAACCCTTTGTTGAAGGCCACGGAGCCGCCTCCCCTGCGGTTGCTGGAAAAGCCGCCCGCGGCGCTGCGATCCCCGCCGAGGCCCGTTCCGGCAGCACCCTGGCCAGTCCGGCTGTGGCAGCGCTGGAAGGCCCGCCTGGTCAGCGCGCGCTAGCTGTGAACCGTCAAGAGGTTGTTTCTTGACTTGATGAGTCTGGACATCGGGAATGCGCCGCCGATGCCGGCATGAGGGCGGTGCCAGTTGTAGTGGTGCTGCCAGCTGGCCAGGGCACGAGTACGCTGAGCCGAGT
>JBGAKY010000109.1:0-11084 GCA_044224175.1 Rubrivivax sp. | reverse complement strand
CCGAGCGCGCCGCTGTGCACGTGGCCGACGGTCCAGTCCGTGTAGTGGCTGAGCGCGTTGACGGTCTTGATCGACATCATCGGCCCTTCGAAGGTCGACATGCCGTAGAAGGACAGGCTGACGATCAGGAACTTCAGGACCGGGTCGTCACGCAGCTTGTGCCACGCCCCGCTCAAGGTCATGATGCCGTTGATCATGCCGCCCCAGCTCGGCGCCAGCAGCACCAGGCTGAAGATCATGCCGATCGACTGCGCCCAGTCCGGCAGTGCGGTGTAGTGCAGGTGATGCGGACCCGCCCACATGTACGTGAAGATCAGGGCCCAGAAGTGCACGATCGACAGCCGGTAGCTGTAGACCGGGCGCTCGGCCTGCTTGGGGATGTAGTAGTACATCATCCCCAGGAAGCCCGCGGTGAGGAAGAAGCCCACCGCGTTGTGGCCGTACCACCACTGGACCATCGCGTCCTGCACGCCGGCGTAGGCCGAGTAGCTCTTGAACAGCGACACCGGCACTTCGGCGCTGTTGACGATGTGCAGCAGCGCCACCGCGATGATGAAGGCGCCGAAGAACCAGTTCGCGACGTAGATGTGGCGCACCTTGCGCATGCCCACGGTGCCGAAGAAGACGATCGCGTAGGCGACCCAGACGACGGCGATCAGGATGTCGATCGGCCATTCGAGTTCGGCGTATTCCTTGCCGGTGGTGATGCCCAGGGGCAGCGTGAGCACGGCCGACACGATGACCAGATTCCAGCCCCAGAAGACGAACATCGCCAGCTTGGGCAGGAACAGCGAGGTCTGGCACGTGCGCTGCACGACATGGAACGAGGTGGCGAACAAGGCACAGCCGCCGAACGCGAAGATCACCGCGTTGGTGTGCAGAGGCCGCAGCCGCCCGTAGCTGAGCCAGGGGATGCCCAGGTTGAGCTCGGGCCACGTCAACTGCGCGGCGATGATCACCCCCACCAACATGCCGACGATGCCGTACAAGACCGATGCGAGGGCGAACCATCGCACGGGTTGGTCGTAGTACACCGCGGCCCCGGGGGCCGTCTGATTGGCCATAGCGCTTCTCCTCATGAGCCAGATGAATTTCGCGAACTGGTTAATTGTTCTGTTGGGGTCTTGGGGGGCGCTTGATCGTCATCAAGGATGCGCCGTCCCTCGCCTTCCAGATCCTCGAACTGGCCCCTGGACAGGGCCCATCCGAACACGCCGATGATCAGCAGCACCAGCAGCGCCGACATCGGAATCAGCAGATAGAGGATCTCCAAGCCGTCAGCCCCGCGTCAGTTGGCCGACCGCTGGCCGAAAGGCAGGCGGCTCGCGCGCAGGGCGTTCAACACCACGGCCAGCGAACTGCTGGCCATGCCCAGGCCCGCGGCCCACGGCGGCAGCCAGCCCGCCAGCGCGGCCGGAATGCAGGCGGCGTTGTAGACGGCGGCCCAGGCCAGGTTCTGGTGCACGATGCGCAGCGCCTGCCGCGCGGTGGCGCGCGCGGCCGTGATGTCGGCCAGGCGGTTGGAGACGATCACGATGTCGGCCTGCGCGCGCGCGACGAGCGCGCCCTGTCCCATCGCGATCGAAGCGTCGGCCCGCGCCAGCACCGGTCCGTCGTTGATGCCGTCGCCCACCATCGCCACCGGCAGACCGCGCTGCTGCGCGCGCTCCAGCGCCGCGAGCTTGGCTTCGGGCGAGGCACCGCCGACGACCTGCGCGATGCCCAGGCGCGCCGCCAGGCGCTGCACGCGTTCGCTGGCATCGCCCGAGAGCAGCGAGACCGCCACGCCCTCGGCCTGCAACGCGGCCACGGCGCCGGCGGCGTCGCCGCGCAGCACCTCGTCGAACGCGAACGCGGCCACGAGCTGGCCGCCGCGCGCCAGCCACACGGCGTGTTCACCGTCGCCGGCCGCGCCGGTCCAGGCGGCGCTGCCCAGGCGCCATTCGGTCTGCGACGCGTCGAGCGCCCGCACGCCCTGCCCCGGCACTTCCTCCACCGAGTGCCAGGCCAGGCCCGAAGGGGCGGCACCGGCCGCAATGGCCCGCGACAGCGGATGCTGCGACCAGGCCGCGAGCGACGCCGCGAGGGTTCGCACGTCCAGCGTGACGTCGAAGGCACGCACTTCGCGCAGGACGATGCGGTCTTCGGTGAGCGTGCCGGTCTTGTCGAAGAAGACCTGCCGGGTCTTCGCGAGCGCCTCGATCGCGTCCAGCCGCTGCACCAGCACGCCGCGCCGCGCCAGGCCCGAGGCCGCGGCCACCAGCGTGGCCGGCGCCGCCAGCGAGAGTGCGCAGGGGCAGGTGACGATCAGCACCGACACCGCCACCGCCAGCGCGCGCGGCGGGTCGATCACGCTCCACACCGCGGCCGCGGCGGCGGCGAGCAGCATCACGCCCAGCAGGAAGGGGCCGGCCAGGCGGTCGGCGCTCTTCGCCAGCGCGGGCCGCTGCGACAGTGCGCCGCGCATCATGGCCACGATGGCCTCGTAGCGGGTGTCGGCGCCGGCGCGTTCGACGATCATGTCCACTGGCGCGCCGACGTTCACGCTGCCGCCGACGACGTCGTCGCCCGGCGCCTTCGCGACAGGCACCGACTCGCCGCTGAGCAGCGATTCGTCGGCCTGCGTGCGGCCTTTCACCAGACGGCCGTCGGCCGGGAAGGCGGCACCGGCGGCCACGCGTACGCGATCGCCGCGCTGCAGTTGCGCAGCTTCGACCTGCTGCACGGTTCCGTCGGCCAGCACTCGCTCGGCCAGCCGGGGCTGGCGCGACGCGGCGTCTTCCAGCACCGCCGCGGCCCGGTGGCGCGCGCGCAGTTCCAGGAAGCGGCCGGCGAGCAGGAAGCTCACGAACATGGTGAGCGAATCGAAGTACACCTCGGTGCCGAACGCCCCACCGGGCGCGAAGGTGGCGCCGGTGCTGGCAATGAAGGTGACGGCCACGCCCACCGCCACCGGCAGGTCCATCACCACGCGGCGCTGGCGCAGCCCGGCCCAGGCGGCGGCAAAGAAGGGGCCGGCGGAGAACATCACCACCGGCAACGTGAGCACCCAGCTGCCCCAGGCCAGCAGCTGGCGAAGGTCGGGCTCCAGGTCGCCCGCCGCGGCCACGTAGCTGGGGGTGGCGAACATCATCACCTGCATGGCGCAGAAGCCGGCGACGAACAGCCGCCAGAGCGCGCTGCGGTGCTCGGCACGGCGCATCGCGGCCGCGGGGGCGGCGGCGTCGGGGGCGGCGTCGTAGCCGGCGCGGCGCACGGCGGCGACGAGTTCGGACGGACGCGTGCGCGACGGGTCCCAGCGAACGGTGGCCCGCTGCGCGGCGGCGCTGACGCGCGCGCCGAGCACGCCGTCGACGCTGCCGAGCGCCTGTTCGATGATGCCGGCGCAGGCCGCGCAGTGCATGCCCGCAAGCTGGAGTGAGGTCTCGGCGGTGGCGCTCATGTAGAACCGGGTGACGGGCCTCGAGCGCCTGTCACCCGATAATGTAGGCAACACACGCTGACATGCTCATGACTTGCATCAATCGAACAGGGGCATTCGCCCATGCGTGCCTGTTGTCGCTGCTGTCCGCCCTGCCGCTGCTGGCAGGGGCCCAGAACGGCGCGCAGCCCAGGCTGCCCACGGTGCCGCTCACGGCCGGCATGCACGTCATCCAGGCCGAGGTGGCCGAACGCCCCGAGCAGCAGATGACGGGCATGATGTTCCGCCGCGAGATGGGCACCAACGAAGGCATGCTGTTCGTCAACGACGAAGCCGGCGTGCGCTGCTTCTGGATGCGCAACACGCTGCTGCCGCTGACGATCGCCTTCATCGCCGACGACGGCACCATCGTCAACCTGGCCGACATGGCGCCGAAGACGGAAGACTCGCACTGCTCGAAGAAGCCGGTGCGTTTCGCGCTGGAGATGAACCAGGGCTGGTTCGACAAGCGCGGCATCAAGGCCGGCTTCAAGCTGCGCGGCAAGCCGTTCGGGAACTGAGGGCTGCGCTCAGGCCGCCAGCGTCACGACGAACTGCATGCCGGGGTAGTCGGGCCGGCTGCGCGCGTGCAGCGTGCCGCCCAGGCGTTCGACGATCTCGCGCGCGATCGCCAGCCCCAGGCCGGTGCCGCCGTCGTTGCGCAGGTCGGCGCGCTCGCCGCGCCAGAAGGGCTCGAACAGGCGCGGCAGTTGTTCCGGCGCCACGCCTTCGCCGTCGTCTTCCACCAGCAGCTCGGCGCCGCCTTCGGGCCGCGCGCGCACCCGCAGCTGGATGTGCGGGCCGCCGTAGCGGCGCGCGTTGTCCAGCAGGTTGACCACCACCTCGCCCAGCCAGATGGGATGGGCGCGCGCCACCACCGGCGATTCGGGCGCGTCGAGCTCGATCGAGCGGCCTTCGCGCAGGCCTTGCAGCACCAGCGGCTCGGTGGCCTCGCGCAGCAGGGGCAAGATGTCCTGCGGCCGGTGCTCGGCGTTGACGGCCAGCGCGGTCTCCGAACGCGCCAGGCTCAGCAGCTGGCCGATCAGGCGCGAGAGGCGCTCGCTGGTGCGCGACAGCTCGCCCAGCAGCGGCCGCCAGCTGCCGCCGGGCACGGCGGCCAGCTCACGTTCCAGCTCCTGCGCCAGCACGCGGATGCCGGCCACCGGCGTGCGCAGCTGGTGCGCGGCGTCGGCCACGAAGCGCCGCTGCAGCATCACCGACTGCTGCACGCCCGCCAGCAGCCGGTTGATGCGCTCGATGAAGGGCACTGCCTCGGCCGGCACCTGCGCCAGCGGCAGCGCGCGCCAGTCGTTCACGTCGCGCTGTGCCACTTCGTTGCCCAGGTCGTGCAGCGGACGCAGGCCGCGACGCACGCCCCAGCCGATGAGCGCGAAGGTCACCACGCCCATCGCCAGCGCCGGCAGCACGGCGCCGATCTGCAGGTCGCGCACCACGTCGGACCGCTTGCGCCGCGTCTCGACGACGACGATGGAGACCATGCGGTCGATCATCGGCGAGGTGACCGAGAAGACCGCGCCGCGCACCGGTTCGCCCTGGAAATGGGCGTCGAAGAGCTGCGGCCGCGAGAAGCTGTTGCGCCGGTCCGGCGGCACCGGCACGGCAGCGTCGCCGGCCAGCGTGTTGCCGTCCAGGTCCAGCATCGCGAAGCCGTTGCGGTCGGCACTGTCCCAGGTGAGCAGCTCCAGCGTCTGGCGGCTCACGTCCAGCAGCGGGCCGCGGTCGGACCAGGTGATCTTGGCGGCCAGCGCCGAAGCTTCGTCCTGCAGGCTGCGGTCGAAGGCGCGTTCGGCGGCGTTGCGCGCCAGCAGCGTGGCGCCACCGATGGCCGCCAGCAGCCCCACGCCCCAGGTCCACATCAGCGGTACCAGCAGCCGCCGGCGCAGGCTGGTGCCCTGCCCGGCGTTCACTGCGCAGGACCTTCGGCGGACTCCATCACGTAGCCGAATCCGCGCACGGTCTTGATCACCACGCCCATGGGCGCGAAGCGCTTGCGCAGGCGGTGGACGTAGACCTCGACCGAGTTCTCGCTGAAGTCGGACTCCCAGCTCGACAGCCGGGAGACGATCTGGTCCTTCGCGACCACGCGGCCGGCCTTCGCGATCAGCAGTTCGGTGAGCGCCATCTCGCGCGGCGACAGCGCCACCCGTTCGCCGCGGAAGCGCAGTTCGCGGTGCGCCAGGTCGATTGCCAGCTCGCCCAGCACCAGTGTCTCGCCGGTGCGGCCGGTGGCACGCCGCTTCAGCGCGCGCAGGCGCGCCAGCAGTTCGGGCAGGTCGAAGGGCTTGACCAGGTAGTCGTCGGCGCCGGCGTCCAGGCCGGCGACGCGGTCGGCCAGCTCGTCACGCGCGGTCAGCAGCAGCACCGGCATCGCGACGCCGCGGCCGCGCCAGTGGCGCAGCACCTCGAGGCCGTCGCGGCCGGGCAGGCCCAGGTCCAGGATCGCCAGGTCGTGCTGGCCCAGCGCACCCTGTGTCAGCGCCGAGGCGCCGTCGGCCAGCAGGTCGACGCGCCAGCCCTCGCGTTCCAGCGCATGCTGGACGCCCAGGCCGAGTGCGCGGTCGTCCTCGACGAGCAGGATGCGCAAGCTTCAGGCGTCAGCCGAAGTTCTTCTCCGCAAAGCCCCAGTTCGCCAGCTTGTCGAGGAAGGTCTCGACGAACTTCTGGCGCAGGTTGCGGTAGTCGATGTAGTAGGCGTGTTCCCACACGTCGACCGTCAGCAGCGCCTTGTCGGCGGTGGTCAGCGGCGTGCCGGCGGCGCCGGTGTTGACGATGTCGACGCTGCCGTCGGGCTTCTTCACGAGCCAGGTCCAGCCGCTGCCGAAGTTGCCGACCGCGCTCTTGACGAAGGCCTCGCGGAAGGCGGCGTGGCTGCCCCACTTGGCCTTGATCGCGTCGGCCAGCTTGCCCGCGGGTTCGCCGCCGCCGGCCGGCTTCATGCAGTTCCAGAAGAAGGTGTGGTTCCAGATCTGGGCCGCGTTGTTGTAGATGCCGCCGGAGGACTTCTTGACAATGTCTTCCAGGCTCATGTTCTCGAAGTCGGTGCCCTTCTGAAGGTTGTTCAGGTTCACCACGTAGGCGTTGTGATGCTTGCCGTGGTGGTACTCCAGCGTTTCCTTGCTGTAGTGGGGCGCGAGCGCGTCGATCGCGAACGGCAGGTCGGGCAGCTTGTGTTCCATCGCAGGTCCTCTGGCGGGTTGGTTTTCGAAGAAGGGGCGGATTGTAGGCAGCTGCCGCTCAGGCTGCAGGCGGCAGGGGCTCGACGCTCAGCACCTCGGCGCGCGCGCGGCCGTCGGCCCAGACGGCCTGCACGGTGGCACCGGGAGCCACCCGGGCGACGCTGGTCACCGGCCGACCTTGCGCGTCTTCGATCCAGGCGTAACCGCGCTGCAGCACCCGCGCCGGGTCCACGGCGCCCAGGCGGGCGGTGGCGGCTTCCAGGTCCGCGCGCTGGACCTGGCGCTGCGCCAAACCGGCACGGACCAGGCGCAGCGCCAGCCGGCGCGGGGTCTCGTCGAGCCGATCCAGCTGGTGCGACAAGGCGCGCGCCAGGCGGGACTGCTGGGCAGCCAGTTTCTCGTGCTGGCCCTGCAGCGCCGCCGCCGGCCGCCCCATGCGGAGGGCCGTGGTGTCCAGGCGCTGCTGCTCGCGTTCCAGCGCGCGCCGCAGCACGCGCGTGAGCGCGGCCGAACGCAGGGCCAGCGCCGCCGCCAGTTCGGCCTGCGCCGGCGCCGCCAGCTCGGCCGCCGCGGTGGGCGTGGGCGCGCGCAGGTCGGCCGCCAGGTCGGACAGGGTCACGTCGGTCTCGTGGCCGACGCCGCACACCACCGGGATCCGGCTGGCCACCACCGCGCGCACCACGCGCTCGTCGTTGAAGGCCCACAGGTCTTCCAGCGAACCGCCGCCGCGCACCAGCAGCAGCGTGTCGACCTCGGCACGGGCGTTCGCCACCGCCAGCGCGTTCACGATGGCGGCTGGCGCCTCGGCCCCCTGGACCAGACTGGGGTAGATCACCAGCCGCACCTGCGGCGCGCGGCGTGCGAAGGCGGTCAGCACGTCGTGCAGCGCCGCCGCACCGAGCGAGGTGACGACACCCACCCGCTGGGGGCAAGGGTCGATGGGGCGCTTGCGGGCGGCGTCGAACAGGCCTTGCGACTCCAGGCGCGCCTTCAGGCGCAGGAATTCCTCGTATAGGGTGCCGGTGCCCACGCGCTGCAGCGCTTCCACCACCATCTGCAGCTCGCCGCGCGGCTCGTACACACCCAGGCGGCCCCGCAGTTCGACCTGCTGCCCGTCGGCCGGCGAGAAGCCCAGCAGACCGGCGGCGCGGCGGAACATGGCGCAGCGCAGCGTGGCCGCGGCACCGTTGCCGTCCTTGAGCGAGAAGTAGCAATGGCCGCTGGAGGCCCGCGTGAAGCCGCTCAGCTCGCCGCGCACCGCGACCGCACCGAAGCGCGCCGCCAGCGCGTCGTCCGTGGCCAGCAGCAGCGCGCTCACGCTCCACACATTGCGCGCCGCTGGCGCGCCGGCGGGCTCAACCATCGGCAAAGCGCCGCCCCGCGAGGGACGGGAACTCCACAGCCGCGCCAATCAAGGCCGAAAGGGGCGGTGTGGCCGTCACGGATCGGTCACGATCATGCAAGTGATTGATTTGCAATGATTTTTTGGTGCTGAATTTTTGGGCAATGAACCCCGTCGCCAGCAACGGCGCGGGTTTGGGGGCACTGTGCGAAGCTTGCCCACAAAGTTGTCCACAGAAGCGGTGGACAGCGTCGGCTGGGCGCCACGACAGGCTCGCAGGTGCTCTCTGCGCGACCGGGGCTTCGGCCATAATCCGCCCGCTGCGGCGGTCCGCCGCCCCCCCTGGAAGACGCCTTGCTTTCGATCATACAAGCGGCCGGTTGGCCGATCTGGCCCCTGCTGTTGTGCTCGGTGGTCTCGCTGGCACTGATCATCGAACGCCTGTACCACCTGCGCTCGGCCGTCGTCGCGCCGCCCACGCTGCTGGACGAGGTGCTCTCGGTCTCGCGCAACAGCCTGCCGGCGGCCGACACGGTGAACAAGCTGTCAGAGAACTCGGTGCTCGGCCGCGTGCTCGCCGCCGGCCTGCGCGCCGTCATCGCCGAACCGCGCATCACCGAAGAGGCGCTGCGCCAGCAGCTGGAGAACGCCGGACGCACCGCCGTGCACGGCACCGAACGCTACCTGAACGCGCTGGGCACCATCGCCGCGGCGGCACCCTTGCTGGGCCTGTTCGGCACCGTGATCGGCATGATCGAGATCTTCGGCTCGCAGTCCCCGACCACCGGCAACAACCCGCAGATGCTGGCGCACGGCATTTCGGTCGCGCTCTACAACACCGCGTTCGGGCTGATCATCGCGATCCCGTCGCTCATGTTCTACCGCTACTTCCGCGGCCGGGTGGACACCTTCCAGCTGCAGATGGAGATCGCCGCCGCGCGCCTGGTGCCGCACCTGATGCGCTTCGCGGTGCGGGCCGCCGCCGCATCGGCCTGAGCCGCGCATGAACTTCCGCCGCCACCACCCCGAGGAACCGGAGATCAACCTGATCCCGTTCATCGACGTGCTGCTGGTGATCCTGATCTTCCTGATGCTGTCGACGACCTACTCGCGCTTCACCGAGCTGCAGGTCACGCTGCCCACGGCCGACGCCGAGAAGCTGCGCGACCGGCCGGCGGAGATCATCGTCGCCGTCTCGGCCGACGGCCGCTACGCGGTGAACCGCAAGCCCGTGGAAGGGCGCGCGGTCGAACTGCTCACCGCCGAGCTGGCTGCCGCCGCGGCGGGCCGTCAGGACGCGGTGGTCATCGTCAGCGCCGACGCGCTGTCGCCGCACCAGACGGTGATCAACGTGCTCGATGCCGCGCGTCGCGCCGGCCTGGCGCGCATCACCTTCGCTTCGCAGACGCCCAACGGCCGCTGAGATGGCCGGCAACGCGCGGGCGCGCCTGGAAGCGCTCCTGGCGCGCCACTGGTGGCGCAGCGACACCTCCTGGCTCGCCACCCTGCTCTCGCCGCTGGCAGCGCTCCACGGTGCACTGGCGGCTGGCGCGCGGCGTGACCCCGCAGCCCTGCCGCTGCCGGTGGTGGTGGTCGGCAACCTGGTCGTCGGCGGTGCCGGCAAGACGCCGACCGTGATCGCGCTGGTGCAGGCGCTGGCCCGAGCCGGCTGGCATCCGGGCGTGGTGTCGCGCGGACACGGGCGCAGCGATGAAGGTGTGGCGGCGGTCCAGGCCGGCGCCAGCGCCGCCCATGTGGGCGACGAACCGTTGCTGATCCACCGCCGCACGCAGCGGCCGGTGTGGGTGGGCCGCGACCGCGTGGCCGCCGTGCGGGCCCTGCGCCACGCGAATCCCGAGGTCGACGTCATCGTCTCCGACGACGGGCTGCAGCATCACCGGCTGCCGCGCCAGGTGGAGATCGTCGTCTTCGACGAACGCGGCATCGGCAACGGCCGCCTGCTGCCCGCCGGCCCGCTGCGCGAGCCGCTGCCACCGGCATGGCCGGCAGGCCGCCTGGTGCTCTACAACGCCCCCGCGGCCAGCACCGCACTGCCCGGCACGCTGGCGCAACGCAAGCCCGGCCACGTGCTTCCGCTGGCGTCCTGGCAGGCGGGCGACGCCAGCGGCGCGCTGCCGATCGAGGCGCTGCGCGGCCGCCGCCTGCTGGCGGTGGCCGGCATCGCGTCGCCGGAACGCTTCTTCGGCATGCTGCAGGCGGCCGGCTTGTCGTTCGAACGCCTGCCCCTGCCCGACCACCACCCCTACGCCACCCTGCCCTGGCCCGCGGGCACGCCCGAGGTGGTGCTGACCGAGAAGGACGCGGTGAAGATCGACCCGGCCCGGCTTGGCACTGCGAAGGCATGGGTGGTGGGACTAGACTTCAGGCTGCCCGCCGACTTCGTCAGCGAGGTGCTGCGCCGGCTCGGGCCCGCACCCGCACGACCCGCCCCATGACCATCGACCACCGCCTGATCGCCCTGCTCGTCTGCCCCGTCTGCAAGGGCCCGCTGGAGCTGCGGCGCGACGAACGCGACCTGCCCGCCGAACTGGTGTGCCCGGCGGACCGCCTGGGCTTCCCGGTGCGAGACGGCATCCCGGTGATGCTGGAAAGCGAAGCGCGCACGCTCGAAGCGAACGCCGAATGAGCTTCTCGGTGCTGGTGCCGGCGCGGCTGGCGTCGACGCGCCTGCCGGGCAAGCCGCTGGCCGACATCGGCGGCCTGCCGATGGTGGTGCGGGTGGCCCGGCGCGCCGCCGAGTCGGGCGCCGACCGGGTGGTGGTGGCGGCCGACGACGCTTCCATCGTGCAGGCCTGCGAACGCCACGAAGTCGACGCCGTGCTGACGCGCACCGACCACCCGAGCGGCAGCGACCGCCTGGCCGAGGCCTGCACCCTGCTGGGCCTGGACGGCGACGACGCGGTGGTCAACGTGCAGGGCGACGAGCCGCTCATCGACCCGGCGCTGGTGCGACGCTGCGCCGAACTGCTGGACGAGCGCCCCGACTGCGTGATGAGCACCGCCGCCCATCCCATCACCGAAGCGCCCGACTTCGCGAACCCGAACGTCGTCAAGGTGGTGCTCG
>JBGAKY010000108.1:0-11321 GCA_044224175.1 Rubrivivax sp. | reverse complement strand
GGCGGTGTTCTGGGGCCTGGCGGCGCGCCGCGCAGCGCCCACCGCGCCCACCACACCGCACACCGCGATGGTCGAAGTGCGCGGCGAGATCTCGCTCGAGACCGAGGCCAACGCCGAGACCATCGTCTCCGGCCTCAAGAACGCGTTCGAGGACGCGGGCGCGCAGGCGGTGGTGCTGCGCATCAACTCGCCCGGCGGCAGCCCGGTGCAGTCGGGCATCATCAACGACGAGATCCGGCGTCTGAAGGCCAAGCACAGGAAGAAGGTCTACGCGGTGGTGGAAGAGGTCTGCGCTTCCGGCGCCTACTACATCGCGGTGGCGGCCGACGAGATCTACGTCGACAAGGCCAGCGTCGTGGGCAGCATCGGCGTGCTGATGGACGGCTTCGGCTTCACCGGCACGATGGAGAAGCTGGGCGTCGAACGGCGCCTGCTCACCGCGGGCGAGAACAAGGGCATGCTGGACCCCTTCAGCCCGCCCAACGAGAAGCAGACCGCCTTCGCCAAGGCCATGCTCGACCAGATCCACCACCAGTTCATCACCGTGGTCAAGGAAGGCCGCGGCGCGCGCCTGAAGGAGACGCCCGAGACCTTCTCCGGGCTGTTCTGGAACGGCGAGGAAGCGGTCAAGCTGGGCCTGGCCGACCACTTCGGCAACCTGGACTACGTGGCGCGCGAAGTGGTCAAGGCCGAAGAGGTCATCGACTACACGCCGCGCGAGAACGTGGCCGAACGGCTGGCCAAGCGCTTCGGCGCCAGCGTCGGCGAGAGCCTGGCGCGTTCGCTGCGCTCGATGGCGCCGCAGCTGCGCTGAGCCCGCCGTGCCGGGCCCTTCGGTCGCGCTGCAGTACCTGCTGCCGAAGCAGGCCCTGACGTCGCTGGCCGGCCGTTTCGCGCGCGCGCGGGCCGGCGCCACGACGACGGCGGTGATCCGCTGGTTCATCGGCCGCTACGGCGTGAACATGGCCGAGGCCGCGGACCCCGACCCGGCGCACTACGCCAGCTTCAACGATTTCTTCACTCGCGCCCTCAAGCCCGGCGCGCGTCCCTTCGCGCAGGCCGACCTGCTGTGCCCGGTGGACGGCGCGATCAGCCAGTTCGGCCCCGTGCGCGATGGGCGCATCTTCCAGGCCAAGGGGCACGACTACACGGCCACCGCGCTGGTGGGCGGCGACGCCGCGCTGGCGGCACGTTTCGCCGAAGGCCACTTCGCGACCCTGTACCTGAGCCCGAAGGACTACCACCGCATCCACATGCCCTGCGCCGGCCGGCTGCTGCGCATGGTGCATGTGCCGGGCGACCTGTTCTCGGTGAACCCGGCCACCGCGCAAGGCGTGCCGGGGCTCTTCGCGCGCAACGAGCGCGTGGTCTGCGTGTTCGAGAACGAACGCGGGCCCTGGGTGCTGGTGCTGGTGGGCGCCACCATCGTCGGCAGCATGGCCACCGCGTGGCACGGCGTCGTCAACCCGCCGCGCCCCGGCACGCTGCGCGAGTGGCGCTACGAGGACCGCGACGTGACGCTGGCGCAGGGCCAGGAGATGGGCCGCTTCCTGCTGGGCAGCACGGTGGTGATGCTGTTCCCGCCCGGCCCGCTGGCCTTCAACCCGGCATGGGCGCCCGGCGGCGCCATCCGCATGGGGGAGGCCATGGCGCAGCGGGGTCCGTCGCCTGGGTGACAGGGTTCACCGCGCTGGAGTCCGACGGCCCCTGTGCCGACAATCGGCGCCACCTTCGCGAGGAGCCCGCATGGCCGCTGCCCGACCCTTCCACCGCCGCAGCCTGCTGCAAGCCGGCGCCGGCCTGCTGGCCGCCTGCGCGCTGCCCGCGGCGCGCGCCCAGGCCTTCCCGAGCCGCCCGATCACGCTGATCGTGCCCTGGCCCGCGGCCGGCTCGACCGACCGCCACCACCGCGCGCTGGCCGAGATCGCGGCGAAGATCCTGGGCCAGCCGATCGTGGTGCAGAACGCGCCCGGCGGCGGCGGCACCACCGGCCCCGGCACGATGGCGCTGAACGCGAAGCCCGACGGCTACACGATCGCGCAGTTCCCGATGGGCATGCTGCGCGTGCCGCACATGCAGAAGGTGCCCTGGCACCCGATCAACGACTTCAGCTTCATCATCGGCATCTCGGGCTACACCTTCGGCTTCGTGGTGCGCGCCGACTCGCCGCACAAGACCTTCGGCGACTACATCGAGGCGGCGCGCCGCCAGCCCGGGCGCATCGACTACGGTTCCACCGGCGTCGGCACCAGCCCGCACCTGCTGCTGGAGGAACTGGCCGACGTGGCGAAGGTGCAGCTCAACCACATCCCGTTCAAGGGCAACGCGGACCTGATGCAGGCGGTGCTGGGCGGCCACGTGATGGCCGGCAGCGACGCCAGCGGCTGGGACAAGTTCGTCGACGGCGGGCAGATGCGGCTGCTGGTCACCTTCGGCGAGCGGCGCACCAAGCGCTGGCCGCAGGTGCCCACGGCGAAGGAACTGGGCTTCGACATCGTCGGCAATTCGCCCTACGGCCTGGTCGGCCCGAAAGGCATGGACCCGGCGGTCGTGAAGACGCTGCACGACGTCTTCAGGAAGGCGATCGACGACCCGAAGCATGCCGAGGTGATGGAGCAGCTCAACCAGGACCTCTGGTATCGCAGCGGCGAAGACTACGCGGCCTGGGCACGCGCCACCTTCGCGAAGGACCGCGCGCTGATCGAGCGGCTGGGCCTGCTGGCGAAGTGATCGACTTCGACGCCGCCTTCCGCGACCTGCCGGCGCTGGTGGCGCAGCATGCGCGCGAACGGCCGCAGGCGGTGGCGCTGCGCTGCGAGGGGCGGACATTCTCGTGGCGCGAGCTCGACGCCGGCTGCGACCGCGTGGCCGCCGCGCTGCAGCGCGACGGCCTGCAGCCGCAGCAGGTGGTGGCGGTCTGCGCGGCCAGCAGCATCGAATACGTGGTGCTCTTCGTCGGCACCCTGCGCGCCGGGCTGGCGGTGGCGCCGCTGGCGCCGGGCAGCACGCCGGAACAGCTGGTCGCGATGGTGGTCGACAGCGGCGCGCGCCGCCTTTTCGCCGACGGCGCGGTGCAGGCCGCGCTGGCCGCCCTGCCGCTGCCCGTGCCGCTCACGCGGCTGGACGACGGCGGGTTCGAAGCCTGGCTCGCACCCGGCCCGCCGCGGCCGGTGGCCATCGATCCGGCCTGGCCCTTCAACCTGATCTACAGCTCGGGCACCACCGGCACGCCCAAGGGCATCGTGCAGCCGCATGCCATGCGCTGGGCGCATGTGCGCCGCGCCGCGCTGGCCGAGTACGGGCCGCAGTCGGTGACGCTGGTCGCCACGCCGCTGTATTCGAACACCACGCTGGTGGCGGTGATCCCCACGCTGGCCTGCGGCGGCTGCGTGGTGCTGATGCCGAAGTTCGACGCCCTGCGTTACCTGCAGCTGGCGCAGGACCTGCGCGCCTCCCACACGATGCTGGTGCCGGTGCAGTACCAGCGGCTGATGGCACATCCCGACTTCGACCGTTTCGACCTCTCGGCCTTCCGCTTCAAGTCGTGCACCAGCGCGCCCTTCGGCGCCGCGCTGAAGGCCGACGTCGTGCGTCGCTGGCCCGGTGCGCTGGTGGAGTACTACGGCATGACCGAAGGCGGCGGCACCTGCGTGCTGCAGGCCCACCTGCACCCGGACAAGCTGCACACCGTGGGCCTGCCGGTCGAGGGGCACGACATCCGCCTCATCGACGAGCAGGGCCGCGAGCTGCCGCGTGGCGACCCTTCGGCCGCGGGCGAGGTGGTGGGCCGTTCGCCCGGCATGATGACCGGCTACCACAACCAGCCCGCGAAGACGGCCGAAGCCGAGTGGTTCGACGCCGAAGGCCGGCGCTACATCCGCACCGGCGACGTCGGCCGCTTCGACGAGGACGGCTTCCTGGTCCTGCTGGACCGGCGCAAGGACATGGTCATCTCCGGCGGCTTCAACCTGTACCCCAGCGACCTGGAAGCGGTGTTGCGCCAGCACCCGGCGGTGGCCGACTGCGCGGTGGTCGGCGTGCCTTCCGAACAGTGGGGCGAAACGCCGGTGGCCTGGGTCGTGCCAGCTCCCGGCCCGGGCATCGAACCCGAAGCGCTGCGCGAATGGGCCAACGCACGCCTGGGCAGGACGCAGCGCCTGGCAGGCCTGCGCTTCACCCAGGAGCTGCCGCGCAGCGCCATCGGCAAGGTGCTCAAGCGCGAATTGCGTGAAGCCTGGTGACCACAGCAGCCGCTTCGAGGTTCCCACGCTGCAGGAGATCGTCGCGCTCGCCAGCCGCAAGGGCGCCGAGGAACGGCGCGTGATCGGCCTCTGCCCGAAGACCCGGCACCCCACCTACCGCCGCGGCATCGGCCTGCCGCTGGCAGCCGGAGTGCAAGGGCCTGCGCTGGCTGAACGCCAGCCAGCGAAGCCGGACCGTCAATAGGCGGCCGCTGCGTCTTCCAGGACCGAGCGGGCACGGCCCCCCGACTTGGCGGCGTAGAGCGCGGCGTCGGCGCGGCGCAGCAGCTCGTCCAGCGTGGCCAGGCCGTCGCGGCCGGTGGCCACGCCTGCGGAGAAACCGACCGCGCTGCCGTCGGGCAGCCGTACCTGGTGCGCGATGCTCTCGCGCAGCGACTGCACGCGCGCCAGCGCCTGTTCGCCGTCGGCGCCCGGCATCAGCAAGGCGAACTCCTCGCCGCCGATGCGGAAGACGCTGTCGCTCACGCGCAGTCCGGCGCCCAGCGCCTGGCCCAGCGCGCCCAGCACGGCGTCGCCTTCGGCATGGCCGAAGTCGTCGTTGATGCGCTTGAAGTGGTCGATGTCCAGCAGCACCAGCGCCAGCAGGCCGCCGGTGTCGCGCTGGTGGCGGCATTCGGCGGTGTAACGCTCGGCCAGGGCGCGCCGGTTGTGCAGGCCCGTGAGCGGGTCGCGCAAGGCCTGTTCGCGCAGTTCGGCTTCGAGCTGCGCCACCTGTTCCAGCTGACGGTCTCGCTGCGCCAGCGCACCGGTCAGCCGGGTGGCCACGCGGTGGCGGTCGGTCACGTCGCGCAGGTGCAGCAGGCGGCCCACGCGGTGACCGGCGCCGCCGATCTCCAGCACCTGCACGTCGAACACGATGCCGGGGTCGTCGATCACCAGCGTGCCGCCGCTCTGGCCGGCATGCGACAGCAGGGCGTGCAGGCGGGCGCCGAAGACCGGCCAGTCTTCCAGCGGCAGGCCGTTCAGGCGGGCGGGGGCGGCGCGATGCCCTTCGGCGCGCCAGGCGGCCGGCGCGCGGCCGGGCAGGTGGCCCTCGGACAGCGCCAGCCCGGCCATGTTGCAGTCGACCACGCGGCCGCGGGCGTCGAGCACCAGCACCGGGTCCAGCAGTTCGGTGAAGAGCAGGCGACGCGACATCGGCACCACGGTGAGCAGGCTGCTGTGGCGGATCAGGAAGCCGTAGCCGGCCAGCGCCACCGCAAAGCTGAGCGGCGTGGGGTCGGCCCCCATGAAGCGGACGCCGAAGCCGATGAAGGCGAAGTTGGCGCACCAGGGCACCAGGGTCATCAGCAGCAGCGCCACCCACTGGGGGCGATCGCTCGGGGCGCAGTCGCGGATGGCCCGCACGATGAGCGCGGTGGCCAGCACCAGCCAGGCGTAGCCCCAGGCCGAAGCCAGCAGGAACAGCGGGCCGCGCGCGAAGTGCATGCGCGGCAGGCCGGCGATGGCCGGACCCAGCGCGCTGTCGGGGCCGTAGAAGTGACCGTGCAGTCCGTTGCCCAGGATGCCGAGCGTCAGCGCCGCATAGCTGCCCACCGCGGCCCAGCGCAGGCGCGCCGGCAACGGGCGTTCATCGCGGCCGACGTAGCGCCACAGGAACAGCGCCCACAGCGCCGGCAGCAGGGCGATCAGCGGCCAGGCGAGCAGGGCGACCGTGCCTTTGCAGGCAGCGTCCGCGGAAGCATGTTCGGCGCTGGAGCCGGCCACCCACAGCGCCAGCACCAGGTTCAGCCAGCCGAACACGCGGCGTCCCGGGAACGGGCGCTGGCCCGTGCTCCAGCCGGCCACCGCGACGAGGCCCAGGATCACGCCCAGCCGCAGGGGCAGGTCGGGGGTCACCTGCCAGGCCGAGGCCAGGCAGGCGGCCGGGTCGAGGGCCGGTGTCATCGGGGCGTTCGCGGGGGATGGGTCCGCGCGCAGGAGGTGCGAAAGGTCGGAAGAGTATCGACCAGCGCCCGCCGCGGCGCTGTGCAAATTCGCGCAAAACCCGCCTGTTCACGCGTGCAGGAGTTGCAGCCCGGCGAAGGCCCAGTTTTCCCAGGTGGTCTCCTTCCACACCACCATCAGCTGCGCGGGGTCGAGTCCCGCGGCGGCCAGCCTGCCCTGCAGGTGCTCCAGAAGCTGGCGCTTCACCTTCACGCTGCGGCCGGCCGACCACAGGATCTCGGCGATCGCGAAGCGTTCGTCGCGGCCGGCGCCGCCGGGGTAGTCGCGGTCGAAGACGAAGCTTTCGGCGTCGAGCGCGAGCACGCGCTGGAAACGGTCGGCCGCCGGCACGCCCACCGCCACCAGGGCGGCGTGCACCGCGTCCAGCAGCGCGCGCCGGGTGGCCGGCGGCATGGTGGCCTGCACCGTCAGTGTCACGAGCGGCATGGCGCGGGCTCCGGCGTGCGGGCGAGGGCGCGCCGCGCGGCGGCGCGCAACCGGCGCAGCAGGTCCTCAATGGCGTGGCGGCGCAGTTCGTGCGCGCGATGGCGTGCCAGGGCGTGCAGGTCGGGATGCAGGGGGAGGCGGCTCATGGCGGCTCCTTCGTTCCAGGGAGGCGCCACTGTGGCCTTCGGCGGCCGGCGCGGAAACCGCCGCGCAAGGACAACCGCTTTGCAGGCGCTGCAACGCCGACGCATGCCATGATGAATGCCGCCATGGCCCGCACCGCAGCGCTCACGATCGACGACTTCGCCTTGCTGGCACGCGTGGCCGAATTGCGGAACCTGTCGGCGGTGGCACGCGAACGCGATGTACCCGCCTCGCAGGTGTCGCGCGCGCTGGTGCGCATCGAACGCGAATGCGGCGCGCGGCTCGTGCACCGCACGACGCACGGCCTGTCGCTCACCGAGGAAGGCGAGCGCGTCGCCGCCCATGGCGCCGACCTGCTGGCGGTGGCCGCGCGCCTGGATGCCGAGCTCGACGACCGCCGCGGCGGGCCGGCCGGGCTGGTGCGCATCGCCACCAGCGCGGCGATCGGCCAGTTCCTGCTGCCGGCGCTGGGCCCGCTGCTGGACGCGCACCCGCGCCTGCGGGTGGAGATTGCCGCCGAGGACCGCGTCGTCGACATGGCGCGCGAAGGTATCGACGTCGCCATCCGCACCGGCGAGCCGGCGGGCGACGGACTCGTCGCGCGCCCGATCGGCGTGCATGAGCGGCGGCTCTACGCGGCGCCGGCGTACCTGGCGCGCCACGGCACGCCGGCCGGCCTGGCCGACCTGGAACGGCACCGCCTGGTCGGCAACAGCGCGGCGCCGGCGCTCAACCGCTGGCCCTTCGTGGTGGAGGGCCAGGCGCAGGAACTGAAGGTGGCCGGCACGCTGCGAACCGACAACACCGCCATCGCGCTGGCGATGGCGCTCGAAGGGCTGGGCATCGCGCGCCTGAACGCCACCTTCGCGGCGCCGCACGTGGCGGCCGGGCGGCTGCGGCCCGTGCTGCAGGACCTGGTGACGCCGCTGCGCCAGCCCATCTATGCGGTGATGCTGCCCGGGCGCCAGCGCAGCCCCAAGGTGCGCGCCTGCGTCGACGCGCTGGCGGCCTGGTTCGCGCAGACGCGCTGACTACAGCCAGCCCGACCTGCGGAAGCGCCAGTACATCAGCCCGCAGACGCCGACGATCACGCCCAGCGCCAGCGGGTAACCGAAGGTCCACTTCAGTTCGGGCATGTGCTCGAAGTTCATGCCCCAGATGCCGACGAAGGCGGTGGCCACCGCGAAGATGCCGGCCCAGGCCGCCAGCCGCTTGGTGGTCTCGCTCTCCTCGATGGTCACCATCGACAGGTTCACCTGGATGGCGGTGCCGATGGTTTCGCGCAGGGTGTCCAGCGTGCCGTTGATGCGCAGCAGGTGGTCGTAGACGTCGCGGAAGTACTCGCCGCTGGCGCGGCAGACCTGCGGCACGCGGCCGCCGTACAGCTTGCCGGCCGCGTCCATCAGCGGCACCACGGCGTGGCGCAGCACCGTGAGCCGGCGCTTGACGTCGTAGAGCTGCTGGATGTTGCGGCGCGCCGCGCCGGGTTCGAAGATCTCGCCCTCGATCGCCTCCAGCTCGCTTTCGAGCGCGTCGACGAACGGAAAGTAGCGGTCGACCACCGCGTCCATCAGCGCATAGAAGACGAATCCCGAACCCTGTTGCAGCAGCAGCGGCTCGCGTTCGCAACGTTCGCGCACGCCCAGGAAGTTCTGGCTGCTGCGGTTGCGCACCGAGACCACGTAGTTCGGGCCCACGAAGACCGCCACCTCGCCGACCGAAAGCTCGTCGGTGGGGCCGTACTCGACCAGGTGCATCACGGTGAACACCATGTCGCCGTACTCTTCGATTTTCGGGCGCTGGTGGCCGTGGCGGGCGTCTTCCACCGCCAGTTCGTGGAGGCCGAACTCCTGCTGCACGGCGGCCAGTTCTTCGTCGGTGGCGTTGCGCAGCGCAACCCAGACGAACTCCTCGGGGTCGGACAGGTGGTCGCTGATCGACGCGATGTCGATGTCGGCGACCTTGCGACCCTGGCGGTAGACGACGCAATTGACGAGCATGGCGGCCGGATCAGTGTCGCATGCCGCATCCGGGCGAGGCTGCGGATTTGCGCCGCGTCAAAGGGCGGCGAGTTTCGGCTTGACGGTCGGGCCGCTTTCAGGCTAATAATGCGAACAATTCGCATTTGGAAAGCCCATCATGGGATTCTGGTCGTTCTGGTCCGGTCGCGGGGGCATCGCCCCCTCGCTGCTGCCGCGTGGCGCCGGCGCTTCGCGGCCGCGCCCGGTGCCGGCGGCGCCGCGCGCGCTGGACGGCGCGGCCACCGGCCTGGAGTGCCGCGTCGTTGCCGTGCGCGCGCCCGAAGGCCAGCCCGACTGGGGCCGCTGGCTGGCCGAGATCGGCTTCCTGCCCGGCGAACGGGTGGCGGTCACGGCGCGCAGCCTGTGGGGCGGCGACCCGATGGTGGTGCGCGTCGGCCAGTCCAGCTTCGCGCTGCGCAAGGCCGAAGCGGCCTGCGTGCAGGTCGAGCCCGCCTGATCCGCGCCCGCAGGCAGCAGCCATGACGGCGGAGGCGGTCGTCCACGTCCACCGGGGCGGCCCGCTGGTGGCGCTGGTGGGCAATCCGAACTGCGGCAAGACTGCGCTCTTCAACCTGCTCACCGGCAGCCGCCAGAAGGTGGCCAACTACGCCGGCGTCACGGTCGAGCGCAAGGAAGGCAAGCTGCGCACGAAGGACGGCAAGACGCTGCGCGTGCTGGACCTGCCGGGCGCCTACAGCCTGCACCCGCGTTCGCCCGACGAACGCGTCACCTGCGACGTGCTCCAGGGCCGCGCGCGCGGTGAGAAGCGACCCGAACTGGTGGTCTGCGTCGTCGACGCCACCAACCTGCGGCGCAACCTGCGCCTGGTGCTGGCGGTGCAGCGGCTGGGTTTGCCGGTGGTGGTGGCGCTCAACATGGTGGACCTGGCCACGCGCCGCGGTCTGAAGGTGGACCCCGAAGCGCTGTCGCGCGAACTGGGCCTGCCGGTGGTGCCCACGGTGGCGGTCAAGTCCGAAGGCGACGGCCCTCTGCGCGCGCTGCTGGAAGACCGCTCGCGCTGGCACCCGGCCGCTGCCGCGGCCGAGCAGCTGCACCACGAAGGCGACCACCGCACGGTGCAGGGCATCCTGGAACGGCTGGGCCTGGATGCGGCGATGCCGCACACCGCCAGCGACCGCATCGACCGCTTCGTGCTGCACCCCGTCGTCGGCCCGCTGCTGCTGGCGCTGATCCTGTTCCTCGTCTTCCAGGCCGTCTTCTCGTGGGCCGAAGCGCCGAAGGACCTGATCGAGGCCGGCACCGCCGCGCTGGGCGACGCGGTGGGACGCGCGCTGCCCGAAGGCCCGCTGCGCAGCCTGCTGGTGGACGGCGTGATCGCGGGCGCCGGCGGCGTGCTGGTGTTCCTGCCGCAGATCGTCATCCTCTTCTTCTTCATCCTCACGCTGGAGGAATCGGGCTACCTGCCGCGTGCCGCCTTCCTGCTGGACCGGCTGATGGGCGGGGTGGGGCTGTCGGGGCGTTCGTTCATCCCGCTGCTGTCCAGCTTCGCCTGCGCCATTCCCGGCATCATGGCCACGCGCACCATCGCCGACCCGCGCGACCGGCTGGTGACGATCATGATCGCGCCGCTGATGACCTGCTCGGCGCGGCTGCCGGTGTACGCGCTGCTGATCGGCGCCTTCGTGCCGGCGCGCGCGGTCGGCCCGTTCGATCTGCGCGGGCTGACGCTGTTCGCGCTGTACGTCGCCGGCGTGGTGTCGGCGATGGGCGTGGCCTGGGTGTTCCGCCGCGTCTGGATGAAGAGCCGCTACCAGCCGCTGATGCTGGAGCTACCGCCGTACCGGTTGCCCAGCCTGCGCAGCCTGGCGCTCGGCCTGTGGGAGCGCGCCGCGATCTTCATGCGGCGCGTGGGCACGATCATCTTCTCGCTGATGGTGGTGCTGTGGTTCCTGTCGAGCTACCCGGCGCCGCCGGACGGCGCCACCGGCCCGGCGATCCAGTACAGCATCGCCGGCTGGCTGGGGCAGGCCCTCGAGCATGTGTTTGCGCCGATCGGCTTCAACTGGCAGATCTCGATCGCGCTGGTGCCGGGGCTGGCGGCGCGCGAGGTCGCGGTCGGCGCGCTCGGCACGGTGTATTCGCTGTCCGCCGCGGGCGATGCGGTGGCGGACCAGCTTTCACCGGTGATCGCACAGGGCTGGTCGCTCGCCACCGCATTTTCGCTGCTCGCCTGGTACGTGTTCGCGCCGCAATGCCTGTCGACGCTGGCGGTGGTGCGGCGCGAGACGAATTCCTGGCGCTACCCGCTGTTCATGGCCGGCTACCTGTTCGCGCTGGCCTATTTCGCGGCGTTCGTCACCTACCGATTGACGCTGTGGTTCGGAGCTTGACGAAGTGAACCACCCCCGAAGCGGCTTCGCCGCCTCCCCCTCCAGGGGGCGCCGCCAGCGGCCCGGCAAAGCCGGTTCTGCGGCGTCCGCTGGATGGCGTCTGCTCCGCGCGTCGCGGTTGCCGCATGGCACCGGAGAGGACTGACATGCATCTGTTACAGACCCTGATC
>JBGAKY010000024.1:0-81301 GCA_044224175.1 Rubrivivax sp. | reverse complement strand
CCAGCGTCACGCGGTCGGGCGCGGCCTGCTTCACGTACCCGTGGTGCTGATCGCCGCCGAAAAGGTCCACGGGCTCGTCACCACGAACAGTCGCCCCGGCACCAGCTCGGGCAACGACTGCGCGAAGGCGCGCGTCGTGGTGAGGTCGCCGCCGCCGTTCTGGCGCAGGTCCAGCGCCAGGTGTCGCGGGCGGCGTTCGGCCACGGCGCGACGCGCCTCGTCGAAGAAGGCGGGCAGCTTCTGCGTGGCGGTGTCGTGCGTGACGCGCATCTCCACCACCGCGAGCGAGCGGGCGTCGTCGATGCGCCAGCGCAAGAACTGCAACGGCTCCTGCAGCGACCACGGGGCCTGCGTGGCCGGCAGCACGCCGCGCCAGCCGAGGTCTTCTCCGAGCACGCCGGGCAACAGCAGCCGCCCGGTGTTCGCACGCGGGCGGTCGGGGCGCGGTGGCTCGGCGTCGAGCGTGCGCTCCAGACGCGTGCCGTCGGGTGCGCGCAGCGCGTAGCGGGCGCGCTGCGGCGCGTCGGCCTGGCCGAGCGCGTGCAGCTGCTCGGGGCTTTCCACGTACAGCGGCAGCCAGCGATCGCGCCACGCCGGCGGGCCGCCCTGCAGCCCGTGCGCGGCGCTGCGCAGCGCGTCCAGCGGGCGGCCGTCGATCGCTTCCAGCGTGGCACCGAGCAGCGCGGCGTGCTCGGGCGTCGTGCGCACGACGTGGACGTCGCGCCCGAACGGCACGAAGCGCAGCGGCACGCGGTTGAACAGCTCGGCGCGCGGCAGCGGCAGGCTCATCGTGTGGCCGTTGTCGGCGAGCGCGGCGATGCGGGCGAGTTCGAGCGCGAAGCGGGCGCTGTCGACCAGGCCCGTCTGCGCCTCCAGCGCTGCGAGTCGCGCCTGCGCCCCGGCACGCGCCGCCGGGGCGTACGAGGCATCACGGTCCAGGAAGTCGCGGCGGAACTGGGCGAGGTCGGCGCGGCGCTGGTCGACCCCGAGCGTCGTGGCATGGGCCGTGCGCGAGGAGACGCTGGTGCCGGCGAGCAGCAGGGCCGAGGCCAGCATCGCGCGGCGGCGCGTGGGAAGGAGGGGCGTGGTCATGGGAGATCCGGCGCAAACGCGATGCGCGCAGTCTGGCTCGGCGCGCCGCGCCGCGAGCGCGCTTCGTCAGCCCCGATCGACGCTTCGTCGCAGGCGGGGCATCCGCATCCGGCGACGGTTCAGCGCGGCATCGCCGCGCCGCAGTTCCAGCACTGCTCGAACGGCCCTTCGACGATCTCGCCGCAGCCGCGGCAGGCCCAGCGCCGCTCGGGCAGGTGCTGCCAGGCGTGCAGCACTGCGCGGGCTTCATCGGCGCGGGCGTCGTCGAGCACCCAGACCTCGGGAAGGCACTGGTCGGGCGGCAGTTCGCCGACGATGGCGCAGGTATGCGCGCGCTGCACGCAGGCGTCGATGCCGGCATGGCTGAGCTGCTCGGCCCACAGCGTGGCCAGCGCGAGATTGGGGGCGTGCAGGAGCCGCTTCATGCGGCCCCGACGCGCGCGGCCGGGCGGCGCGCGCTGATCGCGATGCCGCCGACGATCAGCGCGAAGGCCGCCGCATGGTAGGGCTGCGGTCCTTCGCCGAGCAGCAGCGCCGACAGCACGGCGGCGAACAGCGGCGTCAGGTTGCTGAAAAAGGCCGCCAGCGCCGGGCCGCCTTCGGCCACGCCCACGCCCCAGCAGCGGTAGGCCACCAGCGATGCTCCCAGCGACACGTACAGCAGCGCGCTCACCACCGCGCCGCTCCAGCGGATCGGCGCGGCGCCCAGCGCCTGCTCGCCCAGTGCGAACAGCATCGCCGCCGCGCCGCCGAACAGCGCCTGCACGAAGAGCAGCGCGGCCCAGTCCCACGCAGGCCGCTGCGCGCCCTGCATCGATGCCGGCGGCCGCGCCAGCAGCCAGCTGTAGAAGGCCCAGCCGATCACCGCCAGCAGGATCAGCAGGTCGCCCGGCACCGGGCGCACCGCCAACAGCGTCTGCCAAGATCCGCGGGCGATCACGAGCACCACGCCGGCCAGGCCCATCGCCGCGCCGACCAGCTGCGCGCGGGTCGGGCGCTCGCCGTACACCGCCATGCCCACCGCGAGCATCCACACCGGCATGCTCGACGCCACCAGCGTGACGTTGATCGGCGTGGAGGTGACCAGCGCCGCGTACTGCAGCGCGTTGTAGAGGCCCACGCCGAGCAGCCCGAGCAGCGCGAGGTGGCGCCAGCGCTCGCGCAGGTCGATCCAGCGCAACTGCCGCAAGGCCAGCGGCGCCAGCAGCGCGCCGGTGATCAGCCAGCGCAGCAGGTTCAGCGTCAGCGGCGGCACCTGGCCCACCATCGCGCGGCCCACCACCGCATTGCCCGCCCACAGCAGCGGCGGCAGCGTCAGGAGAATGGCGAGTCTGGGCGTCAAAGCCATCGTCGCGCTATGCTGCCACGCTTCACCACGACACCTTTCCCTCCAGGAGACCTTGCATGCCGCAGACCGTCCGTGCCGTCCAGATCCAGGCCCATGGCGGGCCCGAGCAGATGAAGCTCGTCGACGTGACCGTCGGTGACCCCGGGCCCGGCGAGATCCGCATCCGCCACCACGCCTGCGGCCTGAACTTCATCGACGTCTACCAGCGCACCGGCCTGTACCAGAACCCGCTGCCGCTGAACCTCGGCATGGAAGGCGCCGGCATCGTCGAGGCGGTGGGCGAGGGCGTCACGCACCTGAAGGCCGGCGACCGCGCCGCCTACGCGAGCAACCCGCCCGGCAGCTACAGCGAGGCCCGCGTGATGCCGGCCCGGAACGTCGTGAAGCTGCCCGACGCGATCGCCTTCGACACGGCCGCAGGCATGATGCTCAAGGGCCTCACTGCGCAGTACCTGCTCAAGCGCACGCGGCCGGTGGAGGGACTGGAGCCCGGCGACCATGTGCTGTTCCACGCCGCGGCGGGCGGCGTCGGCCTCATCGCGTGCCAGTGGGCGAAGGCACTGGGCCTGCAGCTGATCGGCACCGCCGGCAGCGCCGCCAAGTGCGCGCTGGCCAGGGAGCATGGCGCGGCGCACGTCATCGACTATTCGAAGGAGGACTTCGTCACCCGCGTCAAGGAGATCACCGGCGGCAAGGGCGTGAAGGTGGTCTACGACTCGGTGGGCAAGGACACCTGGGAAGGCAGCCTGAACTGCCTGCGGCCGTTCGGCCTGATGGCCAGCTTCGGCAACGCCAGCGGCCCGGTGCCGCCGTTCGCGCCGGGCATCCTCGGCGGCAAGGGCTCGCTGTACGTCACGCGGCAGACGCTGTTCACGCACATCGCCACGCGCGAGGCCACGCAGCAGATGGCCGACGACCTGTTCGGCGTGGTCGGCAGCGGCGCGGTGAAGATCCGCATCGACCAGCGCTACCCGCTGGCCGAGGTGGCGCAGGCGCACCGCGACCTGGAAGCGCGCAAGACCACCGGCTCGACGGTGCTGGTGCCCTGACGGAGTGGCGCGGCCCCGGCGTCAGTCGGGGCCCACGGCGGCGCGATACGCGTGCCACGAGCCGTGGCCGATCAGCGGCGCGGCCACCAGCAGCCCGGCGAACGCCGGCAGCATGCCGGCGAAGATGACGATGGCGATCAGCAGCGCCCAGGTCCACATCGCCAGCGGCTGGTCCAGCACCAGCCGGAAGCTCGTCAGGCCGGCGGTGATGGCGTCGGTCGGGCGATCCAGCAGCATCGGCATCGACACCACGCTCACGGCGTAGATCAGCGATGCGAACACCGCCCCCAGCGTCAGCCAGCCCAGCGTGAACGTGATGTTCTCCGGGTCGAGCAGCGCGAGCAGCGAGCCGCGGAAGTCGGGCATGCCGTCGAAGTTCAGCGCGAACAGCACGAGCGTCGCCCGGCCCCACAGCATCTCGAGCACCAGCAGCACGAAGCCGAAGATCGCCAGCGGCCCGAGGCGCTGGTCCCACGCGAGCAGCGAGTCGCCGAAGTCGGGCTTCTCGCCGGCTTCCAGACGCTGGCTGGCCCGGTACATGCCCAGGCACAGGAACGGGCCCATCAGCAGGAAGCCCGCACACAGCGCCAGCGTGTAGGCCGGCGCGTGCCGGAACACCGCGATGATGGCCCAGCCCATCACCATGAACACGCTGCCGTAGAACAGGCCGATCCCGGGGCAGCGGACGAAGTCGCGCCAGCCCAGCGCCAGCCAGCGCAGCGGGTCGGAGGGACGCAGGGGATTCAGTCTCGGCATGTCCGGCGCGGCGCGACGATAGGCAGACAGAATCGGTGAGGCTTGACGTGCATCAAGGAGCCCGATGACGCTCGACGATACCCGCCGGCTGCAGCGCCTCGAGCCACCCGCAGCGGGCCGCCAGCTGCGCGTGGTGATCGACACCGACGCGGCCAACGAGATCGACGACCAGTACGCGCTGGCCTGGGCGATCGCGGTCCCGGAGCGGCTGGCGGTGGAGGCGATCCACGCCGCGCCATTCAGCTTCGCGCACCGCCGCGCCGCCTACCCGCAGCTCGGCGACGACCATCCGCCGTTCGCGCCACCCGACGTGGGCATGCGCCGCAGCGCCGCGGAGATCCGCCGCGTGCTCGCGGCATGCCGGGCAGACGGGCACGCGCACGCCGCCGAGGTGACGGTGTGCGAGGGCACGCCCGGCTACCTGTCGGCCAGTCCCGACGCGCCGCCGCGCAGCGCCGCGGTGGACGACCTGATCGCCCGCGCGATGGCCCCGGCGCCCGACGACGCGCCGCTGTACGTGCTGGTGCTCGGCTGCCCGACGAACATCGCCTGCGCGCTGCGGCTCGAGCCGCGCATCGCCGAGCGCATCGTCGTCGTGTGGACGAGCGGGTACCCGTCGCATGCGCCGCATGCGAACCGCTCGTTCAACCTCGAGCAGGACCTCGCGGCCACGCGCACGCTGCTCGACAGCGGGGTGCCGCTGGTCTACCTGCCGGGCTTCCACGTCGGCGCGCAGCTGCGGCTGTCGTGGCCCGAGGTCGAGCGCTGGGTGCGGCCTTGCGGCGCGACGGGCGCGCTGCTGGCCGAGCTGTACGCGCTCAACCCGCTGTGGCCGATGCACGGCATCAGCGACCTGCACGTGCACTCGTGGGTGCTGTGGGACGTGATCTGCGTGGCGTGGCTGATCGATCCCGGCTGGGTGCCGAGCACGGTCGTGCCGACGCCATCGCTGGATGCCGGGCTGTGCTGGGTGCGGGGGAACCACCGGCACCCGATGCGCGAGGCGCACGGGGTGCAGCGGGACGCCATCTTCCGAGACCTGCTCGGACGGCTGGCGCGCCGGGGTGGCGCGCCGGGAGCCGGGGGCGGTCCGGCTCCGTGAGACTCAGATCGCGCGGATGCGCGCGGCCTGCGGGCCCTTCTGGCCCTGGGTCACCTCGAACTCCACGCGCTGGTTCTCGGCCAGCGTCTTGAAGCCCGTGCCCTGGATTTCCTTGAAGTGGGCGAAGAGGTCCTTGCCGCCGTTGTCGGGGGCAATGAAGCCGAAGCCCTTGCCTTCGTTGAACCACTTCACGGTGCCGGTTTCGATCGTCATGATGTCTATCCTTGCTGGATGCGTTGAAAAAATGCCCCAGCTATTGCCGGTGCGGGTCAACAGCCTCCGAAAGTGGAGACTGATTGAATGGGTGTGTTGTTGCTGCGTTTCGATGTTGTTCATCAACGGCGCACCGGTGGGCGCGCGGGTGTTGCCGGGCCGCGTCGTTCCAGGTGGCGGAAGGTGATGCGGCCTTTGGTCAGGTCGTAGGGCGAGAGTTCCAGCGAGACGTTGTCGCCGGCCAGGATGCGGATGTGGTGCTTGCGCATCTTCCCGCCCGTGTAGGCGATCAGCGTGTGCCCGTTCTCCAGCGTCACGCGGAAGCGCGAGTCGGGCAGGATCTCGTTGACGACGCCATGCATTTCGATGAGTTCTTCCTTGGCCATGAGCGTCACTCCTGAGTTGGGTTGAGGTGTTCGTGGGCGGCTTCGGGCTCACCGATCCAGGCCAGTGCCTGTTCGGTGGCGAAGCGGGCCGCCTGGGCGTGCGAATCGAAGACGGGCACGAAGCGCATCACGCGGTCGTGCGTCATGCTGCCGCGGCCGCTGCGGATGGAGACGGCGGCGTCGTAGCGCCCGCCGTCGTTCAGGCGGGTCAGGGGGGAGACGAGGTACTTCCCGACCTGTAGCGATGTATGGATGAAGGGTCCTTCTGTGGCTGTTCCCCGTGACGAGGGCAGCCGGTCTGACTGGTGAGTGCGATGGAACGCACGCTGCGGATGAACTCTGTCCGGCGGCTGGTCCGCAGGGTCACTCGCCGCGGGCCAGGGGCAACCAGATCAAGGGGACCGCCGAAGCAATCAGAAGGTCTGGCAAAGGATGGAGATCAACACTCGATCTCGGCGCCGCGATTGGGTGCAGGGACTGCACGACCGCATACGCCAGCGCGCAGTGTACCACCCATGGGCCTTTCGCGCCTGTGCTTTGTTCAGCGGTGTTCGCCGGGGCGCGGCGCGGGCGCGAAGGAATCGTCGTCCCATTCGGTGCGGTAGGGCGTGGCCGGGATCTCGGCGCGCTGGCCGTTCACCAGCATGGGCTTCGTGCGCAGCTGCGGGTGGGCGATGAGGTCGTGCACCGAGTTGATGGCACCGAACGCGGTTTGCGCTTCGGTCAGGCGGTCGGTGGCTTCGCCATGCGTCAGGCGGCCGAAGACGGCCTGGATCACCGCTTCCAGCGCGGGACGGTTCTGCACCCGCGCCGCGTTGCTGGCGAATCGCGGGTCGGTCGCGATGGCGGCGTCGCCCAGCACCACGGCGCAGAAGGCGGCCCACTCGCGTTCGTTCTGGATCGACAGCACGATCTCGCGCCCGTCGGAACAGGTGTACGAACCGTAGGGCGCGATGCTGGGGTGCTTCAGCCCCACCCGTTCGGGCGCCTTGGCGCCGTAGCGCGCCTGCAGGTAGGGCACGGCCATCAGCTCGGCGGCGGAATCGAACAGCGAGACGTGGACGCCGCTGCCGCGGCCGGTGCGTTCGCGCTGCATCAGCGCCTGCTGCACGCCGATGAGCGCGTTCATGCCGGCCGTGATGTCGCAGATCGAGACGCCGATGCGCCCCCAGGGCCCGGGCGCGCCGCTCACCGCGACGAGGCCGCTTTCGGCCTGCACCAGCAGGTCGTAGGCCTTCAGGTGCTGCAGCGGGCCGTCTTCGCCGTAGCCGCTGACGTCGCAGGTCACCAGGCGCGGGTGGCGCCGGCGCAGTTCATCGGAACCGAAGCCCAGCCGGCCGGCGGCGCCGGGGGCCAGGTTCTGCACGAAGACGTCGGCCGTGGCCACCAGGTCGTGCAGGCGCTGCTGGTCGGCGGGCTGGCGCAGGTCCAGCACCACCGATTCCTTGCCGCGGTTGGTCCAGACGAAGTACGAGGACTCGCCAAACACGTCGCGGTCGTAACCTCGCGCGAAGTCGCCTTCCGGGCGTTCGATCTTGATGACGCGCGCGCCGGCGTCGGCCAGGCGGCTGCTGCAGTACGGCGCCGCCACGGCCTGCTCGAGCGCGACCACGGTGATTCCATCGAGCGGCTTGCCGGGCATCGGTGCGGGCCTCGTTGCGGGTTCGGGTGCTGGGTGGCCATTCTTCTGCCCTGCCCGGGCAGCGTCTTCAGCCGCCAACGCGCGTGGCCTGCGTCAGGTGATTCAGCAGCAAGGCCAGCGACGAGTTCACCGGCCGGTGCTGCTTCACGCGGTTGCGCATGCGGCGTGCGGCCCGGTCCTCGGCCAGCGGCCGCACCACCAGGCCCTTCGCGGTGCCCAGCGCCAGCGCCGACTTGAATCGCTGTTCCAGCAGCGCCATGCGCCGGCTGGCCGCGGCCAGGCCGATGTGCGAGGCCTCGGCCGCCTGGGTGCGGCCGCGCGGTTCGGCCGCCCGCACGAAGAGCGCCAGGGAGTCCGTGTCAGGCAACATGGCGGCGATGCTACGCGGCCCTGGCGGCCGTCGGCGCTTCGGCGATGCCAGACCAGTGGACTTGCAGCTCCGGCCGCCACGCCACGTGCAGGTGCGCCGGTTGCGGTTCGCGAAGCGCTTCGAGCAAGGCAGTCTGCCGGTCCTCGGTCTCGAAGGCATCGCCTTCCAGCAGCGCTTCAGCCCCGCGCCAGCAGCGAAGCCAGTTCGGGCACCAGCGCGTCGGCGCCCCCACGGCTCAAGGCACCCTGCAGCGTGTTCAGCACCGCGGCCGCCACGTCGCGGCTGGCACCGGCGTCGGCGGCCATGGTGTTGTAGTAGTCCAGGTCCTTGCGCGCGTTGGCGATCGAAAAGCGCAGGCCGGCGGTGTCCTTCGCCAGCAGGTAGGGCTTGATGCGTTCGAGCGCAATGCCGCCGCCGCCGCCCTTGGCCAGCACCTCGACGAAGGCTTCGGGGGCGACGCCACTGCGCTGCGCGCAGGCCGCCGCTTCGGCCAGCAACGTGACCATGCCCAGCGAGACGTAGTTGTGCAGCAGCTTCATGCCGTGGCCGGCGCCCACCGGGCCCACGTGGGTGATGTTCTCGGCGAAGCACCTCAGCACCGGGCGCACCTCTTCCAGCAGCGCGGCGTCGCCGCCCACCAGCAGGTTCAGGCGACCTTCGGCGGCTTCCTTCGGCGTGCGCGTCATCGGCGAGTCGAGGAAGCGCGAACCGGCCTGCTGCACGGCCTGCGCCATGCGCACGGTGGAAGAGGGAATCGCGGTCGAGCAGTCGATGACGATGCTGCCGGGCTTCAAGCCTTCCAGCACGCCGCCGGCGCCGGTGAGCACCGCTTCCACCTGCGGCGAACCGGTCACCACCAGGATCACCAGTTGCACGCGCGCGGCCAGTTCCTTGCCGCTGGCCACACCCTTCGCGCCGCCGGCCTTCAGCGTGTCCAGCGGCTGGTTGCCGGGATGTTCCAGCAGCACCAGTTCGTGGCCATGCTTCTGCAGGTTGCTGGCGATGCCGTGGCCCATCAGTCCCACGCCGACCATGCCGATCTTCATGTTGTCTCCTGAGGAATCAGACGAAACGCGCGCCGATGCGACCGATCCAGCCGAAGTCGACATCGACTTGCTGGCCGGCCTGCACGGGAATGGGCGGCACGCAGGCGCCGGTGGTCACGAACTGGCCCGAAGCCAGCGTGCGGCCGGTGGACGAGAGTTCGTTCGCCAGCCACACCAGCGCTTCCACGGGGTCGCCCAGCGCGTTGCGGCCCAGGCCTTCGGGCGTGCGGCCGTCGCTCACGCGGGCCTGCACGCGCAGGTCTGGCAACGCGTCCACGCGTTCGTCGGGGCGCACCGGGTTGCCGACGAGCATCTCGTTGCAGCAGGCGCAGTCGGCGATGAGCTGCGCTTCACCCGCCTTCTCGAACTGGCGGAAGCGCGAGTCCGGCACCTCGATGCCCGGGTGCAGCGACTGCACCGCGGCCAGCACCTCGGCGCGCGTGTACGGCTCGGCCCGCGGCAGCAGCGTGCGCCCCATGCGGAACACGACTTCGCATTCGGCCACCTTCATGCCGTTGCGCGCCAGCGAGATGGCGGCGCCGTTGCCGTGCACATGGCGCGCGAACACCGGTCCGGCCAGCGGGCCGCTCACCGCGATGTGCTGCTGCCCCGCCACGCTGGTGGCGGCGATCTTCCAGCCGGCGACCAGGTCGCCCAGGATGCGCGACCACAGCGCCTGCGCCGCGCGCCCTTCGGCGGCGGTGGCAGGGCGGCAGTCGGCCGGCAGGTCTTCCCGGTGGCCGCCGGCCTTCCATTGGCCGGCCAGCAGGCGCGCGGCCTGCAGCGCTTTCGCCGCCGGATCCGGTTCAGGGGTTTCGTTCATGGGGCGATGCTACGGCCTGCAGGCCGACGAAGGACGGGCGCCCGGGTGTACAACGCCCGGCACGCCGAGCCCTCACCGTTCCCGGAGGAACCCCGCCGATGCTGAAGAAGGAAGTCGCCCGCGGCCCGGCCGGTCGCGTGCTGGTGATGGATTCGATCACCAAGGTGGCGCCGGAAGACGAAGGCACCCTGGTGGTCTCGGCCTCGCACGGCGGCACCAGTTCGGGCGAGTTCGCGCTGGCCGTGCCCTTGCGCGCCGCGTTCTTCAACGACGCCGGCGTCGGCAAGGACGACGCCGGCATCGCCGCGCTCGCCATGCTGCAGCAACGCGGCGTGGCCGGCGGCACGGTGGCGCACACCAGCGCGCGCATCGGCGATTCGCAGGACACCTGGGACCACGGCGTGGTCTCGCACGTGAACGAACACGCGCGCGCGCTGGGCATCCTGCCGGGACAGGCGTTGAAGGCCGCGCTCATGCGGCTGGTCGGCGGCTGATCGGCGGCTGAAGCCGGCGGCCCGCGGGTCGCCTGGCCATCGAAGTGGACCAGCGTCTTCGTGGTGCTCGGCTCTTCCCGCGCCAGCGGGCCTTGGTCGGTGCCGTTGGCCAGGCGGATGGTGTCGGCCTGGTCTTCGAAGCGCATGGCGGCCGGCACGGGGCCGAAGATCGTGGGCGTCACCCGGTAGCCGGTGGGCGGCACAGCTTCCGCGACGCGGCCTGGCGCCAGCACCGGCCAGGAAGGGGATGGTCTCGCCGCGCAGATTGTCGGCGGCGCTGTCGTGGAACCCGAAGTGGCGCGCCAGCACCTTGATGTCGTTGCGCGCGGCGATCATCGGCCTGCCGGTGTCTCGTGCCTCGATCTGCGCGAGATCCTCCTCGTGGTCCGGCACGGCCTGGCCGATCTTCAGCAGGATGCGGCTGCACTCTGTGGCGCCGAGGCGGCCCCGGGGCCCTTCCAGCGCGGCCCCTGCTCGAAGGTCTCGCCGTCGGCCGGGCACACGACGGCCATGGTGCGTCCGCCGCGGCAGGCGGGCCCGTGGCCGTCGATGAACATCTGTTGCTTGAAGAGGACGCCTGCGCTGCCCCGGGCGCTGCCAGCCGGCGGCACTGCAGGCATGCGGCGCGCCGCGCAGGGCCGGCGGGCGTTCAGGCTTCTTCGGAGGCGGCCGCAGCGGGCTCGTCGGCCGGCGGGCGCGTCAGCGTGAGCAGGATGTCGGCGTACCAGGCGCAGTTCAGGCCCAGCGATTCGTCCCGCTGCACGTCGCGCGGCAGCATGTCCAGGCGGCCTGAGTGCACGCCCAGCAGCTTCCAGCGCAGGTCGCCCAGCGGGCCTTCCCCGTCCTGGCCCGCCACCCGCGCCACCACCGGCGCGCCGCTGGTGCCGCGGTGGGTGCGGCCGTCGGTGAGGAAGTAGCCCTGGCCCTGGAAGCGCAGGCCGAACGACGACGCCACGATGGCCTGGCGCACCACCGGCAGGTGGTGCAGCGTGTCGTGGAAACCGAGCGGAAAGCCGACGATCAGCACCGAGGCGCCGACCTCCACGTCGCCCAGCTCGGCCTGCAGGTGTTCGCGCGTGAAGGCGCGGAACACGGCCGAAGGCGGCAGCGCCTTGCGGTCGATCTCGACCGCGGCGACGTCGATCTCGCCGCCCGGGTCCATGCCCTGGCGCCAGTTCGCCTTGCCGTCGCGGTACAGCAGCACCGAGAAGTTGGTGGACCGGCCCAGGTTCCCGGCATCGACGTGCAGCTCGAACTCGATGCGGTTCGGGAAGTGGCTGCTCTCCTCGTCGATCAGCACGTGGCGGCTGGTGATGAGGAACAGCCGCTCGTCGGGCGCGAAGAAGAAGGCGCTGGCCCGCGTGAGCAGCCGGTCGCCGACGTAGGTGCCCACCTGGACGACGGACAGCAGCAGGGGTTCGGTCATGAAGCCTTGTTCAGGGCCGATGCATTCAGCCCGGGCCGAGCATACGCCGCGGGTCGACCCAGGCGTCGAACTCCTCGGCGCTGATGCCGCCCACCGCCAGCGCCGCTTCGCGCAGGCTGGTGCCCTGCGCATGGGCGTGGCCGGCGATGCGCGCCGCGCGGTCGTAGCCGACGTGCGGCGCCAGCGCCGTGACCAGCATCAGCGAACGCGACACCAGCGTGGTGGCGCGCTCGGCGTCGACCTCCAGCCCTTCCACGCAGTGCGCCGCGAAGCTGTCCATCGCGTCGGCCAGCAGGCGCAGGCTGTCCAGGACGTCGTGCGCGATGAGCGGCTTGCAGACGTTCAGCTCGAACTGGCCCTGGCTGGCCGCGATGCCGATGGCCACGTCGTGCCCCATCACCTGCATGCACACCATCGTGAGCGCTTCCACCTGCGTGGGGTTCACCTTGCCCGGCATGATGGAACTGCCGGGCTCGTTCTCGGGCAGCCGCAGTTCGCCCAGGCCGGCGCGCGGGCCGCTGCCCATGAGGCGGATGTCGCCGGCGATCTTGGTGAGCGCGATGGCCAGCTGGCGCAGCGCGCCGTGCAGGCCGACCAGCGCCTCGTGGCCGGCCAGCGCGGCGAAGCGGTCGGCGGCGACGACGAAGGGCTCGCCCAGCCGTTCGGCCAGCCTTGCCGCGACGCGGGCGCCGAATTCGGGATGCGTGTTGATCCCGGTGCCGACCGCGGTGCCGCCCAGGGCCAGCGCATGCACCGCCGGCAGGGCGGCGCGCAAGGCGTCTTCGGCCAGGCCCAGCTGCGCTTCGTAGCCGCCGAATTCCTGGCCGAAGGTGACTGGCGTGGCGTCCTGCAGGTGGGTGCGGCCGATCTTCACCAACTGGCCGAAGGCGGCGACGCGGCCGCGCAGCGCGGCGCGCAGGCGCGCCAGCGCCGCCAGCAGCGGTCGCGTGCGCAGCACGGCGGCCACGTGCATGGCCGACGGGAAGACGTCGTTCGATGACTGGCCCAGGTTGACGTCGTCGTTCGGGTGCACGCGGCGCGCCGCGCCAAGACCGCCGCCCAGCGACACCGAAGCGAGGCCCGCGACCACCTCGTTCACGTTCATGTGGCTCTGGGTGCCGGAACCGGTCTGCCAGACCGAGAGCGGGAACTGGGCGTCGAACTCGCCCGCCGCCACCCGTGCCGCCGCGGCGGCCACGGCTTGGGCCCTGGCGGCGTCGAGCAGGCCGAGTTCGCGGTTCACCTCGGCCGCGGCGCGCTTGATCTGGGCCAGCGCATGCACGATCTCGACGGGCATGCGCTGGGTGCCGATGGCGAAGAAGCGCCGGCTGCGTTCGGTCTGGGCGCCCCACCAGGCATCGGCGGGCACCTCGATCGGTCCGAAGCTGTCGGTCTCCATGCGCGTTGCAGCCATGCCATTCCCCCGCCGGCGCGGCCACCGGCCGGCACCATCATGGACCCCTGCGCGGCCGCTGTCTTGCGGGCCCTCCGGAACACCTCTTGCCGCAGCGCACCGACGGCGCGCCGGCAACGTGTCAGCATCGGGACCCTTGCGCCCCGTTCCAAAGCCGTCCATGCCCCCATCCGACGCCCCGGTGACCGAACCTGGTCCTTCGGCCGCGAGCCTGCCGCAGTGCCTGCAGGAAGCCATGCGCCACACTCTCGAAGGCCGCCCGGAGGAGGCCGCCGTCTGGACGCGCCGCGCCATGAGCCTGGCCGTGGCCAGCGGCGAGCCCACGCCCGCCGACGACCCGGCGGCGGCAGCCCCCCGCGCGCGTGAGCCCGCGGCCTCGCCCTGGCGCGCCGGCGACGCGCCGCGCGTGCTGGGCACCGCCAACGTCGACGGCCGCAGCGGCGGCGCCCCGGCCGGCGCCGGACCGGGCGAATTCACCTCCGGCGCGCTGCGCGACGGGTCGCGCAACCTGCGCTACAAGCTCTTCGTGCCGCCCGGCCACGTGGGCCGCCTGCTGCCGCTGCTGGTGATGGTGCACGGCTGCACGCAGAACGCCGACGACTTCGCCGAAGCCACCCGCATGAACGACCTCGCGTGCGAGCAGGGCTTCTTCGTGCTGTACCCGGAGCAGTCGCGCCCGGCCAGCGCGGCCCTGTGCTGGAACTGGTTCAAGCCCACGCACCAGGTGCGCGGCAGCGGCGAGCCGGCACTCATCGCCGCCGTGGTGCAGGCGGTGACGCAGCGCCACGGCATCGACGCGCGTCGCATCTACGTGGCCGGCTTCTCGGCCGGCGGCGCGATGGCGGGCCTGGTGGCCGGCGCCTACCCCGAGGTGTTCGCCGCCGCCGGCGTGCACTCGGCCCCCGCCACGGGCGTGGCGCCGGCGGTGCCGACCATCGTGTTCCACGGCGACGCCGACCGCGTGGTGGCGCCGCCGGCGCCCGACGCCGTGCTGGCGCCACGGCCGGGGGGCGAAAGCGGTCCCGCGCCGGCGGCCGGCCCGGGCACGCGGCGCGGCACGCGCACCTGCTGGCCCGCCGCCGACGGTCTGCCGCCTCTGGAGCTGTGGCGGGTGCACGGCGCCGGCCACGCCTGGTGCGGCGGCCCCGCCGAGGGCCTGTACGCCGACCCCGCCGGCCCCGACGCCAGCCGCGAGATGCTCAGATTCTTCGCCGAGCACCCGCTGCCGGCGGCCTGAACCGGCGGCGTCGCGTCCGGGCGACTATCAGGTTCGATAGTCGATTTTTTCTCGCCCGCTTGGTGCAATCGCCCTGTAGGTACCGGCAGGGGTTGCCGGCAAGGCCAGAAAGACGGAGGCGAACATGTCGTTGTGGGATGCGTTGATGGAACTGCTCTGCCTGCCGCAAGGCGGAGGCTGGGGCTGATCTTCTGAACCGGACCTGCCGCGGCACGCGGCGCGGCCGGACGATTGCGCGCCTGTGCCAAGCTGGTGATCTTGGCTCAGGCCTCTTGGCCAGGGACCCTCATCCCTCCAGTGTCCCTGACCATGGGCGCCGCTCTCCGGGGCGGCGCCCTCTTTTCGTTGGCCGGCGCCTACAGGAGGCCCAGCTTCATGGCCTTCACCACCGCCTGGTGCTTGCCGGCGACGCCCAGTTTCTCCTGCGCCTTGCGCAGGTGGTAGCGCACGGTCACGTCGGCCAGGCCCAGGATCTCGGCGATCACCTCTGAAGTCTTGCCGTCGCGCGTCCAGCGCAGGACATCCAGTTCGCGTTCGCTCAGGGTGGGGATTTCTTCCGAGGCCGATACCAGCGGCGCCAGCAGGCGCACCGCGGTTTCCTGCGCGTAGGCGCCCAGCAATTGCAGGTGGCCCATGAGCCGGATCATGGCCTCGTCCTGGGCCGGCAGGTCTTCTTCGCGGTCCACGCCCAGCAGGAAGTGCCGGCCGCCGGGCATGTGCTGCGCCATCGCGATGCCGCAGCGATAGCCGAACGGCGCCTGGCTTTCCCAGAGGTCGCCCACGCCGTCCTGCACGTACAGCGCCTGGTCGTAGTGGAAGGGGCGGCCGTGCGACTTCAGGCGCCGCAGCACCGGGCAGCGCCGGGAACGGCCGGCGTCGGCGAACTGGGCTTCGTATTCGGCCGGCGTGTTGCCGACCGAGACGAACACGGCGTCCTGCGAAGGCCGGTCCACCACCAGGATGGCCGACACCAGCGGGAAGCCGAGCTTGTCGGCGAAGCCCACCATGCGGCGCTCGAACGTGCCCTTGTCACACGCCGATGCGATGTCCAGGTAGTCCCGCTGCTGCATGCTCCAGGCCACTGTCAACCTTGATACTTGCCGCCACCCTGCCGATTCGCAATGCTTCGGTCATCGAGCCCCACTGGAGTTGTGCGATGACGTGGAAAGCATGGATGCTCGGCGCGCTTCCGCAGGTCGAATGGTACCTGCCGTTGAACGCCCGTGAGTGGCCCCCGATCTGGCACATGAGCACGGAAATCGTCCAGGAACCGGGTCCTTCGGTGCTGGGCCAGGGCCAGTCGCTCTGGATGTCAGAACTGCAGGGCCGCACGATCGGCATTGCCTGGGACTGGGCCGAGCTGCGGCCGGGCGTGCCCACCCTGGTGGACCCGAACGCGGTGCTGACCAACCTTCGCTTCGTGGCCGAGGACGGCACGCCGGCGGCGCCGCTGGTGGCCACGGTGTGCATGAACCGGATCGTGCACGAACTGTCTTGGCAGGGCCCGGTGCGCATGCTGCTGCAGGACGCCCGCGGCTTCGCGCCTGCGCAGGCCCCCGCGCGCACCGCGAAGGCGCCCCGCATGACCGCGCCGCTCGCCGCGGCGGTGGCCTGAGGCCACCCCCGGACGCTATCCCGCCTGCGCGAAGTGCCCGCGCAGCGCCGGGTAGAGCCGGCGGAAGCGTTCATAGCGGGGCTGCAGCGCGCTCGCCCAGGCGGCATCGGGCGCGAAGCGCTGCCGCACCGGCGGCGCCGGGCATACGGCGTCCTGTCCCCCACCGACGCTGAGCCACGCCAGCCGCGCCGCGCCCAGCGCGCCCCCCGCCTCGCCCCCTTCGTGGGTGACGAGGCCCACGCCCAGGGTCGAGGCGATCAGGCGCGCCCACCACTCGCTGCGCGCACCACCGCCGACCAGCGAGAGTTCCTCCACCTCGCCGGCCCCGACGCCCATGCTCGCCCAGCCGTCGCGCAGCCCGAAGGCAACGCCTTCGATCACCGCGTAGCCGACGCTCGCCGCGTCGTCGCCGGCGCCCAGGCCGAACAGCACGCCCTGCGCGTGCGGGTCGTTGTGCGGCGTGCGTTCGCCGCTCAGGTAGGGCAGGAAGACCGGCGCGCGCGCGCGTTGCGCGGCCGACAGCGCGGCCACGCGGGCGAGCAGCGCCTCTTCGCTGTCCAGGCCCAGCAGCTCGCGCACCCAGCGCAGGGCGCTGGCCGCGCTCAGCATCACCGACATCTGGTGCCAGGCGCCGGGCAGCGCGTGGCAGAAAGCGTGCATGGCCTGCGCCGGGTTCGGCCGGAAGCGGTCGCTGGCGAGGAAGATCACCCCTGAAGTGCCCAGCGAGACGAAGCCCTGCCCGGCCCGCACGGCGCCGATGCCCACCGCGCTGGCCGCGTTGTCGCCGCCGCCGCCGGCCACCGGCGTGCCCGGCCGCAGGCCCCAGCGTGCGGCCAGGTGGGCGTGCAGCCGGCCCGAGATTTCGCTGCCTTCCACCAGCCGCGGCATGTGCTCGACGCCCAGGCCGGTGGCGGCCAGCGCTTCGGCCGACCAGCACCGCCGCCCCACGTCCAGCCACAGCGTGCCCGAGGCGTCGGACATCTCGCTCACGCGCTCGCCCGTCAGCTGCAGGCGCAGCCAGTCCTTGGGCAGCAGCACGGTGCGCACGCGGGCGAAGACCTCGGGTTCGTGGGCGCGCACCCAGGCCAGCTTGGGCGCCGTGAAGCCCGGCATCGCCAGGTTGCCCGTGATCTGCCGCAAGGCCGGCAGCGCGGCTTCCAGCGCGCGGCATTCGGCGCCACTGCGGCCGTCGTTCCACAGGATGGCCGGGCGCAGCACCTCGCCGGCTTCGTCCAGCAGCACGGCGCCGTGCATCTGGCCTGAAAGGCCGATCGCCTGCACCGCCGCCATCGCCGCCGGGTGTTCGGCGGCCAGGCGCTGCAGGGCCAGGTCGGTGGCCTGCCACCAGTCGGCCGGCTGCTGTTCGCTCCACAGCGGCTGCGGGCGCTGCAGCGCCAGGCGTTCACCGGCGGTGGCGACGATGCGGTGCCGCTCGTCCAGCAGCAGCAGCTTCACTTCCGAGGTGCCGAGGTCGATGCCGAGGAACATGGTCCGGCTCAGCTGCGTGCGCCGCCGAAGCGGCGGTCGGCCTGGCGGCGGAATTCGCTCGGCGTCAGGCCCTTGATCTCCAGGAAGCGGCGGTTGAAGTTGGCGATGTTGTTGAAGCCCACCTCGTAGCAGATGTGGGTGACCTGGCGGTCGGTGTCCATCAGCAGCTGGCAGGCGCGGTTGACGCGGATGCGGTTGACGAAGTCGGTGAAGGTGTTGCCGGTGGCGCGGCGGAAGAAGCGCGAGAAGCGGCTCTCGGTCATGTCCAGTTCGGCGGCCAGGTCGGCGGCCGACAGCGGCTGCGCGAAGTCGCGCGCGATGCGGTTGACCAGCGCGTTCACCTGGTCGGTGCCGGCGTCGTTGTCCTCGCCCTGCATCTGCACGCTGGACAGCAGCCGGAAGTCGGTGCAGCGCGCCAGGTCGCTCAGGTAGGCCCAGAACGCCGCCAGCCGCTGGATGCCGCGGCTGGCGCGCACGGCGTGGAAATGCTGCACGGCCCGTTCGCCGAGGCCGAAGAACTCGATGCCGTTGCGCGCCCGCTCCAGCAGCGCCATCACTTCCTGAAGTTCCGGGATCTGCTCGGCCGCATGGGCCACCGGCTCGTGCGCGAACTGGATCACCAGGTCGCGTTCGGCCACCCCGCCTTCGGGCATGTCCATCGAGATCCAGTTGTGCGGCAGCCGCGGGCCCACCAGCACCAGGTGGCCGGGCTGGAAGGGCCCGATCCAGTCGCCGACGAAGGCCTTGCCGACGGTGGCCGTGATCAGGTGCAGTTCGTATTCGTCGTGGAAGTGCCAGCGCGCCAGCGGCGTGGGGAAGCCGTGCGCCAGCGTGCGCACCAGGCCGGTCTCGGCCGGCGCCTCGTAGCCCAGCAGCGGCGAGCGCGAAAGGTCATGCTCCAGTTCCGGCTGGCGCTGGCGGGGGCGGGACAGGTCGCGTGCGGGCATGCGTTGAAGCAGGGATGGCGGCCAGGCCTCAGGGCAGCATAGCGAAACGCGCCACGCGTTCGCCGGCGGCGCGCACCGCCGCCACCAGGCGCGTGTCGCCCGCCAGCGGGCCCCACAGCGTGCGGTCGGCGCAGAAGGCAGCCACCGGGTCGGCGGCGTCGCAGAGGGCGTGCGCGACCGCCGGGTCCATGGCTTGGTCCTGGTAGGCGTAGGCAACCTGCCCGCGGTGCCAGCGCTGCAGGAAGGCCAGGAACAGCGCCGGCAGCAGGGCCGTGCTGTCGATGGACTCATGGCGGCTCAGCCGTTCGGCCAGCGTCGGCCGGATGAAGCCGGGGATCTTCGAGAAGCCGTCCATCGCCACGCGCTGGTTGGTGTCCTGGATGGCGGGGTTGCCGAAGCGGTCCAGCACCACGTCGCGGTAGGCCGCCAGGTCGATGGGGCTCGGCGCTTCGGGCCGGTTCAGGCAGGGGATCACGTCGTCGGTGACGTAGGCATGGGCCCAGGCACGGATCTGCGGGTCGTGCGTGCCTTCGTGGATGTAGGTCTTGCCCACCAGCGTGCCGGCCCAGGCGATGCAGCTGTGGGTGGCGTTGAGGATGCGGATCTTGGCTTCCTCATAGGGCTGGACGGAAGCGACCATCTCGACGCCCACGCGTTCCCAGGCCGGGCGGCCGGCGATGAAGCGGTCTTCGATGACCCACTGGATGAAGCTCTCGGCCATCAGCGCCGCGCCGTCGGCGTGGCCGGTGGCGGCGCGCACGCGTTCGGCCACGTCCGGCGTGGGCCGTGGCGTGATGCGGTCGACCATCGCGTTCGGGCTGGTGGTGTTCGCTTCCACCCAGCGCGCCAGCGCCTCGTCGCCCAGCGCGGCGATGAACTGCATCAGCCCGCTGCGGGAACGGTCGCCGTTGTGGCGCAGGTTGTCGCAGTTCAGCAGCGTCACCGCCCCGGCGCCGGCCTGCAGGCGCCCGCGCAGGATGGCGGTGAGCACGCCGTAGATCGTGCTGCCGGTCCGGCCGGCGCGGGCCGCGGCCAGGTCGGCGGCGATGTCGCGTGCCGCGGTGTCCAGCCGGTCCTGCGCGTCCAGGTAGTAGCCGGCTTCGGTGACGGTGAACGAGACGATGCGCGTGTCGGCATCGGCGCCCACGGCCACCAGGGGCGCCAGCCCGGGCGCATAGGGGATCACGCGTTCGATGGCCTCGATCGTCTCGTAGGCCCGCACGCCCGCCGGCGTGACGGTCTCCAGCGTGTAGCGGCCGTCCTGCGCCACCAGCGCGGCGATGGTGTCGGCCATGTCGGGCCTGCTGTTGCCGCCCACGATGGCCCAGCTGCGGTCGCCGGCCTCGCGCAGCCGATGCAGGTAGACCGCCTGGTGCGCCCGGTGGAACGAGCCCAGGCCGATGTGAAGGATGATGTTCATGGCTTCAGAGGTCGAAGTTGGTGGGCATCATCACCACGTCGCGGATCGTCATGCCGCGCGGCCGCGTCAGCATGAACATCACGACCTGGGCGACTTCGCTGGCCTCGATCAGGCTGCCCGATTCGCGCGCTTCCTTGAGCTTCTGCTCGGGCCAGTCGGCCAGCAGCCCGGTGACCACGGGGCCCGGCGAGATGGCGCCCACGCGCAGGCCGTGCTTGAAGACCTGGCGGCGCACCGTCTGCACGAAGCAGTTGATGGCCCACTTCGAAGCGGCATAGACCGGTTCCCAGGGCGTGGGGTAGTGCGCCGCGAGCGAACTGGTGACGATGATGTCGCCGGTGCGCCGCTCGATCATGTGCGGCAGCACGTCGTGCACGTTCTTCATCACGACGTTCACGTTCAGGTTCAGCATGCGGTCGATCGCGGCCGGGTCGGCGTCGACCAGGTCGCCGCCGATGTAGGTGCCGGCGTTGGCGTGGAACACATCCAGCTGCCCGGCCAGCGCCAGGATCTTCGGCATCAGCGTGGCACAGGCCGCCGGATCCAGCAGGTCCAGCACCAGCGGCATGGCAGCGGTGCCGTGCGCGGCGCAGAACGCGTCCAGGGCACGCTCGTCGCGGTCGACCACGACCACGCGCGCGCCGGCGGCCAGCATCGCCTCGGCACTGGCGCGGCCGATGCCCGAGGCGGCCCCGGTGACGGCAGCGACCTTGCCTTCCAGCTGTCTTGTCATCTCGGTTCTTTCGAAGGGCCGCGGGCCGTCAGTGCGCGACGGTCTGCCCCTGGCGGTTGAAGAGGTGGAACGAGGCGGGGTGCACGTCCAGCCCGACCGCGTCGCCCACGCGCAGGTCCGTGCGCGCGTTCTGCGCGGCGACGATCTGCACGCCTTCCTTCGCGCCGCCGGCCACGCTGGCGTAGATGAGCGTGTTCGAACCCAGCGACTCGACCAGTTCCACGCGGCCGGCCAGCCGCCCTTCGCCGGCGGGCTTGACCACCACGTCTTCCGACCGCACGCCGACGAAGCCGTCGTGCTGCGCGCCGGCACCGACCACCGCGTTCACCGCCGGCAGCGCGGCGGTGTCGATGATGTTCATCTGCGGCGTGCCGATGAACTGGGCCACGAACTGGTTCGCCGGCCGGTCGTACAGCTCCAGCGGCGAGCCCACCTGTTCGATGCGGCCGTCGCGCAGCACCACCACGCGGTCGGCCAGCGTCATCGCTTCCACCTGGTCGTGCGTGACGTAGATGGTGGTGGCGCCCAGCTCGCGGTGCAGCTTGGCGATCTCCACCCGCGTCTGGCCGCGCAGCGCGGCGTCCAGGTTGGACAGCGGTTCGTCGAACAGGAAGACCTTGGGCGCGCGCACGATGGCGCGCCCGATCGCCACCCGCTGGCGCTGGCCCCCCGACAGTTCCTTCGGCGTGCGCTGCAGGTACTGCGTGAGGTTCAGGATCTCGGCCGCGCGGCCCACCTTCTGCTGGATGACGGCCTTGTCCACGTGCGCCAGCCGGAGCGCGAACGACATGTTGTCGAACACGCTCATGTGCGGATAGAGCGCGTAGCTCTGGAACACCATCGCGAGGTCGCGCTTCGATGATGGCAGCTTGGTGATGTCGCGGCCGTCCAGCACCAGGCTGCCGCCGTCGATCTCGGTCAGCCCCGCGATCATGCGCAGCAGCGTGCTCTTGCCGCAGCCCGAAGGTCCGACGAAGACGACGAACTCGCCTTTCTGGATCTGCAGGTCGACGCCCTTGATGACCTTCACGGTGCCGAAGGTCTTCTCGACGCCCTTGAGTTGCAGGTAGGACATGGGATCTCCTCGCGTTACTTGACGGCGCCGAAGGTGAGGCCCTGCACCAGCTGCTTCTGGCTGAACCAGCCGACCACCACGATGGGCGCGATGGCCATCAGCGAAGCGGCCGACAGCTTGGCCCAGAACAGGCCTTCGGGGCTGGAGTACGAAGCGATCAGCGTCGCCAGCGTGCCCGCCTTCGCCGAGCTGAGGTTCAGCGACCAGAAGGCCTCGTTCCAGCTCAGCACCAGGCACAGCAGGCCGGTGGAAGCCAGCGTGCCCATGGCCAGCGGGCGGATCACCTGCACGAATTCGTCCCACAGCGTGGCGCCGTCCATGCGCGCGGCTTCCAGGATGTCGGGCGGGATGTCCTTGAAGCCCGAATACAGCATCCACACCATGATGGGCAGGTTGGACATCGTGAAGACCACGGTCAGCGCGGTCAGCGAATCCAGCAGCCCGGCGGTCTGCGCCAACACGTAGATCGGCACCAGCGCGCCCACCGCCGGCATGAACTTGGTCGACAGCATCCACATCAGGATGTCGCGCGTGCGCCTGGTGCGGAAGAAGGCCATCGAATACGCTGCCGGCGCGGCGATCAGCAGCCCCAGCACGGTCGACAGCAGGCTGGTGATGACCGAGTTGCGCGCATAAAGCAGGTAGTCGCTGCGCAGGTTCACCTCCGCGAAGCTCTCCATCGTGGGCGTGAAGAAGAGCTGCGGCGGCACCGAGATCGCCTGCTGTTCGGTCTTGAAGGCGGTGAGCACCAGCCAGATGAGCGGGAACACGACCAGCAGCGTCACCCCCCAGGCGGCCACGGTGCGCAGGACGAGGGCGAGGTTCTTCATGGCGTGCCGTCCTTCAGTCGAGGTTCTTGCCGATCAGGCGGATCAGGAAGATGGCGGCGATGTTCGCCAGCACCACCGCGAACAGCGCGCCGGCCGAGGCGACCCCGACGTCGAAGTTCATCAGCGCCTGCTTGAAGATCAGGAACGCGAGGTTGGTGCTCTCGTTGCCGGGGCCGCCACCGGTGGTGGTGAAGATCTCGGCGAAGACGCCGATGAGGAAGATCATCTCGATCATCACCACCACTGCGATCGGCCGCCCCAGGTGCGGCAGCGTCAGGTACCAGAACTTCTGCAGCGGGTTGGCGCCGTCCATGCCGGCGGCTTCCATCTGGTCACGGTCCAGGCTCTGCAGGCTGGTGATGAAGATCAGGCAGGCGAAGGGCAGCCATTGCCAGGCCACGATCACGATCACCGAGAACAGCGGGTGGTCGGTCAGCCAGTCCACCGGCTGCACGCCGAAGAACAGCGCCACCTGCGCCAGCACGCCGTAGACCGGGTTCATCATCATGTGCTTCCACAGCAGCGCGTTGGCCGTGGGCATGACGAAGAAGGGCGAGATCAGCAGCACGCGCACCAGCCCGCGGCCCGGGAACGCCTCGTTGACCAGCAGCGCCAGCGCGATGCCCAGCACCACGGTGATGGCGATCACCGCCGACAGCAGCGCCAGCGTGTTCAGCACCGAGGCCGTGAAGTCGGGGTCGGTGATGAAGTACTCGAAGTTCGCCAGCCCGATGAAGTCCTTCGTGCCGGGCTGCATCAGGTTGTAGCGCACGGCCGAGAAGTACAGCGTCATCAGCAGCGGCACGATCATCCAGAGGAAGAGCGTGCCCACCGCCGGCGCCAGCATCAGGCGGGGCAAGGTGCGGTTCATGCGTCGTGCCGGTTAAGGGACGTGATCAAGCGGCCGCCGTGGATCCGGCTTCGCCGGTCCACCGGCGGCGCCCCCCTGGGGGGGAGCGCCGCAGGCGCTTCGGGGGGGGGTTACTTGTAATAGCCGCCCTTGCGCATCTCACGGTCGGCCGCGGTCTGCGAAGCCTTCAGCGCCGCGTCCACCGTCACCTTGCCCGACAGCGCCGCGCTCATCTGCTGGCCCACCGCGATGCCGATGGCCTGGAACTCGGGGATCGCCGCGAACTGCACGCCCACGTACGGGCTCTTGGGCAGCGTGCTGTCGTTCGGGTTGGCGCTGTCGATCGCCTTCTTCTCGGCCTCGGCGAACTTGGCGGCCTTCAGGAACTCGGGGTTCGCGTAGGTCGACTTGCGCGTGCCGGTGGGCACGGCGGCCCAGCCCTTCTCCTTGGCCACCAGGTTGATGTACTCCTTGGAGGTGGCCCAGCTGATGAACTTCTGCGCCGCGTCGGCGTTCTTGGTGCCGGCCGGAATCGCCAGCGCCCAGGCCCACAGCCAGTTGGCGCCCTTGGTGGTGACGCTGTACGGGCCCTGCGCGAAGGCCACCTTGTCGGCCACCTTGCTCTGCTTGGGGTCGGTGATGAACGAAGCCGCGATCGTGGCGTCGATCCACATGCCGCACTTGCCTTCGTTGTAGAGCGCCAGGATCTCGTTGAAGCTGTTGGAAGCCGACCCGGGCGGGCCGTACTTCTTCAGCAGGTCGACGTAGAACGTGACCGCGTCCTTCCAGGCCTTGCTCTCGAGCTGCGGCTTCCAGCTCATGTCGAACCACTGGGCGCCGAAGCTGTTGGCCATGGTCGAGAGGAAGGCCATGTTGTCGCCCCAGCCCGGCTTGCCGCGCAGGCAGATGCCGTAGACGCCGGCCTTCGGGTCGTGGATCTTGGCCGCCGCGTCGCGCACCTCGTTCCAGGTCGGGCGCTCGGAGAACTTGATGCCGGCCTTGTCGGTCAGGTCCTTGCGGTACATCAGCATGGAGCTTTCGCCGTAGAACGGCGCCGCGTACAGCTTGCCGTCCACCGACAGGCCGTTGCGCATCGCCGGCAGCAGGTCGTCGACATCGTAGGCGGCGTCGGTCTTCAGTTCCTTCAGCCAGCCCTTCTTGCCCCAGATCGGCGTCTCGTACATGCCGATGGTCATGACGTCGAACTGGCCGCCCTTGGTGGCGATGTCGGTCGTCACGCGCTGGCGCAGCACGCCTTCTTCCAGCGTGACCCACTTCAGCTTGATGTCGGGGTTGGCCTTCTCGAACTGCGGCGTCAGCTTCTGCATCTCGATCATGTGGCCGTTGTTGACGGTGGCGATCACGATCTCGGTGGCGGCAAAGGCGCCGCTGCTCAGGGCCCACGCAAGCGACAGGGCCAATGGGGTCTTCAGGTTCATCAGAGGTCTCCTCGACAGGGGGTTCAATCGTTCGTTCGTCCGGCTTGGCGCCGCGATGGGTGCGACGACGGGGCGAACAATAGGTGGCGCCCCCTGCGGGTGCTCATACCTTGCGGGCGAGCACCTGTACTTAATTGCGCAGGCGGATCCGTGTTTTCCCTGAATCTCGGGAATCTGGTACCAGACTCCGGGCTGCGCCGGCGTCTTTCGGCTGGCGCCAGAATCGTCTCCGTCGAGCGCGCGAAGGGGGAACACCGTGGCAGGGAAAGGCAGTCCGGCACCGCAAACCGAGGTCCGATCGGGCCTGCCCGTGCTGGCCTTCGCAACGGCGAAGCAGTTCGAGAACTGGCTGCTGAAGCAGCCGGCGGACAGCCCGGGGCTCTGGCTCAAGCTGGCCAAGCAAGGCGCGGGCGTCAGCTGCGTCGGCAAGAAGCAGGCGATCGAAGTGGCGCTCTGCCACGGCTGGATCGACGGCCAGCTGCACCCCTGGGACGACCGCTTCTGGCTCGTTCGCTTCACGCCGCGCAAGCCCAAGAGCCGCTGGTCCGAAGTGAACCGCAGCACCGCCACGCGCCTGCTGGCCGAAGGCCGCGTCTCGGCGGCCGGGCTGGCGCAGATCGAGGCGGCGCGCCGCGACGGCCGCTGGGACGGCGCCTATGCGCCCCAGAGCCGGGCGACGGTGCCGGCCGACCTGCAGGCCGCGCTGGAAGCGCACCCGGCCGCGAAGGCCTTCTTCGAGACGCTGACCGGCGCCAACCGCTACGCGGTGCTCTATCGCGTGCAGGATGCGAAGACCGCGAAGACGCGCCAGGCCCGCATCGAGAAGTTCATCGGCATGCTGTCCCGGCACGAGGTGGTGCACCCGCCACGGCCGAAGCAGCCGGCCACCGCGCCCGACGATCCGCAACGAAGGCCTTGAACTGAGTCAAGGTGCCGGACGCCGGCCTGGGTTCTGATGGCCCGCATGCACCCTGAACCCCAGCCGCCCGCGGTCGAAGTGACCGCGCTCATCACCCACATCCTGGAACGCTTCCACGAAGCCCACCGCCGCGAACTGCCGCGGCTGCTGGCCCTGGCCCGGGCCGCCGGGACTTCGCGCGCCGATCTCGCCGCGCACCTGGCTTCGATGGCGGGTGCGCTGGAACTTCACATGTTCAAGGAAGAGATGCGCCTGTTCCCGATGATGGAACAGGGTGGCGACTCGCTGATCGGCCTGCTGATCGACGACCTGGCGCGCGAGCACCGCGCGCACGAGGCCGCCGCCTCCAGGCTGGAAGCGCTGGCGCGCACACTGGACCCGGCGGATACCTTGCGCGCCGGCGTGGTCGAGTTCCTGGCCCACCTGGCCGCGCACGTGCGGCTTGAAGACGAGGTGCTGTTCCCGCGCTTCCTGTCACTGCCGCGGGTGCTGCCCGCCATGGGCTGACGGCCCTGCCGCGGCGGCCCGCGGCTTGGGCGTCGGCACGCCGTGCACGCGCAGCTTCCTGTGGCCCAGTTCGATCAGGCCCTCGCGTTCCAGCGTTCGCAGTTCGGCGTTGACGCGCTGGCGCGAGGCGCCAGCCGTCTCGCCCGCCGTCGCGCTGGCGCTGGCCGGTGCGGGCCGGTATCGCGAAGCCGCTGCCGCGGCAGAGGAAGAGCTGCCGGTGCCGATGCCGTTCATCCAGCGGCAGGCTGATCCGTACCGGGGGCCGATCTCGACGGATCCCGATGCGCCGGGCGAGTATGGCTGAAGCGACGGAAGCAAGCGGTCGTTCAGCCTCTTTGATCGCGCGCGCCCCTTTCCAGCGATGGCCCTGCACCGGTCGTCCCGGCCGGCCAGCGGCCTTCACGCGGAAGCCCGGCGGGCGACGACGCCGAAGGGCGATCGGGATCGGACGCTCTCCCTTGCCCGTTCAGTGCGCGAGGGCAGGCCTCCCTTGTGGGACCTCACGAGTTGCTGCGCCATCGTCTTCGGACGTCGGCGATGAAGGTCTCCTTGTCCGTGCGCATGCTGCGGACGACCGCCGGCGGCGCGTCGGTCTGCTCGTGGCGGGCGGACCAGATGACCAGTTCGACCAGCACGGGGGCCAGGTCGATGCCCTTGGCGGTCAGGCGATACAGGATGCGCCGCGCGTCGTCCGGGTCACGCCGCTTCTCGATGATGTCCGCATCCTCCAGCTTGCGCAGCCGGTCTGCCAGGATGTTGGACGCGATCCCTTCGCCGCCCGACAGGAAGTCGTTGTAGGTCCGACCATCCTTGAACATCAGGTCACGCACGATCAGCAACGACCAGGCGTCGCCCAGGAGCTCGAGCGCGATGCTGATCGGGCAGCCCGACCTGGCTCGACGCGGCGGGGTGGATGCAGGCATTGGATCGATGATCGTATATCACTTGCCTTTCGCAAGTGAATTGCTAGACTGAGGCACCTGGCGTCCGGCAAGTCGCGCCGGCCGCCCCCCGCGGGAGGTCCACATCATGCGCAAGTCCTTCTGGCTGGCTGTATTCGCCTACCTGGTGCCGACGTTTCCTCTGGGCTATTTCTGGCATCTGGTCGTCTTTGCCGATCGCTACCACCGGCTCGACATGTACCGCGACGAGGTGATCATTCCCCTGGGCCTGGCCTCGATGGTGATCCAGGCGCTGGTGTTCGCGTGGGCCTATCCGCGGCTGTTCCCGGTCACCCGTGTGCCGTGGCAGCGGGGAGCGATCGGCTTCGGGTGCATCGTCGGCGTGATGGCCTGGTCGTTCGTGGTGCTGCCGGTTGCGGCCAAGTACCGCATGGCTTCGGTGCAGGACTTCATCGTGCTGGAGACCTGCTTCACGGCGCTCCAGTTCGCGGTCGTCGCGCCGCTGGTGGCCCTGGCTTACCACCTCACCGGGCACAAGGCGACGACCGCCCTGTCGGCGTGATCGACAACCTGCCCACCCCTCGAGAGGTTCACGGGCTGGTCTCGGCTGCCGGCTGAAGGTTGAAGCCCGCGGGGCCGTGAATGGCCAACTGCGGGAAGGGAATCTCGATGCCGTGGAGGTCGAATGCCGCTTTCAGGCGCCGCAGGTACTCGCGCCGCACGGCCCACTGCTCGAGCGGAACCACGCGGAACCTGCCGCGCAGCACCACGGCCGAATCGTCCCAGCGTTCCACGCCTGCCAGTTCGAAGGCGTCCAGGATGCGACGGCCGAATTCGGCGTCTTCGCGAAGGCGTTCAGCCACATCGCGCATCACCGACATCACGCGGTCCAGGTCTTCGCGGTAGGCGACGCCGACGTCGATCACCGCCTGCGCATGGCCCCTGCTCATGTTGACGACGGCGCCGATCTGCCCGTTCGGCACGAAGTGCACGTTGCCGTCGTAGTCCCGCAAGCGCACGTAGCGCAGCGTGATCTCCTCGACCAGCCCGCCGTGGTCGCCCAGCCTGACGACGTCGCCCTGGCGGATCTGGTTCTCCAGCAGCAGGAAGAAGCCCGTGAAGTAGTCCTTCACCAGGCTCTGCGCGCCGAAGCCGACGGCAAGCCCGACGACGCCGGCGGCGCCCAGGATGGGGGCCACCGAAATGCCGATCTCCGAAAGCACCAGGACGCCGGCCAGCAGCGACATGACCACGGCCACCAGGTAGCGGAAGACGCGGCCGAGCGTCTCGGCGCGCTTGACCGACTCGCGGTCGTCCATGCGCTGGGCGATGTGCTGCCTGAAGCGGCGGATCAGCCCTTGCAGCACCGTGGTGGCGATCCAGGCCACGGCAATGATGCCGCCGATGCGCAGCGCCGTGAACGCCAGGGTGCCGGCGTCACCGACGTGCGCGCGAAAGAGTTCGATCCAGTCGGAATTCATGCGGCGGCTCAGACGACATCGTCCCAGGGGCGGGACAGTCTCACGGCGCCGTTGACGACGCCGACCATCGAATAGGTCTGCGGGAAGTTCCCCCACAGTTCCCGCGTCGCGGGCGCCACGTCCTCGGACAGCAGGCCCAGCGGGTTCCGGCACGAGAGCATGACCTCGAAGATCTCGCGCGCCTCGTCGACGCGACCGATGCGCGCCAACGCGTCGATGCGCCAGAACGCGCACACGTTGAAGGCGGTCTGCGGCAACCCGAAGTCGTCGGCCTCCTCGTAGCGCCGCATGAAGGGCCCGTCGCAGAGTTCGCGCTCCAGCGCCGCCAGGGTGCTCACGAAACGCGGGTCGTGCGGGTCGATGAAACCGACTTCGGCCATCAGCAGCACGCTTGCGTCCAGATGCCGGCCCTCGAAGCTCTCGACGAACGACTGGCGGCGCTCGCTCCAGGCGCTGCGCAGGATGCGGTCGCGGATCACCCGGGCCCGTTCGTTCCAGAATGCGGCACGATCGGGAAGCGCCAGGGACAAAGCCGCCTTTGCAAGGCGGTCGCAGGCGGCCCAGCACATCAGCGACGAAGACGTGTGGACGCGTGCCCGCGTGCGCAGCTCCCACATGCCGGCGTCGGGCTGGTCGTGCAGCGCCCAGGCCCTGTCGCCGACGCGCTCCAGCGCGTGGAAGTCGTCGGGACCGGCCCGTCGGAACAGCCGCTGGTCGTGAAAGGCCTGCGCCGCGCCGAGCACGATGTTGCCGTAGACGTCGTGCTGCTGATGCTCGAAGGCCTGGTTGCCCACCCGGACCGGACCCATGCCGCGGTAACCGGCCATCTCGGGCTCGATGCGTTCGGCCAGGTCGTGCTCCAGTCCGATGCCGTACAGCGGCTGGATGTGGCCGCCGCTGCTGTCGCGCACCACGTCGTGAAGCCAGCGGAGATAGTCCTCCATGGTCCCCACCTCGGCCAGCCCGTTCAGCGCCCGCACGACGAAGAAGGCGTCGCGCAGCCAGCAGTAGCGGTAATCCCAGTTGCGGCCGCTGCCGGGCGCTTCCGGGATGCTGGTGGTCATGGCCGCGACGATGGCCCCGGTCTCCTCGTACTGGCAAAGCTTGAGCGTGATCGCGGCCCGGATGACGGCGTCCTGCCACTCCAGCGGCAGGGCCAGGCGGCGTGTCCACTCGCGCCAGTGGCGGGTGGTTCCTTCCTCGAGCCAGCGCGCCGTCTCCTCGATGCCGCCGTCCAGCGTTTCGTCCGGGCCCAGCAACAGGCTGATGGGCGTGTGCAGGGAGAACCAGGTCCGGTCGGCGACATAGGTCAGCGGCGCATCGGTGTTCAGGCGCAGCGTCAGGCCTGGGAGCACGAATCGCAGATGATTGCTGCCCCGGGTCAGCGTCTGCACTTCGGGGCGCCAGCCGCCGCTGGGCAGGACCGAGATCCTGATGCGAGGGTGGCCGCTCAGCGGCCGGACGCGCCTGACAAGCTGGGCCGGACGGAACATGCGGCCGTGATGCGTGAACCGGGGCGCGAAGTCGACGATCTCGATGGACTGGCCCTGGTCGTCGAACAGGCGGGTCCGGAGGACCGCGGTGCCGTGGTCGTAGGCCTGCTCGCTGCGCGCCAGCGATTCCAGCTCGATGCAGAAGCTGCCGGTGATGCTCGACTCGCGTTCGGCGCTGAGCAGGGCATGGAACACCGGGGCGCTGTCGAACCTGGGCATGCAGCACCAGGCCACGTGCCCATGCCCGTCGATCAGCGCGCTCACGGCGCAGTTGCCGATCAGGGCCAGGTCCAGCGACGCCGCCGGCAGTCCCCGACGGGCGTCACCTCTTGGTGACACTGGGCTTTCGGAGTGCATAGCTACAAATGTATACTGGCCCTTGCACCGACGGCAAGAGACCCTGATGCGCCATTCCGGCAACCGCCAGCGACCGCGGCTCGACATGAGCCGCTCGAACACCGCAGCCCACCCGGGCGCCCGCGGCCTCTGATGGCGCTGCGCACGCTTCGGCTGCAACTGCGCTTCCTGCTGCCGCTGGGCGCGACCCTGATCGTCGCCGCCTATCTGGCGGTCCCGCTCATGGACCAGGTGACCCTGCGATGGTTCAGTCGCGACCTCAACAGCCGGGGCATGCTGGTCGCCAACGCCTTGTCGGATTCGATCGCCGAGGCGATGGCGTCATCGCGCATCGCGCGGCTGAGACCGCTGTTCGACCGTGCGGCGCAGGACGAGCGCCTGTTCGCGCTGGGCCTGTGCGGTCCGCAGGGGCAGCTGCTCGAGGCGACGGACCGGTTTCCGGACAGCCTTTCCTGCACCCGTGCGCTGCAGCTTTCGCGCGAAGCCGAGCCGAGGCTGGCACTGGCCGGCGGCGCGGTCCATGTCGGCGTGCAGGACATCATGGGCAACGCGGCACCCGCCAGGTGGCGGGCGCCGGTCATCGACGAGCCGGCCGCCGCGCGCCGCGCGGCAGAGGCGGCCGCTGCGGCAGCCTCGAGTCCCGCCTCCGAGGAGGCCGGCACCGCCGAGGCCGGCCCGCACCTCATCGCCCGGCTGGTCCTGCTTCATGACCTGAGCTTCATCGAACGCCGCAGCCAGGACACCCGGCGCTACCTGGTCGGCCTGATCGCGGCGCTCGGCCTGGTCATCGCCCTCATCACGGTCGTCGTGGCGCAGCTGAGCTGGCGCGGCTGGGTCAGTGGCGTTCGCGCCATCATGCGCGGCGAGGGCCTTCTCAGTCCCATGCTGCCGGCCCCGCCCGAGCTGGCCCCCTTCGCGGCCGACCTGCGCGCACGCCTGCGCGACCTCGAGGACGAATACCGCCGCTCCCAGGGTCCGGACGCCGAATGGACGGCCGAAAGGCTGCGCACCTTGCTGCGAACGCAGCTCAGCGGCGACCAGGTGATCGTGGTCTCCAACCGCGAGCCCTACATCCACGAACGGGATCTCGGCGGCATCGTCGTCAAGCGTCCGGCCAGCGGTCTGGTGACGGCGGTCGAGCCGGTGATGCGCGCCTGCTCGGGCACCTGGGTGGCCCACGGCAGCGGCGCCGCCGACCGCGAAGTGGTGGATGCGTCCGACAAGGTGCGTGTGCCGCCGGGGCAGGACGACTACTGGCTGCGTCGCATCTGGCTCACGGCCGAGGAGGAACAGGGCTACTACTACGGATTCGCGAACGAGGGCATGTGGCCGCTGTGTCACGTCGCCCACGTGCGGCCCGTCTTCCGCGAGTCCGACTGGGAAGCCTATCGCGCCGTGAACCAGCGCTTCGCGGACGCCGTCGTGGCCGAAGCCCGGAGCGAGGACCCGGTGGTCCTCGTGCAGGACTATCACTTCGCCCTGCTGCCGGCGATGATCCGGGCGCAGCTGCCGCAGGCCACCATCCTGACCTTCTGGCACATTCCCTGGCCCAACCCGGAGTCGTTCGGCATCTGCCCCTGGCGGCGCGAAATCCTCGAGGGCATGCTGGGCAGCACGATCCTGGGCTTCCACACGCGATTCCACTGCAAGAACTTCATCGAGACGGTGGACCGCTATCTCGAAGCCCGCATCGAGCACGAGCACTCGACGATCGCGTTCCAGGAGAAGGAGACGCTGGTCGAGAGCTACCCGATCTCCATCGAATGGCCCGACAGCGCCGTGTCTGCCGCCTGGCCACCGGTGGCCGAATGCCGCCGTCGCGTGATGGAGCGCATGGGACTGTCGGGCGACCTGTGCCTGGCCGTGGGCATCGATCGCTTCGACTACACCAAGGGCATTCTCGAGCGCCTGAACGCGGTCGAGCGCCTGCTCGAGAAGTGGCCGACCTGGGTCGGTCGATTCGTCTTCATCCAGGTTGCCGCACCCACGCGCAGCGCGCTGGAGGAATACCGCAGCTTCCAGGAACGCATCCAGCGGGTAGTCGACAGGATCAACCTGCGATTCGGCCGGCCCGGCTACCAGCCGGTGCACCTGCGGGCCCATCATCACGAACACGACGCGGTGACCGAACTTTTCCGCGCGGCCGACATCTGCGTGGTGACCAGCCTGCACGACGGCATGAACCTGGTCTGCAAGGAATTCGTCGCCGCGCGCGACGATCTGATGGGGGTGCTGGTGCTCAGCCGTTTCGCGGGGGCCGCGAGGGAACTCCCGGAGGCGCTCATCGTCAACCCGTACCACGTCGAGGAGACCGCCGACGCGTTGTACCGGGCAGCCACGATGCCGGCCGCCGAACAGCGGGAACGCATGGCCAGCCTGCGCAGCACGGTGCGCGAATTCAACGTCTTCCGCTGGGCCGGACGCATGCTGGCCGACGCCGACCGCTGGCGCCTGCGCTCGCGCATCGAGGCCCGCGTGCGCAGTCACCAGCTCGGTTGAGCGCCGACGCGGTATCGGAGCGATTGAGGATGCAGCATCTCTTCGGTCCCGCCGGCGAAGCCGCACTGGTGGCCACGATGGCGCGGCGCCCTTTGCTGGCCTTCGACTTCGACGGCACGCTGACGCCGATCGTGGCGCGACCCGACGACGTGCGTCTGTCGGTGGCCGTGTCCGCGCGACTCGCGGCGCTTTCGCAGCGCCTTCCGCTGGCCATCGTCACCGGCCGAAGCGTCGACGACGTCCGCAGCCGGCTGGGTTTCGAACCGAAATTCATCGTCGGCAATCACGGCGCCGAAGTGGAAGGCATGCCCGCCCCTTCCGCCCCGCCACAGGCCTTGGTGGAACTCCGGCAGCGCCTGCAGGACGCCGAGCGGCAACTGGCCGATGCCGGCGTGTCGGTCGAGGACAAGGGCGTTTCGCTTGCGCTGCACTACCGGCTGTCCCGCAACCGCGCGCGCGCGCTCGAGGTCATTGCCGGCGTTCTCCGCGACCACGATCCCGAACTGCGCGTCTTCGGCGGCAAGCTGGTGGTGAACGTGGTGCCGCTCCGTTCCCCGGACAAGGCCGACGCCGTGCGCGCGCTGCTGCAGCGCTGCGGGGCCGGGTGTGCCTTCTTCGCGGGCGATGACGTCAACGACGAGCCGGTCTTCGCGGCCGCGCCGGAGGACTGGCTGACGGTGCGTGTCGGCCGGGACGATCCGCGGTCTCGGGCCATGTACTTTCTGGACAGTCCGGCCGAGATGGCGATGCTGCTGGAGAAGATGGAGGCGGCACTCGAGTCTCCACCGGTCGCCTGAAGGACCGCCGGCGCCAGGCGACGCGGGCCTTCGGCTGCGAATTCGTGCCGGGTCCGGGGCGTCCTACATCTGGCTCAAGGGAATGGTCGCCCCGCGCTCGTCCGCGCCCAGCGCCCTGATGAGCACCGACAGGTCCTGCTCGAGCCGTTCCAGCGTCTTCGGGTCGAGTCCGGCAAGCGCATCGGGCAACACCCCCGTGAACGGGCCGGGCGCACGACGCAGCACACGGGTTCCGGCCGGCCGCACGTGCAGCATCACCGCACGACCGTCCCGGTCGTCCTTGCGCACCTCGATGAGGTCCTGCTCGGCGAGCGACTTCGCGAGGTTGCTGGCCGTCGGTTGGCGGACATCGAGCGCGCGCGCCAGGTCGTTGATGCCGATGCCCGGTCGTTCGCGGATCACGCTCAACGCCCAGACCTGCGCACCGCCCACGCCCACCCGCTTCTCGACTTGCTGGAAGTGCGTCTTGACGGCGTTGAAGACGAGCCGGAACTGGCGCAGCACGCGAACGGCCGCGTCCATGCCTTCGGTCGAACGCGTCTGCGACTTCGCCGCCGGCGGTGCCGCGGCTGTCTTTCGTGTGGCCATGGCCGCAATGATAGGGCGCACGGGCTCCCCAAGAAGCAGGAGCCCCGCCCGCGCGGGGCTCCCGGAACGGGCCACTAGCGCCCGCTTGGTTCTGAGGAGACAACCAAGCCGGCGAAGTATATGTGTATCAATGTAATTCGACAACCTGACGGGTCATGTCGTGGCCGCCGTCGCGGCTCGCGGCAAGGTCGGCCGGCTATCCGTCCGGGTCTGCCGGTCGGGGCACCGTCGGCTGCCGGAGACGCCGGATGATCGTGCCCAGCTGCATGCGCTCCAGCAGGCTGTGCAGGTCGTCCTCGAGCGCCGCGATGGTCTTCGCATCCAGCGTGGCGATCGCCGCGGCCAACTGGCCCGAGAACACGCCGCGCGACCTGGCCAGCGTCGACCGGCCGTCGTCGAGGATGAACAATTGCACCGTGCGCCGATCGGCGCTGCCACGACGGCGTTCGATCAAGCCGCGTTGGCACAACGCCTTCACCACGTTGCTCGCCGTCGGCTGACACACGTCGAGTGCGACGGCCAGCCTGGCGACGCAGATGCCGGGCTGCGCGTCGATGACGCCCAGTGCCCAGGCCTGCACGGTTCCCAGGCCGACACGCGAGTCCACGCTGTGGAAGTGTTCCTTCACGGCGGCCAGCAAGGTTCGAAACTGTCGCAGAACCTGCCTGTGCCGCTGCGCCGCCCCGACCGCTTCGTCGGCTGGCGCGCGGGCGATGGCCACGCCGGCCATCGGGCATTGGGCGGTCATCGGCGCACGCTGCGCCGACCGGGGGCGGCCGCAGGCTCCGGCGCCTCTCGCAGGTCCCCCGGATTGCAGGCTTCAAGGGGCCAGCGAGGGGTGACAGAACGGGTTGCCATTGACAGCGCTCACGGTTCGGCAAGGAACCAGGGGACTTCCGGCGTGCGTTCGAGCATCTACCGCACGATCACGGCACCGGCGAGACGGGCGCCGGGCGCCGTGAAGCGGGCACCCGGCATAGTCTGCAGCGGGGACAGGCGGCGATGGCGAGTCATCGCTTCCCTGCGGCATGCGCAAGCGGCTGGCCTTCGGCTGCAGGCAGGCTCTCGCCCTCCAGCCGCTCATCGTGGGCAGACCCGAGGGAAGCGTCGTGGTCGAGGGTGGATTCGCGCACGATCATGACCGGCAGGGTGGACAAGGTGATGAGGCGCGGGATGACGCTGCCCCCGAGCAGGCGCACGACCGCATTGCGACCTTCCGATCCGACGACGACGAGTCTGCAGCCCGCGCTGCGGGCGGCTTCGCAGATGTCTTCCGCATCGTCGGCGCCGCTGCCTACGACGCTTCGGCTGGGCACGCCTGCCCGCCGCGCCACGGCTTCGGCTGCCGCCAGCAGGCGTTGGGCGTCCTGGCGCGCCGCCAGCTCGAATTCGACCGCCGACAGGGCGCCGGCCATCGGCATGTCGAGCACGGGTTCAACGACCCGCTGCAGCACCGAGAAGAACACCACTTCCGCCTTGTGGATGCGCGCCAGGCCGACGCCTTCGATCACGGCTTGCCGCGAGGCCGGGCCGGCTTCGACGACGATCAGGATTGCTTCGTACATCCGCGTGCTCCAGGCCCGACTTCGGGTACGCCCTTCGCGGCAAGCATATAGCTATCTATACATAAAATCAAAGACAAGGCATCGGGTCGGGTCCGCCGCGCTGCCGGTGACCGGCAAGCGGCGGCGCTTCAGCTGCCTGGGCGCTCCGTGGCTTCTTCCGGCCGCGCCTGCCCGGCGTCGCCGCACAGCCGCAGGGCGAACGCCGTGATCGGCGGTCCGATCGTCTCGAAGACCGCCACCGCCGCAAGCACGATCGACGCGACCCGGCCGCCGAGTTCCGGCACCAGCTGGCTGGTGGTCTGGACCAGCCCGATCGCCAGTCCGGCCATCGGCACCAGGAGCAGGCCCGATGCGAGCGCGCGCCGTTGCGACTGGCCGAAGGCGAGGCCGCACGCATAGGTCGCGCCCACCTTCGCGAGGACGCGTGCGCCCACGAAGGCGGCTGCCACCGGCGCATAGACCATGGCGTCGCGCAGGTGCAGGTTGGCACCGGCGAAGACGAAGAGCACGACGAAGAACATGTCCCCGCCGCCACCGAATTCGACCCTTGTCAGCCGTGTCCGGCCCTGCAGCCAGCGGCAGGCGATGCCCAGCGCCAGCCCGGCGAACAGGCCCGAGACCGCGAACGCCTGCGACAGGCCCAGTGTCAGCATCACGGCGCCGACCACGAGAGCGAACCGGAAATGCTCCTCCTCGCGCCGCGTGAGGCGCGCGATCAAGGTGACCAGCCAGGCCACCAGGACGCTGATCACGACCGCGCCCAACGTCTGGTACAGCGGCAGCAGCAGCGAGGAGCCGAGCGAGAAGTTCCCGTCCATCAGGGCCGCGGGCAGCGCGAGCGCGAACAACAGGAAGGAGAGCACGTTGTTGGCCGCGACCAGCGATTCGGCGCCATCGACGGTGGGACCCTGGGCGTGCAGTTCCTCGGCGACGTGGATCAGCACCGCAGGAGACGACGAGACCGCGATCGCCCCACCCAGCACCGCCACGATGGCGGGCGTGCCGATCGCCAGCAGGAGGGCGACGATGACCACGAAGGTGCCAAGCCCCTCCAAGAGACTGGTCGCCAGCCACTGTCGGTCCCGCAGCGCCCTGACCGGATGCAGTGTCGTGCCGAGCCTGAAGAGGATGAGACCGAGCGCGATGTCCACCAGGACCCGCGCGTCCCCCAGGGCCTGCGGAGAGAGCAGGCCCGCGCCGCTGGGCCCGATCAGCAGGCCGACCAGCATGAAGCCGGTGATGGACGGCAGCCACCGCATGCGCGCCGCGAGCATGCCGCCCAGCACGCCCACCGCCAGCAGCAGGCCGAAGACGGCCAGCGAATTCAGCGGGGGCCAGCTGGTCGGCAGCACGTGCAGCGCCGAGGCGTGGGCCGCCGGCGCGCTGGCCGCAAGGGTGGTTTCGCCGACCGCCGTCGCCGTCATGCGCCGGGCGCGGGAAAGGTGATGCCGTTACTTGCCGGGATAGACCAGATCCGCACGGCGGTTCTGCGCCCAGGCCGATTCGTCGTGGCCCTGGGCCTTGGGACGCTCTTCGCCCCAGCTGATGGCTTCCATCTGGCTGGTCTTCACACCGAGGAGCTGTAGTGCGCGCAGCACGGATTCGGCTCGTTTCTGGCCCAGCGCCAGGTTGTACTCGGCGCTGCCGCGTTCATCGGCGTTGCCTTCGACCTTGATCGCGACGCCCGGATGGCTGGCCAGGTACTTTCCGTGCCGCTCGACCATTCCCTGGTATTCGCTCTTGATCGAGTAGTCGTCGAAATCGAAGTAGACGCTTCGGTCGCCCGCCAGGCTGCTCTTGGGGTCCAGATACTCCGGCAGCGCGACCGTGGTGATCGTGGACGCGGCCGCCGGACGGGGCGCGGGCGCCGGAGCGGGCTGCGAGCTCGGAGCGGCTGCCGCCGCGGGCGCCGCGGCCGGCTTGGCCGCCGGAGGCGGCGCGACAGGCGTGCTGCTGCAAGCGACAAGCACCAAGGTGGTCACCAACAACGAACCGGACTTGACGTTCCTCACGCGAGATCTCCTATCTGTTGTCGCCTGCGTCAACGTGAAGCGGGCCGAAACGGACGAGCGCGATCATAGCTCATTTACATTGATGCAAATACACCTTGGGGACCACGGGCCCGACGCCGGTTCGCCACGGAGCACCCGGCGGCCCGCCGCCGGCCGTCGATTCGGCCAACTACAATCGTACAAATGCACCTGAACGCGTGATGTCCCTGCGTCGTGTCGGACTGGCCCTGGTGATCCTGCTGGCGCTCGCCGACGCAGCCGGCGCGGCTTACCTTTGGCGGCTCTGGCACGACCCCAAGAGCCCGCACGTGCGACAAGGCAGTTCGAACACACCGGTTCATCATTGAACCCGATGGCAGAACCAGAGTCGCCCGAACCCCAGCAAGAAAGGGCTTCGCCTCGGCCCGACCCCGCCGCTGCATCGGGGGCCCTGCGGGCGCTGCTGAGGGCGGTCCGGGCCCGCCTCGGGGGCGGCTGGCGAGCGATGCGGGACGTCGAGCCCGACTTCTGGCGCAATCTCTTCAACGAGGTGTCGGCGGGCCGGCAGTGGCTCGACCGCGCCATCGTGCTGACCTACGCCGCTGCCACCGGGCTGCTGGTCGTCGGCTTCACCATCCTCGCAGAAGCCAGCAGCGCGGCCTTCTCGCAGCTTCAGCACTGGGGCCCGCACGGACGATGGCTGCCACTGGTCTGGACGCCCGTGCTCACCGTTGCCGTTCTGTGGTGGACGCGGCGCTTCGTGCCCGGGGCCATCGGCTCGGGCATTCCGCAGGTCGTGCGCGCGCTTGAAGACGATCTCGATGCGGCGCAGCTGAACTGGCTGGTATCGCTGCGCCTGTCCTTGCAGAAGATCGGCCTGATCTCGACCGGACTGCTCGCGGGCCTTTCGATCGGGCGCGAGGGCCCGACCGTGCAGATCGGCGCCGGCATCATGGCCCATGCGCGCCGCTGGCTTTCACCGCAGGCGGGTGTCGATGCGCACGACCTGATCGTCGCGGGCGCTGCCGCCGGCATCGCCGCGGCCTTCAACACGCCGCTGGGCGGCATCGTGTTCGCCCTCGAGCAGCTGACCCGCCGGCGCGGCATGTCCCACAGCGCGCTGGTGATCTCCAGCATCGTGCTTGCCGGACTGGTCGCGGTGTCGGTGTTCGGCAACCAGACCTACTTCGGCCGCCTGCCGGTGCAACAGCTTTCATGGGCACTGTTCCTGCCTGGGCTTCTGGTCGCCCTGATCGCCGGGCTGACCGGGGGTCTGTTCTCCAGGCTCATCGTGGTCTCGATGCGCGGGCTGCCGGATCGGCCCAGCCGCTGGAGGGCCGCGCATCCGTTCCGGTTCGCGGCCGTCTGCGCGTCCGTCGTGGCCGTGATCGGCATCGTCACCGACGGCGCGACGGCGGGCGCCGGCTACGCGCCGACACGGGACCTGCTGGAAGGTCACGCCGAGCTGCCCGGGGTCTACACGCTTCTGAAGTTCTGCGCCACCTGGCTGTCGGCCTGGACCGGCGTTCCGGCCGGCCTGTTCGCCCCTTCGCTGACGATCGGCGCCGGCATCGGTCACGACGTTGGCGTGCTCGTCGGTGTCGGACGTGAAGTCGCGATACCGCTGATCGCGCTCGGCATGGTCGGTTTCCTGGCGGCCACCACGCAGGGGCCGATCACCGCCTTCATCATCGTCATGGAGATGGTCGCGGGGCAGGCCATGGTGCTGAGCCTGATGGCCAGCGCACTGCTGGCCAGCGGCATCGCGCGGGTGATGACGCCGTCCATGTACGTTGAACTGGCGGCCTTGCTCCCCTTCCCGCAGGAAAAAAGTCGGGGCCGCGAAGGCCCCGAAAGGGTCAATGGTCGCTCCACTTGACCGGACACAAGCGGGCATGGAACGAGCCTGTCTCGCCGCGTTGCGGCGCGCCATGCTCGCGTCCTAGGTCCTGCGCCGGGCCGATCTGACGCCTTCGGCGAGCAGGCCCAGCAACGCGATCACGAAAGGCAGCACGAGCAGGAAGGCGAACTCGGGCGGTACGGTGGACCACCACCTCGTGCATTCCGACCAGAAGTCCTCGGGCATGTCGACCTCCACTTTCAGAGCAGACGAAAGGCCAGGATCGCGGTGAACGTCGGCGGCAAGGCGGCCGCCAGCAGGCCCAGCGGATGAATGGCTTCATCCTCGAAGTGGCCCCGCAGGATCGCGAAGCCCGCAGGGTTCGGGGCATTCGCGATGACCGTGAGCCCGCCGCCCGTCACCGAGCCCGCGACGAGCGCGTACTTGAACTGGTCGCTCAGGCCTTCGACCAGCGAACCCAGGTAGGTGAGCGCCGCGTTGTCGGTGACGGCCGTCAGCGCAGTGGCTCCGAAGTACACGGCGTTGGCGTCCATGCCGCGAAGCAGCGATTCGAGCCACCACTGCTGCTGGCCGCCCAGCACGACCAGACCGGCCAGGAAGAACGCCACGAGCAGCCCTTCGCGCAGGATGAGCCGATCCTGGAAGTGCGGATAGGCGGTCGCGAAGCCCAGGAAGAAGAGCAGCAGCCCCATGAACACCGCCGGGTGATGGGCGAAGGCCACCACGCCGGCGAGAAAGACGACGTGCAGCACGCTGACCCAGGTCGGCAGCGTCGTGCCGTCGACCGGCGCCGCCCGCGGCAGCTGGCGCAGTTCACGCTTGAAGTAGAAGCTGGCGGCCAGCGAGTTCACACCGACGGCCAGCGCCGACTTCCAGCCGAAGTGCGTGAGCATGTGCCAGACGTCCCAGTTCCACTTGGCGGCGACCATCAGCACCGGCGGCGCCGCGAACGGGGTCAGGGTCCCGCCGATGGAGACGTTCACGAACAGCACGCCCAGCGTGGCGTACTTGAGCTTCTGGGACACGCCGCCGACGCTGAAGATGCGGTCGCGCAGCATCAACGCGGCCAGCGTCATCGCGGCCGGCTCGGTGATCAGCGAACCCAGCAGCGGCACGAGTGCCAGTGCCACGAAGTAGAAGGCCATGCCCCCGGGCAGCGGTACGACGCGGGCGACGATCGTCACGCTCTGGCGCGCCAGATGCAGGACGGCACGGCTGCCGGCGATCACCATGATCGCGAACACGAACATGGGCTCGGTGAAGTTCCGGGAATCGAGGTAGGCCGTCGCCGCCACTCTGCCCTGCAGGCCGGCCATGACCACCACGAGCACCATGGCCCAGAAGCCGAAGACCACCTCCACTTCGCCCAGCAGGTGCCAGATGCCGGCGTGGTCCGGCCGCTGGTGCGCCATGCGTTCGAAGTACTTGGTCGAGAAGGTGTGCACCAGCGCGACGGCGAAGAGACCTGCGCCCACCCACTGCATGGTGGTCATGGCGGCCCCCGCCGTCTCAGCTGATCACGAAGGCCCCGACGCAGGCGCCTCAGATGAAAGGGACCGAGGGCGATCACCAGCAGCGGGATGGCCACCATGAAATTGGCGACCGCCTTGCCAAGGCGCGCGGGCAGCGACGATTCGGCGAGGCCGTAACGCGTGAGCGCCGTCACCAGCACCAGCCCGGCCGCCATCCCGAGCAGTTCGAGGATGTCGAGCGCGGTCTCGCGTGCGGCGCCGAGCGCCTTGGCTTGTTCGGCCGCGGGGAATTGCCGAAGTTCAGGCAACAGGACCGGCCACAGCCGATTCATCGACCAGCCACGACAAGGTGTCGCGGAAGGCGTGGGGAATGGTCAACTCTGGTGGCGCGCACAACCGGACTCCTCTGCACCAGAGGTTAGGTGTTCGTGCCGTGCAAGTGAATTCGCGCCCCAACGTACGGGCAGGCCCGTACGGGTCCGGGCCTCGGATCAGGAAGACCTTGCCCCAGGCCTCAGGCGCGACCCTGGTCCACCATGCGAACGAGGTCCACCAGGTTGCGGGCGCCCAGCTTCTCCATCACCCGCGCCTTGTGGACTTCGACGGTGCGGGGACTGATGCCCAGTTCCTCGGCGATTCGCCGGTTGTGCAGTCCCTTGACCATGAGCGCCATCACCTCGCGTTCGCGCGCCGAAAGCTGACCCATCGCCGGCCGCTGCCTGGGCGCCGCCTCCTGGACGTTCGCCACGGTGCGCAGGCCCGCAAGGGCCGTTTCGATGGCCGCCAGCAGTTGCTCGCCGTCGAAGGGCTTCTCGATGAAGTCGATCGCGTCCGCCAGGAACGCCTGGCGCGCCGCAGCGACGTCACCATGCGCGGTGATCATGATCAAGGGCAGGGTCGGGCCGCCATCGAGCAGGCAACGCTGCAGTTCGAGTCCGGACATGCCCGGCATGCGTATGTCGGCCACGACGCAGCCCCGCCACCCTGGCTGAAGCGCCTGAAGGAAGTCCTCGCCGCTCGCGAAGGTGGCCGTGACATAGCCGCGCAAGCTCAGCAGCAGCGAAAGGGAGTCACGCACCGATGCGTCGTCGTCGACGATGAAGACGGTTTCACGGTGCATCGTGCCCTCCGCTGCCTGAGCGAGATTCGACGGCCAGGGTAATGCAGAACCGCCCCGCCGGGCCGGGTTCGGCCCAGAGCCGGCCGCCGTGCGCTTCCACGATGGCCCGACAGATGCTGAGACCCAGGCCCATGCCGCCAGGTTTGTCGGAACTGCCTGGCTCGAAGAGATTCTGCAGACGCGAGGCTTCGATGCCCGGCCCGTTGTCGCGGACCTCTATCCGCACGAGGCCATCCTGGGCGGCCGCGTGCAGGACCACGCGGCCGGGCCGTTCGGCTCCGGAAGCCGCATCGAGCGCGTTGGCGACGAGGTTGCGGAGCACGACGGCCATCTGCACGGGGTCCACCAGCAGCAGGGGCAAGGTCTCCGGAACGTCCTTCTCGAGCTTCAGACCGAGGGTGTCGGCCCGCCGAAGCTGCGCCTCCACCGCGTCGCTCAGCAGAGCAGCCGGATCGACCGGCTGCAACTGGGTGCTACCGCTGCGGAAGAACTCGCGCAGTCGCTTGACCACGTCGCTGGCCCGATGGGCGTCTTCGGCCATGCGCCGGGACACGTCCGCCAGCCTGGCCAGCCGCTCCTGGTCGCTCATGTCGGCGCGACCCGCGAGCAGGCGGGTCGCCTGGGCGTAGTTGCTCAGGGCCGTCAAGGGCTGGCTCAACTCGTGGGCCAGGGCCGCCGCCATCTGACCTGCGGCCGCCAGCCGCAGGCTGCTCTTGAGCTCCGCCTCGGCACGATCCTTCTCGTCCACGGCCACACCGAGCAGCAGGCCGGTCATGGTGACGGCCGCCATCAGCACCTGCAGTTCGAACACCGTCAAGTCCTGGTTGGGTGCCGTCTGGACGGCGGCGATGAGGCCGACCTGGGTCAGACCCGATGAAAGCACGGCTCCCGCCAGGCCCAGGCGTGCCGAGGCCCACACCACGGGCAACAGCAGAAGGTAGAAGAACTTGAAGTGGTCGCGGTCGTCGCGCGCGAAGACGACCCACAGCAGGCCTGCGATCAATGCGGCGACCGTCCACCATTGGGGCGCTCGAAGCGTGGCGAAAAGGGCCGCCCGCCGCTGCCCGTCCAGCAGGACCAGCAGCATCGGCAGCATCACCAGCAGACCCACGGCATCGCCGACCCAGTACCGGGCCACGGCCTCCAGCACCGGGCCGTCGGGCCCGATGCCCCCCGCGACGAAGGCCGTGACGTAGATCGCGCCGCCGAGCAACGCACCGGCGATGACGATGACGATGAACCAGAGCAGATCGCGCCGGGTCGCGAGCGCCAGCGACCGATCGAGGCGCAGCTCGATCGCCCGTGCGATCGCGGCGTATGAAAGACTGAGTGCGGCTGTCACCGTGAACGCCACCAGCCAGTCCCGTGGCACACCGCGCACGATCAACTCGGCGGCGAGCAGGCTGAACCAGACCAGCCACAGCCACCGCCTGTGCCAGAGCAGGACCGCCACGGCGAGTGCAGGCTGCGGGTTCCATGGCGTGATGTTCAGGCCCTGCAGGGGGCGGATGTAGCTGACCCAGTCCAGCACCAGGAAGATCAGTACATAGACGCCGGCTTGCAGCCAGCTGCGCCGCCCGGGCTGGCGATCGACGAAGGGGTGGCCCGCGGCTGTCATGCGCTGAATTGTCGACCCAGGCAAGCCCGAAGTCGCGGGTCGAATCTCGATGCGCCACGGGACGGTCCGGCCGCCGGTTCGGCTAGACTGCGTGCGGGTGTCGACGCGCTGCTGCTCGACAGGTTCATGCGTCGGTCGGGCCGCCACGCGGATCAAGGACGACCATGAATCCAGTTCACGAGCCGGCGGTGCAGACCATCGCGGCCATCATCTTCGCCGTGGCCCTGGTCCACACCTTCGCGGCCAAGCAGTTCGAGCGGCTGGCCCATCGCTACCCCCGGCACGCCGGCCTTTTCCATCTCCTGGGCGAGGTGGAGGTCGTCTTCGGGTTCTGGGCCATCGTGCTCGTCGTCGCGATGGCCGTGGTCTCCGGTGGGGGTGGTGCGCTGGCCTATGCCGAGTCGCGGAACTACACCGAGCCGTTGTTCGTGTTCGTGGTGATGGTGGTCGCCGCCTCCCGCCCCGTGCTGACGACCGTGATCCGGCTCGTGCGCCTCGCGGCCCGCGTGATGCCGGTGCCGACGCCGCTGGCCACGGCCTGGCTCGGCCTGGCCGCCGTGCCGCTGCTGGGCTCCGTGGTGACCGAGCCCGCGGCGATGACCATCGCCGCGCTGATGCTGGCGCCGCAGATCTTCCGGCCCGACGTGCCGGAGCGCGTGAAGTACCTGGCGCTCGGCGTGCTCTTCGTCAACGTGTCGATCGGTGGCACCTTGACGTCCTATGCGGCTCCGCCGGTGCTCATGGTGGCGTCGACCTGGCAGTGGGACAGTGCCTTCATGTTCGCGAACTTCGGCTGGAAGGCGGCGCTGGCCGTGGTGGTCAACGCGACGGTCTGTGCGCTCGTGCTTCGGCGGCACCTGATCCCGGCGGCCGGGCAGGCGCGCGATGAGCGACTCGACCAGGAGGTTCCGTGGTCGGTGGTGGCCGTGCACCTGGCGCTGCTTGCCGGCGTCGTGCTGCTGGCGCATCACCCGGTGGCCTTCCTGGGCCTGTTCCTGATGTTCCTCGGCTTCACCCAGGCCTACGAGCGCCACCAGAGTCCGCTGATCATCAAGGAGGCCTTGCTGGTGGCCTTCTTCCTCGCCGGGCTGGTGGTGCTGGGGGGCATGCAGAGCTGGTGGCTGCAGCCCATCGTGTCCAGCCTGCAGCCTCTCGCCTTGTTCCTTGGCTCGCTGGGTCTGACGGCCATCACCGACAACGCGGCCCTGACCTTTCTGGGGTCGCAGATCGCCGGCATCTCCGTCGAGTCGAAGTACATGCTGGTGGCCGGCGCCGTGGCCGGGGGGGGCCTGACCGTCATCGCCAACGCGCCCAACCCGGCCGGGGTGGCGCTGCTTCGGCGCGGCTTCGCGGACGAGTCCATCGGGGCCGGAGAACTGCTGCTGGGCGCTGCGGGCCCCACGCTCGTCGCGGCCGCCGCATTCTTGTGGCTCTGAGCGAAGGGTCCGTCGGCCTTCGAGTCCTGTAGGGCCGTCCAAGGGAGGGCCGCATCGACCGTCGCGCGTCGGCCGGGTCGATACGGCCGGCCGGCGGCGCCCCGGCGGGTCTCGGGCAGCGGGCGGAAACGGCGTCGCCGGAAGGGTTCGGGCCCTGCCGCAATGCGGCAACGTGAAGCCGGGGTGGCGTGGCTGCGCGCGTCCTGACAGGCGGCCCGATCCGCTTTCCTGACCTCGGTCGCGCAGAGCGGCGGTGCCGCCTTGTGAATGCCGCTCAGCCCTTCGGCCGTCGCCGCCGAGTTCGCGCTGCCGTGCCCTTGGCTTCGACCGCCTTCGTGGGCGTCAGGCGTTCCCGCAACGGCCCGCTCGCGAAGTCGATGAAGGCGCGGGTCTTCATCGGCAGCCGCCCCTGGCCGGGGTAGATCAGGCTGGCCGGCACCGCAGGCGATTCGTCGTCGACCAGCAGGCGGACGAGCCGGCCGTCCTGCAGCGCGGCGGCCACCTGGTAGGACAGCACCCGGGTCAGCCCGAGACCCAGAACGGCAGCCTCGATCGCGGCATCGGCCGTCGAGACGGCCATGCGCGAGCGCACCCGCACCTGCCGCTTCCGTCCGGCCGCATCGGCAAAGGTCCACGCATTGGCGGCTTCCAGGCCATCGAAGGTGATGCAGCGGTGTGTTGCGAGCTCGTCCAGCGATCGCGGTTCGCCGAACCGCTTCAGATAGGCCGGGCTCGCACACACGACACGACGGATCGTTCCCACCTGCGTCGCGACGAGGTTGCTGTCCGGCAGGGTGCCGATGCGCAGGGCCACGTCGACATGCTCTTCGATGAGATTGGCATTGCGGTCGCCCAGGCGCAATTGAAGGTCGACTTCGGGGTACGCCTCCAGGAAAGCCGCTGCCACCGGGACCACGTGCAGCCTGCCGAACACGATCGGCGCGGCCACCACGAGCAGGCCCTTCACGTTGGCGTAGGCCCCGGAGGCCGCGCGCTCGGCCTCGTCCACCTGCTCCAGGATCAGACGGCACGCGTCCAGGTAGTCGCGACCCGCATCGGTCAGCACGAGCTTGCGCGTCGACCGCGTGAGCAGGCGTGTCCTGAGATGCGCCTCCAGGTCCGCGAGCTTGCGGCTCACGCTGGCCAGGGGCACTTTCAGGCGCCGGCCCGCTGCCGACAGGCTGCCCCCTTCGACGATGGCGGCAAACACGGCCATGGCTTCGAGGCGGTCCATTGTTCCGAATTTCGAGAGAAAGAATCGCGATCCCGCAGTCTAGTTCGCATGGACGGGAATATCTACAGTCTCTCCACCGGCATTCACCGGCCCCACCAACCCAACGGAGTCCCCACCATGTCCCGCCTCACCATCCCCGCCAGCATCGACGCCGCCCCTGCGGCGGCCCGGCCGCTTCTCGAAGCCGTCAACAAGCAGATCGGCAGCGTGCCGAACCTGTTCCGCCTGGTCGCCAACAGCCCTGCCGCGCTGGAGGGCTACCTGGGCATGTCGGGCGCCCTGGCCAAGGGCAGCCTGCCGGCACAGACCCGCGAGCGCATCGCGCTGGCGGTGGCCCAGATCAACGACTGCGGCTACTGCCTGTCGGCCCACAGCTACCTGGGCAAGAACCTGGCGAAGCTGAGCGAGGCCGAGATCGCGGCCAACCGACACGGGGGCTCGCTCGACCCGAAGGCCGACGCGGCCGTGCGCTTCGCAGCCAGGGTGGTCCGCGAACGCGGGCACGTGACGGACGCCGACGTACAGGCCTTGCGCATGGCGGGCCATGACGACGCACAGATCGTCGAGATCGTCCAGCACGTGGCGCTGAACACCTGGACCAACTTCGTCAATTCGGTGGCGCAGACCGAGATCGACTTCCCGGTGGCGCAGGCCCTCGCCGCCTGAGTCGCCAGCCCCTCCCGCGTGGCGGCGTGCGGGTCATGCCGCCCCTGTGGGCCGATGCCGTCCTTCCGGAGAACCTGCCATGTCCCGTCCGCCGCTGCCACCCTTCACCTTCGAGTCCGCCGTCCAGAAGGTCCGCCTGGCCGAAGACGCCTGGAACGGACGCGATCCGGCGCGCGTGGCGCTGGCCTATTCGCCCGACAGCCGCTGGCGCAACCGCTCGACCTTCCTGCAGGGTCGCGCCGAGATCGAAGCCTTCCTCACGCAGAAGTGGCAGCGTGAGCTCGACTACCGGCTGATCAAGGAACTGTGGGCGTTTCGGGAGGACCGCATCGCGGTGCGCTTCGCGTACGAATGGCACGACGACGCCGGCCAGTGGTTCCGCAGCTACGGCAACGAGAACTGGGCCTTCGACGGCGACGGCCTGATGCACACGCGCATCGCCAGCATCAACGACCTGCCGATCATCGAAGCCGGGCGGCTGTACCACTGGCCGGCAGGCAGAAGGCCGGACGACCATGCGGGTCTCACCGCGCTGGGGCTGTGACCGTGGCCGGCACCCCCCCCTGTGCCAGCGACGTGGCCTTCACCGGCACGGTGAAGGCGATCCAGGCTCGCAAGGGTTCGCGCGCGGCCTATGCACGCATGGAAGCGGGCGGCTCCTGGGAGTCGACCATCACCGCCGACCTGAAGGCCGAAATCGAGGCCCAGACCAGCGTCTTCCTGGCGACCGCCAACGCCCAGGGCCAGCCCTACATCCAGCACCGCGGCGGGCCGGCCGGCTTCCTGCGGGTGCTGGACGAGCACACGATCGCCTTCGTCGACTTCGCGGGCAACCGCCAGTACATCACCCAGGGCAACCTGGAAGAGAACCCGAAGGCACATCTGTTCCTGATCGACTATGCGCAGCGTCGCCGCATCAAGCTGTGGGGCACGGCGCGCGTCGTGGAAGGCGACGACGCGCTGCTGCGCCGCCTGATGCCGGAGGGCTATCGCGCCAGGCCGGAACAGGTCGTGCTGTTTACCGTCACCGCGTGGGACGTGAATTGCCCACAGCACATTCCGCAGCGTTTCGAGGCGGCCGACGTGGAAGCGGCGATCCGGACTCGCGACGAGCGTATCGCCGCGCTGGAGGCCGAACTCGAGCGCGCGCCGCCGGGCCCAGGCCCGCGGCGATGACCGACACGCGCAGGCGCTCGCCCAGCGTGTCGTCGCAGGCGGTGCCGTGGATCACGTGCGCATTGTCCGCGGCATGGCGGCGGATGGCGTTCATCGCGTTGCGGCTCTCGGCCATGATGTCGCTGATGCCGCCCACCGCGTTTTCGGCACGTCGTTGGCACGCGCGGAGGCCTGCTCCTGCGTCACGTCGTCGCCCGGCACCATTAGAAGCCGCTCGTCGAGGACATCGATGAGGCGCGCAAGCTGAGCGGCGACCGAATGGCGTCCGTTCGAGCGTTGATGCATGCGAGTGAGCTACTGCCGGTTCCGTGGACACCGACCTAAGCTTCTCGAGCTTGCCCCAACGGTATCGGGCTGACGAAACCGAGCGTCGAGTGGCGGCGCGCCCATTCGATCGTGACACTCCTGCGCGCACCTGGGGACGCGATGTGCACGGATGCGAGAACCCGACTCCGTTCTCCGCGTGGTTCGATTGACGCCGTGGATGCGGCGCAGCGTGTGTCAGTTCATGCGGTCCAACCAGGCCGCCCGCTGCAAGTGCGCGTGCAAGGCATGGTAGAAAGCGCCCGGCCTTCCCAAACCCTCTTGCCACCGCCTCGACCTGCACCGCAATGAGCGCCTTGGACCTGAGAAGCCTGCGCACCTTCATTGCGGTGGTCGACGCTGGCAGCTTGTCAAAGGCCGCGGCCACGCTCTTCGTGGCGCAGCCGGCACTGACGGCCCAGATCAAGAAGCTTGAGGGCGAACTCGCCGCGCAGTTGCTGGAGCGCTCGCATGCCGGCGTGACGCCCACGCCCATCGGACTGCAGCTGTACCAGGACGGGCGCCGCCTGCTGGCCGATGCCGCCGCGATCAAGGAGCGAATCCAGCACAGTGCCATCAGCCCGGAAGGCTCGATCACGCTGGCGGTGCCGCTGCTGCTGGTGTCGCTGCTGGTCGGACCGCTGCTGGTGCGGCTGAAGGAGGCCTTTCCGCGCGTGCGCGTCTACGTGCTGGACGACACAAGCATCATGGTGCGCAAGGCCATGACGGACGGCCGTGCCGATCTCGGGCTGCTCGTGGACACGCCCACGGTTCACGGACTGCTGTGCGAGCCGCTGGCACAGGAATCGATCTTCCTGAGTGGCCGTGATCCGGACCGCCGAGTGCCGCTGACCCTGCAGGATGGGCGGCCCGTCGTCACCTTCGAGGCCGCGGCCTCGCTGCCGCTCGTCCTGCAGTCGCCGCGCTATGCCATCCGGCAGTCGGTGGAACGCATCGCCGCGGAGCGCGGACTTTCGCTCAACGTCGTGCACGAGCATGACTCGACGAACGTCATCCGTTCCCTGCACGTGGCCGGGGCCGGCTTCACCTTCACGCCGGCGTCGTCCACGATCGAACATCCGACCGCCGCACCCGACTGGCTGTACGCGCGCGTGATCGATCCGGGCATGGCCCGCAGCTACTACCTGGCGCAATCCGCCACGCGGACCGCCACGCCCGCCGCGCGCGTGGTCGCGGACGCCCTGCGCGCGCTGGTGCAGGAGCTGATCGCGAACGGCCGCTGGAACGCCCATCTCATGGCCTGAGCCCGCGCCGGGCGGGCCATCGCGCGGCGTGATGGCCCGGCATCACCAAACGGTATTTCCGATCGCCGGCAGGCGCTGGCACATTGCCTGCCGCCGGCGCCGTGCCGGCGTTCGTCGCGGAGATCGCCTTGGTGTCGTCACCCCACGCCGTCACGAATGTCGGGGCGCTGGTGCAGAAGGCCAGCCGGCAGTTCGCCACGCGCACGGCCCTGGTCTGCGGTGATCGCCGGCTGAGCTACGCCGAGCTGGAGTCGCGCAGCAACCGGCTGGCCAACGCCCTCCTGGGTCTGGGCCTGCAGCGCGGAGACCGTGTCGGCGTCTGCCTGCCGAACTGCCCGGAGGTGGTCGAGCTGGAACTGGCCTGCTACAAGGCCGCGCTGGTGAAGGCCCCCATCAACGCGCGCCTGTCGCCGCGCGAGGTGGCGCAGGTGGTCGCCAACGCCGAGGCGTCGGTGGTGCTGACGACGCGCGAGCGCGCCGACGCCTTCGGCGCCTTGCTCGAAGGCCCGGCCCCGCGCCTGCTGCTGCTCGACGGCGGTGCCGGCAGCGAGGCCGACTACGAGACCCAGCTCGGCCGCGCCGCCGATCGATTCGACCCCATGGCCGTCGAGCGCGACGAGGTGGCGGTGCTGCACTACACCTCGGGTTCGTCGGGCACCCTGAAGGCCGCAATGCAGACCTTCGGCAACCGGCTCGCGCAGCTGCGCAAGTTCCTGATGCGCGGTGACGGCTCGCGCGAAGGCGAGGTGCTCGGGCTGGTGGGGCCCATCACCCATGCGTCGGGCATGCAGCTCGTGCCCGCGCTGTGCAGCGGCACCTGCATCCGGCTGTTCCGCGGGTTCGAGCCCGACCGCTGGCTGGACGAGATGCATCGCGGCCGCGTCACCCAGACCTTCCTCGTGCCGACCATGATCCACATGCTGATCGAAGCGCAGGAGCAGCGCTACCGCCCGCTGCCCGACCTGCGCCGCCTGAGCTACGGCGCGGCGCCGATGGCGCCGGCCCGCATCCTGCGTGCGATGGACATCTTCGGCCCGGTGCTGGCCCAGGGCTACGGGGCCGGCGAGACCACCTCGGGCGTGTGCGCGCTGAGCATCGAGGACCACGTGCAGGCGCGCGCCACGCGCCCCGGGCGCCTGGCGTCCTGCGGGCGCCCGATGCTGGAGTGCCAGGTCGACGTCGTCGGCGACGACGGCCAGCCGGTGGGCGTCGGCGAGGTCGGCGAGATCGTCGTCTCCGGCCCGGACGTCTTCGCCGGCTACTGGCGCGCCCCCGAGCTGACGGCCGAGGTGCTGAAGCACGGCCGCTACCACACGGGCGACCTGGCGCGCGTCGACGATGAGGGCTACGTCTACATCGTCGACCGCAAGAAGGACATGGTGATCAGCGGCGGCTTCAACGTCTATCCGGTCGAGGTCGAAGCGGTCCTCTACCAGCACCCCGCGGTGGCGGAAGCCTGCGTCTTCGCCGTGCCCGACGACAAGTGGGGCGAGGCCGTGGCCGCGCATGTCGTGCTGAAGCCCGGCGCTTCGCTGTCGGCCGAGGCCTTCGACGCCTACTGTGCCGAACGGCTCGGTGGCTTCAAGAAGCCGCGGCTGGTCGAATTCGTCGTCGCGCTGCCCCGCAACGCCAACGGCAAGCTGGCGCGCAAGCAGGTTCAGGACCCGTACTGGGCCGGCCGCGCGCGCCGCGTCAACTGAAAGAGGTCCGTCTTCGCCATGACCGACACCGCCCCGAAGCGCCCGCCGGCGACGCGTCCTTTCGAAGGCTCGGCCAAGGCGGCCGACTTCATCGCCCGCGTGCGCCGCTTCATCGACGAGGAACTGCAGCCGCTGGCCACGCAGCACGGCCTCAGCCACGAACAGGCGGGCGACCGCGACCTGTTGCGCCAGGTCTGGAAGCGCTCGAACGAGCTGGGCTTCTACGGCATGACCCTGCCCGAGCCGCTCGGCGGGGCCGGCTTCAGCGTGCTGGACCACGTGCTCATCAAGGAAGCCGTGTACAGCAGCGGCTGCGTGCTGTCGCCCCACGTGCTGGGCGAGCTCAGCGGCCCGCCGCGAGTCGGAGCGCTGGCGCGCAAGGCCACGCCCGACCAGCTGCAGCGCTTCATCCTGCCGGTGGCGCGGGCGCAGATGGCCATCTGCTTCGCCATCACCGAAGCGGAAGCCGGCTCCGACGCCGGCGCCGTGCAGACCCGCGCCGTGCGCGACGGCGACGACTACGTGCTCACCGGCACCAAGAAGTTCATCTCCGGTTCGCCGTGGTGCGACGCCGCGGTGGTCATCACCTCGACCAGCGACGACCCGGCCCGGCGCGAGACCACGGCCTTCTTCGTGGAGCGCGACCGCCCGGGCTTCCGCATCGAAGGCGGCTACAAGACTATGGCGGGCCAGAGCAGCACGGCCGACATCGTGCTCGAAGGCTGTCGCGTGCCGGCGGCCAACCTGATCGGCGAGCCGGGCCAGGGCCTGGGGCTGGCGCTGGGCCGCATCGCCGTCAACCGCCTGCTGCACTGCCCCACCATGCTGGGCCTGGCGCGCCAGGCGCTCGACGATGCGCTGGCGCATGCCGGACGCCGGCGCCAGTTCGGCCAGCCCATCGGCAGCTTCCAGGCCGTCCAGCACATGCTGGCCGACATGGCCACCGAACTGCACGCCGCGCGCGCGCTGATGCTGGACGTGGCCCGCGGCCTGGACGCGGGGGTCGACTCACGCGCCGAGACGTCGATGGCCAAGCTGTTCTGCTCGGAAACGGCCTTCCGCATCGCCGACCGCGCGGTGCAGATCCTGGGCGGCACCGGCATCGTCCAGGGCAGCCGTGCCGAGTGGCTGTTCCGCATGCTGCGCATGTACCGCGTGCTCACCGGCACCAGCGAGATCCAGCGCAACACCATCGCGCGCGAACTGCTGACCCCCGCGGCCCCGCGCTGAAGCGCGCCGGGCCGGCGACGGCCCACGCCGACCAGACCTCGCAAGGAGACAAGCCATGAAACCCACCCGCCGCGCAGCGCTGTGCGCCGCCTTCCTGCTGCTGGCCGGCCCGGCATCGGCCCAGGACCACTGGCCTTCGCGCCCGATCAAGCTGATCGTCCCCTACCTGGCCGGCACGGCGCCTGACACGTCGGCGCGCACCCTGGCCGACGCGATCGGGCCGCTGCTGGGGCAGACCGTCGTCGTCGACAACCGGCCCGGTGCCGCCGGCAACCTGGGCGCGCAGATCGCGGCCCGCGCCGCGCCGGATGGCCTGACCTGGGTCTACGCCGCCAGCCCCATGGCGGCGGCGATGCGCATGTACAAGAAGCCCGGGTTCGATGTGCTGAAGGACTTCACGATGGTCGGCCGCATCAGCGCGTCCGACCTGCTGGTGATCGCGCCGGTCGACAGCGGCCTGCGCAACATCGCCGACCTGGCCGAACGCGCCCGCAAGAACCCGAAAGGTCTGATGTACGCCTCCGGCGGCATCGGCTCGCCGGCGCACATGGGCGCCGAACTCATGCTGCAGACGGCGGGCATCGAGGCCAACCACGTGCCGTTCAAGGGCGCGTCCGAGTCCTTGAATGCCGTCATCGGCAGGCAGGTGGACTTCGCGCTGGTCGTCACGTCGGTCGCGCTCGCCCAGATCAAGGCCGGCCGGGTGGTCCCGCTGGCCATCACCGCCGCGCAGCGCAACCCTGTGCTGCCGCAGGTGCCCACGCTGGTGGAGCAGGGGCTGGCCGGTGCGGTGGTGGTGTCCTTCGGCGGCCTGGCGGTGCCGGCCGGCACGCCGGCACCGATCGTGGCACGCATCAACGAGGTCCTTCGGGCGGCACTGGCCAAACCGGAGGTGAAGGCCGCGATCGAGGGCCAGGGCTCCACCCCGGCGCCCAGCAGCGCGCAGGAATACGCCGATCTCATGCGCGCGGAGATCGACAAGACCGAGCGGATGATGAAGGCAGCCCGCCTGGAAGCGAACTGAAGGGCTTCGCCACGAGGAACGGGCATGCGAACCGCCTACCAAGCGACGCTCGACTTCCACCGCCTGCTGCAGCCGTCGCTGCCGCTCGAAGACGGCCAGGATCGTGCCGACGCCGAACGAGGTTTCCTCGGCAGCATCGAACACGCCGAGATCGCCAACGCCAAGGGCCGCGTGGTGTGGAGCCAGCGTCCCTACGCCTTCCTCGACGAGGAGGCGGCCCCGGGCACCGTCAGCCCCAGCCTGTGGCGCCAGGCGCGGCTGAACCGGATCCACGGCCTGTTCCAGGTCAGCCCGCGCATCTTCCAGGTCCGCGGATTCGACCTCGCCAACATCACCTTCATCGAAGGCGACCGGGGCCTGATCGCGCTGGACGCGCTCACCGTCGCCGAAACGGCGGCCGCGGCCCTGGCGCTGTACCGGCGCCACCGCGATCCCGAAGGTCGGCGCCCTCTGCACACGGTGATCTTCAGCCACAGCCACGCCGACCATTTCGGCGGTGTGCTGGGCCTGGTGCGGGCCGAGGACGTGGCCGACGGCCATGTCCAGGTGATCGCGCCGCAGGGTTTCCTGCACGAGTCGGTCTCGGAGAACGTCATCGCCGGGGCGGCGATGGGGCGACGCTCGCAGTTCCAGTTCGGCCATACGCTGCCCAAGGGGCCCGCCGGGCAGGTCGATGCAGGGCTGGGAAAGGGCATGCCGCTGGGCACGCCGGGATTGCTGGCGCCGACGCGCTCGATCACCGCGCCCTTCGAGACGCACGTCATCGACGGCGTGGAGATCGAGTTCCAGCTGGCCCCGGGCACCGAAGCACCCGCCGAGATGCACTTCTGGTTTCCGGCGGAAGGGGCGCTCAACCTGGCCGAGAACACCAGCCACACGTTGCACAACCTGTGCCCGCTGCGCGGTTCGCAGGTGCGCGACGCGCTGGCCTGGTCCAAGCATCTGCATGCGGCGCTGCATCGCTGGGGCGAACGCGTCGAGGTGCTGTTTGCCCAGCACCACTGGCCGACCTGGGGTCGTGAACGGGCTTGCGCCTTCCTGAGGGAACAGCGCGACCTGTACCGCGCGCTGCACGACCAGACCGTTCGCCTGATGAACCATGGCTGCAAGGCCGCCGAGATCGCCGAGCACCTGACGCTGCCGGATGGCCTGAGCCAGCGCTGGCACAACCGCGGCTACTACGGCACCGTCTCGCACAACGTGAAGGCCATCGTGCAGCGCTACCTCGGCTGGTACGACGCCCACCCGGCCAACCTGCATGCCCTGCCACCCGTGCCGGCGGCGCGCAAGACCATCGAGTACATGGGCGGCATCGAAGCCGTGCTGCAGCGCGCCCGCGCTGACTTCAAGCGTGGCGAGTACCGCTGGGTTGCCGAGGTGACGAGACACGCCGTGCATGCCCATCCGGAGCATGCCGAGGCGCGCGAACTGGCGGCCCAGGCGCTGGAGCAGATGGGCTTCCAGGCGGAGTCCGCTACCTGGCGCAACGCCTACCTGCTGGGCGCCCGCGAGTACCGCGAAGGCCCGCCCCGGCCGATGCCTGTTGCAGCCAGCTTCGGCCAGCTCGACGCGCTCGATGGCGAAGCGCTCTTCGACATGCTGGCCGTGCGCGTCAATGCACCGCGCGCCAAAGGGTTCGACGTCACGATGGCCTGGCACTTCGACGACCGGGCCGAGTGCTGGCGCGTGGAGTTGTCCAACGGTGCCCTGCATGCGAGTCGCGTGGACGAAGCGCCGGCGGCGGCCGTCGTGCTGCGCCTGTCGCGTGCCACGCTGCACCAGGTTCTGCGTGGCGAGAGGGCGGCTGCGCAAGCCGTGGCGGACGGTCTCGTGCAGGTGGAAGGCGACGCCGGGCTGTTCACGCGACTTCTCGATCTGCTGGACGCGTTCACCCTGGACTTCGCGGTGGTGGAATCGGCGCCCTGGCCCGATCCCTAAGGCGCTGTGGTCTGACAAGGCTCTGCGGGCTCCGCCCGGGCACGGACGGAGGCAAACCTGATCGTGCATGGACTTCGTGTGCTGGAGACCCGGTGGGTCCACACCCGATCGGTCCGCCGCTGAACCGCCTTGCCATGGCGACCGCTCCTGGCGGTTCTGAGCCCGTCACCATGAAGCTGCAAGCCGCTCATACAGCCCGAGCAGTGAAACCTCGGTGACCGTTCCGGACCGCGTCCCAGATCGGCTGAGCGCGGCCAGGAGCGGACCTTGCCGACTGTCCGCTTCCCTGCACTGCACGACTCCTCTCGTCGGCCGTTGAGAGTCCCTCCAATCGTGGAAATGCCATGGGGGGGCAGAAGCAAAGGCGCGCCCTCTTCCCCATGCTCCTGCAATGTCCAGGGTGGCAGGGGCCGAGAAGTCCTGCGGGTGCCGAAGACGGGCATTGATGATCCGCAACGCAGGCCATCCGACACAGCCTAAGCTGATTGGCAAGCTTGCTCTGTGAGCACCGATCGGGCTTTGCGGTGTGGAGGTTCAGCATGAACATCGTTGCAAACAGCGGTGGCAGGCGTGATGGGCTCGTTCGCCCAGCGCGCGCTGGCGTGGCCGCAGCGGCCGTGGCCATGGTCAGTCAATGGGCCGTGGCCGTGTGCCCGGCCGATATGGTTTCGATCGACGCCACCTTCTGCGTGGACCGCCACGAAGCCTCGCTGGACGCGCAAGCGAGATCGATGTCGATCCCGGGCGTCTTGCCCAAGGTGCAGATCACGCAACCGGAAGCCGCCGCCGCGTGCAAGGCTGCAGGCAAGCGTCTGTGCACCGACACCGAGTGGCTGCGTGCCTGCAGAGGGCCGAACCAGTTGACCTATCCCTACGGCGACACCCTGATTCCCGGACGGTGCAATGACGAAGGGAGGCAGATCGCGCCCACTGGATCGTATGCCGGATGTGTGAGCGCAGAAGGCGTGTTCGACATGGTCGGCAACGTCAACGAATGGACCGCTGACCCCGCAGGAACCTTTCGGGGTGGCTTCTACGGCGACATCGCCATCAACGGTCCGGGATGCCTGTACAACACGACCGCCCACGACGGTTCTGCCCGGCTGCCGACAACAGGCTTCCGCTGCTGCGCCGATGACGACGGAACTTCGGTGCCTGTACTGCGCTGCTCCGGGTTCGAGTCGCCAATGAACCAGGTGGTCGCCGTCAAGCAGAAGAACCGCGTCCTGCCCTTGAAGATGCAGTTGCTCGACTCCGCCGGTCTGGCGGTCACACCTTTGCGAATCGGATCCGCTCCGCTGCTCGAAGTCGTCTTCGGCGGTGGAGGTCCTGCCACGGTTCCCGAAAACGTCTACCTGCAGGCCGGCCAGGGTGACGAAGGCAACGTGTTCACGTTCAGCGACTACCAGTGGCAGTTCAACTTGCAAACGAAGAACTTCAGCGGCGCTGGAAGCTACACGATTCGCGCGATCTCGGGAAATTCGAGCGAATACGAGATCAACCCGCGTTGCCAAGCAACCTTCGTGATCAACCCGTAGTGCGCAAGTGGATCTCCCGATTTGCTGATCCCGCAGGGTCTCAAGCCGTACGCAACGTCTCGGTCGCCCCGATCGCGGCCTGCCCGTGTGCCCCGGCTGCCACGAGACCTCGTCAGGCTGCCCGGCTTCCATTCGTCCGGCAGCCTGGGAACGCCGAGATCGAGACGACGGATGTCGCCTGAGGATCGACCACTGCGATTCGCCAGTCCGAACAGCAGTCGCTCGAACGGCTGACCGGCAACGTCAGCTGCCGGCGTCGGCCTCGGAATGGCAGTCCCGGCCAGTTGCGGCTATTGAAGACTGCCCGCTTCACGGTCGCGGGCCTCAGCGGTCCCTCTAGCGCAAGGCCGACACGTCGAGCCGCCGGTCGTTCGGAGGGATGAAGGACTCCAGGAAGTAGACCGGATTGCTCCTGCCGGCTGCAGCTGCGCTCTCCAGCAACAAACCGCGGGTACCAGGCTTTACGCCCATCGCCTTGCATGCAGCGGCATCGAACTTCACGAACGAGACGTGCTGCTCGACGTCGCTGATGGGCATCGAGACGGCTTCGCCGAGCAACTGCTTGAGGTTTGCGCCGTCGAGCATGGCAAGCGGGCGAGCCGCGATGTCCGGGAATTCGCGCGCATCAAAGTAGAAGCGATTGAAGACGATGAACTCGCCATTGACGCTCAACTGGCGGTCGATGCGCACGACGTCGCCCTCCCCTTCGGGACGCAGCCACGCCGACCATGCTCCGCTGCCATGGGCGCGGGTGCGGGACAGCACCTTGGGGTAGAGCGGCAGGAACGCGGGCTCGCCGTCCGCACCGCCGCGAAAGCGCAGGTGAAGTGGCGCGTCGATGGCGCCGCCGCCTTCCGACACGTAGGTGCCACTCCCCTGATTGCGCACCACGACGCCCCCGTCGGCGAGCTCTCGCAGTGCTCGCTGCACGGTGCCAAGGCTGTAGCCCGTGATGCCCGTCAACTCGCTGTCGCTCGGCAGCCGGGCCCCCGGCGGCCAATGGCCGGCGTTGACCGCGGCACGCAGCGCCTCGCGCAGCTGCACGTACTTGGGCAGTCCCTGCACCGCACGTTTGCCGTAGCGGCGCAGGAAGTCGTCAGCGGGGCAGGGCGTTTCAACAACCATGACACGAATGCTAGCAAACATCGACACTTGACTGGTCCTATATATGACTATAGCATTTGACTCACTCGCTGCCCTTCGAGGGCCTTCACCGGAAGGAATCCCATGAATCCGAAATCGCTGCTCTGTTCCCTCGTCGCCTCGTTCGCCGCCATCGCGGCCGCGCCCGCGGCCGCGGAAACCAACTGGCCCACCCGCCCCGTGAAGATCCTGTTCGGTTTTCCGCCCGCAAGCGCGACGGACGTGATCGCGCGCACCGTGGGCCAGAAGCTGCAAGACAAGTGGGGGCAGCCCGTGATCATCGAGAACCGCCCCGGCGTGGGCGGCAACCTCGGCAGCGAGCTGGCGGCACGAGCGCCGGCTGACGGCTACACCATCTTCTTCGGCACGGTCGCGAACGCGATCAGCGTGTCGCTCTACACCAAGCTGAACTACGACTACCTCAAGGACTTCACGCCGATCACGCTCGTCGCCACCACGCCGCTGGTGCTCGTCGCGCCACCTGACCTGCCGGCCAAGGACGTGAAAGGTCTCATCGCGTATGCCAAGGCGAACCCCGGCAAGCTGAACTTCGGCTCGGGCGGCGTCGGCACGTCCAACCACCTCGCGGGAGAACTGTTCAAGAGCGCCACGGGGACGGAACTGGTGCACGTGCCGTACAAAGGCACGCCGGCCGCGTACACCGACCTCATGAGCGGCAGCGTCTCACTCATGTGGGACAACATCGTCGCGGTCACGCCGCACGTGAAGTCGGGCAAGCTCAAGGCCATCGCGGTCACCAGCGCCCAGCGCGCGCCGTCGCTACCGGATGTGCCGACCATGGTCGAGTCCGGCGTACCCAACTTCGAAGCCGTTTCGTGGATCGGCGCGCTTGTGCCCACAGGAACGCCCAAGGAGGTCGTCGACAAGATCCACACCGACCTGGTGGCCGTGTTGCGCATGCCCGACGTGAAGGCGCAGCTGGCGCAATCCGGCGCCGTCGTGGTGGGCAACACGCCCGAGCAGTTTGCGGCCTGGAACCGCAGCGAGATCGCCAAGTGGTCCAAGGCTGTCCAGCTGTCGGGCGCCAAGGCGGACTGAAGCGGCGCGCTGCCCACGAATCGCCCACCGGCGCGCCGCAGAGGCGCGCACCCCGGTACCCATCTCACGAACAGAGGCGCTCCGCGCCGCACGAGGTCTTGCCATGCGCAGCAACCCCACACGGGCCACGATCACCGAACCGGCACGCGAGATCCCCGTTCTCATGGAGGCTGACGTCGTGGTCGTCGGCGGCGGCACGACCGGCCCCATCGCAGCGATCGCCGCCGCGCGCCGCGGCAAGAACGTGGTGCTCATCGAGCGTTTCGGCTCGCTGGGCGGCATCCTGACGCTCGGCCTGAACACCAAGCCCTCGGGTTCCTTGCTCGGCGGCATTCCGCTCGAGATCTGGAACGCCGCGCGCTCGATGGGCGGCGCGGGCCCCGACTACATGGCCACCACCAAGACCGGCGGCGTGAAGATCGCCTCGCCGACGGATCCCGAGGTCATGAAGATCCTGCTCACGCGCCTGTGCGTCGAGGCCGGCGTGCAGATCCTCTTCGAGACCTTTGTCTCCAACCCGGTGCTGGAAGGCGGAGTCGTGACGGGCGTCGTCATCGAGGGCAAGGCGGGGCGCCAGTTTGTCGGCGCGAAGGTGCTGATCGACTGCTCGGCGGACGCCGACATGGCCGCGAAGGCGAGTGCGCCTTTCGTCATGGGCTCGGGCGAGCAGGAAGCGCGCATGCAACCCGTGTCGATGTACTTCATCATGAAGAACGTCGACCTCGTTCGCCTGGCCGAATGGGCGCGCAGTTGCGACGATGTGCCGGCGCGCGCCATTCCGGCGGACGAGGCGGGGCTCGCCTATGGCCTGTGGCTCACGGGCTTCAACGGGATGTTGCGCCGCTTCCAGGAAGAGACGGGCGTGCGGCTTCAGCGCGACAACATCACGCTGAAGACGGCTGACGGGCAGATGTATGTGAATGCCACTCGCGTCCTCGGCATCGACGTGTTCTCTCCCCGGCAGTTCACCGCGGCGATCCTTGAGTGTTATCGACAGATCGAAGGCGTGGTGCGTTTCCTCAACGAGCGCGTCCCGGGCTTCGAGTCCGCGCGGCTCGGCCAGGTGTCGCCAATCCTCGGCGTGCGCGAGACGCGCCACATCCTCGGCGAATACACGCTGACAGGTCGCGACTCGCGTGGCGAGACGCGCTTTCCGGACAGCATCGCGGTGGACGCGTCGGCGCTGGACATCCACGACCCGAAGGGCGGCGACGTCGACTTTCAAAGCATGCCGCCGTACGAAATACCGTACCGCTGCCTGGTACCGCAGCGCGTCGAGCAGATGCTCGTCGCGGGCCGCTGCATCTCGGCCGACCACGAGGCGCATGCGCGCTCGCGCAACATGCCGGCCTGCATGTCCATCGGTCAGGCGGCGGGCGTCGCGGCGGCCATCGCCATCGACGAAGGCACCACGGTGCGCCGTGTGCCGATGGCCAAGGTGCAGGCCGTGCTGCGCGAGTGGCGCATGCCGCTGCACCCTGAGGACATCGTGGAGTAGCGCAGGAACGGCGCATGGCCCGAACGGTCGAGTATTGGTTCAGCACCGCCAGCCCCTGGGCGTGGCTGGGCAGCGCGCGCTTCGCGCAGCTGGTCGAGCGCACGCAGGCTGTCGTACGAGTGCAGCCGATCGACCTTGGCGCAGTGTTCGCGGCAACGGGCGGCACGCCGTTTCCCAGCCGTTCGCCGGCGCGGCAGAGTTACCGGCAACTTGAGCTTGCGCGCTGGTCGCAGCGCCTGGGCGTGCCGATCCGTCTCCAGCCGGCCCACTACCCTGTGGACCGCGAGCCGTCGAGCCGCCTCGTCCTCGCCGCGCGCGAGAACGGCCTGGACGCGCTCGCGCTCTCGCACGCGGTGCTGCGCGCCATCTGGTCCGAGGACCGCAATATCGCAGACTGGGGCACGCTGCTGGAGATCGCGCGCGACGCCGGCCTGGACGGCGCCGCGCTGATCGACTCGGCGCGTGATCCGCGCATGCACGCCCTGTACGTTCAGAACACGCGCACCGCGATCGCAGCGGGCGTCTTCGGTTCGCCGACGTATGTCGTGGACGGCGAACTTTTCTGGGGGCAGGATCGGCTGGACTTCCTTGAAGAACGGCTGGGCGGCATGCATTAGCCTGCGGGCCGCCGGTCCATCAGCGTGCCGATCGGGGTTGTTCCAGCCAGACGGATTTCTGCCATCTCTACAGCGACGGAAGACGTGCGCAAGGGTGTCGGCAACAGCCTATACGTGCATTCAGCACCAAGCCTTGCGAGCCTTTGGCTGATGCCGCGGCTGCGCAGGTTCGCGCAAGCCTATCCGGACATCGCCTTGAATCTGTCGGCGGCGCATACGCACAGCGACTTTGCATTGGGCCAGGCGGACCTGGATATTCGCTACGGGGTGCCACAGTGGGGCGACCTCGTCGTCGAGCCCTTGTTCGAGGAACGTATCGTGCCGCTGGCCAGTCCCGCGTTCATTCGCGAGCATCGGCTCAAGCGGATCGAACAACTGTTCGACGTACCTCTCATTCAGAGCAACGTCAGCGTCGTTCAGTGGTCGGACTGGCTAGGCGAATTCGCCGACAGCCGGGCACCCGAGCGATTCACCTTGAGATTCGACCGGGCGCAGATGTCGCTGGATGCGGCGACGCAGGGACTTGGGGTAGCCCTGGAAAGTGCCGTGAACGCCGATCCCCACCTTTTGACTGGCAGGCTGAAGCCCGTGTTCGGGCTCGACAAGGCCATCCGTATAAAGGCTCACTTCGTGGTCTATCCCGCCAAGCATGCGAAGCGCCCGCCAGTTGAAGCATTTCTAAACTGGGTGCACGCAGAAGCCGCGCACACTGAAACGGCGACACCCTGAACCGCCGGACACCGACGACCGCTCCTGGCCGAGCCCCGGTGGCCACGAACGGCTGCTTCGCGGAGGTGAATCCCGCAGGAGGTCTGTCCGAGCGTCGGGCAGCTTTGGATAAATGCGACAGGCAGGTGTGGGCCGAGAGCCGCCGGTCACCGCCCATGAAGAAGGGCGGCCGCAGCCGCCCTTCCCTTCAGGTCCGAAGTCCGGGCCTCAATCCGCCTGCTTGCGCAGGAACGCCGGGATCTCGATCTCGTCCATCCCGTTCGAGGCCAGCGCGTCCACCTTCGCCGCCGCCTGGCTGCGCGCGCTGCGCCAAACGCTGGGCGTGTTCAGCGAGTTGAAGTCCTGCGCCGCCTGCACTGCGCTGCCGTGGCCGCCGGCCGAAGCGGTGGCCGTGGGCATGGCCGGCTGCGTCAGGATGGGCAGGTTGTCGGTGCCCGTCATCTTCATCGGCTGCTGCATCGGCGGCTGCATCGAAGGCGTGTGCGACACCACCTGCAGCGGCGGATGGCCACCGCTGCCGCGCGGGTCGGCCGCCTTCGAGCGCGCCACCGAACTCAGGCCGGTGGCGATGACCGTCACGCGCAGCTGGTCGCCCAGCGTGTCGTCGTAGGCGGTGCCGTAGATCACGTGCGCGTCGTCCGCGGCGTAGCGGCGGATCGTGTTCATCGCGTTGCGGCTCTCGGCCAGCTTGAAGGTGCCCTTGCTCGCCGCGATCAGCACCAGCACGCCGCGCGCGCCGCTCAGGTCGATGCCTTCCAGCAGCGGGCAGGCCACGGCCGCGTCCGCCGCCTTGGTGGCGCGGTCCGGGCCGCTGGCGGTGGCGGTGCCCATCATCGCCTTGCCGGGCTCGCTCATCACCGTCTTCACGTCCTCGAAGTCGACGTTGACGAGGCCGGGGATGTGGATGATGTCGCTGATGCCACCCACCGCGTTCTTCAGCACGTCGTTGGCGTGCGCGAAGGCCTGCTCCTGCGTCACGTCGTCGCCCAGCACCTCGAGCAGCTTCTCGTTGAGGACCACGATGAGGCTGTCGACGTTCGCTTCCAGCTCGGCCACGCCGTCCTCGGCCTGCTGGCCGCGGCGCTTGCCTTCGAACTCGAAGGGCTTGGTCACCACGCCCACGGTCAGGATGCCCATCTCCTTGGCCACACGCGCGATCACCGGCGCGGCGCCGGTGCCGGTGCCGCCGCCCATGCCGGCGGTGATGAAGAGCATGTGCGCGCCGTCGATGGCGCTCTTGATGCTGTCCACCGCCTCTTCGGCCGCGGTGCGCCCCACCGCCGGCTTGCTGCCGGCGCCCAGGCCGCTCTTGCCCAGCTGCACCAGCGAACCGGCGGCGCTGCGGCCCAGGGCCTGCGCGTCGGTGTTGGCGCAGATGAAGTCGACGCCCTGCACGCCCTGGGTGATCATGTGCTCGACGGCGTTGCCGCCGCCGCCACCGACACCGATCACCTTGATCTGCGTGCCTTGCTGGAACTCTTCGATCATTTCGATGGGCATGAGAGCCTCCTACTGAGTGAATTGCAGTTGCCGTGGTTGCCGTGAAAAGACGGGGGTGTGCGTCCTCATGTCCATTGGCCACCCCTCTCCTAGAAATTGCCGAGAAACCAGTCGCGCGCGCGCGTGAACAGGTTGCTCACCGAACCTGCCTGCGCAGCCGCCTTCTGCCCGCGCTGGCGCGCCATGCGCGCCTCTTCGAGCAGCCCCATCACGGTGGCGGACCGCGGGTTCGCCACCATGTCGCCCAGCGCGCCGCCATAGATCGGCAGGCCCCTGCGCACCGGCTTCAGGAAGATGTCCTCGCCCAGCTCCACCATGCCGGGCATCACGCTGCTGCCGCCGGTGATGACGATGCCGGAGGACAGCAGCTCCTCGTAGCCGCTGTCGCGGATGACCTGGTGCACCAGGCTGAAGATCTCTTCGACGCGCGGCTCGATCACACCGGCCAGCGCCTGGCGGCTCAACATGCGCGGCGCGCGGTCGCCCAGGCCGGGCACCTCCACCTGTTCTGACGGGTCGGCCAGCAGCTGCTTGGCGACGCCGTACTCGACCTTGATCTCTTCCGCGTCCTTGGTGGGCGTGCGCAGCGCCATCGCGATGTCGCTCGTGATCAGGTCGCCGGCGATCGGGATCACCGCGGTGTGGCGCACACTGCCGTCGGTGTAGACCTGCACGTCGGTGGTGCCGGCGCCGATGTCCACCACCGCCACGCCCAGGCTCTTCTCGTCGTCGGTCAGCACCGCGGCGGCGCTGGCGCTCGGGTTCAGCACCAGGCGTTCCACCTCCAGCCCGCAGCGGCGCACGCACTTCAGGATGTTCTCGGCCGCGCTCTGGGCGCCGGTGACGATGTGCACCTTCACCTCGAGCCGGCTGCCGCTCATGCCGATCGGTTCCTTCACCTCGTGGCCGTCGATGATGAATTCCTGCGGCTCCACCAGCAGCAGGCGCTGGTCGTTGGGGATGTTGATGGCCTTGGCGGTCTCCACCACGCGCGCCACGTCGACCGGCGTCACCTCGCGGTTGTCGCGCACGATCACCATGCCGGTGCTGTTCTGGCCGCGGATGTGGCTGCCGGTGATGCCGGTGTAGACGCTGGTGATCTTGCAGGCGGCCATCATCTCGGCCTCCTTCAGCGCCTGCTGGATGCTCTGCACCGTGGCGTCGATGTTGACCACCACGCCGCGTTTCAGACCATGGGTGCCGGCCACGCCGAGCCCGGCCACACGCAGGTCGCCGTGCGGCAGCACCTCGGCGGCCACGACCATCACCTTCGCGGTGCCGATGTCGAGTCCGAAGACGAGGTCCTTGTATTCCTTGGCCATGGGCGGTGGGCTCTTCTCTAGTTGACGGTCTTGGTCGTGGTCACGCCGCGCAGGCGCACGGCATAGCCGTCGGTGTGGCGCAGGTCGGCATAGGCCAGAGGCTGGCGCTGGTAGCGCGCGGCCAGCTGCGGGAAGGTGCGCACGAAGCGTTCGGTGCGCGCGACCACGTCCTCTTCGCTGCCGCGGCCCAGTTCCAGCGTGGCGCCGCCTTCCAGTTCCACGCGCCAGGAACCGCGACCCGACAGGGTCAGCGTCTCGGCTTCCAGGTCCATTCGCGCGAACACCGGCTGCAGGCGGCGGTACATGGCCAGCACCTGGGCCGAAGTGCCGTCGGGTCCGGCGAAGCCGGGCAGGCCATCGTCTTCCACGTCGCCCAGGTTGGCCTCGAAGACCTCGCCGTGCGTGTTCACCAGCCGGTCGTTGCCGTCCTCGCCGGCCCAGGTGGCAGCGGCGCGGTGCTCTTCCAGCTGCACCACCAGGCGATCCGGCCAGACGCGGCGCACGGTGGCGCGGCGCACCCAGGGCACCGACTCGAACGCGGCGCGCGTCTTCTGCAGGTTCACGCTGAAGAAGTTGCCCGCCAGCGCCGGCATCGCGTTGGCGCGGATGGTGTTGACGCTGTTGCGCGTGAGCTCGCCTTCCAGCCGCACGGCGCGGAGGGTGAACAGCGGCGCGCGCGTCAGCCACAGCACCGCGGCGGCCAGCAGCGCCGCCGCGCCCAGCAGGTACACGGTGCTGGCCACGCCGTTCATCAGGCGCACGTCGGCCGGCCAGCCGAAGGCGGCGCGAGGGGCGGTGGCGGTGGCGGCGGCGCGCGGCATGGCTCAGCTGCGGGTGGAGTCCAGCGCGGCGTGCTGCAGGATCTGCAGGCACAGCTGCTCGTAGCTCAGGCCGGCGGCCTTCGCGGCCATGGGCACGAGCGAATGGCCGGTCATGCCGGGGCTGGTGTTCATCTCCAGCAGGAAGGGCTTGCGGTCCTTCGCGCGGATCATCAGGTCGGCCCGCCCCCAGCCGCGGCAGCCCAGCAGGCGGAACGCGGCCAGCGTGAGGCGCTGCACCTCGGCTTCCTCTTCCGCCGGCAGACCGCTGGGGCAGCGGTAGCCGGTGTCTTCGCTGAAGTACTTGTGCTGGTAGTCGTAGTTGCCGTCCGGCGCCTGGATGCGGATCACCGGCAGCGCCTGCGCCGAAGCACCCGCACCCAGCACGGCGCAGGTCACCTCGTCGCCTTCGATGAACTCCTCACAGAGGACATCGGCGTCGTACTGCGCGGCCAGCTTCACCGCGTCCTGCATCTGCGAATAGCCCTGCACCTTGGTGATGCCGATCGAAGAGCCTTCGCGCGGCGGCTTCACGATGACCGGCAGGCCCAGCGTGTCGGGCACGTGCACCACGTCTTCGCGCGCCTGGCGGTCCGGCGCCAGCCATTGCCAGCGCGGCGTGGGCAGGCCTTCGGCCACCCACAGCCGCTTGGTCATGACCTTGTCCATGGCCACCGCGCTGGCCAGCACGCCGCTGCCGGTGTAGGGGATGCCCAGCAGTTCCAGCGCGCCCTGCACGGTGCCGTCTTCGCCGTGGCGGCCGTGCAGCGCGATGAACACGCGCTCGAAGCCTTCGCGCTTCAGGTCGTCCAGCGGGCGCTCGGCGGGGTCGAAGGCGTGCGCGTCGACGCCCTGCGACTGCAGCGCCTTCAGCACGCCGCCGCCGGACATCAGCGAGACCTCGCGTTCGGCGCTGCTGCCGCCCATCAGCACCGCGACCTTGCCCAGATTCGTCGTCATGCCGCGGCCTCCACGACCTTCGCCGGCACGCCGCCCATCGAACCGGCACCCATCGCGATGACGACGTCGCCGTCGTGCGCGAAGTCGGCGATGGCCTGCGGCAGCTCGGCGATCTGCTCCACGAACACCGGGTCCACCTTGCCGGCCACGCGCAGCGCGCGCGCCAGCGCACGGCCGTCGGCGGCGACGAGCGGGCTCTCGCCGGCGGAATACACCTCGGTGAGCAGCACGGCGTCGGCGCTGCCCATCACCTTCACGAAGTCCTCGAAGCAGTCGCGTGTGCGCGTGTAGCGGTGCGGCTGGAAGGCCAGCACGATGCGCCGGCCCGGGAAGGCGCCGCGCGCGGCGGCCAGCACGGCGGCCATCTCGGCCGGGTGGTGGCCGTAGTCGTCGATCAGCGTGAAGCGGCCGCCGCCCTTGGCCTTCAGCTCGCCCCAGCGCTGGAAGCGGCGGCCGACGCCGGTGAAGGCGGCCAGCGCCTTCACGGTGGGCTCGTCGGGAAGCTCCAGCTCCATCGAGACGGCGATGGCGGCCAGCGCGTTCAGCACGTTGTGCACGCCGGGCAGGTTCAGCGTCACCGGCAGGTCGGGCATGCGGGTGCCGTTGCGGCGCTGGGCGGTGAAACGCATCTGGCCGCCGGGCAGCGCTTCCACGTTCACCGCGCGCACCTGCACGTCCTCGCCGAGGCCGTAGGTGACGACGGGGCGGCTGATCATCGGCACGATGGACTTCACGCCGGGGTCGTCGCCGCACAGGATGGCGGCGCCGTAGAAAGGCATGCGGTGCACGAAGTCGACGAAGGCGCTGCGCAGCTTCGTGAGGTCGTGGCCGTAGGTCTCCATGTGGTCGGCGTCGATGTTGGTCACCACCGCCAGCACCGGCATCAGGTTCAGGAAGCTGGCGTCGCTCTCGTCGGCCTCGACCACGATGTAGTCGCCCTGCCCCAGCCGCGAATGCGCGCCCGCGCTCACCAGCTTGCCGCCGATGACGAAGGTGGGGTCCAGCCCGGCTTCGGCCAGCACGCTGGCCACCAGCGAGGTGGTCGTCGTCTTGCCGTGGGTGCCGGCGATGGCGATGCCCTGCTTCAGCCGCATCAGCTCGGCCAGCATCACCGCGCGCGGCACCACCGGAATGCGCTTCGCGCGCGCGGCGATGACCTCGGGGTTGTCGCCCTTCACCGCGGTGGAGACCACCACCGCGTCGGCGCCCGCGATGTGGCCGGCCTCGTGGCCGATGGCCACCTGCACGCCCAGCCCGGCCAGGCGTTCGGTGGTGGCGCTGGCGTGCTGGTCGCTGCCGGTGACGCGGTAGCCCAGGTTGTGCAGGATCTCGGCGATGCCGCTCATTCCGGCACCGCCGACGCCGACGAAGTGGATCTGCTTGACGGCGTGTTTCATGATTTCGTCAGACCTTCGATGAGGTCGGCCACGCGCGCCGCGGCCTGCGGCTTGGCCCGGGCGCGCGCCTTCGTCGCCATGGCGACCAGCGCTTCGCGGTCCAGGTGCTGCAGGATCTCGGCCAGCGCCTGCGGCTTCAGCTGCGGCTGCGGCAGGTGGATGGCCGCGCCCTGGCGTGCCATGAACTCGGCGTTGTCGCGCTGGTGCGCGGTGGTGCTGATGACCAGCGGCACCAGCACCGAAGGCACGCCGGCGGCGCAGAGTTCGCTCACCGTGATGGCGCCTGCGCGGCACACCATGAGGTCGCATTCGGCCAGCCGGCGCGGCATGTCGTCGATGAAGGGCACGACCTCGGCCACCACGCCGGCTTGCGCGTAGGCGGCGCGCACCGCGTCGGCATGGGCGGCGCCGGCCTGGTGGGTGACGATGGGGCGCGCGCCCGGCGCCATGAGGGCCAGCGCCTGAGGCAGGTTCTCGTTGAGCACCTTCGCACCCAGGCTGCCGCCCACCACCAGCAGCTTCAGCGGGCCGCTGCGGCCGGCGAAGCGTTCGGCCGGCTCGGGCATCTGTTCGATCTCGGCGCGCACCGGATTGCCGGTGACGATGGCGTTCTTCGTCTTCTTCGCCGCTTCGCCATCGAAGCCGAAGGCCACGCGGTCGGCCACCGGCAGCAGGGCCTTGTTCGACAGCAGCATCGCGGCGTCGGCATTCACCAGCACCAGCGGCTTGCCCAGCAGCGAAGCCATCATGCCGCCGGGAAAGCACACGTAGCCGCCCATGCCCAGCACGGCGTGGGTGCCGCGGCGGCGCAGGATGAGCAGGCAGTCCCAGAAGGCCTTGAGCATGCGCAGGCCGCCGGTCATGGCCTGCACGAAGCCCTTGCCGCGGATGCCGGAAAAGCCGATCGAGTCCAGCGCGATGCCGGCCTTGGGCACGAGCTGGTTCTCCATGCCGGTGGTCGTGCCCAGCCAGCTGACGCTCCAGCCGCGGCGCGACATCTCGCTGGCCACCGCCAGGCCGGGGATGATGTGGCCGCCGGTGCCGGCCGCCATGATCACGAGGTGACTCATGTGCGGCCTCCGCGCATCATCGCGCGCGACTCCAGGTCCACCCGCACCACCATCGCCACCGCCACCAGGTTCATCAGCACCGCGCTGCCGCCGTAGCTCATCAGCGGCAGCGTCAGACCCTTGGTGGGCAGCACGCCCAGGTTGACCCCCATGTTGATGAAGGCCTGGCCGCCGAACCAGATGCCGATGCCCTGCACCATGAGGCCGGCGAACACGCGGTCCAGCGCGATGGCCTGGCGGCCGATGGAGAAGATGCGCCGCGTCATCCAGAAAAACAGCACGATCACCGTGGCCACGCCGACGAAGCCCAGTTCCTCGCCGATGACGGCGAGCAGGAAGTCGGTGTGCGCCTCCGGCAGGTAGTGCAGCTTCTCCAGGCTGCCGCCCAGGCCCTGGCCGAAGATCTCGCCGCGGCCGAAGGCGATGAGCGAATGCGTCAGCTGGTAGGCCTTGCCCTGCGCCCACTTCGGGTTCCAGGGATCCAGGTAGGCCAGGATGCGTTCGCGCCGCAGGTCGTCGAAGGCGATGATGAGCGCGAAGGTGGCGACGATCACCGCCGCCACCAGGAAGAACATGCGGCCGTTGACGCCGCCCAGGAAAAGCACGCCCATCGCGATGGTGGCGATGACGATGAAGGCACCCATGTCCGGCTCGCGCAGCAGCAGGAAGCCGATGAAGGCCACCGCCACCACCATGGGCCAGACGGCCTTGAAGAAGTTCTCCTTCACGTCCATCTTGCGGACCATGTAGCTGGCGGCGTACATCGCGATGGCCAGCTTGGCCAGTTCGCTGGGCTGGAAGTTCATCAGGCCGAGCGGGATCCAGCGGCGCGAGTTGTTGACCACCTTGCCCACGAAGGGCAGCAGCACCACCACCAGCAGCACCAGCGCGCCCACCAGGATCCACGGCGCGCGCTTTTCCCAGAACGACATCGGCACCTGCACGGTGGCCAGCGCGACGACGAAGCCGATGCTCAGCGCCAGCAGGTGGCGGGTGAGAAAGTAGTTGGGACTGAAGTTGACGAAGCGCGGGTTGTCGCCCATGGCGACCGAGGCCGAGTAGACCATCACCAGGCCCAGCGCCAGCAGCGCGCCCACCACCATCACCAGCGGCTGGTCGAAGCTGGACAGCCGCGTGGGGCGGGCACCGCCGATGTCGATGTTGTCGCGCACCGGCAGCGCACCTCTGACGCCGGTGCCGCGCGCGGCCCACCAGCCCTTGAGCGCGTCGACGCCGATCATGCGACCTGCCCCCGGTCTTCGGCCAGCGCGCGCACGGTGTCGACGAAGACCTGTGCGCGATGGCCGTAGTTGCGGAACATGTCCAGGCTGGCGCAGGCGGGCGACAGCAGCACCGCGTCGCCCGGCTGCGCCAGGCCGAAGCACCAGGCCACGGCGGCTTCCAGCGTCTCGTGGCGCGCCAGCGTCACGCCGCCGAGCACCGCTTCGATGGCGGCGGCGTCGCGGCCGATGGTGGCCACGGCGCGCGCGAAGCGGTGCACCGGGCCGGTGAGGGGGTTGAAGTCCTGCCCTTTGCCGTCGCCGCCCAGGATGACGACCAGCTTCGCCGGCGCCTTGTCGGCACCCAGCCCTTCCAGCGCGGCGACGGTGGCGCCGACGTTGGTGCCCTTGCTGTCGTCGAAGGCCTCGACCTCGCCCACCTTGCCGATGAACTGCACGCGGTGCGGCTCGCCTTCGTATTCGCGCAGGCCGTGCAGCATGGGCGCGAGCGGGCAGCCGATGGCGGTGGCCAGCGCCAGCGCGGCCAGCGCGTTGGCGGCGTTGTGGCGGCCGCGCACGCGCAGCGCGTCGGCCGGCATCAGGCGCTGCAGGTGGATTTCCTCTTCCTCGTCCTTCCTGCGCTTCAAGGTTTCGTCGGCGGGCAGCGCGCGCACCAGCCAGGCCATGCCGTTCTCGACCACCAGGCCGAAGTCGCCGGGGCGGCGCGGCGCGTCCAGCCCGAAGCGCAGCACGCTGCGTTCCACGGGCCTGGCCTTGCCCTTCACCGGCGCGGGCACGGGAATCATCTGCTCGACGCGTTCGTCGTCGCGGTTGATGACCATGAGCGCGCGTTCGCCGAACACGCGCGCCTTGGCGGCCGCGTAGGCGGCCATGGAGCCGTGCCAGTCCAGGTGGTCCTGCGTCACGTTCAGCACCGCGGCGGCGTCGGGCTCGAAGCCGGTGACGCCGTCGAGCTGGAAGCTGGAGAGTTCCAGCACCCACACCTGGGGCAGGTCGTCCCAGCGCGCCAGCAGCGTGTCCAGCATGGTGGGGCCGATGTTGCCGGCCACCGCCACCGTGCGCCCCGCGCGTTCGACCAGCAGGCCGGTCATCGCGGTCGTGGTGGTCTTGCCGTTGGTGCCGGTGATGGCCAGCATCTGGGGCGCGTAGTCGCGTTCGCGCTTCAGGTGCGCCAGGGCCTGCACGAAGAGATCCAGCTCGCCCTGCACCGGCAGGCCGCGCATGCGCGCTTCGTCCAGCGCGGCGACGATGCGCGCGTCGTGCGGCGCCAGGCCGGGGCTCTTGAAGACGCGGTCGGCGCCGTGCACGTGTTCGCGCGTGAGGTCGCCGCTCAGCAGCACGGCTTCGGGGCAGTCGCGGCGCAGGGCGTCGACCCCCGGCGGCGCTTCGCGCGAGTCCCACACGCGCACCCCCATGCCCTGGCGGCAGCACCAGCGCGCCATCGCCAGCCCGCTTTCGCCCAGGCCCAGGATCAGCACGGTGTGGCGCAAGGTCTCGTCGTTCATCGCAGCTTGAGGCTGGCCAGGCCGATCAGGCACAGCAGCATGGTGATGATCCAGAAGCGGACCACGACCTGGGTCTCGGTCCAGCCCTTCTTCTCGAAGTGGTGGTGCAGCGGCGCCATCAGGAAGATGCGCCGGCCTTCGCCGTACTTGCGCTTGGTGTACTTGAACCAGCTCACCTGCAGCATCACCGACAGCGCCTCGACGACGAAGATGCCGCCCATGATCCCGAGCACGATCTCCTGCCGCGTGATGACGGCCACCGTGCCCAGCGCGCCGCCCAGCGAGAGCGCGCCCACGTCGCCCATGAACACCTGCGCCGGGTTGGCGTTGAACCACAGGAAGGCCAGCCCTGCGCCGGCCAGCGCGGCGCAGAAGACCAGCAGTTCGCCCGAGCCCGGGATGTGCGGGAACAGCAGGTAGCGCGAGTAGTCGGCCCGCCCCACCACGTAGGCGAAGATGCCCAGCGCCGAGCCCACCATCACCACCGGCATGATGGCCAGCCCGTCCAGCCCGTCGGTGAAGTTCACCGCGTTGCTGGCGCCGACGATCACGAACCACGACAGCGCGATGAAGCCGTAGACCCCGAGCGGGTAGCTCACGGTCTTGAAGAACGGCACCATCAGGTCGGCCTTGGGCGGCAGTTCGTTGGAGAAGCCGCTCGTCACCCAGCGCAGGAACAGTTCCAGCACGCGCAGGTTCGAGGTCTCCGAGACGCTGAACGCCAGGTACAGCGCCGCCACCAGGCCGATGATCGACTGCCAGAAGAACTTCTCGCGCGAAGGCATGCCCTCGGGGTCCTTCTTGACCACCTTGCGCCAGTCGTCCACCCAGCCGATGGCGCCGAAGCCGAAGGTCACCAGCATCACGATCCAGACGAAGCGGTTGCTCCAGTCGAACCACAGCAGGGTGGAAACACCGATGCCGATGAGCACCAGCACGCCGCCCATGGTGGGCGTGCCGCGCTTGCCCAGGTGGGCGGCGACGCCGTACTCGCGGATCGGCTGGCCGATCTTCATCTCCGTCAGGCGGCGGATCACCAGCGGCCCGAAGGCCAGGCCGATGAGCAGCGCCGTCATCGCCGCCATCACGGCGCGGAAGGTCAGGTACTGGAAGATGCGCAGGAAGCCGAAGCCTTCGGGCGACAGGTTGGACAGCATCTGCGCGAGGGCCGGCAGCATCAGGCAGCCTCCTGCTGCAGCACCTTGACCACGCGTTCCATCGCCATGAAGCGCGAGCCCTTCACCAGCACCGAGGCGGCGGAAGGGGCGTCCGGCAAGGCGGCCAGCAGCGCCGGCATGTCGGCGAAGTGGCGCGTGGCCTGGGCGTGGGCCGAGAGCGTGCCCGCGGTCCAGACGGTCTCGATGCCGCGCCGGCGCGCGAATTCGCCCACCTCGGCGTGGAACTCGGGGCCGCGTTCGCCCACCTCGCCCATGTCGCCCAGCACCAGCCAGCGCGGCGCCGGCAACGCGGCCAGCACGTCGATGGCGGCGAGCACCGAGTCGGGGTTGGCGTTGTAGCTGTCGTCCACCAGCACCAGGTCGCGGCCGCGCCAGCGCAGCAGGTGGCTGGCCGAGCGCCCGGCCACCGGGCGGAAGTCGGCCAGGCCGCGCGCGATGTCGGCCGGCTCCACCTCGGCCGCCAGCGCGCAGGCGGCGGCGGCGAGCGCGTTCTTCGCGTTGTGGCGCCCCGCCACGTGCAGCGTGGTGCGCAGTTCGCCGGTGGGGGTGGCGATGTGCAGCGCCCAGCCGGCGCCCTGCGCTTCGGCATGGCCGCAGACGTCGGCCTCGGCCTCCAGCGCGAACGTCAGCGTGCGGCGGCCGCTGGCCAGGCCGCGCCACAGCGGCGTGTAGGCGTCGTCGGCCGGGAAGACCGCGGTCCCGGCAGGAGGCAACGCCTCGATGGCGGCGCCGTTCTCTCGCGCGACCGCCTCCACGCTGGTCATGAATTCCTGGTGCTCGCGCTGCGCGTTGTTGACGAGCGCGATGGTGGGCCTGGCGATCGCCGCCAGCTCGCCGATCTCGCCCGGGTGGTTCATGCCCAGTTCGACGACGCCGGCGCGGTGCGCGTGCGACAGGCGCAGCAGCGTGAGCGGCACGCCGATGTGGTTGTTCAGGTTGCCGCGCGTGTGGAACGCGGCCTCGCCGAAGGCCGCGCGCAGGATGGACGCCACCATCTGCGTCACCGTGGTCTTGCCGTTGCTGCCCGTCACGGCCACCAGCGGCAGCGCGAAGCGTGCCCGCCACGCGGCGGCCAGCTGCTGCAGCGCGCGCAGCGTGTCGGGCACCTGCAGGCCGGGTAGGCCGGCGGCCTGCAGCCCGCGTTCGGCGATGGCGGCGACCGCGCCGGCGGCGCGCGCCTGCGGCAGGAAGTCGTGGGCGTCGAAGCGTTCGCCGCGCAGCGCGACGAACAGGTCGCCGGCCTGCAGCGAACGGGTGTCGCTGGCCACGCGCAGCACGGCGGTATCGCCGGCGCCGACCAGCACCGCGCCCGGCACCAGGGCCGCGGCCTCGCGCAGCGTCAGCATGGCCGGGCTCATGCTTCGGCCTTCCGGCGTTGCACCAGCGCGGCGCGCGCCACCGACTCGTCGTGGAAAGGCAGGCGTTCGCCGCGCACTTCCTGGTAGTCCTCGTGGCCCTTGCCGGCGAGCAGGATCACGTCGCCTTCGTCGGCGCCGTTCACGGCTTCGACGATCGCCTCGCGGCGGTCTTCGATGACCTCGATCTCTTCGTGCCCGGCCACGCCGGCCAGGATCTGCGCCAGGATGAGCGAAGGCGTCTCGTCGCGCGGGTTGTCGCTGGTGATGACCACGCGGTCGGCCAGGCGGGCGGCGATGGCCCCCATCATCGGCCGCTTGGTGGCGTCGCGGTTGCCGCCGCAGCCGAACACGCACCACAGGCGGCCGCCGCGCGCCTGCGCCAGCGGGCGCAGCGCGAGCAGCACCTTCTCCAGCGCGTCGGGTGTGTGGGCGTAGTCGACCACCACCTCCAGCGCGGCGTCGCCCACACGCTGCAGTCGGCCGGGCACCGGCAGCAGTCTGGGCACCACGGCGGCGGCGTGGATCAGCGGCACGCCCAGCGCGCGCAGGCCGCCCAGCACCACCATCAGGTTGCTGGCGTTGAACTCGCCCACCATCGTGCTCTGCACCGGCACCGTGACCGTGCCTTCGCGCAGCGTGAAGGCCAGGCCACCTTGGTCGTATCGCAGGTTTTCGGCCAGCAGGCGCGCCTGGCGCGTGGTGGAGACGGTCCAGACGTCCAGGCCCTTCAGTTCGGCCGCAAGCTTCTCGCCCGCGGGGTCGTCGACGTTGATGGCCGCCGCCTTCAGCCCAGGCCAGTCGAACAGGCGCCGCTTGGCGGCCCAGTAGGCTTCCATGCTGCCGTGGTAGTCCAGGTGGTCGCGCGTGAAGTTGGTGAACAGCGCCACGTCCAGCGAGGTGCCGGCCAGGCGGTGTTCGTCGATGCCGATCGAAGACGCCTCCAGCGCGCAGGCGGCGAAGCCTTCGTCGGCGAAGCGGCGGAAGGCGGCGTGCAGCGTCACCGGGTCGGGCGTGGTCAGGCCGGTGGCCTTCACGTCGGCCGGCGGCACGCCGATGCCCAGCGTGCCGATGACGCCGCAGCGCCGGCCCAGCAGCGTGAGCGCCTGCGCCGTCCACCACGCGGTGCTGGTCTTGCCGTTGGTGCCGGTGGCGGCCACCGTCTGCAGCCGTTGCGAAGGCTGGCCGTAGAAGGCGGCCGCGATGGGGCCGGTGGCCGCCTTCAGCCCTGGCAGGGTGGCGATGCGCGCGTCGTCGAAGCGGTACCTGTCGACGCTCTTGTCTTCCACCAGGCAGGTGGCCGCACCGGCGGCCAGGGCCTGCGGCACGTAGCGGCGGCCGTCGTTGGCGTAGCCGGGCCAGGCGATGAAGGCGTCGCCCGGCTGCACGGCACGGCTGTCCTGGCGCAGCGTGCCGGTGACCCATTCGGTCAGCCAGCGCGCGGCGGCTTCGGGCGACTTCAGGCGCGTGAGCGGCATCAGAAGCTTTCCGGCTCGCTCGCCACCGGCTTGGCGACGATCTGCGCCTTGACGTCGATGTCCGGCGGCACGTTGAGCATGCGCAGCGTGTTCTGCACCACCTGGCTGAACACCGGCGCGGCAACGTCGCCGCCGAAGTAGACGCCCTTGCCGGGCTCGTCCACCATCACCGCCACCACGATGCGCGGCGCGCTCACTGGCGCGAAGCCCACGAACCAGGCGCGGTACTTGTTGGTGTAGTTGCGCCCTTCCTGCTTGCGCGCGGTGCCGGTCTTGCCGCCCACCGAATAGCCCATGGCCTGCGCCTTGGGCGCGGTGCCGCCGGGCAGCGTCACCAGGTGCAGCATCTCGCGCACGGCGCGCGCTGTCTCGGGCTTCATCACCTGCACGCCGGGCTGGGCGTGCTCCTGGCGCAGGATGGAGATGGGAATGACCTCGCCGTCGCGCGCGAAGGCGGTGTAGGCGCGCGCCAGCTGGAAAAGGCTGGCCGACAGGCCGTAGCCGTAGCTCATGGTGGCCTGCTCGATGGGGCGCCACGTCTTGTACGGGCGCAGGCGGCCGGTGACGGCGCCGGGGAAGTCGATCTGCGGCTTCTGGCCCAGGCCGACCTGGGTGAAGATGTCCCACATCTCGCGCGGCTGCATCTGCATCGCCATCTTGACGGTGCCGACGTTGCTGGACTTCTGGATGATCTCGCGCACCGAGAGCACGCCGTGCGGGTGCGAGTCGCTGATGGTGGAGCCGGTGATCGTGATGCGGCCCGGGCTGGTGTCGAAGCGCGTCTCGGGGGTCACGCGGCCGGTGTCCAGCGCCAGCGCGGCGACGAAGGGCTTCATCGTCGAGCCGGGCTCGAAGATGTCGGTCAGCGCGCGGTTGCGCAGCTGCTGGAAATTGATGTTGTGGCGCTCGGCGGGGTTGAAGCTGGGGTAGTTGGCCAGCGCCAGCACTTCGCCGGTCTGCACGTCCAGCACCACCACGCTGCCGGCCTTGGCGCCGTGCTCGGCCACCGCGTCGCGCACGCGCTGGTAGGCGAAGAACTGGACCTTCGAGTCGATCGAAAGCTGCACGTCGCCGCCGTTGACGGCGTCGGTCTGGTCGGCCAGCTCCTCGACCACGCGGCCCAGGCGGTCCTTGGCCACCACGCGCTGGCCGTTGCGGCCCTGCAGCTCGGTCTGGAAGCGCAGCTCGATGCCTTCCTGGCCCTTGTCTTCCACGTTGGTGAAGCCCACCACGTGGGCGGCGGCCTCGCCTTCGGGGTAGCGGCGCTTGAACTCGCGCACCTGGTGGACGCCCTTGATGTTGAGCGCCTTCACCTGGTCCCACACGGTCTCGTCCACCTGGCGCCGCAGCCAGCCGAAGTTGGGGTTGCCTTCCAGGCGCGCCTCCAGTTCGGCATGGGTCATGCCCAGCAGCTTCTGCAGCGCCTTGCGCTGCGCGGCGTCGGCCTGGAAGTCCTTGGGCAGCACCCACACCGAAGGCGCCGGCACCGAGGTGGCCAGCACGAGGCCGTTGCGGTCGAGGATGCGGCCACGGCTGGCCGGCAGCTCCAGCTGGTGCGCGTAGCGCTTCTCGCCCTGCTTCAGGTAGAAGCCGCTGTCGATGATCTGGATCCACACCGCGCGGCCCAGCAGCAGCGCGAACGCGCCCGCCACCAGCACCACCGCGAAACGCGAACGCCAGGGCGGCGTCTTGCTGGCCAGCAGCGGGCTGGTCGCGTAGTTGACGCTGCGCGCGCCGTTGGACAGGTGGCGGGCGTTGCGCTTCATCTGCGGGCTCCCGAGGCGGCGCCGTCCTCGACGTACTGGGTCACGGCCGGCGTCGCGTTGCGCATCGCCAGCTTCTCGCGCGCCACGCGTTCCACGCGCAGGTGGGTGGCCTGCGACTGGCGTTCGGCGTCCAGGCGCTTGTATTCGGCCTGCAGTTGCGCTTCCTCGCCGCGCGCGCGGTCCAGCGCGGCATAGACGCGGCGGCCTTCGAACGAGGTGCGCACCAGCGCCAGCGCGCTGGCCAGCAAAGCGAGCAGCAGCAGCAGGTTCAGCTTCGTCATCGGCCAGCCTTCCGCGCCGCGCGCCGCGCGGTGAGCGCTTGGGAGCGACCCTGCGCGCTCATGCGGGCACCGCCGTGCGTTCGGCCACGCGCATCACCGCCGAGCGGGCGCGCGGGTTGGCGGCGATCTCGCCGTCCGCTGGCTTCACGCGCGCCAGCGCCGCCAGGCGCAGCGCGCGCGGCGGCGCGAAGAGCGCGCGGCGGTCGGGCACGTCGCGGCTCTCCTTCGCGATGAAGGTCTTCACGATGCGGTCTTCCAGCGAATGGAAGCTGATCACCACCAGCCGGCCCTGCGGCGCCAGCAGCTCGAGCGCCGCCTTCAGCCCCTGTTCGAGCGCCTCAAGCTCGGCGTTGACGAAAATCCGAAGAGCCTGAAATGTGCGCGTAGCAGGGTCCTGGCCCGGCTCGCGGGTTTTGACTGCACCAGCCACGAGCGCGGAAAGTTCGCCTGTGGTTCGAAGTGGACGCCCGCCTTGCCGGCGAGCAGCAATCGCCTTTGCAATCGGTACAGCAAACCGTTCTTCCCCATAGTCGCGGATCACCTGTGCAAGAGTGCGCTCGTCGGCGCGGGCCAGGAAGTCCGCGGCCGTTTCGCCGCGGGTCGTGTCCATGCGCATGTCCAGCGGCGCGTCGAAGCGGAAGCTGAACCCGCGCGAAGGGTCGTCGATCTGCGGCGAGCTGACGCCCAGATCGAGCAGCACGCCGTTCACCTTCTCGATGCCCAGCGCGGCCAGCTCGTCGCGCATGGCGTCGAAGCTGGCGTGGCGGATCGCGAAGCGGGCGTCGTGCCGCAGGGCCTGCGCGGCTTCCACCGCGGCCGGGTCGCGGTCGAACGCGACCAGGCGGCCCTCGGCCGCCAGCCGCGCCAGCACCGCGCGCGAATGGCCGCCGCGGCCGAAGGTGCCGTCGACGTAGGTGCCTTTCGGGTCGGTGACGAGCGCGTCCACCGCCTCGGTCAGCAACACGGTGGTGTGCTGCAGCGCGGCCGCGGTCACTGGGCGAACCTCCGCCCTGCGGGCTCCGGGATGAGCGCTTGGGAGCGGCCCGGCGCGCTCATGCACGCACCCGGTTGGTCAGCGTCTCGGGCAGGCCGCCGCCGATGACCATGGCCTCGGTCGCGTTCAGGCGGTCCTTGTCCCACAATTCGAAGCGGTCGCCCACGCCCATGAACACCACGTCGCGCGTCAAACCCGCCCAGGCCCGAAGTTCGGGGGGCACCAGCACGCGCGAAGCGCTGTCGACTTCCACTTCCTGCGCGCTGCCGATGAACAGGCGGCGCCAGCCGTCGTCCTTCATTGTCAGCTTGTCCAGCTCGCGTTCGAAGGCGTCCCAGATCGGGCGCGGGTACAGCGTGAGGCAGCGCGCGGGGTCCTTCGCGATCATCAGCTGCCCGTTCACGGTGGCCATCAGCACGTCACGCCAACGCGAAGGGACGGTGACCCGACCCTTCGCGTCCAACGTCAGCACCGGACCGCCCCGGAACACGAATAGCGACACGAAACCCCACCCAGCTGCACTTTCCCCCACCATTGTGCCCAGGTTCAGGCCCGGGGGTCAATGCGCCCGTCTGCAAAAAATTCAGACAAATCAAGCACTTAGAAGCCTGAATTCGAGTCAGGCGGCGGCAAAAGTCGTTCTAAATGAAGGACTTGAGCAAGGCTCATGAAGTGCTTTGTGAGATTGGGCGGATTCCCTTTGCGCCCCATGACGTGAGCGCGCCGCAGGATCCGCTCTGGCAACTTCGTCACGCTTTGCTGGGCGTCGCGCTGGCGGTGTTGCTGTCGGTGCCTGCGGCGGCGCTGCTGGCGCGCTGGCTGGGCGACCTGGTGGCCGACCGCTATTCGCTGCGGGTGGCGATCTACGCCGGCCTGCTGGCCTACGTGCTGGCGGGTGCGGGGGTGCTGTTCGCCAAGGTCGCGCGCCACGAGACGCAGCCGGTCTCGGCGCGGCGCGTGGCGCTGTGGTTCGCCAGCCTGTGGACCTGGCCGCTGCTGCTGCTGGGGCGGCGCGGGCCCGGCCGAAAGGGACCTACTGGCTCTGCTTGATCAGCCGGCCGGAGGCCTGCTGGATGGGACGCGCGTTCATCGGGTACAGGCGGCCGAAGATGTCGATCTGCTGCTGCGACAGCTGCACCGGCTGGCGCATCACCACCCAGCGCACACCTTCGCTGCACGGCGGGGTCGTGAGAGAACCCATGTAGGTGAAGTAGCGGCGGTCGGTGGGCAGCAGCGCGCCCAGGTCGATCGTCACCGAGGCCTGCGCCTCCTCGCCCTTCTCCAGCGGCAGGTTGTTCCACACCGACTGCACCACCGGATGCGCGCTGCCGCGGTCCAGCAGCACCGCCACCACGGCCAAGTTGCCGTCCAGGTCCTTGTGCACCAGATGCGCCACCATGTCGAACTGGCGGCCGTCGATGCGCTCCTCCGAAGGACGGTGGAAGTGGAACTGCACGAGTTCCCAGCGCCGGCCGCCCAGCGTGATGAAGTTGCCGGGCGACATGTTGACCTGGATCGTGTGGCCGTTGTCGACCACGCGGAAGCCGCTGGCGCGGTACTCGAACTGCACCGGTTCCAGGTCGACCGAGATGCCGTCGCGGATGTCGATCGGGCTCTGCCGCTTGCCGGTGGAACACAGGCCGAACTCGGGCTTCAGGCCGCCCCAGGCCGCGGGACCGGTCTCGCCGCGGTATTCCCAGTGCACGTCGTGGCCGGCGGCGGCGTGGGCGGCGGCCTTCTTCTCGCCGCCGTGCGCCGGGGCGCGGCGCGGCGCCGGCTCGGCCTCGGGGCGGGCGGCGACGCGCACGATGTTGGCGCGGCCGGCGTCGGGGGCACGCTTGGCGCCCAGCTTCTCGGCCAGGCGCTCGCGCACCTTGTCCAGCGGATCGACTTCGGCGTCGGCCTCTTCCTTGGG
>JBGAKY010000107.1:0-12026 GCA_044224175.1 Rubrivivax sp. | reverse complement strand
GGGCGCGTACTGGCCAGCACCCAGCCGCGCGACGTCGACCTGCGCATCGTCGTCGAGCGGCTTGGCGTGAAGCCGGCCCCCGGACAGACGGTCCTCGGCGGCCATGTGCTCGGACGGGGCCTGGCCAACCTCACGGCGCAACCGGGCGCGCCGACACCGCCCGGCGTCGGTTTCATCCCGCTCGTGCACGCGTTCCAGCTCCCGAGCGGCCAGCCGGGGCTGCTCGTGGCGCTGATCAATCCCGAGGGCCTGGCCACGCAGATGCGCCTGACGCTGAGCGACGATCCGAGCAGCCGCGCGCTGCTGACTTCGTACGACGGGGCCGTGCTGGTCGCGTCCGACCCGGGCGGCGCCGATCCCGGCGAGAGCCTGGCCACGATGCCGGTGTTCGTGCAGCACCTGCCGGGCGCCGAACACGCGAGCTATGTCGGCCCCGGGGTGCTGCCGGGGTCGCAGGTGGTGGCGTACCGCGTGTCGCGCACGCGCCCGCTGGTGGTGATCGTCGAACGCCCCGAAGCCGCCGTCGTCGCCGCCTGGCTCGACGCGGCCCGCTGGCGCCTGGTGATCGGCGCGGGCGCGGCGCTGCTGATCGCCGGCCTGTCGGTGACCGCCGCGCGCAGCCTGCGCGCCCGCGAGCTGGCCCGCCTGCGGCTGGACGAGGCGCAGGAGGAGGTGGCGCGCAACGAGCGCGAGCTGAACATCATCGTCACCAGCGTCCAGGAACTGCTGTTCCGCACCGATCCCGCCGGCCGGCTGACCTTCGTGAACGCCCGCTGGGCCGCGGCCAGCGGCCAGGGCGCGGAGTGGGCGCTGGGCCGGCCCTTGTCGTCGATGGTCAGGCCCGAGGAGCGCGAGGCCGTGCGCGCGCTGTTCGCCGGCGCCACGCCGCGGGCCGACGACGACGCGCGCACCGCGCACGCCACGCTGTGGAGCGGCACGGCCCGGCCGCGGCGCTACGACATCGCCGTGGTGCCGCTGACGCGCGACGGCGCGACCGTCGGCTTCGCCGGCAGCGCCGTCGACGTGACCGAGCGGCGCGAGGCCGAAGAGCGCCTGCACGACCAGCTCGCCTTCACCGAGCGGCTGCTCGAGATCAGCCCCCTGCCCACGGCGATGTTCGACACCCAGGGACGCTACCTCAGCGTCAATCGCGCCTGGGAGACCTACACCGGCCGCCTGCGGGCGCAGCTGATCGGGCGGCCGAAGGCATCGTTCGTCGCCGCGGACGAGGCGCTCCGCCACGAGGCGCACGATCGCGAACTGCTCGCCCACGGCGGCAGCGTGCGCTACGAGGTGCCCTATCTGCACCCGGACGGCACGCGCCGCGACCTGCTGATGAGCAAGGTGGTGGTGCCCGCCCGCGACGGGCGCACCGTCGGCATCCTGTGCGTCTTCCTGGACGTCAGCGAGCTGCGCGATGCCGAGCGGGCCACGCGCGAGGCACGCGACGCCGCCGAGGAGGCCTCGCGCGCGAAGAGCGAATTCATCGCCAACATCAGCCACGAACTGCGCACGCCGCTGCAGTCGATCATCGGCTTCTCGGAGCTGGGCACGCTGCGCGGTCGCGACCAGCCGCGCCTGGCCGGCATGTTCGCCGACATCCACGCCTCCGGCACGCGCATGCTGGCCCTGGTCAACGACCTGCTGGACGTCTCCAGGCTCGACAGCGCCGTCGGCACCATGCACCTCGAGCGCACCGACCTGCGACCGCTGGCGCGGGAGGTGCTGCGCGAACTCGAGCCCTTGCTCGTTGGCCGCCAGCTGCACGTCGAGGCCGACATCAGCACCCAGCCGCTGGTGGCGAAGGTCGACCCGCTGCGCTTCCAGCAGGTGCTGCGCAACGTCCTGGCCAACGCCATCAAGTTCTCGCCGGCCGGATCGGGCATCGGCCTGGTCGGCCAGGCGCTGGCCACGGGCGAGATCCACTTCGCGGTGCGCGACCGCGGCCCGGGCATCCCCGAAGGCGAGGTCGAGAAGATCTTCGAGGCCTTCGTGCAGTCGAGCATCACGAAGGACGGCTCGGGCGGCACCGGCCTGGGCCTGGCGATCTGCCGCAAGATCGTCGAAGCGCACGGCGGCCGCATCGTCGCCGAGAACGCCGAAGGCGGCGGCAGCCGCTTCACCCTTTCGCTGCCGGCGCGCGGCTTCGTCGAGACCGTGGTCTGAACGCGCGGCCCCGCCCATAATGCGCCCCGAACAGAGGGTGGCGGAGGACGGTGCCATGAAGCTGAGAACCCTGGCGGCAGCGGCGCTGCTGAGCCTGGCGGCGGGCCAGGCGGCGGCCGACGCGGCCGGCGTCGTCAAGCGCCTGCAGGGCAGCGTGACGCTGCAGCGCGGCGCCCAGACCCTGCCGGTGGCGCCTGGCACCCGGGTCGAGGTGGGCGACCGCCTGAGCACCGGTGCCGACGGCAGCGTGGGCGTCACGCTGGCCGACGACACCCTGCTGACGGCCGGGCCCGGCAGCACGCTGGTGGTGAGCCAGTTCCGCTTCGACAGCACCACCAACGACGGCAACGTGCTCATCCAGCTGGTGAAGGGCACGCTGGCCATGGTGAGCGGCCTGATCGCCAAGCAGACGCCGCAGAACGTGAACGTGCAGACGCGCAACGCGCTGATGGGCGTGCGCGGCACCGAATTCATCGTCGACACGCGCGGGGAAGGCTCTTGAGCGCGCGCGCGCTGGCCGCCGCTGGTCTGGCCCTTCTGGCCGGTTGCGCGCAGCTGTCCGACCGCGTGGTGCTGCTGCCCGGCCGCGACGGCGCCGCCACCGGCGCCGTCAACGTGAAGTCGAGCAAAGGCGAGGTCGTGCTCGCCGAGCCCTACGCGCAGGCCGACGTGGTGGGCGGCGAGCCGCGCCGCGGCCAGACCGACGCCCAGGAGGTGCAGCGCAACTACGGCACCCTGCTGGCGGCGCAGCCACCGCGGCCGCGCAGTTTCACCGTGCGCTTCGAGACCGGCGGCGACCGCCTCACCGCCGATTCCGAACCCGTGCTGCGCGAACTCATCGGCCTGCTGGCCGCCAACCCCGGCGCCGAACTGGTCGTGGTGGGCCACACCGACCGCGTCGGCAGCGTCGAGCTGAACGACCGCCTCTCGCTGCAGCGCGCGCAGTCGGTGCGCGACCGCCTGGTGGCCGCCGGCGCGGCAACCGACCGCATCAGCGTCGCCGGCCGCGGCGAGCGCGAACCCGCCGTGCCGACCGAGGACGAAGTGCCCGAGCCGCGCAACCGGCGTGTCGAGATCAAGCTTCGTTAGCGCGATCCGGCTCGTCGCCGGCCTCGCGCTGCTGGCACTGCTGCTGGCGCAGACCACGGGCCACCTGCCGCTGCGCGCGGTGTCGTCGCTGGACGGCGTCTTGCACGACCTGCGCCTGCGTGCGCTGCCCTCGCCGGCGGCCGACGCACGCGTGGCGGTGGTCGACATCGACGAACGCTCGCTCGCCGAGTTCGGCCGCTGGCCCTGGCCGCGCGAACGCCAGGCGCTGCTGGTCGAGCGCCTGTTCGAACGCGAAGGCGTGGTGCTGGTGGGTCTCGACACCATCCTGGCCGAACCCGAAAGCGAAGCCGCCGACGCCCGCCTGGCCGAGGTCCTCACGCGCCACCCGGTGGTGCTGGGCCTGCACTTCAGCGACAAGCAGGACGCGCCGCGCCAGGGCGCGCTGCCGCCGGGCCTGCCGGCTTCCGCCGCTGCCGGCTTCACGCTGCTGCCGTGGAAGGGGCACGCCACCAGCCTGCCGCGCTTCCAGCAGGCGGCCGCAGGTGCCGGCTTCCTGAACGCGATGATCGACCGCGACGGCATCACGCGCCGCGCGCCGCTGCTGGCGGCACACGAAGGCAGCGTGCAACCTTCGCTGGCGCTGGCGCTGGCCTACGCGCTGATGGGCGAGCGCGCGCTCGCGGCCACCGTGCGCGCCGACCTCGGCGGCCAGGTGCTCATTCCCTACCCGGCCGAGGAAGGCCGCGTATTGCACGTGGCCGCCGGCGACGTGCTGGCCGGCCGCCTGGCCCCCGGCACGCTGAAGGGCCGCGTGGTGCTGGTCGGCACCACGGCCGCCGGCCTGATGGACCAGCACCTCACGCCCACCAGCGCGCTGCTGCCGGGGGTGGAGTTGCACGCCAACGTGCTCTCGGGCCTGCTCGCCGGCAACCTGGCGGCGGTGCCGCGCGAGGCGCCGGCGCTGCTGGCGGTGCTGCTGCTGGCCACCGCGCTGCTGCTGGTGGGGGTGCTGCCGCGGCTGGAACCCTGGCCGGCCGCCGGGCTGGCACTGGCGGTGGCCGCCGCCCTGGTCGTGGCCAACTTCGCCGCCTGGCGCCAGGGCTGGGCGCTGCCCCTGGCCGCGCCGCTGCTGCTGGTGGGCGGGCTCTACGTGCTGCAGCTGTTCTTCGGCCACCTGGGCGAGGTGATCGCGCGCCGCCGGCTGGCCGCCCTGTTCGGCCAGTACGTGCCGCCCGAGCTGGTGGCGCAGATGAGCCGCGACCCCGAGCGCTACTCGATGGAAGGCCGCAGCGCCGAACTGACGGTGCTGTTCTCCGACGTGCGCGGCTTCACCACCTTCTCCGAGAAGCTCTCGCCGACGGACCTGGCGGCGCTGATGAACCGCTACTTCGGCGTCATGACCGAGATCGTGCGCCAGCACCGCGGCACGCTGGACAAGTACGTGGGCGACGCCCTCATGGCCTTCTGGGGCGCGCCGCTGGACGACCCCGCCCATGCCGAACACGCGGTGCAGACCGCGCTGGCCATGCAGGCCGCGCTGCCGGCGCTGAACGCCGAGCTGGCGCAGCACGGCTGGCCGCCGATCCGCATCACCATCGGCGTCAACACCGGCACCGTGGTGGTGGGCGACATGGGGTCGGTGCACCGGCGCGCCTACACGGTGCTGGGGGACGCGGTGAACGTGGCGTCGCGGCTGCAGGAGCTTTCGGGAAAGCTGGAAGTGCCGGTGCTGATCGGCGAAGCCACCGCGGCGGCGCTGCCGGCCGGCTGGCAGTGCCGGGAGGTCGAGCGCGTGGCCATCCGCGGCCGCGAGACCCGCATGACGGTCTACGAACCGAAGGCGAACTGACGCACTCGGTCACGAACCTCCCTTGAGCCGGGTCGGGGTTGCGGCTTGCCAGCCCCGTGCAACGGGTGCACACTGGGTCGCACTTCGGTCCCCACGGTGACGTTTTCGAAGCACCCCTCCCGCGCAGCCTCGCCTGCGTTCGCACCCATTCCCCCCAAGATGTTTACCCCGCTGCCTGAACTGAGCAGCCCGTTTGCCACCCCGCTTCTGCCCAAGGAGGCTTTAATGAACTTGACGATCAGCGGCCATCACCTCGAAGTCACGCCCGCTCTCAGAGAGTATGTGCTTACCAAGCTGGACCGCGTGACACGCCACTTCGACCAGGTCGTGGACGTGAGCGTGCTGCTGACGGTGGAAAAGCTGAAGGAGAAGGAACGAAGGCAGAAGGCCGAAGTGACGCTGCACGTGAAGGGCCGCGACATCTTCGTCGAGCAGTCCCATGAAGACTTGTACGCCGCCATCGACCAGCTGATGGACAAGCTCGACCGCCAGGTCGTCCGCCACAAGGACCGCATGCAGGACCACCATCACCAGTCGCACAAGCGTGCTGACGCCGGCATGGCGTGAGCAGGGGCTTTCCCAGGTGAAACGGCCCTTCGGGGCCGTTTTTCATGCACCGGAATGTTTCTGTTGCTGCGACGCCGCAAGAGTTGGCGAAACCCCATGCCTGGGGTGCCCAAGCGCGGCAGCGAAGAACCCCCCCGTTGCTATCATTCATCGCCAAGTAACATTCCGTGGCGGCCGCAGCGCGCAAGCGGTCTGCCCCCGGGGGGCCGACTCGATGAACCGTCTCGCTGCGATCCTGCCCGCCAGCAATGTGCTGGTGAACGTGGACGCGACCAGCAAGAAGCGCGTCTTCGAGCAGGCCGGCCTCCTGTTCGAGAACCAGCACGCCATCGCGCGTGGCACCGTCACCGACAACCTGTTCGCCCGCGAACGACTGGGCTCCACCGGCCTCGGGCACGCGGTGGCCATCCCGCACGGGCGCATCAAGGGCCTGAAGAACCCGCTGGCGGCCGTGGTGCGCGTCCAGCAGGCCATCCCCTTCGACGCGCCGGACGACGAACCGGTCTCGCTGCTGATCTTCCTGCTGGTGCCCGAAGCGGCCACGCAGCGTCACCTGGAGATCCTGTCCGAGATCGCCGAGATGCTGTCCGACCGGGAATTGCGCGAGCGGCTCAAGACCGAGCCCGACGCCGCCGGCGTGCACAAGCTCATTTCCGACTGGGAACCCCTGAAGTCGGTCGCCTGATGCCGCTGCCGGCATGAAACCGACATCGATCAGCGCCGAAGCGCTGTTCGAAGCGCACCGGGAGGCGATGCACTGGGAGTGGATCGCCGGTCACGCACACCCCGAACGCCGCTTCGACGAAGCCGCCGTGCGCGACGCGCGCTCGGCCGCCGACCTGGTGGGCTACCTGAACTACATCCATCCCTACCGGGTGCAGATCGTCGGCCGGCGGGAGGTGGGCTATCTCTCGAACGCCGATCCCGAGGCGCAGGAGCGCCGCATCTCGCGCATCGTGACGCTGGAGCCGCCGGTGATCATCGTCGCCGACGACGTGGCGCCGCCGGATCGCCTGGTGGCGATGTGCGACCGCGCCGAGATCCCGCTGTTCGTCACCCGCGAATCGGCCGGCCACGTCATCGACGTCGTGCGGACGTACCTGTCGCACCTGTTCGCCGACCGCACCACGCGCCACGGCGTGTTCATGGACATCCTGGGCCTGGGCGTGCTGCTCACCGGCGAGAGCGGGCTGGGCAAGAGCGAACTGGGGCTGGAACTCATCAGCCGCGGCCACGGCCTGGTGGCCGACGACGCGGTGGACCTGTACCGCATCAGCCAGACCTCGCTGGAAGGGCGCTGCCCCGAACTCCTGCTCAACCTGCTGGAAGTGCGCGGCATCGGCCTGCTGGACATCAAGGCCATCTTCGGCGAGACCGCCGTGCGGCGGAAGATGCGGCTGCGCCTGATCGTGCACCTGGTGCGCAAGGAGACGATGGAGCGCGAGTTCGAGCGCCTGCCCTACGAGCCTCTGTACGAGGAGATCCTGGGCATCCCGGTGCGCAAGGTGGTGATCGCGGTCGACGCCGGCCGGAACCTGGCGGTGCTGGTCGAAGCGGCGGTGCGCAACACCGTGCTGCAGCTGCGCGGCATCGACACCTACCGGGAGTTCATCGAGCGCCACCAGCGCGCGATGGAGAAGGACCAGAAGGAATCCTGAGGGCGCGGCTACTTCGGCGGCCGGTGCGGGCAGGTGGGCTTGGTGCAGCGCGCGTACAGCGCCAGCGAATGCTCGTTGAGCTCGAAGCCGCGCGTTTCCGCGATCTGGCGCTGGCGCTGCTCGATCTCGGGGTCGTAGAACTCTTCCACCCGGCCGCAGGTCAGGCAGACCAGGTGGTCGTGGTGGTGGCCTTCGTTCAGCTCGAAGACCGCCTTGCCGCTCTCGAAGTTGCTGCGCGACAGCAACCCGGCCTGCTCGAACTGCATCAGCACCCGGTAGACGGTGGCCAGGCCGATGTCGGCGCCTTCGGCGAGCAAGGCCTTGTAGACGTCTTCGGCCGTCATGTGGCGCCGTTCGGTGCGCTGGAAGACCTCGAGGATCTTGATGCGCGGCAGCGTCGCCTTCAGGCCGCTGTGCTTGAGTTCTTCCGCGTTCGACATGGGCCGCCCCGCCAGGACTGCATGGCTAGAATCCGCCGATCATAGCCAGCCGTGCACCGAATGCGTCTGATGCGCCTCATGTTCTGTCTTCCTGCCGCGGCGCTGATGCTGGCCGGGTGCGAATCGCTGCAGTCCACCGACAGCCTGTTCGGCGTCATCACGCCCTACCGCATCGACATCGTGCAGGGCAACGTGGTCACCAGGGAGATGCTGGCCCAGGTGCGCCCCGGCATGTCGCGCAACCAGGTGCGCGACGCGCTGGGCACGCCGCTGCTGACCGACCCCTTCCACGCCGCCCGCTGGGACTACGTTTTCTCGATCCGCCGCCCCGGCGCCGAGGCGCAGCGCCGCAGCGTCACGGTCTTCTTCGAAGGCGACGTGGCCAGCAAGGTGGACGCCGGCGAACTGCCCTCGGAACGCGACTTCGTCGCCTCCATCACGAGCGAGAAGGTCGGCAAGGTGCCGGCGCTGGAACTCACCGAAGAGGAACGCAAGGCGCTGCCGCAGGCGCCCCGCGCCGAGGCCCCGGCCGCCGCGCCGGAACCCGCCGGCCCGGTGCGCGACTACCCGCCGCTGGAGGGCACGTGACCGAAACGAAGCTGGGCGTCGCCATCGCCGGCGCCTCCGGCCGCATGGGCCGCATGCTGATCGAAGCCGTGCTCGCCAGCCCCGACCTTCGGCTGGCCGGCGCGCTGGACGTGGCCGGCAGCCCCGCCCTGGGCCAGGACGCCGGCAGCGCGCTCGGCCGCAGCACCGGCGTGGCCATCACCGCCGACCCGGCGCTGGGCCTGGCCGGTGCGCAGGTGCTGATCGACTTCACCCGCCCCGAAGGCACGCTGGCCCACCTGGCCGCCTGCCGCCAACGCGGTGTGCGCTGCGTCATCGGCACCACCGGCATCGGCCCGGAAGGCAAGGCCGCCATCGGCGCCGCGGCCCGGGACATCGGCATCGTCTTCGCGCCCAACATGAGTGTCGGCGTCAACGTCGTGCTGCGCCTGCTGGACCTGGCGGCGCGTTCGCTGTCCGAAGGCTACGACATCGAAGTCATCGAAGCCCACCACCGCCACAAGGTCGACGCCCCCAGCGGCACCGCGCTGGCCATGGGCGAGGTGGTCGCGCGGGCCCTGGGCCGCGACCTGAAGACCGACGGCGTCTTCGCGCGCGAAGGCCACACCGGCGAACGCAAGCCGGGCAGCATCGGCTTCGCCACCATCCGCGGCGGCGACATCGTGGGCGACCACACCGTGCTCTTCGCCGGCACCGGCGAGCGCATCGAGATCACGCACCGCAGCAACAGCCGCGCCAACTACGCCGAAGGCAGCCTGCGCGCGGCGCGCTTCCTGGCCGGCCGCGGCCCGGGCCTGTACGACATGGCCGACGTGCTGGGCTTCAGGAACTGAAGCCGGCGATGGAGGGACTGGCCGACTTCTGGAACCGCAGCGACGGCGTCGGCCGCGCGGTGGCGGTCGCCCTCCTGGCGATGTCGGTCGCGGCCTGGGTGCTGATCCTCTGGAAGGGCTGGCTGCTGCGGCGCGCGGCACGCGACATCGATCGCGCCGTGCCCGCCTTCTGGGAAGCGGCCAGCCTGGCCGACGGCCGCACCCGCCTGGCCGCGATGGACCGCGAACAGGTGCTGCTGCCGCTGCTGGACGCCGCCACCGCCAGCCCCGCCGCCGGCACGCTGCAGGGCGACGGGCGGCTCGAATCGCAGCTCACGCGGCGCCTGCGCGACGCGCTGCACCGCGCGCTGGCGCACCTGCAGTTCGGCCAGGTGATCCTGGCTTCGGTGGGCAGCACGGCGCCCTTCGTGGGGCTGTTCGGCACCGTCTGGGGCATCTACCACGCGCTGGTGGCCATCGCGGCGGCCGGCAGCATCACGATCGAGAAGGTCGCCGGGCCGGTGGGCGAAGCGCTCATCATGACGGCCGCCGGCATTGCGGTGGCCATTCCGGCGGTGCTGGCCTTCAACGTGTTCGGCAAGTGGGTCGCCGCCTGCGAAGCCGAACTGGAGGGCTTCGCGCACGACCTGCGCGAGATGGCGCTGGACGGCGCGAAGGAGGCCTGACATGGCCTTCGGCCGCCTCGAGCGCAGCCCCGGTTCCCAGCCGATGAGCGAGATCAACATGACGCCGCTCATCGACGTGATGCTGGTGCTGCTGGTGATCTTCATGATCACCGCGCCGCTCATGACCACCAGCCTCAAGCTCGACCTGCCCAAGGCCGAAGGCGCGCAGCCCAGCGACGCGCCGGCCTTCCTGGCGCTGGCCATCGGCACCGACGGCCAGTTCTACTTCGGCGACGAGAAGGTCGACGCGCTGCAGCTGCAGCAGCGCGTGCGCGCCGCCGCCGGCCACGACCGCAGCACCGAAGTGCAGCTGCGCGCCGACAAGAGCGTGCCCTACGGCCGGGTGGCGGAACTGATCGGCCTGGTCCAGGATGCCGGCCTGAGCCGGATCGGCTTCGTGACGGAAGCTTCCAGCAAGTAGCGTTCCTTAGAATCCAGGGGATGAACGACAAGTACGTCCCCGCCGAAGTCGAGGCCTCCGCGCAGGCCCACTGGACCGCCCGCCAGGCCTGGCGCGTCGTCGAGGCCGCGGACCGGCCCAAGTTCTACGCCTGCTCCATGCTGCCCTACCCCAGCGGCAAGCTGCACATGGGGCACGTGCGCAACTACACCATCAACGACATGATGGCGCGCTACCTGCGCATGAAGGGCTTCAACGTCCTCATGCCCATGGGCTGGGACGCCTTCGGCCTGCCGGCCGAGAACGCCGCCATCGACAACGGCGTGCCGCCGGCGCAGTGGACACGCGCGAACATCGCCGACATGAAGGCCCAGATGCAGCCGCTGGGCCTGGCCTTCGACTGGACGCGCGAGGTCGCCACCTGCGACCCCGGCTACTACAAGTGGAACCAGTGGTTCTTCCTGAAGATGCTCGAGAAGGGCATCGCCTACAAGAAGACCCAGGTCGTCAACTGGGACCCGGTCGACCAGACCGTGCTGGCCAACGAGCAGGTGGTCGACGGCCGCGGCTGGCGCAGCGGCGCCATCGTGGAAAAGCGGGAGATCCCGGGCTACTACCTGGCGATCACGAAGTACGCCGACGAACTGCTCGCCGGCGTCAACGACAGCACCCACCCGCACTACCTGGAAGGCTGGCCCGAACGCGTGCGGCTGATGCAGGAGCACTGGATCGGCAAGAGCGAAGGCGTGCGCTTCGCCTTCACGCACGACATCCGCGACGAGGCGGGCGAGCCCATCCAGGGTGGCCGCATGTACGTGTTCACCACGCGCGCCGACACCATCAAGGGCGTCACCTTCTGCGCCGTGGCGCCGGAACACCCGCTGGCCACGCACGCCGCGAAGGCCGACCCCGCGCTGGCCGCCTTCATCGAGGAATGCAAGAAGGGCGGCACCACTGAAGCCGAACTGGCGCTGAAGGAAAAGGAAGGCCGCCCGACCGGCCTGCACGTGACGCACCCGCTCACCGGCGCCCACGTGCCGGTGTGGGTGGGCAACTACGTGCTGATGAGCTACGGCGACGGCGCCGTGATGGGCGTGCCGGCGCACGACGAGCGCGATTTCGCGTTCGCGAAGAAGTACGGCATCGACATCCGCCAGGTGGTGCATGTCGACGGCGAGCATTTCAGCTACGACCACTGGCAGGACTGGTACGCCGACAAGACGCGCGGCGTCACCGTCAACTCGGGCAACTACAGCGGCCTGCACTACCAGCACGCGGTGGACGCGGTCGCGAAGGCGCTGGAAGCCAAGGGCCTGGGCGAGAAGAAGACCACCTGGCGCCTGCGCGACTGGGGCATCAGCCGCCAGCGCTACTGGGGCACGCCGATCCCCATCATCCACTGCGACAGCTGCGGCAGCGTGCCGGTGCCCGAGAAGGACCTGCCGGTGCTGCTGCCCGAGGACTTGGTGCCCGACGGCAGCGGCAACCCGCTGAACAAGTGCGCCTCGTTCCTGAACGTGGGTTGCCCGCAGTGCGGCAAGCCGGCGCGGCGCGAGACGGACACGATGGACACCTTCGTCGATTCGTCGTGGTACTTCATGCGTTACTGCGATCCGGCCAACACCGAGAAGATGGTGGCCGAGGGCACGCAGTACTGGATGCCCGGCGCGAACGCGCAGGGTGCGGCACCGGGCATGGACCAGTACATCGGCGGCATCGAGCACGCCATCCTGCACCTGCTGTACGCGCGCTTCTGGACCAAGGTGATGCGCGACCTGGGCCTGGTGAAGTGCGCCGAGCCCTTCACCCGGCTGCTGACGCAGGGCATGGT